>NZ_JBQHDF010000009.1:0-226384 GCF_052068495.1 Micromonospora sp. SD12 | reverse complement strand
CTACCTCAGCCCGAACGAGTACGAGACCGCCTGGCACAGCCGCCAGACGCAACCAGCTGAGCCACCTATCGCCATCCCGGCACCAGCCGGAGCAGGTAACCACCGCTCCATCAAAGCGGGGGGAACTCACCGCTCCGTGTCACCGTTGTTGAGATCGAACACTTTGCGCAGGCGGGCCGGCCCTCGCCCGCCGGGCAGCCCGCTACCCCATACGTACGCCCCGATCAGAATGTCGATGGCCGCGCGGCCGGTGTGTGCGGCGGTGCCCGCCTGCAGCAGGTCCCCGCGTGTGATGCGTGGCCAGCGGCCGAGCCGAGGGCGGTCCTCTAACCAGGCCGGCAGGTCGATCGAGTCCGGCAACCGTCGCCGCCAGGCCTCAGGATTGAACTGGAACCCGTGGTTGAGGATGTACGTCTCACGCGAGGGAGGTTCTCCCGCAAACGGCGCACACGCTGGCTCGCTTGTCACCGCGACGCCCTCGGCTTCGGCACGAATCTCACTGCTCGGCGGGTGAGGTCGGGATGAGCGGTGAAGCCGGCGTCTCCCCAGGCCCGGCTGTGCGGATGTGTCTGGTCGCCGTTGGCCCACCACGCCTCGTACCGGTAGGCCGATTGGGGTAGCCCACCCGGCACCAGTTCTGAAACTTCGTCGAGCGGGTACCGTACCTCGCTTGTCCGCCGCCGAAGGTGATCTCGCAGAGCGTCGTACTTGGACACGTGGTCTCCATCAAACTGTGTCGAGATCGCTGCTCTGCACGCGCGGATGAAGATGGAGCGTATTGAAAGCAGCGCCTGCAGGCTTCGTCCGATTGGTTCGACCAGTGCCGCCGCCGGCGTCCGAACCGTGACCGTCAGCGGTACACGAAAGCTGATCGGCTTCGCTAAGGTCAGCACCTGGTACCAACGAGGGGAGAAGACGTGGCGAAGCCGGGTGGTGTCTTCTGCTTTGAGGGCCAATGGGCCGACGACCTCGCGGAGCGAGGCTCGGTGCTGCCGACCCTCGAATTGCTCGACCGGCTGGGCAGCATCCGGTTTATTCACCGCGACACCGCCACCCCCCAGGAGCTCCGCTACTACCTGGAGCGGTGGCTGTCTCGCAAGTACTCCGCCTACCGGGTAGGTTTCTTCGCGCTGCACGGGGCGCCAACCCGTTTGCAGCTCTCCGACTCACACACCGTCGGGCTGTCGGAGATCGCCAGCTGGGTGTCGGGCCAGTGTGATGGCAAGCGCCTCTACTTCGGAAGCTGCTCGGCACTGCGGGCCTCCGCTACGACCCTCGGCGAGTTCCTGCGAGAGACCAAAGCGGCGATGCTGTGCGGGTTTACGAAGGACATCGACTGGATCGAGTCTGCGGCGTTCGAAACGGTCGTCCTGAACAACATGGTCAACGGCGTCAGGATTGACAGCGTCGAACGGCTCGTAAAGTCACCGCGATGGGCGCCGTTGGCGCAGCACCTCGGGTTCCGCATCGTCTACCCGAACGGCCGGTCGACGTAGTCACGCCTACGGCGCGGGCCCGTGCCGGCACCTCCGACAGGGAGAGCACCTGAACGGCTGATCGCCGGTCGAGCGCTGCACTGGGTCCGAACTCCGGCCCCCCAAGCTCGCATTGACTCATCCTGCCGTGTCGAGGCACGACGACGGCTGATCGACAACGACGGGTATCTGACTCGGCGGTCAGATCAACATCCCTGGGAGAGTCGATAGTGTCACTGTGAGCGCTGCTCTGATTTCGCGACGTAAGCGCGGACGGATCATCGTATGGGGGTTACGGATGGCACCGAGCAGACGGCGGGCGGTCCTGATCGGGGTGAACCAGGGCGGGCGCGACGTACACCTGCCGGCGCTGCGCTACGCGGAGGCCGACGCCCAGGCGATCCGGGGCATGCTGCTCGACGAGACGATCGGGACCTTCGACGACGGCGACGTCACCATGTACATCGGCGCAGACGCCGACTGGCACGGCATCAAGACCAAGCTTCGCGAACTGGCGCTGGACTCGGGTCCCTCCGACGTGCTGCTGGTGTACTTCGCCGGTCACGCACTGGTGCCCGAGTGGAGCAACCAGCTCGACGCATACCTCGTCACGGCGGACCTCGACCCGGACGGCCTCCGACGCGAGCCGGACAACGGCCTGCGGATGACCTACCTCAAACGGGACGTCTTCGAGACCTTCGCCGGCGCGTCCTTCCTCATTCTCGACTGCTGCCAGGCGGGGGTCTACCTCGACGCAGACCTTCGCCACGCGGAGGCGATGCAGACCTACCGCACCCAGATCGACCGGCACAGCGCCCTGCTCGCCTGCCGGAGCGGCTCCGCCGCCAGGGAGAGCGAGGAGTACGGCCACGGGGTCCTGACCCACCATCTGCTGCGCGCGCTGCGCGGTGAGGCCGCTGACGACGGCGGGCGCGTGTCGTTCGGGCAGATGGCGACATTCGTGGCCGAGCAGGGGATCGAACCGCCGCCGGTCCAGCTCGTGCAAATGTGGGGTCCGACCACCGTGCTGGCGCAGCCGCCGGTATCCCGACACGACCGCCAGTCGCTCAGTTCACCGGCCAACCCGGGCACCACGCGGCCCTGCAAGAGCCCGCTCGAAGACCAGTCCAGCTCCATCCTGCAGCTTCTCGGCCGGGTGTTCCGGTCGGAGACCCGCCCGGTGCAGTCGCCGCAGCAGACCGGATACGCCGACCGGGTGGAGATCATGCGGTACGCCCTGGGGGCCGAGTCGGTAGCGGTGGTGGAGTTCTCCGGCACCGCCATTCGTGTGGTCAACGCGACTCCGCGCTTTGACAAGGAGGAGCTGCGGCCGTTGTTGGAGCTCAGCTCCGCCGATGCCATCAAGTATCGGACTGGGATGCCCGGCCACATCGTCTCGAACGACGCGGGTCGTCGGATTCTCTGCGTCCCGCTCCTCCACGAGGACGACAAGGTCCTGGCGTTGACCGTGGTCGATCCAGCTCCTGCGCTGCTCGACATGGGGGAGCCGCTCGCCGTGATGCTGCGGGCGATGTGCGACGCCAACTTCCTGGGCGACCCGCTCCACGCCGAGATGCGGGTGATGACCGCGCTACGGACCGCCTTCGGCCGGCTGCCGCTGAACCTCTACGAGTACGCCTTCAGCCTCTACCAGAAGCTGGTCGGCTCCATGTTCATGGTGTTCCAGCCCGTCGTCGAGCTGGCCCTGCGGCGGACGGGCGTGAGCATCCAGAGCTTCGAGGCACTTGCGCGCCGCGGAGACCACGAGACCCGCGCTCCGCTCAGCGCCCTGCAGATGGCGTACGCCTGGGGCGACCGCTTCATCATCGAACGGGACGCCCTTCTGCTCACCAAGGCGATCCACTCCTACGACGCCGCGGACGCCGCCGCCTCGTACCAGGGCACGAAGCCGTTATCGGTCAACGTCGCCGTCCGCTCGCTGCTCAGCGACGCATACCTGGCCCAGGTGAGCAAGGCCCTCATCGAGGCCGACATGAACCCGCGGACCCTCACGCTGGAGATTTCCGAACAGGATGCCATCGAGCCCGGGCCGGGTGAGCGGTGGCTGCAGGAACCGCTTGCCTACTTCCACCGTCGGCTGACCACCCTGGCGCGGGACCTCCGGATCACCTTCGCCGTCGACGACTTCGGCGTCGGGTACGCCTCGCTGGCCCGGATGGCGGAGCTGCCGCTGACCCAGATCAAAGTCGACCGCGCGGTGCTCCACCACCCCCTGGCCATGGAGGAACTCGCGCTGGTGGCGCGGGTGGCCCGGCACGCTACCGACCTCGGGCACGCGCACACCCCACGGCCTGTCATCGTCGAGGGCTACGACGACGCGGCGCCGATCAGCCTCAAGCAGATCTACGACCTGGGAATCCACCATGTGCAGGGCTTCTTCTGCGGGAACTCGGCGTCGACGTCGCTGCATGACCTGGAGGAGCCAATCCGTGAGCAGATCGCCAGCCTGGTGAGAGGTGAGAAGTGACGAGCATCAAACTGCTGTTGCCGGCCGAGGTCATCGACGAACTCGACCTGCCCTACGAGGGCGTCCGGGACGTGTCGGCGGTGACCCTCGCCATCGAGGGCGTCGCCGTACTGGCGAACCTCGCCACCCTCGCGGCGCTTCAGCCGCAGTTGGGAGCCCTGGCCGCCGCGATCCGCAACTGGCGATTGCGGGATCCTCGGCCCTCAGTCGTCCTGACAGTCAAAGGGCCGGACATCGACCTGAAGATCGACCTGCCGCGCAACGTCAGCCGGGCACACCTGCTCGATCAGCTTCGCCCGCTTCTCGACGGCGAGGACTGACCACAGCCCGAGGCGTGCGGAGCGGCGTGGCGAAGGCCGGCAGACCCCGGCAGCGCATGACGACGGTGCGCCTCACCCAGCGGCGGGCTCGGGGGTGTTGAGGACCTCGAGGATCGCGGCGGCGACCTGCTCGATGTAGTCGATCGTCTGCGTGGCGCCGGCCCCGTCGATCGGGCGCTTCTGATTGGGACCCTCAGGATCCTCGTCGTACTCGTGGGCGATCTTGTGGCGGCGTTGCACGATCTGCCGGAGCTGCTCCTGCACGTCCTTGCCGGTGCAGGTGACGCCGTCACCGCTCTGCTCGGTGAGCACCCGCGCCACCCGGTCCCAGAAGCCCTTGACATCGTGGACGAGACCGAAGCCTTCGCGGATCTTGTCCGGGTTCTGGTAGACGAGGTGGCCCTGATCGCGCAACTGCTGGTCGAGGGCTTCCACGAGCGTCTTCGTGCCGAGCTGGACCTGCTCGACCAGGCCGAGCGAGATTTGAAAGGCCAAGAACGCTCTGGGCTTCTGGGCCGTGGGCTGCGCGACCAGCTCCAACATCCGTGCCCGGATCTCCTGTCGGACCCAGTGGTCCAGTGCGGCGACGCTCTGCACCCAGGCTGCCCGGAACACGTCAGAGACCTCGAACGCCCCCACCTTGAGCTGGTCCAGGTGCTGGCCTGCGGTGGCGAGGCTACGTGCGTAGTCCAGGTTCCGCCGCAGGTTCTTGAACGGCGCGGAGTCGTCATCGTGGCCGAGTGGGGCGGCGGTGACAGGCTCGTCGGCGAGCACCGTCGCCGGTGCGTCGAACCCCAGAAGCCGATCGAGTCGAGCGACGCTGTCGGCCTGGTTGATCCGGTAGACGGTGGTCAGCGACGGTAGAGCGAGCACTTCCCGTTCCACCGACGCCCGAGGAATGTCGGTGCGGGACCACCGCACGGCCCGCGCGTGGCGGATTCCCGAGGGAAGGTCGGTCCGGTACTCGTAGGGCCCGGTCACCCGGCCGACAGCGACGTCGGGGCTGGCCCGTCGGAGGAAGAGCACGATGTCACCCTCGGACATCTTCGTTCGAAACGCGACCAGTTGGATGGCGTAGTTCTCCACCGTGCGCCGCTCGACATCCGGGTAGGCGGCCCGGACACGCTCGCGGATCTCCGTGGCGGACGCGGTTTCCGTGAGATCTCCCGCAGCCGACCAGCCGACCGCGATGAGACTCTTGTCGAGGGCTAGTTCGTCGTAGCTGTCGTCACGGCCGGCCCGCACGATCCATGCTGTCGTCATGAGGCCTCCTTCTCAGAGTGGATGTGCCGGTCAGTCCGTGCTGGTGATGGGGAACTTGATGGGCTCTCCGTCCCACTGCTTCGCTTCGACCCGGGGCAACGCGGAAAGTGGCTGGGACGTGTCGAGCTCCCGGTCGAAGACCGTCCGCCACTCCTCCGGCGTGCCCGTGACGAGGAACGGGCCGATGTGCACCTGCAACGAATCCTCGATCATCTCGACTGGGACGGACTCGCCCCCGATCGTCACGTCGCTGTCGATGCCCGCGATGCGCGCGGACTCGATCGCGTTGTCCAACTCGGCCATGCTGGCCCAGCCAGCCCAGGAGATGCCGTCACCGGACGCCGTGAAGACGATTCGGCCACCGTCGCGGACGCTGCCGTAGAGCGCCAGATCGAGCGAGAGACCGGCACTCGGGTCGGCGTTCTCGATGGGCACCTCGTCCAGGAAGGACGGCCGGAAGCGGTCCAGGAGCGCGTTCATCGCCTCTGCCAGGAGAGACCGACGCGTGTTCGGGAACCGCTGGTAGCCGTTCGCGTCCCGTAGCGACTCGTCGAGCGGCACGAGGTGTGCCCGCAGGTCGTCCTCGTTCAGCTCGGGGAAGTACTCAGCCGGGCTCCGACCGTTGATCTTCTTGTTGGCCTGGGCGGAGATGAACACCAGGTTGGCGAGATCGTTGACCATGCCCTTGTCGAACCGTGGGTCGTCGAGGGTCGACGGCGGGTGAACGTGGTGGTGCTCGAGCTTGGGCGCGTCCTTCGTGCCGGGAAGGATGTCGGCGTCGTACCACCAGTCGCGTGCGTCCCGGGCCATGGCCACGAGCAGGCTGAGGAAGAAGTAGGGACTCTCCTTCGTCCGGCCCCGCAACGCCCGCTCGGTGACCTCGGCGCGGGAGTTCTCGACGTTGAGGCCTTCCAGCAGCGCGCGGACGGGATCTGCCTGCCGAGCGGCACGGATGTCCTGGCTCAGCCTGGTGTCGGTGGAGCCGCTGTAGCTGGTCCGGATGGTGGCGAGCAGAAGCCAGTAGACGATGCCGTTGGACGTTTCCTTGTCGACCGTGTCGTCCGTGCGCTCGCCGAGAAGCACCACCAACGGGATCAACACGATCATGGAGGGCAGCGGGTCGGATCTGGTCAGACCGAGATGCGTCTGCAGCAGCGGAATCAACCGCCGAAGACCGCGCTTGACCACCTCCCAGCCTCGCTCGAGCTCCGTGTCGCCGGTCGGCCATGGCCGACGCCGCCGAGCGGCTCTGCCTTCCGGACGTCACCGAGAAGGCCCTCGCCGGGCTCAAGTTCAGCGCCGCGCTGCCCGAACGGCTGGCGGTGGCGACCCTGGCCGCGCGGCTGGCCGACCTGCCGGCGGCGCGCGCGGTGCTCGCCGAACCCACCCGGACCGTGCACCTCCCGGACTGATCCGGACCGGGACCGAAGTACCGCTGACGCGGTCAGTTCGGGTGGGGTGGTTCGTCGAGGAGGCGCTGAAGCGTTCCTCGGCCAGGTCGAGCTGGCCGATGATGTGCTCCTCGGCGCCGACAGGGGAGTGTCCGCCCTGGTGACGAGGTCCCGGTAGACCGGTACGAGCGGGCGGTACTTGCGCGCCGACGAGGTCACCTTCGGCCCGACGGTGTGGATGACACCCACCCCGTTGTCCGTGAAGTCGGAGATCTTGATGACCCGCGCCCATGGCTCCCGGTCGAGGCTGGCCGCCACGTGCTCCCGGTACTGGACGTGCTTGTCCCGGCCCGGGTCGTACGCCGGATTGGTGACCGCGCCGACCAGGCGGGCCACCCGCGGGCCGAACCGCTGCGCGAGCACGGCCAGGGCGGCGGCGGTGGCGTCCTCGCCGGCGTGCTCGCCTGCCAGCTCGTCGGGGTGGTCCTCCACGGCGTCGTGCAACAGGCCGGCGGCGATCACGTCGACGTCGTCGGACCTGGTAGTGGTGCTTGACCTCCTCCCCTCGGCTGAAGCCGGGGGATTCCCGTGGCTAGGGTGTGTTCACGCCGCTGGCCGTTCGGGCGGTTGACGCTTCGCAGACCGCCCAATGGCGAGGTCTCCACGCCCTGTCACCGCCAGCCCGGCGGCGAGAATGTTCTTGGCCGCGTTCACGTCGGCGTTGTCCTGGTGCCCGCAGGCGACGCACCGGAAGACCGCTTGGCTCTCGCGGGACTCCCGGGCGACATGCTTGCAGGCGTGACAGGCCTGCGACGTGTACGCGGGGTTGACCTTGACAATCTGCGCCCCGTGGTACCGGGCGGTGTGCTCCAGCCTGAGCAGAAACCCGCCCCAGCCCTTGGCGAGGATGGCCCGATTGAGGCCAGCCTTCTGCCGAACGTTGCGGCCGGGTTCCTCGATGGTGCCCTTGACGCTGGCGGTCATGTTCCTGATCCGCAGGTCCTCCACGACGACCGTGCCGTGGGTACGGACAAGCCGCACGGCGGTGCGCGCGGCGAAGTCCGCACGCCGGTCATGGATACGGGCGTGGAGACGGGCAAGTGCTGCACGCGCCGCGTCGCGGCGGCCCGACCGGCGGTTACGGCCGTGCACGCGCAACGACCGGGACAACTGTCGCTGCAACCGCTTGAGCCTCACCGCCTCGCCCGGCGTGACGAATTCCTGGTTCCACACTTCGTCGTCGGAGGTGGCGACCGCCACGGCCACACCCCGATCGACTCCGACCGGCGGCATACCGTTCGGCGCCGCCTCGCTCACGCTGTCCTCGACGCAGAACGAAATGTGCCAGCCCGCACCGGACCGGCTGACCGTAGCGTTACGGATGGTGCCGCCGAGCGGCCGGGTCCAGCGGAACCGCACTGGACCGAACTTCGGCAGGCGCACCTCACCCCACCGCCTGTTGAGCCGGCGCACAGTGATGTGGTTCGGGTCGGGAAACCGGAACGACGGCGCGGTACGCGACTTGGACCGCCACCGCACCTTCCACGTGCCGTGCGTCTTGCAGGCCCGTTCCAGGTCCCGCAACGTCTGCTGCAACGTGTGGGACGGAGCATCGGCCAACCACGCGCAGTGCGGGTCCTTCTTGGCCTCGGCCATTTGCCGAGCCTGCTCGACGTAGCCGATGAATCCGCCACGACGACGGTACTCACGGCGCTGCTCCAACGCGGTGTTCCACACCGCCCGACACGCCGCTCCCACCCGCTCGGCGTAGGCGACCTGCTCGGCGGTGAACGCGAGCAGGTAACGGCGGCCGGTCAGCACTCAGCGGCCCTTCTGCTGCTCGACATACCGCTGCACGGCCGCCAGCGGGTCGCCGCCCGTGGTCGCCACGAAGTACGAGTTGGTCCACAAAGTCGGCAGCCGCGAACGCAGCGACGCAAACTCCTCCCGCAGCACCCGCGAGGTCCTTGCCTTGATCGCCTTGACAAGCTTATGAACGCCATACTGCGGGTCCACCTCCACCAGCAGATGGACATGGTCCGGCATGACCTCCAGGGCCGCCAGCCACGCCCCTTTCTCCTCAACAACCTCCCGGATGAGCTGCTTGAGGCGTTTCTCGATCTGGCCGTCGAGCACCCCGCGCCGATACTTCGAGCACCACACCACATGGAAGGCGCACTGGAAGACGACGTTGCTGTTCGACCGCAGCGTGACGGACACCCCGACAGCATACAGCCCACCGCTATATACTGTCCGCCTGCGGTCGACGCACTATCCCCATGGCTAAGGCCGGAGGTCTGCGCGCTACGCATCTCGATCAATCGGATCGCCACCTGCAGCAGGTGGTTCAGGTAGGGCTCGCGTACCCGCCGGTCGTCACGGTGCACCTCGGCGGCCAGGCCGAGGGCGTCGGTGAGCCGCCCCAGGGCGGCCTCGTCGAACGCGTGCAGCTTCAGCCGGAACCGGCCAGCAGGCCGGGCCGGCGGTCACGCGCCGGAGACGCGCTTGACCAGGCGTACGGTGGTGCCGTCGGCGCTGCCGTCCACGGTGGCCTCGTCCATCAGCCGGGTCATGATCAGCTGACCTCGGCCGCGCTCTCCGTCGTCGGGGGTCGCCTCCCGCCAGCCGCCGGTGTCGGTGACCACCATCTCCAGCCGGTCGGCGCGCAGCCGCCCCCGTACGGTGACGGACACGTCCGGGGCGAACCGGTAGCCGTGCTCGATCGCGTTGGCGCACGCCTCGCCGGCCGCGATCAGCGCCGCGTCGACGTCGGCCTCGCCGATGCCGAGGCCGGTGAGCCACTCCCGCAGCGCCTCGCGGGTCGGCGCGAGCTGCCCCGGGTCGGCAGTCAGCGTCGCGTCGAAGGCCGCCGGCTCGCGGTGCCGGTAGACCAGCACCGCCACGTCGTCGTTGCGGGTGTCGGGCAGCAGGTCCCGGACCATCCGGTCGGCCAGTGCCCCCTCGGGCAGCTCGCGGCCCTGGGTGAGCGCGGCGACGGCCCGGGAGATGCCGGCGTCGATCAGTTCCCGGCGGCGCTCGATGAGCCCGTCGGTGTAGAGCAGCAGCGTCGACCCGGGCCGCAGTCGCGCCCCGGCCTCCGGCCGGCCGGGCACCGCGACGCTGGCCAGCGGCACCGAACCGGCGCGGGTCAGCAGCTCGGCGGAGCCGTCCGGGTGCACCAGGATGCCCGGCGGGTGGCCCGCCGACGAGTAGCGGAGCAGGCCCAGCGAGCGGTCGATGATGGCGCAGAAGACGGTGGTGCAGGCGCCGCCGGGCACCATGCGGGCGAAGTCGTCCAGCGCGCTGAGCACCTCGGCGGGGCTCTTGGCCTGCAGGAGCAGGGCGCGTGAGGCGCTGCGCAGCTGACCCATCACGGTGGCGGCGGGCAGGCCCCGCCCCACCACGTCGCCCACCACCACGCCGACGAGGTCGCTGGGAAGCTGCACCACGTCGTACCAGTCTCCGCCGACCTCGAGCGGCGCCACCGCCGGCTGGTAGCGGGTCGCGAACCCGGCCGGCAGGTCGACCGGGCCGAGCATCGCCCGCTGCATGGCCAGGGCGACCGTCCGCTGGGTCTCGAAGGCCCGCGCGCGGACCAGCGCCTGGGCCAGCGCGGCGCAGAGCTGCCGCACCAGCGGCCGGTCCACCGTCGGTACCGACCGGGGCGGATCCAGTTCCAGCCACACCCCGCCGGGTGCCCCGCCCGGCTCGATGCGGGCCCCGATCGCGGTGACCCGACCCGCGTCGTCGACGGCCAGCTGCGGGTCGCCGTCCGCGGGCAGCCCGTCGAGGGCCCGCTGCACCTGCCGGGTCAGCGTCAGTCCCTGGGTCACCACCAGCGGCGTGCCGGCGGCGTCGGCGCAGACCGCCAGGCCGCGCGTGCCGTCCAGCAGGGTGCACAGCTCGGAGAGGCCGGCGTCGAGCACCTCGGCCACGTCGGTGGCGCGGGCGAGCCGGCCGGAGAGCGCGGCCAGGGCGGACTGTCGCGCGGCGGCCCGGACCTCGGCGGTCACCTCACGCAGCGTGGCGACGTAGAGGCGGCGGCCGGTTCGCGGCTCGCGCAGCGAGTTGTAGACCGCCTCGGCCCAGATCCGCTGCCCGTCGGCGTGCCGCAGCGGCACGGTGACCCGCCCCCGGTCGGAGTCCCGCGCGGCACGCAGCACGTCGAGCAGCAGCAGTCGGTCGGCGGGCGCGGCGTCGGCCTCCGGCCACCAGGCGTGCGGCGGCGCGACCGGTGTCGCCAGCCGGTCGGCGCCGACCAGGCGGCAGAACGCCTCGTTCGCCTCGATCAGCGCCCCGTCGGCGTCGACCACGGCGAACGCGTCCTGCAACGACTCGATGAGCGCCGCCCGCCAGGTCGCCTCCTCGTTGCGTAACCGGGCCAGCTCCAGGTGCGCGCCCACCCGGGCCAGCAGTTCCTCGGAGGAGAACGGCTTGGCCAGGTAGTCGTCGGCCCCGGTCCGCAGTCCCTCCACCGCCGCCTCCTCGCCGGCGCGGGCGGAGAGCACGATGATCGGCAACCCGGCCGTACGCCGGTCGGCGCGCAGCGCCCGGACCAGCCCGAAACCGTCGAGGCGGGGCATCATCACGTCGGTCAGCACCAGGTCCGGCACCCGATCGGCGATGCGGTCGAGCGCCTCCCGGCCGTCGGCCGCGACGACGACCCGGTGGTGGGGCGCGAGCAGGCTCGCCAGGAAGGCGCGCAGGTCGGCGTTGTCGTCGACCACCAGCACCGTGGCGGCGTCCCGGGCGTCGTCGTCGGCCCGGTCCGTGGGGGCGGGCGCGGCCTCCGGCAGCCAGCGCAGGGCCTCGGCGACGTACGCCTCGTGTGCCGGCTCGTGGGCCCGCTCGCGGCGCGTGGCGGTGGCGGTGGCGGTGGCCCGGCCGTACGGCAGGCGGACGGTGAACGTCGAGCCCTCGCCCTCGACCGAGCGCACGCTGACCTCGCCGCCGTGCAGACTGGCCATCTCCTGCACCAGCGCCAACCCGATGCCGGTGCCCTCCTGCGACCGGCCGCCGGCGCCGCGTACGCGGTGGAAGCGGCGGAACAGCAGCGGCTGCTGGTCGGCGGGGACACCGACGCCGGTGTCGTCGACGGACAGCGTGACGCGTTCGCCGTCGCCGCGCAGCCGCAGGCGCACCGTGCCGGCCAGGGTGTACTTCAGGGCGTTGGAGAGCAGGTTGACGACCACCTTCTCCCACATGTCGCGGTCCACGTACGCGGTGCGCGGCAGCGCCTCCACCTCGACCCGGTAGGTCAGCCCGGCCTCGCGCATGGCGTACGCGAAGGACTCGGCGACGCCGGCGGTGAGCGCCGGAAGGTCGGTCTCCACGCGTTCCGGGTCCAGCCGGCCGCCCTCCATGCGGGCGAAGTCGAGCATGTCGTTGACGAGCTTGCGCAGTCGGCCGGTGTTGCGGTGCACCAGCTCCAGGCGTTCGCGCTGGCCCGGCGGGAGCGGCTCGCGGCGGTCGGCGAGGCTCTCGCGCACCGGCCCGGCGATCAGTGTCAGCGGGGTGCGCAGCTCGTGGCTGACGTCGGTGAAGAACTCCGTCTTCGCCGCGTCCAGCTCGGCCAGGGCCGCGGCCCGGCGGCGCTGCGCCTCGTACGCCAGCACGTCGCCCAGCGCCGTCGAGACCCGGCTGGACACCAGGTCGAGGAAGCCGGCGTACGCCTCGTCCAGCCTGCGGAAGGGGCTGACGCCGGCGACCAGCACGCCGGTCGGGCGGGCCTGTCCGGTGGCCGGCAGGGGCAGCACCACCACCTCGTCCACGGGCACCCCGACGACCGCCCCGGCGTGTGCGCGGGGGTCGCCGGGCAGGGCCACGCCCCGGACCCGCGCGGGGCGGCCGGTCCGCGCGACCTCGCCGATCTGCGCCAGCCACCCGGCGCTCGCGGCGGCGTCGTCGGCCACGCCGACCGAGGCGGCCAGGACCAGTTCGTCCGCGTCCTCCGACGCGCCGCCGTCCGGTCCGGGGCCGGCTTCTCCACGGTCGCCGGCTGCGGCCGGCCCCTCGTGCGGCGTCGTCCCCTCGCGGCGCAGGTAGATCATCACGGCGGGCAGGTCGGCCGGGCTGCCGGTCAGGACCCGGGCCGACGCCCGCACGGCGTCGCGGGTGGTGTCCGCCGCCGCGATCGAGACCGAACCCAGCTCGCGCAGCGTCTCCAGCCGCCGGTCACCCAGCACCCGCGCGGTGACGTCCGTGGTGGCCACGAAGATGCCGGGGATCCGGCCGGCGTCGGCGCGCACCGGGCTGTAGGAGAAGGTCCAGTACGTCTCCTCCAGGTAGCCGTGCCGGTCGAGCATCAGCAGTTGGTTCTCCGCGTACGTGGCGCCGTGGCCGGCGAGCACCTGGTCGGTCAGCGGACCCAACTCGGCCCAGACCTCCTGCCAGCACCGCGCGCCCGGCTGACCGATCGCGGCCGGGTACTTGTCGCCGAGGACCGGCGTGTACGCGTGGTTGAAGATCTGCACCAGCTCGGGGCCCCACCACAGCAGCATCGGGATCTTCGACGGCAGCACGGTGCGCACCGCCGCGCACAGCTCCGGCGGCCAGGTCTCCACCGGACCCAGGGGAGTGGCCGCCCAGTCGGTGGCCCGGTGCGCGGCGCTGGTCGGATCGTCGCCGGCGAAGAGGTCGACGGCCACGCCGGCGCCCGCCGGTTCGGCGCGCTGCTTCGATTCCACGTCCCGGCCCCCTGTCGCCGCCCTGGTGTCCGGGTCGCAGGCAGCCGTCGAGCCCTGCCCCTCATCGTCCCGCCGGGGTGACTTTCCCCAACCGGCCACGGCTTGAACCGTCCATCGACGTGACCCGACCCGCACCCCCCGAGTCGGCGTCGAGCATGCAGGTGGGGTGTCCCGCGAAAGTCGGGAAGGGCGCGATGACGCCCACCAGGACTCCCTGATCTCCGCGGGAGAGGGTGGGGCGCGGAGAGGGGGTGGGTCAGGGGGCCAGCCAGGTGGTGGCGCGGGTGCGGATGGTCGGGGGGATCTCGTGGTGGCCGGGGAACTCGTCGTAGGTGACGTCGTAGCCGAGGGAGCGCAGGCGGGGGACCAGGCGGCGGCTGCACACGTCGACCGGCAGGACGGGGTCCCGGGTGCCGTGCGAGACGTAGATCCGGGGCCGGCCGTGGGTGACCAGCGGCGCGGCGAAACCGGGGGAGAAGGCCACCACCGCGTCGACCAGGTCGCCGTTGGTCAGGCCCAGGGAGAGGGCGTACAGGCGCCGTCGGAGAACCCGCCGAACGCCACCCGGGCGACGGGGTGACCGGCGAAGGCCATGGCCAGCAGGGCGTCGATGCGCCGTACGTCCGCCCCGAAGCCCTCACCGACCAGGTCCCAGCTGCTCGCCACCGCCTGCGGGGCGACCAGCAGCAGCCGGTGCGCGTCGGCCACCGGCAGCAGCAGGTCGAGCCCCTGCCGGGCCGAGCCGCCGGCCCCGTGCAGGAGCAGCACCAGCCGGTACGGCGGGCCGCCGACGGGCTCCGGGGCGTACGCCAGCGCCAGCGGGGCGCCCCCGGGGTCGGTCAGCGACGTCAGCCCGGCGGCGGCCAGGGCGGTCGGCGGCGCCGGCCGCGCGGCCAGCCGGCCGTGCCGAGGGTTCTCCTCCGGCTGCCGGTGCGGCGGCGCGGGTTCGACCACGGGTTACCGCTCCTCGTCCTCGGCGGGCGTGCGCCGGCGGTTACCCGCCTGCCCGACGGTCAATCCCACCGGCTGCCCGACGACTCAGCCGCTCACCCGGCGGACCAGCCGGGACGGGAACATCGTCGCCGGCGGCACCGGCCGCCCGCCCAGTACGGCCGTCGCCGCCGCCGAGGCGATCTGCGTGACCGGGTGGGTGGCCGTGGTCAGCGCGGGGGTGGTCATCGCGGCGAGCGGGATGTCGTCGAAACCGGTCACCGCGACGTCCCCGGGCACCTGGACGCCGTCGCCGCGCAGCCCGTCGATCACCCCGAGGGCGGTGGCGTCGCTGCTGCCGACGATCGCGTCCGTGTCCGGCCAGCGCGCCAGGACCTCCCGGGCCGCCGCCCGGCCCCGGTCGGCGCTGAAGTCCCCCGGGACCAGGCGCACCGGCAGGGCGGCGTCGCGCACCACCCGCCGGTACGCGCCGACGGAGCGGCCGGCGCACGACAGCCAGCGGGGCCCGGTCACCATGGCGATGCGGCGGCGCCCGCTGGCGTACAGGTGCCGGACCACGGCCTCGGTGCCGCCGCCGTTGTCCACGTCGAAGGCCGGTACGAGGGCGGAGCCGATGCCGATCGAGGCCACCCGGCCGCGCAGTCCCACCGGGACGGCGTCCAGCACCGTCTCGGTGGTGTTGATCAGGATGATCCCGCCGACGCTGCGGTCCTCGGCCAGCCGGCGCACCACGCCCGGCGCACGGGTGGGCAGCCAGTGCAGCGCCACCCCGAGCCCGTACGGCGCGCAGACCCGGGCGCACGCGCCGAGGACCCGGTGGACGTACGGGTCGTCGAGGACCGCGGGGGCGGTGCCGGTCACCGCCACCACCAGCCGGACACCGGTGCCCCGGACCAGCGCGCGGGCGGCCGGGTTCGGCGCGTAGCCGAGCAGGTCGGCGGCGACGGTCACCCGCTCGCGAGCGGCGGCGGAGGCGTAGCCGGTGCCGGCGATCACCCGCGAGGCGGTGGCCCGGGAGACCCCCGCCGCCCGGGCGACGTCCTCCAGGGTCGGTGGTCGGTGCGTCGTCGTCATCCCGGTCCTCCCCGTGGTCGGCCGTCGCGGCGTGGACGGTCGACCGAATCATGCCCCTGGAACGTGTCCACGGTAAGGGGCGCGGCCAGGTTGTCCTGAAAGCGCTCTCAGGTGTGGGATCGGGCGGGAGAGCACCCGAGGCGAGAGGACGCCCCCGTGAGCCGTACCGTCGCCCCGCCCGCCGCGCCGCCGCCGGTCGTACCGCGCCCGGTGCTCGCCGCCCGTACCGGCGTGGCCGTGGTGTTCGCGCTGAACGGCCTGGCCGTGGCCACCTGGTTCTCCCGGGTGCCCGCCGCCCGGGACGCGCTGGGGCTCAGCGCGGGCCGGCTCGGGCTGCTGCTGCTCGCCATGTCCGTCGGCGCGCTCCTCGCGATGCCCACCGCCGGCCTGGTGACCCAGCGGCTCGGGGCGGCCCGCACTGTCGCCCTCTCCACCCTGGTCGTCGCGACCGGGCTGACCGTGACGGGGGTCGGGGCACTGGCCGGCTCCCCGGTCGGGGTCGCGGTGGGGCTGTGCGCCCTCGGCTACGGCTCCGGCATCTGCGACGTGGCGATGAACGTCGAGGGCGCGGCGGTCGAGCGGCGGCTGGGGCGTACGGTCATGCCCCGCTTCCACGCGGCGTGGAGCCTCGGCTCCGTGGCCGGCGCCGGCCTGGGCGCCGGGGCGGCCCGCCTCGGCGTTCCGGTCGCCGCGCACCTGGCCGCGCTGGCCGCGGTGGTGCTGCTCGGCACGCTGCTGGCCGTGCGGTCGTTCCTGCCGGCGGCCGAGAGCGGCACCGCCTCCGCGTCGGCCGCCCCGGCCGAGCGTCGCCGCGAGCTGCTGGCCGCCTGGCGGGAGCCGCGTACCCTGCTCATCGGACTGCTGGTGCTGGTGGCGGCGTTCGCCGAGGGCAGCGCCAACGACTGGCTGGCGGTCGCCTTCATCGACGGCCACGACCTCGGCGAGGCGGCCGGGGCGGCGGTCTTCGGCGTCTTCGTCGTCGGCATGACCCTGGGGCGCACGCTGGGCACCGTCGCGCTGGACCGGTGGGGCCGGGTACCCGTGCTGTCCGGCACCATCGTGCTCGCCACGGTCGGCGCGGCCGTGGCGGTGCTCGCCGGCTCCGGGCCGGTGGCGATCGCCGGCGTCGCGCTCTGGGGCATCGGCGCGTCGCTGGGCTTCCCGGTCGGGATGAGCGCGGCGGCCGACGACGAGCGGCGGGCGCCGGCCCGCGTCAGCGTGGTCGCCGTGATCGGCTACACCGCCTTCCTCGCCGGCCCGCCGCTGCTGGGCCTGCTCGGCGACCGGGTCGGCACCCTGCGGGCACTGCTCGTCGTGCCGCTGTTGCTGCTGCCCACCCTCGCCCTGGTGCCGGCCACCCGCCCGCCGGTGCGCTGAGGTCGCCTGGCAGGGCACTCACACCCCGCTCGCAGCCGCCTCGCAGGTAAGGGTGCTGCACTGGGAGGACCCGGAGGAGAGGAGCGGGACATGGGCTGGTTCAACCGGCGGTCGCGGGCCGCCGACCCGACCCCGACGAAGCTCGACCGGGAGGCGACCCGGGAGGACCTGGCCGCGCTGGAGGCGTTCGTGACCAGCCGCCAGGGCGTGGAGTTCTACCTGGAACCGGAGACCACCGCGACCGACACCACCGTGGTCGCCATCGCCCACGACGGCGAGTGGATCCGCCGTCGCACCGGCTCGCCGCGCGCCGCCGGCTCCATCGCGCGAAAGCACGCGGTGCCGCTGTACGAGGCCGCCCGCACCGGCTACCCGGAGCGGATGCGGGTGTGGAACCGGGCCCACCCGGAGCGCCACGCCCGCTGACGGGTCCGCCGCCCGCCGACCGAGGGCGATATGGTGCCCTGCGTGGCTGATCGGTCCCGGTCCCTCGGCCGGCCCTTCTGGACGTTCTGGACCGCCGCGGCGTTGGCCAACCTGGGCGACGGCATCCGGGTGGCCGCCTTTCCCCTGCTCGCCGCCGCCCTGAGCGACGATCCGGTGGCGGTCGCCGCGGTGGCCGCGGCGCAGTTCCTGCCGTGGCTGGTCACCGGCCTGCTGGCCGGCGCGCTGGCCGACCGCCGGGCGGCGCGCACGCTGATCGCCGCCGCCGACGCCGGCCGGGTCGTGGTGCTGGCGGCGGTGGCCGCGACCGTCGCGACGGGAGTGGCCTCGGTCGGGCTCGTGGTCGCCGCCGCCTTCCTGCTCGGTGTCGGCGAGACCCTGCGCGACACCGCCGCGCAGACCGCGATCCCCCGGCTGGTGGACGACGCGCAGCTGGAGAGGGCCAACGGGCGGCTGGTGGCGGGCGAGATCGTGGGCAACGAGTTCGTCGGCCCGCCCGTCGGCGCGCTGCTGTTCGTCGTCGGCGCGGCGCTGCCCTTCGCCGTCAACGGGGCCTCGCTCGCGCTGGCCGTCATGCTCGTGCTGTCCCTGCCGCTGACCCTCGCCCGCCCGGCCCCGGGACGGTCGGCTCCCGGCGAGCCGCCCGTCGGGGCGGCCGCCCCCGCGCGGGGTGGGGCGCTCGCCGGGTTGCGGTGGCTGGCCCGGCAACCCGTGCTCCGTACGCTCGTGCTCGTCGGCGCGGCCGTCGCCGCCGCCGACAGCGCCTGGTTCGCGATCTTCGTGCTGTACGCGCGGGACAGCCTCGGCCTCGGCGCGCTCGGCTTCGGCCTGCTGCTGGCCACCGGCGCGGGCGGTGGCCTCGGCGGCTCCCTCGTCGCCGACCGGCTGATCGCCCGCTTCCGGCACCGGCACGTGCTGACCTGGTCGATGGCGGTCACCGCCGGAGCGCCGGCACTCCTGGTCGTCGCGCCGCACCGCCTCGCCGCCGTGGCCGTCGTCGTCGGCACCAGCGCGGCGTTCGCCGTCCTCAACGTGGCCGCGCTGTCGCTGCGGCAACGCCTCGTGCCTGGCGACCTGCTCGGCCGGGTGGTCGCCGCCTCCCGGATGCTCTCCTACGGCTGCGCCGCGCTCGGGGCGCTCGCCGGCGGCGCGCTGGCCGCCGGCCTGGGCATGCGGGCACCCTTCCTGTTCAGCGCGACGGTGGCGGTCGCCGCGACCGCTGCCTGGCGTGTCGCGTCCCGCCCTACCGCGCCGGGCGACCCGGCCTGACGGGGCCCGCTGAGGCCACGGCGACCGACACCACCGTGGTCGCCATCGCCCACGACGGCGAGTGGATCCGCCGTCGCACCGGCTCGCCGCGCGCCGCCGGGTCCGTCGCCCGCAAGCACGCGGTGCCGCTGTACGGGGCCACCCGCACCGGCTACCCGGAGCGGATGCGGGTGTGGAACCGGGCCCACCCGGAGCGCCACGCCCGTTGACGGGTCCGCCGCCCGCCGGCCCGCCCCGCGTCGGTCACCGCCGGTGTTGTCCTCTTACCGGTCTTTCAAGGTGAGCGTGTGGGCGGCCTCCGCAAAGGCGCGGACGCGGGCAGTGGCGCCGTCGGCGCGCCAGAGCAGGCCCCACTGCAGGGGTGGCGCGTCGCCGAGGTGCACATAAGCGACGTCGGGGCGGGCGTAGTAGCGCCTGGCGTTGGCGCCGACAGGGAAGACGCCGAGACCGGCGCCGACGTGTGTGAGAACCTCGTGGAACGTCGCGGCGGAGATACCGGCCCTAATGGGTCGTCCGGCCGGGGTGACGTGTGGGGTGCGGTCGGCGCGCAGAGACCGTGGCAGTGTGTCGGGCAGTTGCAGCATGGCGACATCGGCCAGGTCTTCGACCGAGACAGCGTCGCGACGGGCGAAGGGATGCCCGACCGGCACGGCCAAAAACCGGGCCTCGGACACCAGGACCGGACCCGTGACGATGCCGGGCTCGTCCACGGGGAAGGTGGCCAGGGCGAGGTCGACCTCGCCGCCGCGCAGCCAGGGCATCAGTTCACCCATCTGCGCTTCGCGGATCTGGGTCTGGCACTCGGGATGCCGCCGCCGGAACACCTCGGTGATGCTGACCAGCAGCTGGCCACCGGCCGCGCCGGTGAAGCAGACCCGCAGGGTTTCGGTGAATCCGCGGCCGGCCTCGACCGCTCGGCCGACTGCCGCGGCAATCTGATCCCAGGCCGGTCGGAGCTCGTCGTAGAGCGCGCGCCCGACCGGGGACAGTTCGACCCGGCGGCTGGTCCGGTTGAACAGTGCGACGCCGACCCGCCGTTCCACCTTGCGGATGGTCTGGCTGACCCTCGCGGTGGAGACCCGTAGCCGTTCGGCGGCGCGGCCGAAGTGCAGTTCCTCGGCGACGGCGAGAAACGCCTCCAACTCGTTCCGCTCCAGCATCCCCATCTCCCTGCATCGTTAACCGCAGCTTCACGATCGTGGCACAGGTCGGCATTGTTCGTCGTCCGGGCCAGCCGCAGGGTTGAGGCACCGAAACACCCGATCAAACTGCGGGAGCAGCCATGTACGTCACCGACAGCCACGCCCTGGCCGCGTTCGCGCGCGTCGCCGTCTGAACCCACGAGAGAAGGAACGCATGAACGCCCTGCACGGTCTGCGCGCCGTCCTCCGCGGCCAAGTGTGGCTGCCCGGCGAGCCCGCATTCGACACCGCCCGCCGACCCTGGAACCTCGCCATCGAACAGCAGGTCGACGCCGTGGTCGAGGCCGCCGACGCCGCCGACGTCGTCGCGCTCGTCCGTCACGCCCGCGCCGCCGGGCTGAGCATCACCACCCAACCCAACGGGCACGGCGCCTCCGGCCGTACCGCCGGCACGATCCTGCTGCGCACCCGACGCCTGGACACCCTCCAGGTCGGCCCCGCCACCCGCCGTGCCCGCGTCGGCGCGGGCGTGGCGTCCGGCCTGCTCCAGGCAGCCGCCGCACCCTACGGCCTGACCGGCCTACCCGGCAGCTCGCCGGTGGTCAGCGTCGCCGGCGTCGCGCTCGGCGGCGGACTGAGCTGGTTCGGTCGGGCACACGGCTGGGTCGCCGACAGCGTCACCGCCTTCGACATCGTCGACGCCGAAGGCCACGAACGACATGTCACCGCCGACACCGAACCAGAGCTGTACTGGGCGCTGCGCGGCGGCGGCGGCAGCTTCGCCATCGTCACCGCCCTCGAACTCGCCCTGCACCCCGCACCGAGCCTGTACGGAGGCAGGATGCTGTGGCCCGTCCGGCACGCCTGGGCGGTGATGGACGCGTACCGCACGATCACCACCACCGCACCGGACGAACTGACCGTCTGGCTGGACCTCCTGCACTTCCCCGGCGCCGAGCCGATGGTCGCCGTCGACGCCACCTACCTCGGCGACCCCGCCGAGGCCCACAGCCTGCTGGCCCCGCTGGACCGCCTGCCATCGCCGCTGTCCGACAGCCGACGCCCCATGTCGGTGGCCGAACTCGGCGCCATCACCGCGGAACCAACCGACCCGAGCGCCGGGCTGTCCCACACCGAGCTGCTGACCGTGCTGGACGACAAGGCGGTCAGGACATTGCTGGACGATCCGATTGAGCCGCTGCTCAGCGCGCAGCTACGGCACCTGGGCGGCGCGCTCGCCGGCCCGTCGGACAGCCCACACGGTCCGCTCACCGAGCCCTACGCGCTGTACATGTTCGGACTGCCCGCCGACCCAGGCCGTACCGAAGCCGTCACCGCCAGACAACGCGCCCTCGCCGACGCGCTGCCCACCAGCGGGCGCAAACCCCTGACCTTCCTCAATCCGAACGAGACCGTCGCCGACGCGTTCAATTCCGACGTACTGGACCGCCTCGGCGACATCAAGCGCCGCCACGACCCGCACGACACCTTCCGCGCCAACTTCCCGGTGCTCTCAGCCGGGGCGCGGTCAGGAGGCGCACCGGCCGGTTGCTGACGAAGTTGGCCGCCCACGACCGGGCGCAACTGGTGATCGCCGGCTACGGATCGGGGCTCGCCGACCGGTGAGCGGCGACATCGGCCGCCGTGAAATGCCGCGACGTCTCGGCGGCGGCGCGGGGCCGTCCCCGAACGTCGCGCCGCGCCTGGTGGGAGACGGAACGGTCCCCGCCACGCTGGGCGCGTGCGGGGGGCGCCCCGGCCCGCGCGCGGGCCGCCGGGGCGCCTTTTCCGGGGACCGGAACCGGCCCGACGGAAATCGTCGGCCCATCGACCGGCGACATTGCGGGAACGGACGCCGCCGGAAGGTTGATCGTCACCTGTCGATCGATCGTTGCCCCGTCGCGGCCGGGTGGGGCGGCGTTGACCGGCGGCCGGGGGGTGTGGCAGCATTCGCGGCCTGACGGCAGTGAAGGAAGCCGGTGCGATTCCGGCGCGGTCCCGCCACTGTCACCGGGGAGCGATCCCCCCTCGTGAGTCACGGCCGTGCGTGCGCGGTTGGAAGGCCGGGGGTGAGCGTCGATCCGGGAGCCAGGATACTTCGGCCGTCGGAGTGACCCCAGGGCGTGGACACCCGAGGAGGACCCGATGACGCACCGCGTCTCCGCCATCGACGATCATCGTCGCATCGTGCCCGGCCGTGGCAGCGCCGCAGGCGGCCACACCTACGTGTGGCAGGCAGGTCGCCGTGCCGCGCAGCCGGTCCGCACCGCCCCCGGCCAGCCCGCCGCCGTTCCCCCGCGCGCCCCCGCCACCTGCCGCTGACGCCCGCGCCGCGTCGCCCGACCCGCCCGTGAGTCGGCCGCCGGCGCGCCGTACCCGCTGAACCGCGCCCACCCCTCGCCCCGCCCGGTCGTCCCCGCGCCGACCCGGGCGTCACTCTCCGGAGCCACGCGTGCGCATCCTGCTGCTGTCCACCGCCGACACCGACCTGCTCGCCGCCCGCGCCAGCGGCGCCGACTACCGGCTCGCCAACCCCGCCCGGGTCGCCGCCGACGCCGTGCCCGCGCTGCTCGACGGCGTGGACCTCGCCGTCGTACGCCTGCTCGGCGGCCGGCAGGCGTGGCCGGACGGGCTCGCGGCGGTGCTGGCCTCCGGCGTGCCGACGGTCGTGCTCGGCGGCGAGAACGTGCCGGACGCGGAGCTGATGGCGGCGTCCACGGTGGCCTCCGGGGTGGCCACCCAGGCCCTGGCCTACCTGGTCGAGGGCGGGCCGGAGAACCTCGCGCAGCTCGCCCGCTTCCTCTCCGACACGGTGCTGCTCACCGGCGAGGGGTTCGCGCCGCCTTCGCCCACCCCGACGTACGGCATCCACGGCGAGCGGCCCGCGCGGCCGGACCGGCCGACCGTCGGGATCGTCTTCTACCGGGCGCACGCCCTCGCCGCGAACACCGGGTTCGTCGACGTCCTCGCCGACGCCGTCGACGCGGCCGGTGGGGACCCGCTGCCCATCTACTGCGGCTCGCTGCGCGGCCTCACCGCCGGCGCGGGCCCGCTCGGGCTCTTCGCCCGCTGCGACGCCCTGCTGGTCACCGTGCTCGCCGCCGGCGGCGCGGTCGCCGCCGACGCCTCCGGCGGGGGCGACGAGGACGCCTGGGACGTGGGCGCGCTCGCCGCCCTCGACGTGCCGGTGATCCAGGCGCTCTGCCTGACCAGCACCCGCGAGCAGTGGGCCGACAGCGACGCCGGGCTGTCCCCGCTGGACGCCGCCATGCAGGTGGCGATCCCCGAGTTCGACGGCCGGATCGTGACCGTGCCGTTCTCGTTCAAGAAGATCGACGCCGACGGGCTCTCCACCTACGCGGCCGACCCGGAGCGGGCCGCCCGGGTGGCCGGCATCGCCGTGCGGCACGCCCGGCTGCGGCACGTGCCCCAGGCCGACAAGCGGCTCGCGGTCGTGCTCAGCTCGTACCCGACGAAGCACTCCCGGGTCGGCAACGCCGTCGGCCTGGACACCCCCGCCTCGGCGGTGCGGCTGCTCGCCGCCCTGGCCGAGGCCGGCTACGACCTCGGCGACGCCCCGGCACCCGACGACGGCGACGCGCTCATCCACGCCCTCATCGCCGCCGGCGGCCACGACGTCGAGTGGCTCACCCCGGAGCAGCTCGGCGCCGCCGAGGCACGGGTGCCGGGGGAGGTCTACCGGCGCTGGTTCGCGCAGGTGCCGGCGGAGCTGCGGGAACGGATGCTCGCCCACTGGGGTGAGCCGCCCGGCGCGCTCTACACCGACGGCGGCGACATCGTGCTCGCCGGGCTGCGCTTCGGCAACGTGGTGCTGCTGATCCAGCCGCCGCGCGGCTTCGGGGAGAACCCGATCGCCATCTACCACGACCCGGACCTGCCGCCCAGCCACCACTACCTGGCCGCGTACCGCTGGCTGGCCGCGCCCGTCGCGGACGGCGGGTTCGGCGCGGACGCCGTGGTGCACCTGGGCAAGCACGGCACCCTGGAGTGGCTGCCCGGCAAGGGCCTCGGGCTGGCCGCCGGCTGCGCCCCGGACGCCGTCCTCGGCGACCTGCCGCTGGTGTACCCGTTCATCGTCAACGATCCCGGCGAGGGCACCCAGGCCAAGCGGCGCGCGCACGCCGTGGTCGTCGACCACCTCGTGCCGCCGATGGCCCGCGCCGAGACGTACGGCGACCTGGCGAAGCTGGAGCAGCTGCTCGACGAGTACGCCACCGTGCAGGCCCTCGACCCGGCCAAGGTGCCGACCGTGCGGGCCCAGATCTGGGACCTGGTGCGCGCCGCCGAGCTGCACCACGACCTGCACGCCGAGGCCATGCCCGACGCCGACGACTTCGACGACTTCGTGCTGCACCTCGACGGCTACCTGTGCGAGGTCAAGGACGTGCAGATCCGCGACGGCCTGCACGTCCTCGCCGCCGCGCCCACCGGCGAGGCCCGGGTCAACCTCGTGCTCGCCGTGCTGCGCGCCCCGCAGGTGTGGGGCGGCGCCCGCGCGCTGCCCGGGCTGCGGCAGGCCCTGGCCGCCGCGTACGGGCTGGACGAGCAGGCGCTGCTCGCCGCCCCGGGGGAGCGGCTGGCCGTGCCCGAGGCGCTGACCGAGACCGTGGACGGGCCGGGCGTCACCGCCGCCGACGCGGTCGACCTGATCGAGGCGCTGGCCCGCCGGCTGGTCGTCGGGATGGAGACCCTCGGCTGGGACGCCGACGCCGTCGACGCGGTGGTCGAGGAGGTGGCCGGGCGGGCCGTGCCGGACGCCGCCGCGGTGCTCCGCTTCGCCGCCACCGAGCTGGTGCCGCGCCTGGACCGTACGACCGACGAGATCGAGCGGGTGGTGGGCGCGCTGGACGGGCGGTTCGTGCCGCCCGGCCCGTCGGGCTCGCCCACCCGGGGGCTGGTCAACGTGCTTCCCACCGGCCGCAACTTCTACTCCGTCGACCCGAAGGCCGTCCCGAGCCGCAACGCCTGGGACGTCGGCGTGGCCCTGGCCGACTCGCTGCTCGCCCGGCACCTCGCCGACACCGGCGAGTACCCCCGCTCGGTCGGGCTCACCGTCTGGGGCACCAGCGCCATGCGCACCCAGGGCGACGACATCGCCGAGGTGCTGGCCCTGCTCGGCTGCCGCCCCACCTGGGACGACCGGTCCCGGCGGGTCACCGGCGTCGAGGTGGTGCCGACGGCGGAGCTGGGCCGCCCCCGCGTCGACGTGACCGTACGCATCTCCGGCTTCTTCCGCGACGCCTTCCCGCACGTGGTCGCGCTCATCGACGACGCGGTGCGGCTGGTGGCCGCGCTCGACGAGCCCGCCGAGGAGAACTTCGTGCGCGCCCACGTCGCCGCCGACCTCGCCGAGCACGGCGACGAGCGGCGGGCCACCGCCCGCGTCTTCGGCTCCAAGCCGGGCGCGTACGGGGCCGGGCTGCTGCCGCTGATCGACGCCCGCAACTGGCGCAGCGACGCCGACCTCGCCGAGGTGTACGCCGTCTGGGGCGGCTACGCCTACGGCCGGGGGCTGGACGGGCGGGAGGCGCGCGCCGACATGGAACGCTCCTTCGCCCGGATCGCCGTGGCGGTGAAGAACCAGGACACCCGCGAGCACGACATCGTCGACTCCGACGACTACTTCCAGTACCACGGCGGGATGGTGGCGATGGTCCGCCACCTCACCGGGGCCGCTCCGGCCGCGTACGTGGGGGACTCGGCCATGCCGCACGACGTACGCACCCGCACGCTCGGCGAGGAGACCCGGCGGGTGTTCCGGGCGCGGGTGGTCAACCCGAAGTGGATCGCCGCGATGCGCCGGCACGGCTACAAGGGCGCCTTCGAGCTGGCCGCCACCGTCGACTACCTGTTCGGCTACGACGCCACCGCCGGCGTCGTCGACGACTGGATGTACGAGCACCTGGCCGCCGCGTACGTCTTCGACGACACCACCCGGGAGTTCCTGGAGCGGTCGAACCCGTGGGCGCTGCGCGGCATCACCGAGCGGCTGCTGGAGGCGGCCGACCGGGGCCTGTGGGCCGAGCCCGAGCCGGCCACCCTGGACCGGCTCCGGGAGACGTACCTGGCCAGCGAGGGCGACCTGGAGGAACGCTCATGACCACCTACCCGTTCAGCGCGGTGCTGGGCATGGACGACATGCGGCTGGCCCTGCTGCTCAACGCCGTCTCCCCGGCGATCGGCGGGGTGCTCGTGCGCGGCGAGAAGGGCACCGCCAAGTCCACGGCCGTACGGGCCCTGGCGGCGCTGCTGCCGCCGGTCGACCGGGTGGCCGGCTGCCGCTTCGCCTGCGACCCGGCCGCGCCCGACCCGTCCTGCCCGGACGGCCCGCACCCGGGCGCCCCGGCCGCCGAGCGGTGTCCCGCCCGGCTGGTGGAGCTGCCCGTCGGCGCGGCCGAGGACCGGGTGGTCGGCTCGCTCGACCTGGAGAAGGCCCTCGGCGAGGGCGTACGTGCCTTCGAGCCGGGCCTGCTCGCCGCCGCCCACCGCGGGCTGCTCTACGTCGACGAGGTCAACCTGCTCCACGACCACCTGGTCGACCTCCTCCTCGACGCCGCCGCCATGGGCCGTTGCCACGTGGAGCGCGAGGGCGTCTCGGTCAGCCACGCGTCGCGGTTCCTGCTGGTCGGCACGATGAACCCGGAGGAGGGGGAGCTGCGCCCCCAGCTGCTGGACCGGTTCGGACTCACCGTCGAGGTCGGCGCCAGCCGCGACCCGGCCGTACGCGTCGAGGTGGTCCGCCGACGGCTGGCCGCCGACGCCGATCCGGCCGGTTTCGCCGCCCGCTGGGCCGAGGCGGACGCGCAGGTGGCCCACCGGGTGGCGGTCGCCCGGCAGCGGCTGGCGCACGTGCTGCTGCCCGACGCCGCGCTGCGCCAGATCGCCGAGGTGTGTGCCGCGTTCGATGTGGACGGCATGCGCGCCGACATCGTCACCGCCCGTACCGCGCTGGCGCACGCCGCCTGGCACGGCCGGGACGCGGTCACGGTGGAGGACGTGCGGGTCGCCGCCCGGCTGGCGCTGCCGCACCGACGCCGCCGGGACCCGTTCGACACGCCCGGCCTGGACGAGAAGCGACTCGACGAGGCCCTGGACCGGGTCCGCGACGACGACCCCGACGACGACCCGGGCGGTTCCGGCGGCCCCGGCGGCCGTCCGGACTCCGGCCCGGAGGGCGGCGGATCCGGTGGCCCGGGTGCGGGCGGCGGCGCCCCGGACGACGGCGACGCGGATGGCTCCGCGCCGGCCGGTGGGGGCGCGGGTGCCGGCGGGCACGGCGAGGCCGCCCACGGGCCGGGCCTCGGCCGCGACGGCGACCCGGGTCGGGACGGCGGCGACAACACGTGGCCGGACCGGCCGGGCGAGGGCGACTGGCCGGACCGGCCCGGCGGCGACCCCGCGCCCGGGCGGGACACCTCGGCCGGCCCACCCGGCGCCGGCGGGGGCGACACGGTCGAGGACGTCCCCGCCCGGCCAGGTGCCGCCGGACAGGCCGTGGCCGTACCCCGGCAGGGGCTGAAGGCGCGGCTGCTCACCGCGCCCGGGATCGGTGACGGGGTGCCCGGCCGCCGCTCCCGGGCCCGCACCGGGCGGGGCCGCACCACCGGGGCGCGGGTGCCGACCGGCCGGTCCGGCGCGCTGCACCTGCCGGCGACGGTCCGGGCCGCCGCCCCGCACCAGGCCGCCCGGGGTCGGGTCGGCGGGCCGCTGCGGCTGCGCCCCGACGACGTCCGCGAGGCCGTCCGCGAGGGACGCGAGGGCAACCTGGTGCTCTTCGTGGTCGACGCCAGCGGCTCGATGGGCGCCCGCACGCGGATGGCCGCCGTCAAGGGCGCCGTGCTGGCGCTGCTCACCGACGCCTACCAGCGCCGGGACAAGGTCGCGGTGGTCGCCTTCCGGGGCGCCGCCGCGCAGACCCTGCTGCCGGCCACCTCGTCGGTGCTCGCCGCCTCCGCACGGCTGGCCGAGCTGCCCACCGGCGGGCGCACCCCGCTGGCCGAAGGCCTGCTGGCCGCCGCCGGGCTGTTGCGGGTCGAGCGGCTGCGCGACCCGCGCCGCCGTCCCCTGGTGCTGGTCGTCACCGACGGCCGGGCCACCGCCGGCGACCGCCCGCTCGACCGGGCGGCCCGCGCGGCGGGTGTGCTGGCCGCGACCGGGGCGCCCTGCGTCGTCGTGGACTGCGAGAGCGGTCCCGTGCGCCTCGGCCTGGCCCGTCGCCTCGCCGCCCAACTGGACGCCGCCCACCACCGCCTCGACGAGGTGACCACCGCCCCCCTCACCACCCTCGCCGCCGCCCGCCCCACCCCCGCGCCGGCGTCCCGCCGAGCCCCGCACGGGCGGTCCGCCGCAGATCTTGGCGAGAAACGGCCCCCAGAGGGGCCCTTTCCTACCAAGATCGCCGCGACCTCGACCGCCGCGACCACCACCACCGCCGTCGTTGGCGTCGGCGGCGGGGAGAACAGGAGCGTTGCCTGATGCCGCAGGGCAAGCCGTCCCACGTGCCCGCCGACGGGCTGACCACCCGGCAGCGGCGCCACCGGCCGCTGCTGATGGTGCACACCGGACAGATGAAGGGAAAGTCGACCGCCGCGTTCGGGCTGGCGCTGCGGGCCTGGACGGCCGGGCTGCCGATCGGGGTGTTCCAGTTCGTCAAGAGCGCCAAGTGGCGGGTGGGGGAGGAGAACGCCTTCCGCGCCCTCGGCGAGGTGCACGAGCGCACCGGACAGGGCGCCCCGGTCGCCTGGCACAAGATGGGCGAGGGCTGGTCCTGGATCCAGCGCGGCGGCGAGGCCGACCACGCCGCCGACGCCCTGGAGGGCTGGCGGCAGATCCAGCGCGACCTGGCCGCTGAGCGCTACGGCCTGTACGTGCTCGACGAGTTCACCTACCCGATGAAGTGGGGCTGGGTGGACGTGGACGAGGTCGTCGACACCCTGGCGAACCGTCCCGGCTTCCAGCACGTCGTCATCACGGGCCGGGACGCCGACGCGCGCCTGGTCGACGCCGCCGACCTGGTCGCGGAGATGACCAAGGTCAAGCACCCGATGGACGCCGGCCAGAAGGGTCAGAAGGGCATCGAATGGTGACCGCCCCCGGCCGGCGCGCCGACCAGCGGCGCCCCTCGGGGCCCGCCGCGCCCGCCGGGCACCCGCCCGCCGGTCCGGCCGCCGCCGCGCCTCCCCTCGACCCGGCCGCGCCGTGGGCGCTGCCGCGCGTGGTGGTCGCCGCGCCCGCCAGCGGGCACGGCAAGACCACCGTCGCCACCGGGCTGCTCGCCGCGCTGCGCCGCCGCGGCCTGGTGGTCAGCCCGCACAAGGTCGGCCCCGACTACATCGACCCCGGTTACCACGCCCTCGCCGCCGGTCGCCCCGGGCGCAACCTCGACCCGTGGCTGGTCGGCGAGGAGCGGGTCGCGCCGCTGCTGCGCCACGGCGCCGCCAGCCCGACGCCCGCCGACGTCGCCGTGATCGAGGGCGTGATGGGGCTGCACGACGGCGCGGTCGGCCGTCGGGGTTACGCCTCCACCGCGCACGTCGCCCGCCTGGTCGACGCCCCGGTCCTGCTGGTGCTCGACACCACCGCGCAGGGCCGCTCCGCCGCCGCGCTCGCCCTGGGGATGGCCGCGTTCGACCCCGACGTGCGCATCGGCGGCGCGATCCTCAACCGGGTCGGCTCGCCCCGGCACGAGTCGCTGCTGCGCGACGCGCTCGCCGAGGTGGGCGTACCGGTGCTCGGGGCGGTCGCCCGCGCCGCCGAGGTCGCCGCCCCGGCGCGCCACCTCGGGTTGGTGCCGGTCGCCGAGCGGGCACCGGAGTCCGTGGCGATCGTGGCCGCCCTCGCCGACCTCGTGGCGGCCACCGTGGACCTGGACGCCGTGCTCGACCTGGCGCGTACCGCCGGCCCCCTGCACGCGCCGGCCTGGGATCCGGTCGCCGCCGTCGGCGGCCCCGCCGGCACCGGGCGTCCCGTGGTCGCGGTCGCGGGCGGGCCGGCCTTCACCTTCTCGTACGCCGAGACCGCCGAACTGCTCGCCGCGGCCGGCGCCACGGTGGTCTCCTTCGACCCGCTGCGCGACCCCGGCCTGCCCGCCGGCACCCGGGCGGTGGTGGTCGGCGGCGGCTTCCCCGAGGCGTACGCGCCGCAGCTCGCCGACAACGCCACGCTCCGCGCCGAGCTGGCCGACTTCGACGGCCCGGTCGTCGCCGAGTGCGCCGGCCTGCTCTACCTCGGCCGGCAGCTCGACGGGGTGCCCATGTGCGGCCGGCTCGACCTGACCGCCCGGATGACCGACCGGCTCACCCTCGGCTACCGCGACGCCGTCGCCGTCACCGGCTCCCCGCTGCACCGCCCCGGCGACCCCGTACGCGGCCACGAGTTCCACCGCACCGTCACCGACCCCGGGCACGGCGACCGGCCGGCCTGGCGCTGGGACGGCGCCGAGCACGGCTTCGTGGCCGGCGGGGTGCACGCCTCCTACCTGCACACCCACTGGGCCGGCCACCCGCACGCCGCCCGCCGCCTGGTCGAGGCGGCCAGCCGGTGACCGCGCACGACAACCGCGCGCTGGTGGCCGTGCCCGAGGGCGGCGTGCCGGGGAGGACGCCCGACGGCGGTGCGCCGGTGGCCGTGCCCGACGGTGGCGACGGTGGCGTGACGTTGACCGGGATCGGCGTCGGTCCCGGCGACCCCGAACTGCTCACCCTGCGGGCGGCCCGGTTGCTGGCCGAGGCCGACGTGGTGTTCGTACCGGTGATGGACCGGCTCGCCGCGGACGGCGACGCGCCCCCGGGCCGGGCCGAGGTCACCGTGGCCGCGCACGTCGCGCCGGGGCGGCTGCGCCGGCTGCCGTTCGCCCTCGACGACCGGGGCGGGGTGACCGCCCGCCGGGAACGCGCCTGGGACGACGCCGCCCGGGCGGTGGCCGACGCGGTCGACGGGGGCGCCCGCGCGATCGTCTTCGCCACCATCGGCGACCCGAACGTCTACTCCACCTTCGGCTACCTCGCGCAGGGCGTGCGCGCCCTGCGCCCCGGGGTCGGGGTGCGCACGGTCCCCGGCATCACCGCCATGCAGGACCTCGCGGCGCGCAGCGGCGTGCCGCTGTGCGAGGGCCGGGAGCCGCTGACCCTGCTGCCGGCCACCGCCGGGCTGGCGCTCTTCGCCGACGCGCTCGCCGGCCCGGGCACCGTCGTGGCCTACAAGGGCTGGCGGCGGCACGCCGAGCTGGTCGCCGAGCTGCGCCGGCAGGGCCGCCTCGGCGACGCCGTGCTGGGCCGGGGCCTCGGGCTGCCCGGCGAGCGGATCGGCCCGGTCACCGACCCGGCCGACGACCTGCCGTACCTGTCGACGCTGCTCGTCCCGGCCCGCCGGGACCGTAGGGGAGGAAAGCTTTGAGCACCACGCCGATCGCGGGGCACGCCGACGAGGGCACGCCGACCAGCACGGGCAAGGTGTGGTTCGTCGGGGCCGGCCCCGGCGCGGCGGACCTGCTGACCCTGCGCGCCGCCCGGGTTATCGGCGCGGCCGACGTGGTGGTCTGGGCCGCCAGCCTGGTGCACGCCGACGTGCTCGCCCACGCCCGCGGTGACGCGGAGATCGTCGACTCGTCGCGGCTGCCGATCGAGGGCGTGCTGCCGCTCTACCAGCGGGCCGCCGCCGACGGGCTGACCGTGGCGCGGATCCACTCCGGCGACCCGGCGCTGTGGGGCGCGGTGCAGGAGCAGCTCGACCTGTGCCGGGCGCTCGGCCTGGCCGTGGAGATCGTCCCCGGCGTGTCGTCGTTCACCGCCGTCGCGGCGATCGTCGGCCGGGAGCTCACCATCCCCGAGGTCGCCCAGTCGGTGATCCTCACCCGGCTGGAGGGCGGGAAGACCCCGATGCCGCCGGGGGAGCGGGTCCGCGAGTTCGCCCGGCACGGCACCACCATGGCGCTGTTCCTCTCCGCCGCCCGTTCCGGCCAGGCGCAGGCCGAGCTGCTGGCCGGCGGGTACCCGGCCGACACCCCGGTCGTGGTGGCGTACCAGGCGACCTGGCCCGACGAGCTGGTGGTGCGGTGCGCGCTCGGCGACCTGGAGGCCACCGTCAAGGAGCACAAGCTCTGGAAGCACACTCTCTTCCTGGTCGGCCCGGCGCTCGCCGCCGTCGGCACCCGCTCGCACCTCTACCACCCCGGGCACTTCCACACCTTCCGCCGGGCCGAGCCGGCCGCCCGCGCCGACCTGCGCCGCGCCCGCGCGGGCGGCGGGACACCGGGGGACGGGCGCGCCTGATGACGTACGCCGAGCCGCCGCTGCGTGAGCCGGACCTGCCGCGTACGGCGAAGGTCCGGCCCACCGCGCTGCGCACCGGGTGGACCACCGGTGCCTGCGCGACGGCGGCGACCAAGGCGGCGCTGACCGCCCTGGTCACCGGCGTGCCGCAGCGGGAGGTGGAGATCGGGCTGCCCGCCGGGCGGCGGGTCAGCTTCCCGGTGGCCCGCTGCGAGGTCGACGGCCGCTCGTGGGCGGAGGCGGTGGTGGTCAAGGACGCCGGCGACGACCCGGACGTCACGCACGGCGCCGAGCTGACCGCCACCGTGAGCTGGCACGACGCGCCCGGGCTGCGCCTCGACGGCGGGCCGGGCGTCGGCACGGTCACCAGGCCTGGCCTCGGCCTGCCCGTCGGCGGGCCGGCCATCAACGAGACCCCGCGCCGCATGATCGGCCAGGCCGTCGCCGAGGTCGTCGACCTGAGCGAGGTGGGCGTCCGGGTGGTGGTCAGCGTGCCGCGCGGCGAGATCATGGCCCGCAAGACCACCAACCGCCGGCTCGGCATCCTGGGCGGCATCTCCATCCTCGGCACCACCGGCGTCGTCCGCCCGTTCTCCACCGCCTCCTGGCGGGCCAGCGTGGTGCAGGCGGTGCACGTGATGGCCGCCCAGGGGGAGCGGACCGTGGTGCTCTGCACCGGCGGGCGCACCGAGCGGGCCGCCCGCGCGCTGCTGCCGGAGCTGCCCGAGGTGTGCTTCGTGGAGGTCGGCGACTTCACCGGCGCGGCCGTCACCGCCGCCGTGGGCGACGGGATGACCGGCGTGGTCTTCGTCGGGATGGCCGGCAAGCTGGCCAAGCTCGCGGCCGGCATCCTGATGACCCACTACACCCGGTCCAAGGTGGACCTGTCGCTGCTCGGGGCGGTCACCGCCGAGGCGGGCGGCGACCCCGAACTGGTGGCGGCGGTCACCGCGGCGAACACCGGGCGGCACGCGTACGAGCTGTGGGAGGCCGCCGGGCTGCTCGGCGCCACCGGCGACCTGCTCTGCCGCCGGGTGCGGCAGGTGCTGCTGCGCTTCGCCGGCGACGCCGTCTCCGTCGACGTCGCCATGGTCGACTTCGCCGGGGACCGGGTGGTCGCCTCGTCGGGGCGGTGGGCGGCGTGACCGGCGACCGGCCGGGCGGTGCCACGGGTCCGGCGGTGACCGTGGTGGGGATCGACGCCGCGGGCGGGCCCGCGCATCCCGCCGCCGCGCCCGCGCTCGCCGCGGCCCGGCTGGTGGTCGGCGCGGCGCGGCACCTGGCCGCCGTACGCCTGCCGGCCGATGCCGACACCGTCGCCCTCGGGCCGCTGGCGCCCGCGCTGGGGCGGCTGGCCGACACCGTCGCCGCCGGGAGTCCCGCCGTCGTCCTGGCCAGCGGCGATCCCGGGCTGTTCGGGGTGGTCCGGGCGTTGCGGGCGGCCGGGCTGCCGTTGCGGGTGCTGCCGGCCGTGTCCAGCGTGGCCGCCGCGTTCGCCCGCGCCGGCCTGCCCTGGGACGGGGCAGCCGTGGTCACCGCGCACGGCCGCGACCCGCGACCCGCGCTGAACGCCTGCCGGGCGCTGCCCGCCGTCGCGGTGCTCACCGCCCCGGGCGCCGGGGCCGCCGAGCTGGGCGCCGGGCTGGTCGGCTGGACCCGCCGCCTGGTCGTCGCCGAACACCTCGGCACCGACGCCGAACGGCTCACCGAGACCACCCCCGAGCAGGCCGCCGGGCGCGACTGGGCCGACCCGCACGTGCTGCTCAGCCTCGCCGGCGAGCCCGGCGCGGCCGGGATGCGGGCGGACAACCAGCCGGCCGCCGCGCCGCCCGGCGGGTGGGCGCTGCCCGAGTCCGCCTACGCGCACCGCGATTCCATGATCACCAAGTCGGAGGTACGCGCCCTCGCCGTGGCCCGGCTGCGTCCCCGCCTCGGCCGGCTGGTCTGGGACGTCGGCGCGGGCAGCGGCTCGGTCGGCATCGAGTGCGCCCTGCTCGGCGCGGCGGTGATCGCGGTGGAGCGTGACCCGGCGGCACCGGTGCGCGCCAACGCCGCCCGGCACGGCGTCGACGTGCGGGTGGTCGTCGGCGCCGCCCCCGGGGCGCTGCACGGGCTGCCCGATCCCGACGCCGTCTTCGTCGGGGGCGGCGGCACCGACGTGCTCGCCGCCGTGACGCACCGCCGGCCCGACCGGGTGGTGGCCGCCCTCGCCGCCGTCGACCGGGTCGCCCCCGCCCTCGGGCTGCTGCGCGCCGCCGGCTACGCGGTGCAGGGCGTCCAGCTCTCCGCCGCCCGCCTCGCCGACCTGCCCGGCGGTTCCATCCGACTCGCGGCCACCAACCCGGTGGTCGTCCTCACCGGGGAGCGCCCGTGAACCACCCGCCCGCCGCCACGGACCAGCCGACCCGGATCGGGCTCGTCGCCGCCACCGCCGCCGGCCGGCGGCACGCCCGCACCCTCGCCGACGCCTGGCCGCACGCCCGCGTCGTCACGGCGGACACCGTCGCGGACGCGCTGCGCGCCGCCTGGGCCGGGTACGACGCCGTGGTGGCGTTCCTGGCCACCGGGGCGGTCGTACGCGTCCTCGCGCCCCTGCTCGGCGACAAGCGCACGGACCCGGCCGTGGTGGTGGTCGACGAGGCGGCCCGGCACGCGATCGCGCTGCTCGGCGGCCACGCCGGGGGCGCCAACGACCTCGCCGGGCAGGTCGGCGCGCTGCTCGACGCCGCCCCGGTGGTCACCACCGCCACCGACGCCGCCGGCCTGCCGGGGCTGGACACCCTCGGCTGGCCCGTCGAGGGCGCCGTCGCGGCCGTCAGCCGTGCCATCCTCGACGGCGAGCCGGTGACCCTCGTCGCCGACGCCACCTGGCCGCTGCCCGCCCTGCCCGACAACGTGCGCCCCGCCGGGCCGCCCGCTCCCGCCGGGGCACCCGGGGCGTCCGGGGTGTCCGCTTCCGAGGGGCGGCCCGCCCCCGACGGGCCGCCCGGGGACGGCGGCGGGTACCGGCTGCTGGTCACCGACCGGGTGGTGCCGCTCGACGACCGGACCGCCGTGCTGCGGCCCCCGTCGCTGGTCGTCGGCGTCGGCGCCAGCCGGGGCGTACCCGCCGACGAGGTGCGCGGCCTGCTGGCGCGGGTGCTCGCCGAGGCCGGCCTCAGCCCGGCCAGCCTGCGGCACCTGGCCAGCGCCGACATCAAGGCCGACGAGGCGGGCATCCGGGCGACCGCCGACGCGCTCGGCGTACCGCTGGTGACGCATCCGGCGGCGGCGCTGGCGGCGGTCGACGTGCCGCACCCCAGCGAGGTGGTCCGCGCCGCCGTCGGCACCCCCAGCGTCGCCGAGGCGGCGGCGCTGCTCGGCGGCGGCGCCGAGCTGCTGGTGCCGAAGACCGCGACGGCGATGGCCACCGTCGCCGTCGCCCGGCACGCCCCGCGCGGCCGGCTGGCGATCGTCGGCCTCGGGCCCGGCGCGCCGGACCTGCGCACCGTCCGCGCGGTGACCGAGCTGCGCCGCGCCGCCGTGGTCGTCGGCCTCGACCAGTACGTCGACCAGGTCCGCGACCTGCTGCGCCCCGGCACCCGGGTGCTCGCCAGCGGGCTCGGCGCCGAGGAGGAACGGGCCCGCGCCGCCGTCGCCGAGGCCACCGCCGGTCACGCCGTGGCGCTGGTCGGCTCCGGCGATGCCGGCGTGTACGCGATGGCCAGCCCCGCCCTCGAGTACGCCGACGAGCGGATCGACGTGCTCGGCGTGCCCGGGGTGACCGCCGCGCTGGCCGCCGGGGCGCTGCTCGGCGCGCCGCTGGGCCACGACCACGCCTACCTGAGCCTGTCCGACCTGCACACGCCGTGGGAGGTCATCGCCCGCCGGGTGGCCGCCGCGGCCGAGGGCGACTTCGTGGCGCTGCTCTACAACCCGCGCAGCCGGGCCCGGGACTGGCAGCTCGGCGCGGCGCTGGAGGTCTTCGCCGCGCACCGGCCGCCGGACACCCCGGTCGGGGTGGTGCGCAACGCCAGCCGGGCCGGCGAGCGGGTGCACCTGGCCACCCTGGCGACCCTCGACGCGGCACTGGTCGACATGTACAGCGTCGTGGTGGTGGGCAGCAGCCAGACCCGCATCGTCGCCGGCCGGATGGTCACCCCGAGGGGGTACCGGTGGCGGCCGTGACCATCGGCGCCTGCCAGGGCTGCGGCGCCTGCCTGCTCACCTGCCCGACGCACGCGATCCGGCCGGTGCCCGGCGGCCTCGCCGTACGCGCCGACCGCTGCACGGGCTGCCTGGAATGCCTGGAGATCTGCCCGGTGGACGCGATCCGCGCCACGGACACCGACGAACGTGGAGGGACCCGATGAGTTCGACCGCGCTCAGCACCGCACCACCGGCCGGCCCGTGGAGCCGCGCCGAACGGGTGCGCCTCGGCGGCATCGTGCTCGCCGTCGCCGTGCTGCACGTCGCCGGCTGGAGCCTCTACCTGTACTGGAACGACCAGCCCGCCGCGGCCGGCGGCCTTGCCGGGGCCGGCACGCTGGCGTACCTGCTCGGGGTGCGGCACGCCTTCGACGCCGACCACATCGCGGCGATCGACGACACCACCCGGCTGATGCTGCTGCGCGGGCGGCGCCCGGTCGGCGTCGGCTTCTTCTTCGCGCTCGGGCACAGCGCGGTGGTGCTGCTGCTGGCCCTGGTCGTCGGCCTCGCCTCGGCCAATCTCGCCGGGCCGGGGCTGGCCGAGGCGCGCGAGGTGGGCGCCACGGTGGCGATCCTCACCGCCACCGTCTTCCTCGCCCTGGTCGCGGCCCTGAACGCGGCGGTGCTGGCCGGCCTGGCCCGGCTCTGGCGGCGGCTGCGCCACGGCGACCTGGACGAGCGGGAGCTGGACATGCACCTGCTCAACCGGGGGCTGGTGCAGCGGGTCCTCGGCTCCCGGGCCCGGGCGCTGGTGCGCTCCTCCTGGCACATGGCGCCCGTCGGGTTCCTCTTCGGCCTGGGCCTGGAGACCGCCAGTGAGGTGACCCTGCTCGCCCTGTCGGCGAGCACGGCCGCCGCCGGCGGCCTGCCGGTGCTCGCCCTGCTCACCCTGCCGCTGCTCTTCGCCGCCGGGATGTCGGCCATGGACACCGCCGACAGCCTGCTGATGAGCCGCGCCTACTCGTGGGCGTACCGGCAGCCGGCCCGCCGGCTCTACTACAACCTGGCGACCACCGCCGTCACGGTGCTCGTCGGCGCCCTCGTCGCCAGCGTCTACGCCGCCGGCCTGCTGGTCGACCATCTCGGCGTGTCGGTGCTGTCCGGGTACGCGGGCATCGCCGGGCACTTCGAGCAGCTCGGGTACGCCGTCGTGGCCCTGTTCGTGCTCGCCTGGGCCGGGGCCGTGGCGCTGTGGAAGCTGCGCCGCTACGACGAGCGCTACGGCGTGGCCGCGACGGAGGTGCGGGCGTGAGCCGGGTCGTGCACCCCATCGAGCGGGAGTCGTACCGCATCCTGCGCTCCCGGGTCGACCTGGCGCACCTGCCGCCGCTGACCCGGGCCGTCACCGAGCGGGTGGTGCACGCCAGCGCCGACCTCGACTACGTCGCCGACCTGGTCTGCGACGAGGCGGCCCTGGCCGGCGGGCTGGCCGCCCTGCGCGCCGGCGCGCCGGTGGTCACCGACGTGGCGATGGTCGCCGCGGGCATCACCGGCCGGGAGACGGTCTGCCCGGTCGCCGAGCCCGCCGCCGCCGAGCTGGCCCGCGCGGCCGGCATCACCCGGTCGGCGGCGGCGGTGCGGATCGCCCTGGAGCGGGTCGGCCCGGGCGCGGTGTGGGTGGTCGGCTGCGCGCCGACCGCACTGGAGGAACTGATCACCCTGGACGCCCGACCGGCGCTGGTCGTCGGGCTGCCGGTCGGCTTCGTCGGCGCCGCCGAGTCGAAGGCGGCCCTGCGGGCCAGCGGCCTGCCCGGGGTGTCCAACCGGGGCGAGAAGGGCGGCTCGGCGGTCGCCGCCGCCGCCCTCAACGCCCTGCTGTACGTGGAGGAGGAGCAGTGAGCGCTCTGGTCATCGTCGGGCACGGCACGCGCAGCGCGGCCGGGGTCGAGCAGTTCATCGCGTTCGTCGAGCGGGTACGCCGCCGCGCCGCCGGCACCCTCGGCGACGTCGAGGGCGGCTTCATCGAGCTGTCCCGCCCGCCGCTCACCGACGCGGTCGGCGCGCTCGTCGAGCGGGGGCACCGCTCGCTGGTGGCGCTGCCGCTGGTGCTGACCGCCGCCGGGCACGGCAAGGGCGACATCCCCGCCGCGCTGGCCCGCGAGCGGGAGCGCCATCCCGGCCTCAGCTACGTCTACGGCCGGCCGCTGGGCCCGCACCCGCTGCTGCACACCGCGCTGGAGCAGCGCGTCGACGCCGCGCTGGCCGGCGCCGACCGGGCCGGCACCTGGGTGGCGCTGATCGGGCGCGGCTCGACCGACCCGGACGCCAACGCCGAGGTCGCCAAGGTGGCCCGGCTGCTCTGGGAGGGGCGCGGCTACGCCGGCGTCGAGCCGGGCTTCGTCTCGCTGGCCGAGCCGTCGGTGCCGGCGGTGCTGGAGCGGCTGCGCCGGCTCGGCGCCCGGCGGATCGTCGTCGCGCCGTACTTCCTCTTCGCCGGGGTGCTGCCGGACCGGATCGTCGCCCAGTCGGCCGCGTTCGCCGCCGCCCACCCCGACCTGGACGTGCGGGTGGCCGACCTGATCGGCGACTGCGACGCCCTCGCCGACCTGGTCCTCGAACGGCACGCCGAGGCGCGTCGCGGGGACATCCGGATGAACTGCGACACCTGCGCGTACCGGGTGCTGATGCCGGGCTTCGCCGACAAGGTCGGCCGGCCGCAGACCCCGCACGACCACCCCGACGACCCGGTCGGCGGCCACCACCACGACCACGACCACGGACACGGCGGTCATGCGCACGGGCACGGCGGCCACGGGCACGGCGGGCACGAGCATGGCGGTCACGGGCACGGCGGGCACGAGCATCGGCACGGGCCGGGGGAGCACCACGAGCACGGTCCGCGCCCCGGCCAGGTCGCCGTCGTCGGCGGCGGTCCCGGGCCGGACGATCTGATCACCGTACGGGGCCGGGCGCTGCTGGAGGCGGCGGACGTGGTGGTGGTAGACCGGCTCGCCCCGCGTGGGCTGCTCGCCGGGCTGCGCCCGGGTGTCGAGGTGGTCGACGCGGCGAAGGTGCCCCGGGGGCCGTCGATGGGGCAGGACGCGATCAACGCCACCCTCGTCGCGCACGCCCGCGCCGGGCGGCGGGTGGTCCGGCTCAAGGGCGGCGACCCGTACGTCTTCGGGCGCGGCCACGAGGAGGTGCAGGCCTGCGTGGCGGCCGGGGTGGACGTGACGGTGGTTCCCGGAGTGACCAGCGCGGTCGCCGCGGCGGCCCTGGCCGGGGTGCCGGTCACCCACCGGGGCGTGGCGCACGACGTCACCGTCGTCTCCGGGCACCTGCCGCCCGGGCACCCCGACTCGCTGGTCGACTGGGCGGCGCTCGGGCGGGCCCGGGGCACCCTGGTCCTGCTGATGGCCGTGGACACCGTCGACAAGATCGCCGCGGTGCTGGTCGAGCACGGCCGGGCCCCGGACACCCCGGTCCTCGCGGTGCAGGACGCGGGGCATCCCGACCAGCGCGCCGTGACCGCCCGGCTGGACGAGATCGGCGCGGTGGCCGTCCGGGAGCGGATCGCCCCGCCGGCCGTCTTCGTCCTCGGCCCGGTGGTCGACGTGCGCCTCCCGGCCGCGCCGCCGGACCCGGACCGCTGACCCGCCCGGATCGGCCCGCCACCGGACGCCGGCGGTGGGGCGGCCGCCGGTCCGTCTGGGGTGCCGCCGTGGCTGGCGGCTCAGCCGGTGGCGGCCCGGGCCAGGGCGAAGCCGACGGCGGCGGCGGTGAGGCCGGCGGCCACGCTGGCGAGCACGTTGACCAGCGCGAGGAACCGCCGGCCCCGGCGCGCCAGCCGCAGCGTCTCGTACCCGAAGGTGGAGTAGGTGCTCAGCGCGCCGCAGAAACCGGTGCCCAGCAGCGCGCCGGCGGTCGGACCGACGGGAAGCCCGGCCAGGAGGCCGAGCAGGAGCGATCCGGCCACGTTGACCGTCAGCGTGCCCCACGGGAAGACGCCGCCGAGCCGGGCCTGGACGGTCCGGTCGGTGAGGTAGCGCAGGGGCGCGCCGACGGCCGCGCCGAGGGCGATCAGCAGGACGGTCACCGCCCGGCCCCCGGTCCCGGCCGGCGGTGGCGGGCGGCGTCGAGCAGCCGGCCGGTCACGGCGTCGCCGAGCCAGACGGCGACCAGCGCGCCGAGCAGGGTCGCCGCCAGGTAGCCGAGGGCCACCTGCGGTGCGCCGGCGCCGACGGCGAGCCGGATGTCCACCGCGTACGTGGCGAAGGTGGTGTAGCCGCCGAGCACCCCCACCCCGAGGAACGGGCGCAGCAGCGGTCGGCCACCACCGGAGCGCTCGAGCGCCGCCATCAGGACGCCGATCAGCAGGCACCCGGTCAGGTTGACGGCGAAGGTTGCCCACGCGAAGCCCGCCGGGGCGTGTGGGACGGCGTGCTGGAGGCCGGCCCTGGCCAGGGCGCCGAGCGCGCCGCCGGCCGCGACGGAGCCGAGCACCGCGCCGGGGCGGGCGGCCAGCTCGCCCCGGTCGGCGGGTACGCGCAGGTCGACGTCGGGGTCGACCCGCGGATCCGGTCCGGTCACCTCGTCCTCCCCACCGGTGCCTCGGCGGGGACCCGGTGCGCGCCCGTCAGCCTAGCGCCCGGCGGGGCGTCCGGCGGCGTCAGCGCACGCCGGCGACGGCGGCGTCGGGCCCGCCCCGCCACACCGTGCCCACCTCGGCGAAGCCGGCGGCGCTCAGCGCGGACAGGTGCCAGGAGACCGGCGGGGTCCACTCCGGGCTGTGCCCGCTCGGGTAGATGTCGCGCCGCTGCGCGACGAGCGGCCGCAGCGCCGGGTCGGCCTCCGCCCGGTCCCACCACTCCGACCAGGACAGCGCGGCGCCGGCGGCGTACCGGGCCGCCCGCCGGTCCCGGGCCCGGTCGAGCAGGCGCTTGGTGAGCTGCGGCAGCGCGTCGTCGGGCATGTGGTCGGCGTTGACCAGGATGCCGCCGGGCCGCAGCAGGTCGCGCAGTTCGGCGTAGAGCCGTTCGAGCCGTTCGGCCGGCAGCCAGTGCAGCGCGGTGGCGGTGAGGACGGCGTCGTAGTCGCGGTGGGGGAGCGCGGCGTGCCAGTCGGGACGGCCCAGGTCGGCGGTGACGACGGTGACCCGGTCCCCGAGCGAGGCACGGGCGAGGGCGAGCAGCGCCGGGTCGAGGTCCACCAGGGTCACCTGGGCGTGGGGGAAGCGGCGCAGCGCCCGCTCGGAGATGGTGCCGGTGCCGCCGGCCAGGTCGAGCAGCCGCGGCCGGTCGTCGTCGCGGACCGCGTCGACGGCGTCGAGCATCGCCGTGAACCGGTGCTCCCGGTCCGGCAGGTAGGCCTCCTGCTGGCGGTCCCAGCTCTCCTGCCAGGCCGCCGCATCCGTGATGTAAGGACTCATGTGGGTCAGGCTAGTTACGGAGCCGACGCGCGTCCAGCCCTTGTTGCCAAGAATTTGCAACAAGCTGCGCCCGGTGGTCCGCACGTCCGTGACCGGTGCGCCCCGCGACGGCCCGGGGCTGGCGTACGGTACGGGGTCGGCGGTCGCGGGGACCGCCTGTGGACGGGGGTGCGGCGGGCCGATGGGCGGATCGTCGAGCAGCGGCGGGACGGCTGAGGTGGCCGGGCGCAACGCCGCGTACGACATGTTCGCCGCCGACGTCGCCTCCCGCGGCCTCGGCATCGAGTTGGTGGACGCCGCCGCCGGCGCGGCGGTGGCCCGCATGCGGGTGACCGGCGCGATGGTCAACGGCCACGCCATCGCCCACGGCGGCTTCCTGTTCCTGCTCGCCGACACCGCCTTCGCGCTCGCCTGCAACAGCCACGGGCCGGCCACCGTCGCCGCCGGCGGCGAGATCACCTTCGTGCGTCCCGCCCGCGAGGGTGACCTGCTCACGGCCCACGCCACCGAGCGCACCCGCTACGGCCGCAGCGGCATCTACGACGTCACCGTCACCCGCGACGACGGCGAGGTGGTGGCCGAGTTCCGGGGCCGCAGCCGCACCCTGCCCCCGACCGCGCGCTGAACCCTCGCCGCCGGCCGGGCCGCACCGCGTGTCCCCACGACGGGCCGCACCGCGTGCCCCCACGACGGGCCGCGCCGCCGCTAGCATCGGCGCCGTGCGAGTGCTGGTGGTGTCCGCGCCGTTGATCGGGCACGTCGCCCCGCTGCTGCCGCTGGCCGCCGCGCTGCGCGACGCCGGGCACGAGGTGCTCGTCGCCACCGCCGCCGACGGCCTGCGGGCGGTGCGGCCCGGCCTGGCGTCGCGCGACGTCGCGCCGGGGTTCGACTTCGGCCGGATCGCCCGCCGCGTGCTGCTGCGCCACCCGCTGATCGCCCGGGCCGAGCTGGCCGGCACCGCCGGCACCCGGGGCGCCGGGCTGCTCTTCGGCGCGGTCAACGACCAGCTCGCCGACGCGGTGGTCGCCCTCGCCGGGCAGTGGCGGCCCGATCTGGTGGTCCACGAGCCGTTCGCGGTGGCCGGGGCCCTCGCCGCCGCGACGCTCGACGTGCCCGCCGTACGCCAGGAGAACGCCCTCTTCGACGGCCGCGAGCTGGCCCGGGCCACCCTCGCGCGGCTGGGCCCGGCCCTGCGCCGACACGGCCTCGCCGAGCTGCCGCCCCCGGCCGCCGCGATCGCCGTCGCCCCGCCCAGCGTGCTGCGTCAGCACGGCTGGCCGATGCGCTACGCCACCGAAGCGGGCGGCGAGCTGCCCGACTGGCTGCGCGAGCCGGGCGAGCGGCCACGCGTGCTGGTCAGCCGCAGCACCCTCGCCGGCCCCGGCAGCGCCGGGCCGATGCCGGCCGTCGTCGCCGTCGCCGACCGGGTCGACGCCGAGTTCGTGCTGGTCCGCCCGGACGCGCGGCTGGCCCGCCGGAGACTGCCCGGCAACGTGCGTACGGTCGACTGGATCCCGATCCCCGCGGCCCTGCCGGCGAGCGCGGCGCTGGTGCACCACGGCGGCGCGGGCAGCGTCCTCAGCGCGCTGATCGCCGGGGTGCCGCAGCTGGCCACCGTCGGGGCGGGCGACCGGCGGCACAACGCCGAGCTGGTGGCCGCGCGCGGCGCCGGCATCGCGGCCCGGGCCCGCGACATCACCGCCGACACCCTGGCCCGGCTCGTCACCGACACCGGGCTGCGCGACGCGGCGCGGCAGGTCGGCGCCGAGATCGCCGCCATGCCGGGTCCCGACGAGCTGGTGCGGTGCCTGGAGTCGCTGCGCTGACCCGGCGCCGCCGCCACCCCCGTCACCGCCGTCATCCCGCCACCCCGCCACGCCAGCCGGCCGGGCGTCAGCGGAGGCGGGCCAGGTCCTCGGGGGTGAGCCGGATCGCCCCGGCCGCCACGTTCTGCGCCAGGTGCGCGGGGTCGCCGGTGCCGGGGATGGCCAGCACGTGCGGCCCCTGGTGCAGCGTCCAGGCCAGGCGGATCTGCTGCGGGGTCGCGCCGTGCGCGCGCGCCACCGCCCGGAGGGCCTCGTCGTGGTCGTCGCCGGTGCCCGCCTCCCGCCTGGCGCCCGCGATCGCGAAGAACGGCACGAAGGCGACGCCCCGCTCGCCGCAGACCCGCAGCAGCTCGTCGGCCCACCGGTTCACGTCGAGGGCGTACGCGTTCTGCACGCACACCACCGGCGCGATGTCGCGTGCCTCGTCCAGGTGGTCCACCCGCACGTTGGACAGTCCGAGATGCCGGATCAGGCCGGCGTCGCGCAGCTCGGCGAGGGCGGCGAGGCGCTCCGCCACCGAGTCCCGCCCGGGCTTGCGGACGATCCGCAGGTTCACCACGTCCAGGTGGTCCCGGCCGAGCCGGCGCAGGTTCTCCTCCACCTCCCGGCGCAGCTCGGACGGGGTCAGTTCGCGGTGCCGGCTCGCCTCGTCGAAGGACGGCCCCACCTTGGTGGTGATGACCAGGTCGTCCGGGTACGGCGCGAGGGCCTCGCGGATCAGTTCGGTGGCGTAGCGGGGCGAGCCGGTGCCGACGCCGAGCGGTCCGCCCGGCGAGACGTAGAAGGCGGCGGTGTCGATGTGGTTGACGCCCAGCTCGACGGCCCGGCGCAGGACGCGCACGGCGCGCGCCCGGTCCGGGTGGACGGTGAGCCGCATGGAACCGAACCCCATCCGGCGCACGGTCCGGTCCCCGAGCGTCCAGGTGCCGGCGGCGGAGGCGGTGACTTCTTTGACAGGCATCGGGCGAACCTAGCCAGCCGGCGTGCCCCGCGCACTCGGCCGGGCGCCCGATACCGCCCGGTTCCGGCCCCTGTTAGCTTGGATCGTGGGGGAGGTGCGCCCGTCCGGCGCGTGCCCGCTCACGCCGCGATCGGCGTACCGCGCGGCAGGATCCAGCTGCGCCGTCGCCAGCGACCCTGTCGCCGCGCCGAGCCGCCTGGCCGGGCGGCGGCCGCGACGCCCCGACCATCCGCCGCACCGTCCGGCGGGGCCGCGCGACCCGGGACGACGACCCGGTCGGGGTCGGACGACAGGCTGCGACCCCGGATCGGGGTCCAACCGCGCAGCCGCACCACCCGCTCCGCCCCGCCGCGCTGCCCGGTAGCGGCCACCACCGGCGCGGGCGCGGGACGCCCCGCCGGACCGGGCGGCCGGCCGGTGGGGTCGGCGACGACCGCGGGCACCGGCGGTGCGCCCGCCTCCGCCGACCGTCCGGCCCGGCGGGCGAACGCGGCCCGCGCCGCCCTCGGCAGCCGGGCGTACGCGACCTCGCGGACCACCGCGTCGGCGACGGCGTACCGGCCGTCCGGGCGGGTGACCAGCAGACCCGCCGAGACCAGGGCGCGCAGCACCGGGGCGGCCCGCCCGGGCGCCCAGTCGAGCAGGCGCGCCACCGTCGCGGCGGGAAGCCCCGCGCCGACCGTCGCGGCGGCCATCAGCACGGCCCGGCGCGCCCCGTCGAGGCGGTCCAGCCGGGCGTCGACCTCCCGGCGTACCTCCTCCGGCACGGACTGCGCCGCGCCGAGCGACGCGACGTACGCGGCGGCCCGCCCCGGATTGCCCCCGACCAGCGGCAGCAGCCGGGCCACCGCCGTGGTCGGCCGCCCGGCCCGCTGGAGCAGGTGGCGCAGCAGCCGTCCGGTCTCCACCGGGCGCAACGGCGGCACCGTCAACCGGTGCCACCGGTCCCGGGGCTCGGGCAGGACGTCCGCCCACTCCGGACGGTGCAGCGTCACCACCGCCAGCGGCAGCGACCGCGCGCTGGCCGCCGCGAAGAGCCGGCGCAGGAAGTGGCTCAGCGCCACCGCGGCCCGGTCGAGGTCGTCCACCGCCACCAGCACCGGCTGCCGGGCGGCGAGCCCCAGGAGCACCTCCCGGGCCACCTCGGCGCCCCGGACCGCCGCGCGGGACTCGTCCGGCGCGGCCAGCAGCGCCTCCAGCGCGGACACCGCCCCGGTCAGGCCGGTGGGCGGCACCAGGTCGGTGAGGGCGGCGGTGAGCCGGCGCCGGACCGTCGCCGGCGCGTCGTCGTCGCGCAGGTCGGCGAGCCCGCGCACCAGGTCCGCGACGGGCGCCAGGGGCTGCGGGTACGGGGGGCAGTGCGCGACGCACCACCGCACCGGCGCCCCGTCCACGGTCGGTACCGCCCGGGTCAGCTCGTGCAGCAGCCGGCTGCGTCCGCTGCCGGCCGGACCGGCCAGCGACAGCCAGCGCGGGCTGCGGTCCCGCACGGCCCGGACGATGAGGTCCCGGGCGGCGGCCAGCTCGCGCCGCCGCCCGACCAGGGGTCCCTCGTGCCGGGCCGGGGCCGGCCGGATCGCGCCGGTGGCGTGCCACACGTCGACCGGCAGCGCCTTGCCGGCCAGGGCCACCGGCGGCACCCGGCGCTGCGCGACGAGGCCCACGGTGGCGCGGTGGGTGGCCGCGCAGAGCGCCACCCCGCCCGGCGGGGCGTACTCCTGCAACCGGGCGGCGGTGGTGATCACCGCGCCGCTGGCCACGCCGTGCCAGCCGTCGCGCGCGGCGGCGAGGTCCACCAGCGCCTCGCCGGTGGCCACCCCGGCCCGGACCCGCAGGCGCGGCGCCCCGGGCGGCGGCCGCCGGTCGAGGGCGCCCTGGATCTCCAGTGCCGCCCGCACGGCCCGGTACGCGTCGAAGCCGTCGGAGCGGCGGGCCCCGAACAGGGCCAGCACCGCGTCGCCGACGTACTTCTCGACCACCCCCTGCCAGCGGCGCAGCACCCCGCCGACGGTGTGGAAGTACGCCCGTTGCAGGGCCCGCACGTCCTCCGGGTCGAGCCGGTCGACGAGCGTGGTCGACCCGACGATGTCGACGAACAGCACGGTGACCAGGCGTCTCTCCTCCGGCACCGGCCAGCCTGCCGAGGTGACCCGCTGCGGACCAGCGACGATGGTGGGTATGGGCATCGCACCCGCCTTTCCCCGCGGTGGCTGACGACGCCTCGGACACTGTCACCGATCGGCCGGTGGGGGATCTGCCGAACGACGTATGTCGACCGTGCGCAACCTTCGGTCGTAAAGTCGACGCGAGGAGTACCACAGGCGCGAAAGACCCGTAGAACGGTGCGGGGACCTGTGACTAGGCTGCGTGCCATGGCCAGCGACGTGGACACGGCACCACTCGTCGGCCGGGCCGACCTCGTGACGACGGTACGGTCCGTGCTGCTCGACGACGTCACGCAGGGGCACACCGCCGCCGTGTTCCTCACCGGCGAGAGCGGCGTCGGCAAGACCCGCCTGCTGCGCGAGGTGGGCGACCGGCTGCGCGACGCCGGGGCCCTCGTGCTCACCGGCTCCTGTCTGGACATCGGCGACGCGTCGCCCCTGCACCCGCTGCTGCAGGCGTTGCGCCGCCTCGACGTCGAGCTGACCGGCGCCCACGCCAAGACCTCCTCGGCGGTCCGTGGGCTCCTGCGGACGTTCGCCGAGGAGACCGCCGGCCCGGACGGCGCCGGGGCGCTGCTGGAGCGGGTCTCGCAGGGGCTGCACCTGATCGCCGAGGGCCGCCCGCTGGTGCTGGTCCTGGACGACCTCCAGTGGGTCGACCGCAGCACCCGGCAGCTGCTGCTCTACCTGCTGGCCGGGCTGGGCGACCTCCAGCTGTCCGTGCTCGCTGCGGTGCGGGCCGAGTCGTTGCAGGGCGCGCACCCGCTGCGCCGGGTGCTCACCGAGCTGCGCCGGCTGCGTACGGTGCGGGTGCTCGACCTGGCCCCGCTGGACCGGGCCGGCACCGACCAGCTCGCCGCCGCCGTGGTCGGCCGGCCGCTCGCCGGTGAGGCGGCGGAGCTGGTGTGGCAGCGCAGCGGCGGCAACCCGTTCGTGGTGGAGGAGCTGGCCCGCGACCTGCGCGACGGCAGGCACGGGCTCTCCGACACGCTGCGCGAGATCTTCCTGGCCCGGGTGGACGCGCTGCCGGAGCACGCGCACGCCGTGGTGCACGCGGTGGCGACCGGCGTCGAGCCGGTGCAGCACTGGCTGCTCGCCCGGGTGGTGCGGCTGCCCGAGGACGAGGTGATCGAGGCGGTCCGCGCGGCCGTCGCGCACCGGCTGCTGGTGAGCGCGGACGACGGCTACCGGCTGCGGCACCGGCTGGTCGCCGAGGTGCTGGAGCACGAACTGCTGCCGGCCGAGCGCGCCGCCCTGCACCGCCGCTACGCCGAGGCGCTCACCGCGGCCCCGGCCGAGCTGCACCAGGCGCGCCTGGCGCACCACTGGCGGCTGGCCGGCGAGCCGGCGCGGGCGCTGCCGGCGGCGATGGCCGCCGCCCGCGAGGCCGAGCGGCTGCACGGCTGGGCCGAGGCGCACCGGCACTGGTCGGTCGCGTTGCAGCTGGCCGCCGCGCCGGGCGTCGCGGCGCCGGACGTGGACCGGGTCACCCTGCTGCGGCACGCCGCCGAGGCCGCCCACCACTGCGGCGAGCACGCCCGGGCGCTGACGCTGCTGGAGGAGCTGGCCGCCGCCGACGCCGACCCGTCGGCGTGCGCGCTGCACATCCGCCGGGCCCGCTACCTGGCCGCCGCCGGTCGGTCGGCCCTGGCGGAGGCCGAGTACCAGCGGGCCCTGGAGGCCGCCGACTGCACCCCTCGGGAACGGGCCACCGCCGCGGCGCACCTGGCCGAGCTGCTGCTGCACCTCGGCCGCTACGCCGACGCGGGCCGGCGGGCCCGGGAGGCGCTGGAGCTCTCCGCCGAGGTGCCGGGCTCCGCGTCGGAGGTGGTGCTGGCCAGCGCCGCGCTCGGCTTCTCGGAGGCCTACCTCGAGGACCCGGACGCCGGGCTGGCGGTGATGCGCCGCGCGTTGGAGACCGCCGAGCGCGCCGGCCGCCCGGAGGACGTGGCGTGCGCGTACCTGCACCTGGCGGAGCTGCTGACCGGCCCGCTGAACGTGCTGGAGGAGGGCGTCGTCGTCGCCCGCCGCGGCGCCGAGCGGGTGGCCGAGCTCGGCCTGGGCCGCACGTACGAGACCCGGCTGCTGGCCATCGCCACCAACGGGCTGTTCCGGGTCGGCCAGTGGGCCGAGGCGGAGAAGGTCGTCGCGGCGGCGTTGCGGCACCGCCCCTCCGGCGCCGACGCGGTGGAACTGCTGCTGGCGCGCTGCCGGCTGTCGGTGGGCTACGGCGACATCCAGGCCGCCGACCGCGACCTGGACGCGGTCGCCACGGTGCTCGCCGGCGGCGGGGCGCGGCACGTGATCCCGCTGCTCACCCTGCGGGCGGGGCTGGCCATGTGGCAGGGCCGGCACGACCTGGCCCGGCAGGCGGTGCAGCGCGGCCTGACCGAGAGCCGCTCCGACGACGTGGGCATCCTCGCGGCGCTGGTCTGGCACGGGCTGCGGGCCGAGGCCGAGGCGCACGTCAGCCGCGCCGTGCCCGTCGACCCGACGGCGCTACGGCGGCTGCGGGAGGTGGCCGACCGGGTCGCCCGCAAGAGCGAGCACGCCGCCCGGCCGGTGCGCGACGTGGTGGACGGCTTCCTGGCGCTGTGCGCCGCCGAGGTGAGCCGCCTGGACAGCAGCGACCCGGAGCTGTGGGCCCGCTCGGTGGCGCAGTGGGACCGCCGGCACCACCCCTACCCGGCGGCGTACTCGCGGCTGCGGCAGGCCGAGGCGCTGCTGGCCCGGCGCAAGCGCAGCGCCACGGCGGCCAAGCTGCTGCGGCAGGCGTACGAGGTGGCGCAGGGGCTCGGCGCGGTGCCGCTGACCTCGGAGATCCGTACGCTCGCCGGCCGGGCGCGGGTGCCGCTGGAGGACCGCCCGGCCGCGGGCGGCCCGGCCGTCGGCGCGGACGGCGACGAGCTGGCGGCGCTGACCGCCCGGGAGCGGGAGGTCCTCGCCGCCGTCGCCGAGGGGCTGACCAACCGGGAGATCGGCCAGCGGCTGTTCATCAGCGAACGCACCATCGGCGTGCACGTCTCGCACATCTTCGACAAGCTGCACGTCCGCACCCGGGTGCAGGCCAGCGCGATCTTCCTACGCAACCGGCGCGGCTGACGCGCGGCGGGGATACGTCGTTCTACTGATCCGGCCGGCTGCCGCCGGCTGGCAGGCTGTGCTGCGTCGCCGACGGCACGGGGCTGTCGGGGACCACTGTGGAGGAGAGATGACGGAACCGGTGTGGGGGCCCGTGCATCGGGACATCGTCGACCTGCTCGCCGATCATCCCGCCGACGTGCCGGCGGTCGTCGACCATCTCACCAAGCTCCAGGACCTGCTGGTCCGGCTGCCTCCGCTGGAGGCGAGCTGCCCGCTGGCCGACTTCAACCGGCTGTACCTGACGATCACCGAGAGCGTGCTGAACGGCCTCTACGACGACCGCTTCGCCGACCCGGTGTTCCTGTCCCGGCTGGACGTGGAGTTCGCCGCCCGCTACTTCGACGCCATGCGGCTGTGGACCGACGCGAGCCCGGGCACGCCGAAGGCGTGGGCCTGCCTGTTCCAGCGGATGCGCGGCCCGGACGCACGCCCGCTGCCGTCGGCGGCCGCCGGGGTGAACGCGCACATCAACTTCGATCTGCCGTTCGCGCTGGTGACCACGTTCGACAGCCTGGAGTCGGAGCCGGTGGACGGCACCGACCAGCACCGCGACTACCTGAAGATCAACGACATCTTCGCGGACAAGATCCCCGGTCTGCGGCGCGGCTACCTGGAGCGGTGGCAGCTGCTCATCGACATGCTCAACGGCGACATCGACGACTGGTACCAGGGGGAACTGGTCGAGTACACCCGCGACGTCGCCTGGCGCAACGCGCAGAAGATCTGGCGGTGCCGGCACGATCCGGCCGCCCACGAGTGCGAGCGCGCGCGGTTGGACGAGACCGCCGCGGCGCTCGGCCGGCTGCTGCTCTCGCCCCTCGGGGCGTTCCTGCAGTAGCCGGGACGGGGGGTCCCCGCGCTTCGCATCCGGCAATCGGCGGAGCGCGGGGACGCGTCCCCCCGCCTGACCAGGGCTCGCCCGTCGGGGGGGCGCCGGGCCCGTGGTCAGGCGGTCCGACCGGCCGGGGGTACGCCGGGTCGGGGCGCGGGGGGTTCGCGGGTCGGCCGGCCCGGGGGGTGTCGGCCGGCCCGCACGGGGTACGCCCGCGCCATGAGTGATCCGGCCCGGCGACCCGCCGCCCGACCCCGCCCCCGGCCCGCCGCCCCGTCCCGCCCCGCCCGCCCGGGCGAGGCCCGCCCTGCCGGCCGGGGCGGTCCGCGATGACCGGCGGGGGATCCGGCGCGGGCGGGACGGTCCCGAGATGACCGACAGGGGATCCTGCGCGGGCGGGACGGCCTGAGATGACCGGCGGGGCACCTGGCGCCGGTGGGGGCGATCCCGCGATGACCGGCGGCGCCCGCCGGTTCGGGTTCCGCTTCGATCCGGTGTTCCGGCCGGCGCTCGCCCTGGTCGGCGTGCGGCCGGCGACGGCCTGGGTCGACGTCGACGCGGCCGAGCTGGTGATCCGGTTCGGCCCGTGGCGGCTGCGCACCGCCCGGCGCAACGTCGTCGGCGTCGCGCCCACCGGGCCGTACCGCTGGTGGCGGGGGATCGGCACGCGCCTGTCGCTGGCCGACGCCGGCGTCACCTTCGCCAGCAGCACCGCCGCCGGGCTCTGCCTCCGCTTCGCCGAGCCGGTGCCGGCCCTGCTGCCCGGCGGGTGGCTGCGGCACCCCGGGGCGACGGTGACCGTCGCCGACCCCGACGCCCTGGCCCGTGCGTTGGCCGCGCCCGACGGCGACTGAGTCCTCCCGGCTTCACCGTTCCGGCGGGCGGGCGGCCGGCGACCGCCTACGGTCGGGTCAGGACCGCCGAGGGTGGGGACGGGGCATGCGTGACGAGCACGGGCCGAGGTCGCGGCGCACGCGTGGTCGCCGCCCGCCGCCCGCCGGTCCGCCCCGGGACCTGCGCGCGGCCCGGGACCCGACCCGTCCCGACGGCCGGGCCCGGCGCCCGGTCGCCGTCCCGGAGGCGCAGGCCAGCCCCACCCGGCCCGCCGCGCCGCTGAGCCCACTGCGCCGCTGGCTGTTCGCCCACCGGGTGCAGCCGGTCGGTCCCGAGGCGGCGGAGGGGCAGGCCCGCTCGCACCCGTGGTGGCAGGTCATGTGCCTGACCGGGGTGGACTACTTCTCCACCCTGTCGTACCTGCCCGGGATCGCGGCGGTGGCCGCCGGGGCGCTCTCCCCGCTGGCCACCCTGCTCATCGTCGCGCTGACGCTGTTCGGCATGCTGCCCATGTACCGCAGGGTGGCCCGGGAGAGCCCGCACGGGCAGGGCTCGGTGGCGATGCTGGAGCGGCTGCTGCCGTTCTGGCGCGGCAAGATCTTCGTGCTGGTCCTGCTCGGGTTCGTGGCGACCTCCTGGATCATCACGATCACCCTCTCCTCGGCCGACGCCACCGTGCACCTGCTGGAGAACCCGTACGTGCCCGAGGGCGTCGGCGGCACGGGCGTCGCCGTCGGGGTCACCGTCGTGCTGCTGCTCGTCCTCGGCGGGGTCTTCCTGCTCGGCTTCCGGGAGGCGGTCGCGGTGGCCGTCCCGCTGGTCGTGGTCTTCCTGGTCCTGAACGCGCTGATCGTGGCCGACGGGCTGGCCGGGATCGCGGCGAACCCGGGGACGTTGTCGGACTGGACCGCCGCGCTGACCGCCGGTGCCGGCCCCGGCGAGGTGGCGCTGACCGCTGTGCTGGCCTTCCCGCTGCTGGTGCTCGGGCTCTCCGGCTTCGAGACGGGGGTGAGCATGATGCCGCTGGTCGCCGGTGCGGGGGCCGACCGCGAGGCACGGCTGGCGGCGCGGATCCGCAACGCCCGCCGGCTGCTCACCGCCGCCGCGCTGATCATGTCGGTGTACCTGGTCTCGACCACCCTCGTCACCACGGTGCTCATCCCCGCCCGGGAGTTCGAGCCGGGCGGGGCCGCGAACGGCCGGGCGCTGGCGTACCTCGCCCACGAGCGCCTCGGGGAGGGCTTCGGCACCGTCTACGACGCCAGCAGCGCGCTGATCCTCTGGTTCGCCGGCGCCTCCGCGATGGCCGGTCTGATCAACATCGTGCCCCGCTACCTGCCCACCTACGGCATGGCGCCGGAGTGGGCCCGGGCCGTGCGGCCGGTCGTGATCGTCTACACGCTGGTCAGCGTCGCGATCACGGTGGTGTTCCGGGCCGACGTCAACGACCAGGCGGGGGCGTACGCCACCGGCATCCTCGCCATGATGGTCTCCGCCGCGGTGGCGGTCACGATCTCGGCGGCCCGCCGCCGGGAGCGCGTCGTGGCCGGCGGCTTCGCCGTGCTCACCGTGGTCCTGCTGTACGCCCTCGTCGAGAACGTCGTCGCGAAGCCCGACGGCATCGCCATCTCCGCGCTGTTCATCCTCGCCATCGTGGTCGTCTCGCTGGTCTCGCGGGTGACCCGCACCACCGAGCTGCGTACGGAGCGGATCGAGTTCGACGAGCCGGCCCGCCGGTTCATCGCCGAGTCGCTGGCGCACGACGGCCGGCTGCACCTCATCGCCCACAAGCGGGCCGGTGGCGCGGTCAAGGAGTACACGGTCAAGGAGCGGGCGCAGCGGGGGATGAACCCGGTGCCCGGCGAGGGCGACATCCTCTTCCTGGAGATCGACGTGGTCGACCCGTCGGAGTTCAGCCAGGTGCTGCGGGTGCGCGGCGTCCAGGTGGGCGGCTTCCGGGTGCTGCGGGCCGCCAGCCCGGCGGTTCCCAACGCCATCGCGGCGATCCTGCTGGCGCTGCGCGACGCCACCGGCGTACGCCCGCACGCCCACTTCGAGTGGTCGGAGGGCAACCCGCTGGCGCACCTGTTGCGCTACCTCATCCTCGGCCGTGGCGACACCCCGCCCGTCGTACGGGAGATCATCCGCAAGTCCGAGCCGGACCCGACCCGTCGACCCGGCATCCACGTCGGCGGCTGACCGGCGCCCGCCGCGGCGCCGGGAGGCCCGCGCCCATTCGTACCCGTGAAGGCGAATGGTACGTTTATTCATGTTCGAGGGACTTGCCCGTTTCTCGTCCGTATCGTGGCCTTCGGCGGTTGTCGCGACGTCAGCCGTCCCGCGTCCGGTTCGACGCGGCCGTGACACGCACGCGCGAGAGGCAGGAAAGCGTGATGACGACAAATCAAGGGGGCCGACGGGCAGCACCACCCAGACGACGGTCGCGGTGGTTCCTAGCCGGCGGCCTCGTGGCGGGCGGCCTGGTGGCGGGGGCGGCCGGGCTGACGGGCGTCTCCGCCGTGGCCGCCGACCGGGACCTGTCCGCCGCCTCGGACGTGCCCGCGCTGGCGCTGCGGGCCGACGACCGCTCCGACGAGGGCCACCGCGGCGACGCCGTCGAGGACCGCGACCACGCCCGCGAGGAGCGGCGCGGCGGCAAGCCGGACGGCCGGCCCGCACGCCCGGGGCAGGGGCAGCGCCCGGAGGTCCCGGTGCCGTGCGACTCGGCGAAGCTGATCTCGGCGCTGGTCCGGGCCAACGCCGAGGGCGGCGCCGACCTGCGGTTGGCGTCGAAGTGCACGTACGAGCTGACCCACGCGTTCCAGCAGCCCGACGAGTACGACGGCGGGATCCGCGACGCCCGGGAGGCCGCCGACAGCGCGGAGAACCCCGGCGACGCCGAGGCGCCCCCGCGCAACCCGCAGCACGACCGGGCCGGACTGCCCGTCATCTACCACCCGATCTCCATCCGGGGCGAGGGCGCGACCATCGTGCGTGACGTGCACGCCGAGGCGTTCCGGTTCTTCACCGTCCGCGACGGCGGGGAGCTGACGCTGTCGGACGTGGTGCTGCGCAACGGCCTCTCCGCCGCCGAGGGCGGCAGCATCCACGTCGTGCACGGCGCCTCCGCCGTGGTCGAGCGCACCACGATCGTCGACAGCACCTCCCTCTCGGCGGAGGGGGGCGGCGGCGGGATCTTCAACGACGGGCACCTGGCGGTCGCCGGCAGCACGTTCGTCGACAACCACGCCGCCGGCACCGCGGGCAAGGGCGGGGGCCTGCTCAACGGTGGCGTGCTGAGCCTGGAGACCTCGCAGTTCCGGGGCAACAGCGCCGTGGCGTACGGCGGCGGCCTCGCCAACTACCGGGGCGCGGCCGAGGTGCACTCGAGCACCTTCGCGCACAACAACGCGGCGCAGGGCGGCGGCGTCGCCAGCTTCTCGGCGCGTACCCGGGTCGCCGACACGAAGGTGGTGGGCAACACCGCCCAGACCGGCGGCGGCATCGCCAACTCGGACGCGTTGATCTTCCTGCGCGGCCTGGAGGTACGCGACAACACCGCCACGGGCAACGGCGGCGGCATCTCCACCTTCCAGGGCCTGGTCCCGCTCGACGACAGCGTCGTCTCGGGGAACACGGCGCGGGGCTCCGGTGGCGGGATCCACGCCCAGAAGTCGAACCTCCTGGTGCGCCGCAGCGAGGTCGAGCGCAACCACGCCGTCGGCGCGAAGTCCACGGGCGGGGGCATCTTCGCGACGCTGGGCCAGGTCTCCCTCTACTCCAGCCGGGTGGCCGGCAACGTCGCCACCGTGAAGCCGGGCGGCCTCTTCGCCGACAAGGCCCGCGTCAGGGTCGACGACGAGACCGACATCATCGACAACGAGCCCACCAACTGCGAGGGCAGCAGGGTGCCGGTCGCCAACTGCTTCCGCTGACCCGTCGGCGGGCCGTCCCGGCAGGGGCGGCCCGCCGCCCGGGGCGCATCCGGCCCCGCCGGTCGATCATCGCGATCGCGGCGGCCGGGTGCGCCCTCTCGCGTCGTGGGGGCGCCGGCCGGCGGGGCGCGTGGGCGGCTCAGCCGAGGGCGCGCAGCCGGGCGGCGAGGTCGCCGGCGAAGAAGTCGAGGAAGCCGTCCGGGTCGGGGCCGGCGTTCTGGAGCACGACGTGGTCGTAGCCCGCCTCGACGTAGGCACGCACGTGCGCCACGTGCGCCTCCGCGTCCGGCCCGACGGAGAACAGCTCCCGCACGTGCCGCTCCTCGACGTACGCGCTGGCGGCGTCGAAGTTGACCGGGTTCGGCAGCTCGCTCATCACCTTCCATCCGGTCACCATCCACCGGCTGGTCTCCAGCACCGCCTGCACGGCCTGCTGGTCGTCGGTCGCCCAGGCCATCGGCACCTCGGCGTAGCGGGGGCCGTCGCCACCGGCCTGCCGGTAGTGCTCGACGATGGACGCCTCCGGCTCGGTGACGAACAGGCCGTCGCCGAGTTCGGCGGCCATCGTCGCCGAGGAGCGGCCGCTGGCGGCCACCGCGATCACGGGCGGGGTCTCCGGCAGGTCGAAGACCCGGGCGTCCTCCAGTTGCAGGTGCTTGCCCTCGTACGACCGGTAGCCGCCCTGCCAGAGCAGCCGGATGATCTCCAGCGCCTCGCGGAGCCGCTCGTGCCGGCCCCGTACGCTGGGGAAACCCTGCCCCACCACGTGCTCGTTGAGGCGTTCCCCGGCCCCGACGCCGAGGGTGAACCGGCCCTCGGAGACCAGCGCCATGGTCGCCGCCGCCTGCGCGATGATCGCCGGGTGGTAGCGGACGGTCGGGCAGGTGACCCCGGTGGCCAGGCCGATCCGCTCGGTCTTCGCCGCGACCGCCCCGAGCACGCTCCAGGTGAACGACGAGTGCCCCTGGGTGTCGAGCCACGGATGGAAGTGGTCGCTCATCTCGACGAAGTCGAAGCCCACCTGCTCGGCCCGGACGGCCTGCCGGATGATCTCCTGCGGCCCGTACCCCTCGGCGGCGAGCTTGTAGCCGATCCTCATCCCGGTGCTCCCGTCCCGTGCGGCAGTGGTGGCGCAACGCCGGTTCCCGTGGCCGGGGCCGGCAAACGTCGCGGCGCCGCGCCGGCGGCCGCACGTGGCGGCGCCTCCACACCTCGCCGCCACCGTCGACAGGCACCGCACACCGCCACCGTCGATCGGCACCGCCACTCCACGCGGCGCGCCGAGGACGACAACCCCAGCCTCCTAGGACGCTCTACGTGGTGTGTGGGCCGCCACGGCGACGCCAACGCGTGCTGCCCGGCAGGTGCCAGGAGCGCGGCCGGGCGGGCGGAGGGATCGAGGTACGGCGCGACGCGGCGGAGAGCGCGACGACAGCGGCGGGCACGACGGCCCGGAAAGGAGGGGGGAGTGCCCGGACTGCTCCGGACATGGCGCGGCCCGCGCCCCGAGCGGGCGCGGGCCGGAGGGCGTGGGTCCTACTTGGACGGCTGGGGCAGCTCGCAGTCGACCTTGGGGTTGGCGCCGATGTAGTTGAGCGGCCCGGCCACGATCGTCACCAGGATCGTGCCGGCCTCGGCACAGTTCGTGTCGTCGTTGTTGTAGTAGCCGCGTTGCCCGGCGGCGACCGCGCCGATGATCAGCCAGATCACGACCAGGACTCCGAATATCGACGTGCCGCGCATCGCTGCCTCCGCAAGGGTGTGGTGGATCGAGGTGCTGGGCGTTGTACCCAATCGCGATGAACGGCTAACGGCCCGCCGGTGGCCCTGCCGGGGACCACGCGTGCGGCCGACGCGGGCACACCTTCCGCCCGCGCCCCGGGCCGGAAGGACGACATCGCGGCGCCCGGGAGACGGACGCCGCGATGTCGGCTCGATCGTGCGGGGGTACGCGCCCCCGCCCCGGCGCCGACGGCGAGTACGGCGGCCGGGGTCACGCCGGTCAGGCGTCGGTGCCGCCCACCGGGGTCGGCAGGGCGGTGGCCGCCTCCTGCGGGGCGCCGGCGAGCACCTTCGCCTGCTGCGGCCAGGTCGCCAGGCTCGGCGCGGCCCGCAGCCCGGCCGCCCGGATCGTCTCCCGCAGGGCGGCCTCGTCCAGCTCCGCGAGCTGCCGGTACGTGCGGATGCCGGCCGCCTGCAACGCCGCGGCCATCTTCGGGCCCACGCCCTGGATCCGACGGAAGTCGTCGGCGGCGTCGGAGTCGGCGGCGGGCGGGGCGGTCACCTCGCCGCGCGGCGAGGGCACGACGACCGCCTCGACCGGCGTCGACTCCGCCTCGACGGGTGCGTCGACCGCCGTGGCCGGAACGTCCACCTCGGCGGCGGCCGTGGCCGGCTCGACAGCGGTGGCGGTGGCCGGCTCGACGGCGACGGCCGTGGCCGGCTCGGCCGGCGCGGTGCGGGCCGGCTCCGGCTCGGCCGGTGCGTCTGCCGGCTGCGACTCGGCGGGGGAGGCGGCCGCGACGACGGGCGCGGTCTCCGGCTCGGCCGGGGAGAGGGTGGCGGCGGCGGGCGCGGGGTCGGGCTCGACCGCGACGACAGGGGTCGGCTCCGGCTCGGCGGCGGGGGTGGGCGCGGTCTCCGGCCCGGTCACGTCCGCCGGCGTCGGGATGACGGCGGCCGGGGTGGGCTCCTGCGTCGCGGCGGGGACGTCCCGCGGCTCGGCGGCCGGGGTGGCCTCCCGTGCCGGCCGGTGGTCGACGGGACCGGTCACCTCGGCCGCCACCGGCAGCACGATCTCGTGGTCCGGCCGGGCGTCGGCGGCGGTGGCCGGCGGCGCGGGGTCGGTGTCGGGCGCCGGCACCGGGTCACCGGTCAGGGCCATGTCGGCCGGGTCGACGTCGTCGGCCCGCGACGCGTCGGCCGTGACCACGGTGGCCGACGGGGCGGTCGCCGGGTCGGCGTCGGTCGGGGCGTCGGCCCCGGGCGCGGCGGGGACGCGGTCGGCGACGGCGTCCGGCCTGGGATCCACGGTCACCTCCGGCCGCGCCTCGTCGAGGGTCGCGACGGGCGGCGGGTCGACCACCACGGCGGTCATGCCGGCGACCGGGTCACCATCCACCATGGGCGAGCCGTGCGTGGCGGTCGCGGCGTCCTGCCGGCCGCGCCAGAACCAACCGCCCGCCGCACCCACCACCAGGGCCACGATCAGTATCAGCCAGTGCCCGAAAGACCACGTCACGGCAAACCTCCCTATCGTTCACGTCCGGAAACCCGCGAGAAAAACTCGCCGCAGCTTCGCACACGCGCGTAGGCGCCGACGGGCAGGACCGGATGTCCGCCGTCGCGCGGGACGGATCGCACCGGCGGTGTCCGGCGGGCGACGCAGGGTCGCCGTCGGGGCGTACGTGTCAGGTCGTCGTCCGCGGGACCGGGTACGCGGGGGACCCCGGCACCCGTGGCGGCGCCGGGGTCCCCGTCGGACAGTCAGTCCTCCTCGCCCCGGTAGCTGTAGAAGTCGTCGACGAACCGGCGCGCCAGCCGGGGCACCCGACTGGTGACGCCGAAGTAGCCCCGCGCGCCGAGCAGCGCGAGCCGCCCGACGACGGGCTTGTACATCCGGTCGTCGCCGTTGGTGCCGCTGCGGTTGAGCGAGTCGGCGACGCGGGCGAACCCGTACGGCACCATCGCGGCCTCGTAGTCGGCCACCGCCTGGAGCAGCGTCTTGTCGCCCGTCGCGGCCTGCCGCAGCTGCCGGCAGAGCAGGGCGGCGTCGCGCAGGGCCGTGTTGGCGCCCACCCCGCGTCCCGGCGTCATCGTGTGGATGGCGTCGCCGAGCAGGGTGACGGTGCTGCTCTTCCACGGCGGCACCGGTTCGCTGGTGGACACCTTGATGGGCAGGGCGCTGTCCGGCTCGCCGCGGGCGAGCAGTTCGCGCAGGTGGGGGTGCCAGTTGCGGGTGAGCCGCAGGGCGAGCAGGATCAGCTCCTCGCCGCGCCGCTGCATCACGTCGGCGGGGAAGCGGCGGGCCGTGCTCCACACGACCAGGTTGATGTTGTCGCGGGTGTTGTCGTGGCGCAGCCCCGGCCAGCCGCGCAGCAGTTCGGCGTCGGCGGGGTCCACGCCGGGCTTGAGTGCCCCGTCGCGGTCCCACTTGAACTCCATCACGTGCAGCACGCCCATGATCCCGCCGGTGCCGAAGATCAGCGAGATGCCCTGCTCGATGCGCTCCGGCAGCAGCCCCCGGGTGTGCGGGGTCAGGGGTATCCGGGTGGCGATGTTGATGGTGCCGGCGTCGCGGGTGACCGCGTGCGGCAGGTACTGGCGGCGTACCGCCGAGTGCGTGCCGTCCGCGGCGACGAGCAGGTCGCCGGTGGCGGTGCTGCCGTCGGCGAAGTGCGCGGTCACGGTGCCGTCGTCGCGTTGGTCGTACCGCGTGAAGGTCCTGTCGAAGTGGACGACGTCCTCCATGCCGGTGAGCAGGACCTGGCGCAGGGTCATCCGGGCCACGGACCGTTCGGTGTTCACCGGGTCGGTGTCCGGCCGGAGCGTGAACGAGGCGGTGCGGCGCATCCCCTGGGTGATGACGTTGAAGTAGCGGGGGGAGCGGGCGCAGGTGGCGAGGTACACGTCGAAGAGGGCGGGCGGCAGGCACTCGCGCAGCGCGCGGCTCCCCGTCGGTCCGATGCCGACCCGGTAGCCGAGCAGCCCCTCGCCGCGCGTGCGGTAGCGCTCGTACACGGCGACGCTGATCCCCGCCCGGCGCAGGCCGTGCGCCAGGCACAGCCCGCCGGTGCCGGCCCCGATGATCAGTACGTGGGGTGGTCTGGACGACATGGCGACCGCCCCGTTCAGCCGGCCGGATGCGACGACGAGGTCGCGTCGGCGGCGTCCCATCGGTAGAAGCAGCCCGCGATCGCGTCGCGCGGCGAGCGCCAGGTCGGCAGGTACGGCGTGGTGTGCGCGGAGAGCCGCTCGTTGACCTGCCGGTAGAGCGGGTGGTTACGGGCGTCGGCCAGGGCGTCCGGTGCCACGTCGGCGGTCTCCATCAGGTGTACGCACAGGTCGTGCAGGCAGTACAGGGACCGGTGGCGGACCCCGGTCAGGGCGGGCAGCTCGGTCGCGTCGGACTCGGCGAAGATCTGCGCCACCCGACCCTCCGCGCCCGGGATGATCCTGCTGACGATCAGAAGACGGCTCATGGGACCCCTCTCGCCGGTGGTGCTCCGCGACCATGGCGGAGCCCACGGACTGTTGTGCGCCCACCGTGCCCGGGCGGCTGTCACCTGCCCGTCACACCGACCGTCGCGCCGGTGACGCCGCGTCAGTGGGCGCGGGGCGCGAGCCGGGTGGACGGCCCCGGGGTGGCCCGGGCGGGGCCTCGCGGGTGGCCTCCCGGATGGGCGCGAGGGTGTCGTCGAGCAGGGCGGTCATCGCCGCCGAGGGCTCCAGCCGCAGTTCCCGCAGCAGCAGGTCGCGATAGACGTAGAAGGCGTGCACGGCCTCGAAGGCGTTGCCCTCGGCGAGGTGGATGCGTACCACCAGCCGGTGCGGCGTCTCGCGCAGCGGCTCGGCGGCCATCGCCTCCAGCGCGGCTTCCAGGGCGGCGCCGTGGCGGCCCGCCGACAGGTGCTGGCCGGCCAGGTCCTCCAGCATGTGCAGGCGCAGTTGGCGCAGCCGCTCCCGGTCGGCCAGCACCCAGTCGTCGTACCAGCCGGGGAGCAGGTCGTGCCGGCCTGCGGCGAGGGCCGCGGCGGCGCACGGGTCGTCGCCGTCGCGTACCCGTGCCGCCGTGCCGACGAGCGCGTCGACGTCGACGCGGACGACCGGGGCGAGGCAGACCGTGTCGCCGGAGGTCATGATCGGGCAGCAGGGGTCCTGCCGCAGCCGCCACAGGGCGGTACGCAGGGACGACAGCGCCCGCTCCTCCGGCGCGTCCGGCCAGAGCAGGCCGGCCAGGTGACTGCGGGTGGCGCCGGGGCGCAGCCCGATCAGCGCGATGACCCGTTGCAGGCCGCGCGGCACCACGACCGGCGCGTCGGCGTGCAGCAGCCGGAACCCGCCGAGCAGGTGCAGCGAGATCTCGGCGTCGGACCGGCACCCGGTGGTCGGCGTCGACGGATCAGCGGCCACGGCGGCACCCCCTGCGGAACGCTCGTCCCGACTCGTCTGCTGTCCCCGGCGCGGCTGCCCATGACCCCACTGTCGGATCGCTCCGCCGCGGCACGGCGTCGTGCGCCGCGGCCGCCGGGCTGACCGTGACGAAGATTATCAATAGTGGTCACTCTGGGTCAACATTCGATGCGGGATCGCGCTTGCCTGTCGGCGTCCACGAGAACCGTTCCGAACTGCACAGAGTCCACTGTGTGCAGCTCGTGCCGCACAGCTCATGCACAGCTTGCGTCAACGCAGCGTCACGAAGGCTGCGTCGCCGTTCGGCGGTCGCCGGTGACGCCGCCGTGACGCCCGTGGCCGCATCGTGGCGCCAGTCGTCCGGCTCGGCCGGTGCCGTCGTCACCGACGCCGGATGCCGTGGAGGGAGGCCGGTCCATGGACCGTTCGCTGATCGTCGCGAAGGTGGTGCCGAGCGCCGAGGCGCGCGTCGCCGAGATCTTCGCGGAGTCCGACGCGACCGAGCTGCCGCGCCTGGTCGGCGTCACGCACCGGTCGCTCTACCGGCTGGGTGACCTGTACGTGCACCTGCTGGAGACGGAGGCGCCGGGCGGGGCGGCCGTCGAGGCGGCCCGGGGCCACCCCGAGTTCGCCCGGGTAAGCGCCCGGCTGCGGCCGTACGTGTCGCCGTACCTGTCGACGTGGCGGGAGCCGCGCGACGCGATGGCCCGCTGCTTCTACCGCTTCGACGCCGCGCCCGCCGGGCGGCCGTCGTGACCGCCACCGCGCCCCGCGACGGGCAGCTCTGGTCCCGGTGCGGCGGCTGCGCCACCCTGCTGTACCGCAAGCGGCTGCGGCGCAACCTCGACGTCTGCCCCGAGTGCGGCGCGCACGCCCGCGTCGACGCACCCGAGCGGCTGGTGCAGCTCGTCGACCCGGGGTCGTTCACCGCCCTGCCGGAACGGCCGGCCGAGGTCGACCCGATCGGCTTCGTCGACCTGCTGCCGTACCCGCACCGGCTCACCGCCGCCCGCGCCGGCACCGGACTGGCCGAGGCGGTGGTCTGCGGCACCGCCACCGTCGGGCGGCATCCGTGCGTGCTGGCGGTGATGGACTTCCGCTTCCTGGGCGGCAGCCTGGGCTGCGTGGTGGGGGAGCTGATCACCCTGGCCGCCGAGCGGGCCCTCGCCGACGGGGTGCCGCTGGTCCTCGTCACCGCCTCCGGCGGGGCGCGGATGCAGGAGGGCGTCCTGTCGCTGATGCAGATGGCCACGGTCAGCCAGGCGGTCGCCGCGCTGCGGGAGGCCGGCCTGCTCACCGTCAGCGTGCTGACCGACCCGACGTACGGGGGCGTGGCCGCCTCGTTCGCCACCAACACCGACGTGGTGCTCGCCGAGAGCGGCGCGCGGATGGGCTTCGCGGGTCCCCGGGTGATCCGGCAGGTCACCGGCCGGGACCTGCCGGAGGGCTTCCAGACCGCCGACTTCCTGCTCCGGCACGGCCAGGTCGACATGGTGGTGCCCCGGCACGCGCTGCGGGGCCGGCTGGTGGCGCTGCTCGCCGCCGCCCGCGCGGGCCGCCGCCCCGCGTCCCGTACCGGCGTACCCCGGCAGGAGCCGTCACCGCTGGTGGCGCGGTCGGCCGGCGGGACCGCCGCGACGACGGCGCCGGGCCCGGCCGGCGACGCCTGGGAGACGGTACGGCTGGCCCGGCACCCCGGCCGGCCGACCACTCTGGACTACCTGGAGACGGCGTTCGACGGTTTCGTCGAGCTGCACGGCGACCGGCTCGGCGCGGACTGCCCGGCCGTGGTGGGCGGCCTGGCGCGCCTCGACGGCCGGCCGGTCATGGTCGTCGGGCACCAGAAGGGGCACACCACCGCCGAGCTGGTGGGGCGCAACTTCGGCATGGCCAGCCCGGCGGGGCACCGCAAGGCGCTGCGGCTGATGCGCCTCGCCGCCCGTCTCGGCCTGCCGGTGGTCACCCTGGTCGACACCCCGGGGGCCGATCCCGGCGTACGGGCCGAGGAACAGGGGCAGGCGGCGGCCATCGCCGAGAACATCCTCGCCCTGACCGTGCTGCCCACCCCCGTCGTCGCCGTGATCACCGGCGAGGGCGGCAGCGGTGGGGCGCTGGCCCTCGCGGTGGCCGACCGGGTGCTCATGCTCCAGCACGCCGTCTACTCGGTGATCAGCCCGGAGGGCTGCGCGGCCATCCTCTGGCCCGACCGGGGCGCCGCGCCGCAGGCGGCCCGCGCGTTGCGGCTGACCGCACCCGACCTGTGCCGGCTGGGGATCGTCGACGACCTGGTACCCGAGCCGGCCCCGGCGGCGCACCACGACCCGGGGGCGGCCGCCCGGGCGCTGCGCGAGGCGGTGCTGGCACAGCTGCTGCCGCTGCTCGACGTGCCGCCCGCCACGCTGGTCCGCCGCCGGCGGCAGCGCTTCCGGCGCTTCGGCGCGGCCCGCCTCGGCGCCCGGGCGGGTGCCCGGTGAACGCCGGCGCGAGCCCCGTCGGCTCCCCGCCGTCGCCTCCCGCCCCGGAGCAGGCGGCCGGCGCGGAGGCCGGGCGCGGCACGGACGCCGTGCTGGCCGGGCTGCGGCGGCACGCCCGACACCTCGTCGCCGAGCTTCCCGGCCCGCTGCGGCGGGTGCGGCTGCGCGGCGGGGACACGGTGCTGGAGGTGGAGTGGCACGGCACGCCCGCCGAGCCCGTCCCCGCCGCCGACGCGGTGCGCCCGGCGCCCGCGCCGGCCGTCGCGCCGCCGCCGGACCGGTACGCCGTGCGCTCGCCCATCGTCGGCACGTTCCACCGCGCCCCGGAGCCGGGCGCCGCGCCCTTCGTCGCCGTCGGCGACCTGGTCCGTCCCGGGCAGGTGGTCGGCATCGTCGAGGCGATGAAGCTGATGAACGAGGTGAGCGCCGAGCGGGGCGGCCGGGTCGTCGAGGTCCTCGCCACCGACGGCCAGCCGGTCGAGTACGACCAGCCGCTGGTCGCGCTGGATCCGGACTGAGGGGCGGGCCGCGATGTTCGAGAAGGTCCTGATCGCCAACCGGGGGGAGATCGCCCTGCGGGTGCTGCGCGCGTGCCGCGAGCTGGGGGTGCGTACGGCGGTGGTCTACTCCACCGCGGACGCCGACTCCGTCGCCGTGCGCCTGGCCGACGAGGCCGTACGGATCGGGCCGCCGGCCAGCCGGCGCAGCTACCTCAACGCCGCCGCGATCGTGGAGGCGGCCCGGCAGGTGGGCGCGCAGGCGGTGCACCCCGGCTACGGGTTCCTCTCGGAGGACGCCGACTTCGCCGAGATCTGCGCCGACAACGGCCTGACGTTCATCGGCCCGCCGCCGGAGGTGATGGCCGTGCTGGCCGACAAGTCCTCCGCGCGGGCGCTGATGCGCCGGGCCGGGCTGCCCCTGCCGCCGGGCAGCGTCGCGCCGGTGCCCAGCGCCGCCGCGGCGGCGGAGGTGGCCGCCGAGGTGGGCTACCCGGTGATCGTCAAGGCGGCGGCGGGCGGCGGGGGACGGGGCATGACGGTGGTCGCCACCCCGGCGGAGCTGCCCCGGGCGTACGCGCGCACCCGCGCCGCCGCCCAGGCCGCCTTCGGCGACGACCGGGTGTACGTGGAGCGGTACCTGACCGACGCCCGGCACGTCGAGGTGCAGTTGCTGTGCGACTCCCACGGCAACGGGGTGCACCTGGGCACCCGGGACTGTTCGGTGCAGCGCCGCCACCAGAAGCTGGTGGAGGAGGCCCCCGCGCCGGCGCTGTCGGCCGGCACCGGGGAGGCCATCGCGGAGTGCGCCCTGCGCGGCGCCCTGCACGCGGGGTTCACCGGCGCGGGCACCGTGGAGTTCCTCGTGGACGGCGAGGAGCGGTTCCACTTCCTGGAGATCAACTGCCGGATCCAGGTGGAGCATCCCGTCACCGAGATGATCACCGGGATCGACCTGGTGCACGAGCAGCTGCACATCGCCGCCGGGGTGCCGCTGCGCTGGCGGCAGGAGGACGTCCGGCCGCACGGGGTGGCCATCGAGTGCCGGGTCAACGTGGAGGACCCGGACCGCGGCTTCGCCCCGACGCCCGGGCGACTGGACCGTTTCACCCCGCCCGGCGGCCCCTTCACCCGGGTCGACACGCACGGGCACGCCGGCTACCTGTTCGGCCCGCACTACGACTCCCTGCTGGCCAAGGTGGCGGTCTGGGCCCCGGACCGGGAGCTCGCGCTCAACCGGCTGGAACGCGCCCTCGACGAGTTCGACGTCGCCGGCCCCGGGGTCCGTACCACCATCCCGTTCGTCCGGCGGGTGCTCGACGACGCCGGGTTCCGCAAGGGCCGCTACTCCACCGGCCTGGTCGAGCAGTTGCTCGCCGGCCCGCCCGACGCACACCACAGGAGGCACCGATGACCGTCACCCATGGCCGTCCGCTGACCGCCGAGATCACCGACATCCTGGTGGCGAACTGCGGGCTGGACGCCGACGCCGCCGCCCGCGCCCCGGCCGCCTCCCTGGAGGAACTCGGCATGGACTCCCTGGCGCTGCTGGAACTCTCCGCCGTGGTCGCCGACCGGTGGCAGGTGCAGATCCCCGAGCAGGCCGGGCAGCTCAGCATCGCGGGCGTGGCCGAGCTGGTTGCCCGCCGCGCGGACACACCCGGGCACACCGAGAACAGCGTCCTCATCGCCGCGCCGCTGCCGCTGGTGTGGGACGTCACCAACGACGTCGCGAACTGGCCGGAGCTGTTCACCGAGTACGCCCGCGCGGAGATCCTGCACCGTGACGGCGACACCGTGCGGTTCCGGCTCACCATGCACCCCGACGAGAACGGCACGGTGTGGAGCTGGGTCAGCGAACGCACCGCCGACCCGGCCACCCGCCAGGTCCACGCCCGGCGGGTGGAGACCGGGCCGTTCGAGTACATGCGTATCCACTGGCGGTACACGCGGGAGCCCGGCGGCACCCGGATGACCTGGGTGCAGGACTTCGCGATGAAGCCGACCGCGCCGGTCGACGACGCGGGCATGACCGACCGGATCAACGCCAACAGCGCGGTGCAGCTCGCCGTCATCAAGGAGAAGATCGAGCGGCTGGCCAGCGCCGGCGTGGCGACGGGAGCCGGCGATGAGTGAGCGCGACCTGCGGCTCGTGGCCGCCGCCGACGTCGTCCCCGACAGCCGCCGCGGCGGCGAACTGCGGGTGCTGCTCGGCCCGAAGACCGTCGGCAGCACCTCGGGTTTCATGGGCGTGGCGGCGCTGCGCCCGGGGGAGCGGATCGCCGAGCACTACCACCCCTACAGCGAGGAGTTCCTCTACGTGGCACGCGGGGCGATCACCGTCGACCTGGACGACGAGCCGGTGCCGCTGCCCGCCGGGCAGGCGCTGTTCGTGCCTCGCAACGTGCGCCACCGGCTGCGCAACACCGGCGAGGAGCCGGCCGAGGTCGTCTTCCACCTCGGCCCGCTGGCGCCCCGGCCCGAGCTCGGGCACGTCGACACCGAGCTGGTCGAACAGCGAGGCGGATCGTGAGCGGGCGCCGCACGGTGGTGACGGGCGTCGGGGTGGTCGCCCCCGGCGGCGCCAGCCGGGACCGGTTCTGGAAGACGATCACCGAGGGGCGTACGGCGACGCGGCGGATCACCTTCTTCGATCCGTCGCCGTTCCGGTCCCAGATCGCCGCCGAGTGCGACTTCGACCCGGTGGCCGCCGGCCTGAGCGCGACCGAGCTGCGGCGCGCGGACCGGTACGTGCAGTTCGCCCTCGCCTGCGCCGCCGAGGCCGTCGCCGACGCCGGACTGGACCTCACCGACGCCGAGCGGGACCGCGCCGGCGTGGTGCTCGGCACCGCCGTCGGCGGCACCACGGCCCTGGAGCAGGAGTACGTGACGGTCAGCGACACCGGCCGGCGCTGGCTGGTCGACGCGGCGCGCGGTGGCCCGTACCTCTATCAGGCGCTCGTGCCCAGCAGCCTCGCCGCCGACGTGGCGTGCCGGCACCGGCTGCACGGCCCCGCGCAGGTGGTCTCCACCGGCTGCACCTCCGGCATCGACGCGATCGGGTACGCCCACCAGCTCATCGCCGACGGCGAGGCCGACATCGTGCTGGCCGGCGCCGCCGACTCGCCGATCTCCCCGGTCACCGTCGCCTCCTTCGACGCGATCAAGGCGACCAGTCCCGACAACGACGACCCGGCGCACGCCTCGCGCCCGTTCGACGCCGACCGGCACGGTTTCGTCCTCGCCGAGGGCGCGGCGGTGCTGGTGCTGGAGGAGGCCGGGCACGCCCGCCGTCGGGGGGCGCACGTCTACTGCGAGGTGGCCGGCTACGCCAGCCGCAGCAACGGCTACCACATGACGGGGCTGCGGCCCGACGGGCTGGAGATGGGCCTGGCGATCTCGGCGGCGCTGAGGCAGGGCCGCGTCGCCCCCGAGCAGGTCTCCTACATCAGCGCCCACGGCTCGGGCACGCGGCAGAACGACCGGCACGAGACGGCCGCCTTCAAGCGGGCGCTGGGTCAGGCCGCGTACGGGGTGCCGATCAGCTCGATCAAGTCGATGGTCGGGCACTCCCTCGGCGCGATCGGCTCGATCGAGATGGCGGCGTGCGCGCTGGCCGTCGAGTTCGGCGTGGTGCCGCCGACGGCCAACTGGAGCACCCGCGACCCGGAGTGCGACCTGGACTACGTGCCGAACGAGGCGCGGGAGCTGCCGGTGGACGTGGCGCTCTCGGTGGGCAGCGGCTTCGGCGGTTTCCAGTCGGCGATGGTGTTCCGCCGGGAGCCTGCCGGGGCGGTGTCGTGACGGCGCGGGCCGTGGTGACCGGCATCGGCGTCGTGGCGCCCAGCGGGGTCGGCGTGGACGCGCACTGGCGTACGGTGCTCGCCGGCACCCGCCGCACCGGGCCGATCACCCTGTTCGACCCCGGCGGCTACCCGACCCGCCACGGCGGGGAGGTGCCCGGCTTCGACGCCGCCGCGTACGCCGACAACCGGCGGCTGGTGCAGACCGACCGGTGGACGCACCTCGGCTTCGCCGCGACCCGGCTGGCGCTGGCCGACGCCGGCCTGCCCGAGCGGGCGCCCGACCCGTACGGCTACGCCGTCACGCTGGCCAGTTCCTCCGGCGGGAACCTGTTCGGGCAGCGGGAGCTGCAACGGCTCTGGGGTGGGCCGTCGCGCACGGTCGGGGCGTACCAGTCGATCGCCTGGTTCTACGCGGCCAGCGTCGGGCAGCTCTCCATCCACCACCAGTTCAAGGGGCCGTGCGGGGTGCTGGTCGCCGAGGCCGCCGGCGGGCTGGACAGCCTGGCGCACGCCGCCCGGGCGGTGCGCCGGGGCACGCCGGTGGTGATCGCCGGGGCGACCGAGTGTCCGCTGAGCCCGTACGCCCTGGCCTGCCAGCTGCGCTCGGGGCTGCTCAGCGACGTGTCCGACCCGGAGCGGGCGTACCGGCCGTTCGACGCCACCGCCAGCGGTTACCTGCCGGCCGAGGGTGGCGCGGTGTTCGTGGTGGAGGAGCTGGGCCACGCGCTGTCGCGGGGCGCCCGCGTCTACGGCGAGGTGACCGGCTGGGGGTCGACCCACGACGCCGTGCACACCACGGCGGACACGGCCGGCGACCCGGTCCAGTACGCCCGCGCGATGCGGCTGGCCCTGGACCGGGCCGGCGTCGGGCCGGAGGCGGTGGACGTGGTGCTGCCCGACGCGCTCGGCGTGCCCCGCTACGACCGCAGCGAGGCCACGGCGCTGCGCGCCGTCTTCGGCGACCGCCCGCCCCCGGTGACCACCCAGAAGCCGCTGACGGGCCGCGCCCATCAGGGCGGCTCGGCGCTGGACGTGGCCACCGCGCTGCTCGCGTTCGGCCACGACACGCTGCCGGCCTCCGCCGGACCGGACGAGGTGGCCGAGGGCTGCGAGCTGGACTTCCTGCGGGAGCACCGGCGGCCGCGCAGCCGGCTGGCGCTGGTCTGCGCGCGCGGCTTCGACGGGTTCAACAGCGCGCTGGTCCTGCGCGGGGCCGCGCCGCAGAGGGGAGCGACACCGTGAGCGAACAGGTCACCGGTACGACGCCGGTCGGGGCGCAGCGGCGTGCCGACGCGGGCGGGCAGCGGGCGCGGGTGGTGTTCCTGGTGCGGGTGCCGACCGAGCGCACGGAGGCGTTCCTGGCCGCGTACGAGCAGGTCCGGCACCTCGTGGCCGGCGGCGTGCCCGGGCACCTCGTCGACCAGGTCTGCCGGTCGTCGGCCGACCCGGAGCAGTGGCTGATCACCAGCGAGTGGGCGAGCCTGGCCGACTTCGAGGCATGGGAACGCAGCCCGGAGCACCGGGACCTGGTCCGGCCGATGCGGGAGTGCTTCACCGACGCGCGGTCGCTGCGCTTCGTCATCCACGCCCAGACCCCGGCCGTGGCGCGGGCCTGATCCGCGCACCGCGTGGGGGCGGGCCCCGCAGCCAGCCGCAGCCCGCCCGGGGCGCCGTGGCGGGGCTGTCGGGCGCCGGGCGCGGTGGCAGGCTGCGGGGATGAGCGAACGCGACCTGCCCGCGCTGACCCGGGCCGAACAGGAACTCGTCGAGCGCTACCTGCGCGTCGTCGACCTGGTCGCCCGGCTGAACCCGGCCCGCGACAGCGGGCACTTCGACCCGCTGGGCTGCGTGATCGCCGCCCAGGCCCTGGCGGCCGAGGCGCGGGCGATCGCGGCCGTGGCGGAGCTGATGCGTGAGCGCGGCGAGACGGAGCTGCACGCCGGCACCCTGGCCCGCGCGATGCGCGCGATGGACGGGGAGCGGCGTACCGCCCGCGTGGTGCTCCCACCTGCCTCCTGACCTCCCTCCACCAACCGTTCAAGACCGCCATCGGCCGTCCGGTGGGCGTCTCGCGCCGTACGCACGATGGGTCATCCGGCGGTCACCCTGCGCCGCCGTACGCGCCCGATCCTGCCCGTCGAACCGGTCGTGGGCAATCCGGCCGGCCGCTCTTTCTGATCTAGCCATTCGCATCTAGCTATGCGTCCGGACGGCGTCGTAAGGTTCCCCGCAGCACCCCGACAGGCACACCTTATGGGCGGTTCCGCCCTCTTTGAGGCTGGGCGGTGAACGGTAGTGACGACGGGAAATCCTGCGGCGACAGACCCGCTCTGGGTTGACGAAATTCTGCTCCAAGGCCGTTCCACCGACATTTGTCTCCGACTGCCCGAACCGGTCGACCGGGACACCCTGCGCCGGCTGGTGAGCGGGGCGCAGTCCCGCCTCGTCGCGGCCGGACTGCGCCCCGGCGGCGCCGCCGCGCTGCGGCTGCCACCCTCGCTGGCCTACGTGGTGAACCTGCTGGCCACCTGGCGCAGCGGGGCGCAGGCGATCCTGCTCGACCACCGGCTCACCGACCACGAGGTCGGCCGGGCGCTGGAGCGGCTCACCCCGCAGGTGGTGGTGGCCCCGGTCCGCACCGGCGGCGGCGGGCTGCGGATCTTCGTCGACGTCACCGAGGGCGTCACCGCGTACGCCGACCGCCCGGCGGTCAGCGGGCACGCCGTGATCCAGCTCAGCTCCGGCTCCACCGGACCGTCCAAGGTGATCGGCCGTACCGCCGACGACCTGGTCGCCGAGGTGCGCCGCTACACCCGCATCGACGGCGTGGCGCTGCCCGGCGAGCGGATCATCCTGCTGCCCTCCATGGTGCACGTGCTGGGCCTGGTCGGCGGCCTGCTCTACGGCCTGCACGCCGGCGTCGAGCTGGTGCCGCCGGAGCGCCTGGCCGGCGACGCCGTGCTGGCCGCGATCGCCGCCGACGACTCGCCGGCCACCGTGCTCGGCGTGCCGTTCCACATCGGACTGCTCGCCTCCACCCGTCCCACCGGGCCGCTGCCGCAGTTCAAGCGGATGACCACCGGCGGCGAGCTGGTCCCGGCCGCCGTCGCCGCCGCCTTCGCCGACCGCTACGGCGTGCCGCTGGGCAACATGTACGGGATGACCGAGGTCGGCGTCATCGGCACCGACCTGCGCGGCCGGCACCGCCCGTCCATCACCCCCGCGCCCGGCATCGAGGTCCGGGAGGTCGACGGCGAGCTGCGGGTGAGCTGCCCCGCGTCGCCGTACGTCGGGCTGAGCGACCCCACCCGCTGGGCCGACGGCTGGCTGCACACCCGCGACGCCGGCACCGTCGATGCCGACACGGGCCTGGTCACCGTCCGCGGGCGGCTCGACTCGCAGGTCTCCGTCGGCGGCCTGAAGGTCGATCTGACCGAGGTGGAGGCGACCGTCGCCGCGCTGCCCGGCGTCGCCGCCGCCGTCGTCGTCTTCGACGGCGCGATCACCGCCTACGTGCAGCCCGACGGGCCGCTGTCGCAGGAGGTGCTCGACGACCTGCTCGCCGAGCGGCTGGCCGGCTACAAGCGACCCCGCACCCTGCGCCTGGTGGCTCAGTTGCCGCGCACCACCACCGGCAAGCTGGTCCGCTCGACCGACGCGCTGCGTACGGCGGCGACGTGACCACCGTGCCGCGCCGCCCCGACGTGCCCGTCCGCCTCGACCACGACCACCTCGACCGGCGCCGCGTCGACGGCGTCGACGGCGACCGCCAGGACCAGGCCCGCGCCCACGCCCGGATGCCCCACGCGCAGCCGTGCGAGACCGGGCACCGGCCGCAGCGACGCGTCCGCGCCGACGGGCACCGGCATCCGCCGGCGCAGGCCGCCGTCGCGCAGCCCCATCCCGAGGGCCTTGCCCACGGCCTCCTTCGCCGTCCACAGCCGCAGGAAGTCCGTCGCCTGCCCGTCGGCGGGCCGCCCGACCAGCCAGGCCGCCTCGGCGGGGGCGTACCACCGCCGGGCCAGCGCCGCCGCGGGCAGCGGCCGGCACCGCTCCACGTCCACGCCCACCGGGCCACCCGCCCGGGCGGCGACCACCACCACCGGGCCCGACCGGCTGACGCTGACCGGCAGCCGCGCCTCCGGGCCGCGCACCGCGACCAGCGGACGCCCGTCGCGGCCGCGCTCCACCACGATCTCCGCCTCCGCGCGGCCGAGCAGCGCGGCACCCGCCCGCCGCAACAGCCGACCGGCCGGGGCCGGCCGACCGCCGACGCCCCGACCGATCCACACGTACGCGGTGTCCCGACCGGGCACCGGTAACTGGCTCACGGAAAGAGGTTAACCATGCGACCCGAGATCCGCGCCTTCGTCGTCGAGCAGCTCGAGGACATGAACTACGACGTCGAGGGCATCGACGACGACACCACGCTCGGCCCGTCCGGGGTGGACCTGGAGTCGCTGGCCCTCGCCGACCTCGCCGTACGCGTCGAGGACCGCTACGGCCTCAAGTTCGCCGACGACGAGTCCGAGAAGCTGGCCCTGATGACGGTCGGCGAGTTCACCACGATGGTCGCCGACCGGGTCGCCGGGGCGCCGAGCGACAACTCCTGATGGCCGGTCAGCCCGACCTGGGGCGGGCCGACCTGGTGACCATGCTCGCCGACCTGTCCGGGAAACCGTCCGCCGAGGTCGGCGACCGGATCGGCTCCATGGAACTGGCCTGGCTGGTGCACCTCGTCGAGCAGCGCCACGACCGGCGGCTCGACCTCACCGACGACCAGCTCGCCGCGATCCGCACCGTCGACGACGCCCTGGCGGTCTTCCGTACCGCCCTGACCGCCGCCGCCGATGGCTGAGCCGGCGGCCGTCCCGATCACCGGCGTCCACGCGAGCAGCGCGTTCGGCAGAGGAACCGACGCGCAGCTCGCCGGCGTGCTCGCCGGCGACTCGGCGTTCCGGCCCGTGGACCGCTTCGACACCACGCCCCGCCGGGTCGACGCCGCCGCCACCCTGCCCGACGCCGGTGACCTCGCCGACGAACTCGCCGAGGCCGTGGACGCGGCCTGCCGGGCCGCCGGCCTCGACGCCGGCCGGCGGGCCGGTACCGCCCTGCTGCTGGCCGTGCACGGCGGCGCGCACGTGCCGGCGCTCACCACCGCGCTGGCCGCCCGCAGCGGGCTCACCGGCCCGGCCCGGGCGTACACCACCGCCTGCGTCTCGGCCAGCAGTGCGGTCGCCGACGCCGCCGCCCTGATCCGCCGGGGCGACGTCGACCGGGCGGTGGTGGCCGCCGGCTACCTGGTCGAGCCCGACCAGTACGCGCTCTTCGACGCCGGTCGTGCCCTCGCCACCGACGGCGCGGTGCGCCCGTTCAGCGCCGGCCGCACCGGACTGCTGCTCGGCGACGGCGTCGCCGCGGTGGTGCTGGAGTCGCGGGCCGTCGCCCGGGACGCGGTCGCCGACCTGCTCGGCTGGGGCCGGGCCGGCGACGCGTTCCACCCCTGCCAGCCCGAGCCGGGCGGGCGCGGCCTGGCCCGCGCGGTCACCGCGGCGCTGCGCCGCGCCGGGCTGACGGCGGAGGCGATCGGGTACGTCAACGCCAACGCCACCGGCACCGGCCACAGCGACGCCGCCGAGGCCGCGGCCCTGCGCACCGCGTTCGGCGCGGCGGCGGCACACGTCCCGGTCAGCTCCACCAAGGCGCTGCACGGGCACGCCCTGGAGGCCTCCGGCCTGCTGGAACTGGTGGTGACCGTGCTCGCCCTGCGGCACGGGAAACTGCCCGTCAACGCCGGCTGGCTGGCCCCCGACCCGGCCTGCCCGCTGGACGTGGTGCGCGACGCGCCCCGGCCCGCCAGCACCGGGTACGCGCTGAGCCTCAACGCCGCCTTCGGCGGCGCCAACACCGCGCTGCTGGTCGGTACGGCATGAGCGCGACCGGCAACCTCACCGTGCTGGCCGAGGCGGCCTGGCCCGAGCCGGGCGACGGGGCGCCGCCGCCGGTGCCCGGGTACGTGCACTCCCGCTTCCCGCCCCTCGTCGCGGCCGTCGCCGAGCGCTGCCTGACCCGGGCGTACGGCCGGCGGCCGGCCCCCGACGGCGAGCGGACCGCGGTCGTGCTGGTCAGCGCGGCCGGCGACCGGGCCAGCGCCGCCCACGTGCGCGCCACGGTCGCCGCCGGCGGCCGACCCGGGCCGCTGTTCTTCTTCCAGTCGGTGCCCAACAGCGTGGCCGGGCACGTGGCCGCCCGCTGGGGCCTCGGCGGGCCGGTGGTCTGCCTCGCGCCCGTCGGCGACCCGCGCGCCGAGGGCACCGCCGAGGTCGAGCTGCTGCTGCACGACGGTGACGCCGACCGGGCGTTGCTGGTCCTGATCGAACAGGCGCCCGACGACGGCGTCCCGGGCGGGGCATCCGCAACCGGCGCCGTCGCGGTGCTGCTGGGGGGAGGAGACGCACCATGAGGAACAGGGGACTGCGCGGGGTGCTGGCCGCCGACGAGCGGATCGGCGCCGGCAACGTGCTGGCCCGGGTGCTGGCGCACGGCGCCGACCCGGACGGGCCGGGCCTCACCTTCGACACCGGTGTGGACGGCCACCCGGCCGGGCGGGCGCTCACGCTGGGCCAGCTCGACGAGCGCGTCGCCGCCCGCGCCGCCTGGCTGCACGAGCGGGGGATCAAGCCCCGCGACCCGGTGGCCGTGTGGGCCACCGCGGCCGCCGACATGGTGCTCAGCTTCCTCGCGCTGAGCCGCCTCGGGGCCATACCGGCGCTGATGAACGGCCGGCTGCGTCCCGAGATCGCCGCCGAGTACGTGCGCCGGCTGCGCGGCGTCGGGGTGCTCGCCGACGACGCGCACCGCGCCCTGCTGGCCGGCCACGATCTCGGCGTCCCGCTGCTCGGCACACCCGCCGAGGCCGGCGCCGGCGACCCCACCGCCGCGCCCGGGCACTACCGGCACCACGCCGACGACCCGGTCGTCATCACCCACACCTCCGGCACCACGGGGGTGCCGAAGGCGGTGCTGCACTCGCACGCGAGCCTCTTCGCCGCCACCCGGCACCTGCTCGCCATGCCGCAGGCGCAGGGCACCCGCCGCATCCTCAACGCGCTGCCCGCCCCGCACACCGCCACCGTGCTCATGGTCAACCAGGCCCTCGGCAACCGCGCCGAGATGCTCCTGCTCTCCGACCAGGGCGGCGAGCGGGTGCTGGAGGCGATCCAGCGCTGGCGTCCCGACGGGGTGTTCGGGTTCTCCGTGACCTGGGCGGAGCTGGCCCGCTTCGACCTGTCCGCGTACGACCTGGACTCGGTGTCGCTGTGGTTCAACACCGGCGACTGCTCACACGAGCCGCACGTACGCCGGCTGGTCGCGGTCGGCTCCCGCGACGTGGTGACCCGCGACGGGGTCACCCGGGTGCCCGGCTCGGTCTTCATCGACGGGCTCGGCTCCAGCGAGATGGGGCACTCGATGTTCCACATCACCCACCGCGTCGACACCGACCGCTACGGCCGCTGCGTCGGTCGCCCCTACCGGTTCGCCCGGGTCGCCGTGCTCGACGCGGCAGGTGAGCCGGTGCCGGCCGGTGAGGTGGGCTGGCTCGGCATCGACTCGCCGTCGCTGTTCCGGGGCTACTGGAACGACTCGGTCACCACGTACCGGTCCCGGCAACGCGGCTGGTACCTCACCGGCGACCTGGTGTACGCCGACGACGAGGGCCGCTACTACCACCTGGACCGGGCAGTCGACTCCGTCGACGCCGGGGACGGGCGGCGGTTCTACACCGCCCTGTCCGAGGAGCGCGTCCTCGCCGCCTGCCCGGACGTCACCGACTGCACAGTGGTGATCACCTCGGGCGCCGGCGGTGTGGTCACCGACGTGCTGCTGGAACTCGCCGCCGGCGCCGAGGCCGCCGAGGACCGCACCGAACGGGTCCGGGCGGCGCTCGGCCCGGACGTCGGGGCGACCCTGCGTCGGGTGGTGCCGGTCCGCTCCGCCGACATCCCGGTCACCGTCACCGGCAAGGTGCGCAAGGTGGCGCTGCGGGAGCGCTACCTCACCGAGTCGCCGTCATGACCGCCGTCATCACCGGGATGGGGCTGTTCACCCCCGTCGGGCGGGGCGTCGAGGCCACCTTCGACGCGCTCTGCTCCGGCCGCTCCGGGCTGACCCGACCGCCGGCCGGGCACCCGGCGGCCGGGTCGCTGGAGGTGGCCGGCCTGCTCCCCGACGTCGACCCGCGCACCGTCGCCTCCGGACCGGAGACCAGGGTGCTGGACCGGGTCGTGGTGCTCGCCCTGCTCGCCGCCGCCGACGCGCTCGCCGACGCCGGCATCGAGGTGGGCGGGAACGTGGACCCGGGCCGGGTCGGGGTGATCGTCGGCGGCGTCGGCGGGATGGCCACCCTGGAGGCGCAGGTGCTGGCCCGGGCCGAGCGGGGCCGCGCGGCGGTCAGCCCGTACCTGCTCACCGGCATCCTGCCGAACATGCCGTCGGCCCGCATCGCCATCCGCCACGGCATCCGCGGCTACACGTCGTCGGTCGGCACGGCCTGCGCCTCGGGCGCGCAGTCGATCGCCGACGCGCTGCGGCTGATCCGCGCCGGGGAGGCCGACGTGGTGCTCTGCGGGGCCAGCGAGGCGCCGCTGTTCCCCACCTTCGCCGACACCTTCGGCAACGCCCGGGCGCTCGCCCGGGGCTGGGCCGACCCCACCGCGGCGAGCCGGCCGTTCGACGCCCGCCGCAACGGGTTCGTCCTCGCCGAGGGCGCCGCCCTGCTGGTGCTGGAGAACGCCGAGCACGCCGCCGCCCGGGGCGCCGCCGGCTACGCCGAGGTCGCCGGGTACGGGGCGACCACCGACGCGTACCACCCGACCGCCCCACGGCCCGACGGCGCCGGCGCGGCGGAGTGCATGCGGCGCGCGCTGGCCGGCGGCGGCGTGCCCGCCGCGCGGGTCGGCTACGTCAACGCGCACGGCACCGGCACGAAGCTCGGCGACATCGCCGAGACCACCGCGCTCGCCGACGTGTTCGGCGTCGGCGGCGTGCCGGTCAGCTCCACCAAGGCGCTCACCGGCCACCTGCTCGGCGCCTCCGGGGCGCTGGAGGCGGCGGCCACCGCGCTGGCGCTCGGCCGGGGCCTGCTGCCGCCGACACACAACCTCGACGAGCCGGACCCGGCCTGCCCGGCCGACCACATCCGCGCCGAGCCGCGCAAGACGGACACCGGATACGCGCTGACCAACTCCTTCGGCTTCGGCGGACAGAACGTGAGTCTGCTGCTCGCCCGGGCCGCGCAGCCGAGGGACTGACCACGCTCCATCCCGGGCGGACCGCGCCCGGGCGGCAACCACGGGGAACCGTGAAAGGGCTGAGGACATGGACATCCGTGGGATAGACCACATCGAACTCTTCGTGGGCGACGCCCGCCAGGCGGCCTTCTACTTCGACCGCGCGGTCGGCTTCCACCTGTGCGGCCAGGGCGGCCCCGAGACCGGGCTGGCCGAGCAGCGCTCGCTGCTGCTGTGCCAGGGCGACGTCCGGATGCTGCTCACCACCGGACTCACCGCCGAGCATCCGGCGTCGCGCTACGTGCGGCGCCACGGCGACGGCGTGGCCGTCGTCGCGCTGGAGGTCGACGACGCCGCTGGCGCGTACGCCGAGCTGGTGCGCCGGGGCGCGACGCCGGTGACGGCGCCGACCACCCGCACCGGCGCGGACGCCGAGGTGGTGACCGCCGAGGTGGGCGGCTTCGGCGACGTGCTGCACCGCCTCGTGTCCCGGCGCGGCGACCCAGGCGCGTTCCTGCCCGGGGCGATCGAGATGACGCCCGTCGACGGCGGTGGCAAGCTGCTCGCCGAGGTCGACCACCTGGCGGTCTGCGTGCCGCCCGGCCAGCTCGACGAGACCGTCGGGTACTACCGGGACGTCTTCGGGTTCGCGGAGATCTTCGCCGAGCACGTGGAGGTCGCCGGGCAGGCGATGAACTCCACGGTGGTGCAGAGCCCGTCGGGTCGGGTCACCCTGGTGCTGCTGGAGCCCGACCGCACCCGCCGACCCGGGCAGCTCGACGCCTTCCTCGACCAGCACGTCGGCGCCGGGGTGCAGCACCTGGGGCTGCGCACCGACGACATCGTCACCGCCGTCGCCGCCCTCGCCGAGCGGGGCGTGCGTTTCGCCGGCACCCCGGCCAGCTACTACGACGCCCTGGAGGCGCGCGTCGGCCCGGTGGACACGCCGCTGGACCGGCTGCGTGACCTCGGCGTCCTCGTCGACCGCGACCACGGCGGGCAGCTGCTGCAGATCTTCACCGAGTCCCTGCACGTGCGCCGCACGCTCTTCCTGGAGCTGATCGAACGGCGCGGGGCGCGGACCTTCGGCAGCGGCAACATCAAGGCGCTCTACGAGGCCAAGGAACGGGAACTGGCCGCCGCGGGAACCTCCGTCGCGGCCCCGACACCGCAGGAGGTGCGGGCGTGACCGCGACCGAGTTCGAGCCGGTACTGACCGCCGAGGAGGAGGCGCTGCTGCCCTCCGACGAGGACGTGGCGTTCTACGCCGCGCACGGCTGGTACCTGTCGAAGAAGCTGCTCACCGACGACGAGGTGGACGCCCTCGCGGCCGCCGCCGACCGCTACTACGCCGGCGAGCGGCACCGACGCCTGCCGGTACGCCCACCGAAGCTCGCCTACTGGGACCCGTCGAAGGGCCCGGTGCAGCGGCACAACGACTACGTGCACCACGAGCACGACGGGCTCGGGGCGATCCTGCGCAAGCCGCTGATCGGGGCGGTCGCCGCCCGGCTCGCCCGGGCCACCGAGATCCGCGTCTTCCAGTCCACGCTGATCTACAAGCCGCCGGTCTCGGGCGAGCCGTCCAACATCGTGCCCTGGCACTTCGACAAGCACTACTGGGCGTCCTCGTCGTCGGAGGACATGCTCACCGCGTTCATCCCGATGCACGACTGCGGCGAGGAGATGGGCACCATCACGATGGTCGACGGCTCGCACCGCTGGGAGGAGACCGGCGCCGACGACACGGTGGTGCGCCACTTCGCCGACCGCGACCGTGACCAGCTGGAGGAGATGCTCGCCGAGAACGCGGCCCACAACGGCGCGGAGATCCGCAAGGTGCCGATGGTGATCCCCAAGGGGCACATGAGCTTCCACCACTGCCGCACCTACCACGGCAGCGGCGCCAACGTCAGCGGTCGCCCGCGCCGGGCGATCTCGCTGCACCTCCAGGACGGCGACAACGCCTGGCGGGAGTACCCCCTCTCCGACGGCACCCCCGCCGCGTACAACCACGACGTGCTGGTCCGCCGCACCCACGACGGGCGGCCGGACTACGCGGACCCCGAGTACTGCCCGGTCATCTGGCGCCACCGCGCCCCGCAGGGAGGCTGACATGTCACGGTACGACTGGGGAAGGACCCACCCGGGGATCGAGCGGCTGGAGAAGGCGGTGAGCGAACGCCGCGAGGCGGTCGTGCGGCACCCCCTCTACGCCGCCCTCGACACCCACGAGGCGCTGGTCACCTTCATGGAGCACCACGTCTTCGCCGTCTGGGACTTCATGTCCCTGCTGAAGTCGTTGCAGCGGCAGCTCACCTGCGTCACGGTGCCGTGGATCCCCACCGGCCCGACGGGCAGCCGCCGGCTGATCAACGACATCGTGATGGTGGAGGAGAGCGACGAGCTGGGCGACGGGCACATCAGCCACTTCGAGCTGTACGTGCGGGGGATGCGGGAGGCCGGCGCCGACACCACCGCCGTCGACCGGCTGGTCGAGCTGCTGCGATCGGGCCGGCCGGTGGCCGAGTCGCTGGTGGCGGCGGGCGTACCCGCGCCGTCGGCGGCGTTCGCCGGCACCACCTGGCGGATCATCGAGACCACCCCGGTGCACTGCCAGGCCGCCGCGTTCGCCTTCGGTCGCGAGGACCTGATCCCCGACATGTTCACCCAGGTCGTGGCCGTCAACGAGCGCAGCCGGCGGCTGCACACGTTCGTCGACTACCTGGAGCGGCACATCGAGGTCGACGGCGAGCAGCACACCCCGATGGCGATGCAGATGCTCGCCGACCTGTGCGGCGACGACGACGCCAGGTGGCAGGAGTGCGCGGACACCGTCAACACCGCGCTCGCCGCCCGCGCCCGGCTCTGGGACGACATCCTCGCCGCCGTCAAGGAGGGGCGCGACCGGTGACGGGCACCGACCCGGTCCGGCTCTACCGGACGGTCCGCCTGATCCGCCGGTTCGAGGAGCGGGCCATCGAGCTGGTCCGCTCCGGACACGTCGTCGGCGGCATCCACCCGTACCTCGGGCAGGAGGGGATCGCTGCCGGGGTGTGCGCCGCCCTGGGCGCCGACGACGTGGTCGCCGGCACCCACCGGGGGCACGGGCACGTGCTCGCCAAGGGCGCCGACCCGGCCCGGATGCTCGCCGAGCTGTGCGGCCGGGTCACCGGCCTCAACGCCGGCCGGGGCGGCTCCATGCACGCCGCCGACTTCGGCGTCGGCGTACTCGGCGCGAACGCCATCGTCGGCGCGTCCGGGGCGATCGTCACCGGCGCGGTGTGGGCGCGGCGCCGGCGCGGCGACGACACCGTCGGGGTGAGCTTCTTCGGCGACGGCGCGGTCAACGAGGGGATGCTGCTGGAGGCGTTCAACCTGGCCGCGCTGTGGCGGGTGCCGGTGCTGTTCGTCTGCGAGAACAACGGCTACGCCACCACCATGCCCGTCGCGGGCGCGGTCGCCGGCAGCATCCCCGGCCGCGCCGCCGCCTTCGGCATCCCGGCCGCCGTCGTCGACGGCCAGGACCCCGAGGCGGTACGCGACGCCGCAACCGCCGCCGTCGACCGGATGCGCGCCGGCGGCGGCCCCGAACTGATCGAGGCCCGCACCTACCGCTTCGACGCCCACCACACCTTCGAGCACGCGGTACGCCTCGACTACCGCCCGCCCGACGAGGTGGCCCGGGGCCGCTCCCGCGACCCGGTGCACATCCAGGGCGACCGGCTGCCCGCCGCCGTACGCGCCGACGTCGACGCCGAGGTGGAGGCGGTGTTGGCGCGGGCCGTGGAGTTCGCGCTCGCCGGCGCCGAGCCGGACCCGGCCGACGCCCTCGCGTACCTGTACGCCAGCGGCCTGACCGCGCGCACCGGAGGTGGGTAGATGCCCCGACTGTCCTACCGCAGGGCGCTCACCCGGGCCCTGGCCGACGAGCTGGCCCGCGACGAGTCGGTGTTCCTGCTCGGCGAGGACATCCGGGTGGCCGCCTCGGCCGTCACGGCCGGGCTGTTCTCCCGGTTCGGTCCGCAGCGGGTACGCGACACCCCGCTGTCGGAGCAGGCGTTCACGAGCTTCGCCACGGGCGCGGCCCTGGCCGGGATGCGGCCCGTGGTCGAGTTCCAGATCCCGTCGCTGCTGTTCCTGGTGTTCGAGCAGATCGTCAACCACGCGCACAAGTTCCCGCTAATGAGCGGGGGGCAGTGCGCGGTTCCCGTCACCTACCTGGTGCCCGGCTCCGGCTCCCGTACGGGCTGGGCGGGGCAGCACTCCGACCACCCGTACAGCCTCTTCGCCCACGTCGGGGTGACCACGGTCGTGCCGGCCACGCCGGCCGACGCGTACGGCCTGCTGGTGTCGGCGGTGCGGTGCGACGACCCGGTGGTGGTCTTCGCCCCCGCCGGGGCGATGGACGTGCGCGCCGACGTCGACCTCGCCGCGCTGGCCCCGGTGCCGCTGGGCCGGGCCCGGGTGCACCGGCGCGGCGACGACGTGACCGTGGTCGCGGTCGGGCACCTGGTGCACGACGCCCTCGCCGTCGCCGAGGAACTGGCCGACCAGGTGTCGGTGGAGGTGTTCGACCCGCGCACGCTGTACCCGTTCGACTGGGACGCGCTCGCCGATTCGGTGGCGCGCACCGGGCGGCTGGTGGTGGTGGACGACGCCAACCGCTCCTGCGGCATGGCCGCCGAGATCATCGCGACGATGGTCGAGCGGGTGCGGCTGGTCGCCCCGCCGCGCCGCGTCACCCGCCCCGACGGCGCGGTGCTGCCGTTCGCCCCGGCGCTCGACCGGGCCGTGCAGCCCAGCCGCGAGCAGCTGCGGGCCGCCATCGGGCACGTCATGAAGGAGGGATGAATGGAGCACGCCGACTACCGCTGGCCCTCCGCCGCGCGCGCGTGGCTCGACCTGCCCGCGCCGGTGCGCGCCGACATGGTGGCCGCCGGGGCGGGGGCGTGGCGCGAGGTCTTCGACGGCCGGGCCACGTACAACGAGCGGTGGCGCCTGGCCCGGCCGCCGGTGATGGACGAGACGTCGCTGGGGGTGCTCAACGCCGTCTCCGACCGGCTCGCCCAGCTCATCTTCGAGGCGTGCCGGCGGCGGGCCGCCACGGCGGGGGAGCTGCGCCGGCTGCTGAGCGTGCCCGACGGCGAGACCCGGCTGCTCGACGACGACGAGCCGCTGACCGAGGCGCTGCTGGCCGCGTTCCGCCCCGACGTGCTGCTCTGCGAAGGGGTGCCGCGCTTCGTCGAGTACAACATCGACAGCAGCCTCGGCGGGGCGTTCGACGCGGACACCACGGTGCGCCGCTTCGTCGACGTCTACCGGCGGCGCGGCCTCACCGACCGGGTCCGGTTGTCGGCGGCGCCCTCGGCGGTGGACCAGCGGTTCGCCGCGATCCGCGCCGACCTCGGCCTGCCCGAGGGCGCCCGGGTCGCCATGCTGATCGACTTCGACGCCGAGTACCCGGGGCTCGACGACCCGCAGCGCTTCATCCGGCTGCTGTCGCCGGTGGTCGAGCGGGCCGCCGCGTGCGGCATGGACCTGGTCGTCGCGCCGGTCTCCCAGGTGAGCCTCGACGACCGCAAGCGGCTGGTCGCCGGTGGCGCCCCGGTCGACGGGGTGTTCCGGCTGTTCGTGCCCAACCGGGTCACCCCGAGCGCCGGCGTGGACGCCCTGGCGGCGGCGCTGGCGGCGGGCACGGCGCCGATGTGGGTGTCGGCGGCGGCCTGGCTGGTCGCCAACAAGCGCGCCTTCGCCTGGCTGTGGGAGGACGCCGACACGCTGCCGGCGGCGGACCGCGACCTGGTGCACCGGTACGTGCCGCGTACCTGGACGCTGACGGCGCAACTGCTCGACCGGGCGGTGGCCGGCCAGGCCGACCTGGTGGCGAAGCCCGCCGACGGCTCCGCCGGGGTGGACGTGCTGATCGGCCGGGAGACCGACGCCGACGCGTGGCGCGACGGCCTCACCCGCGCCGTCGGGCGGGGCGGCTTCATCCTCCAGGAGTACGTGAAGGCCGACGACGTCCCGCTGGACTTCGTGCACGTCGGCACCGGCGAGACGGTCGCCGCCGAGGTGCCGTACAGCATCGCCCCGTACCTGTTCGGCCGCCGGCCCGCCGGCGCCTGCATCCGTACGGGCTTCCCGGGCTGCGACGGCGTCCTCAACCTGGCCCGCGGCGTCCTCCTCTCCGGCCTCCTGGTGACCCCCTGACACGGCCGCTCCTCCCGCGCCTCCGACCCTCTGACGCGTCGATGATGCAGGTGTGGTGGAGTCCAGATCGGAGAAGACAGGGTGAGCCAGGCACCACGACCGCACGATCCGCGATCAGGCGGGCGGGCGAGGGCGGGTTCGGTCCGGCAGGATCTTCGGGTGGGTGGGGCGCGGGTGGGGTTGACGGTTGGGGAGCTGCGGGCGGTGGCGCAGGCGGCGTTCGGGGGCGGGCGGGCGCTGGTGTCGGCCGAGCGGTTGGCCGGCGGCACGAAGAAGGGCGTCTACCGGCTGACCCTCGACGACGGGTCTACCGGCATCGCCTACGTGTGGCATCCGGCGGAGGACTACTGGCCGGTGCGGGCGGCACCGGAACGCGACGACCCGTTCGGGCACGCCACCGGGGCGGGGCTGTTCGAGGCGGCGCACCGCGAGTTCACCGCCGCCGGGGTGCGGATGCCCCCGCTGCTGCTCGCCCCCACCGCGGGCCTGCTGCCCGGCGAGGTGGCGGTGGTGCAGGACGTCCGGGGCGGCACTCTGCAGGACCTGCGCCGGCGCGACCCGCGACGGGCCGAGGTGGTGCTGGCCCGGCTCGGCGACGCCGTCCGGAGCATGCACGCCCGCCGTCGCGACCGGTACGGCCGGCCGGGCCTCGACGGGCCGACGCCCGGGCGGCCGGTGGAGCGGATCATCCTCGACCGGGCGCTGCGGGACCTGACCGAGGCCGCCGCCCGGGTGGAGCGGATCGCCGCCGTGCGGGACCGGCTCGCCGACGCCCTGGCCGAGCGGTGCGCCGCCGTGGCACCCCGCTCCCGGTACGGCCTGATCCACGGCGAACTCGGCCCGGACCACGTGCTCGTCGACGAGCGGGACCGCCCGGTGCTCGTGGACATCGAGGGCGCGGTGTTCCTCGACGTGGAGTGGGAGCACGCCTTCCTCGAACTGCGCTTCGGCGACGCCTATCCGGCGCTGGCCGTGGACGGTCTCGACGGGAACCGGCTGCGCCTCTACCGGCTCGCGACGTACCTGTCCCTGGTGGCGGGTCCGCTGCGCCTGCTCGACGGCGACTTCCCGGACCGGGCCGGCATGCTCGCCATCGTCGAGCACAACATCACCCGGACGTTGGACCAGCTCGCCTGAGCCGTCGCCGTCGCCGGGGTTACGAACCCGCCACCGGTCGACCCGCGCGCCTACCGCAGGGTCACCGCCCGCATGATCCGGCGCACCGCTGCGACGGCGGCCAGGGAGTCAGCCAGCGAGCCCGTCTGACACGCCGGGCTGTGGTGGGCGGGGTCAGCTCGGGCGGAGGCTCGCCAGGTGGGCGCCGAGGCGGCGGACCGTCTCGGCGGCGGCCACCGCGTCGCTGCGGGCGCTGCCGTGCCGGCCGTCGCTGCTGTACATCGACGCCTCGGCGACGAGCGGATGGTCGGTGAGCCGCACGTGCAGGGTGCCGAGTTGCTCGGCGAGGGCCTGCGTGCGTGCGGAGAGCCGGCGCATCCGCGCGCCCAGGTCGGCCCGGTGCCGCTCGGGCACGGCGGGGCTGAGCGAGACGTCGAACATGCCGACGGTGATGACGCCAGCCCCGGCGGCGCGCAGCGCCTCGATCATCGCGGTCAGCTCCGCGTCGACCGCGTCGGCGTCGTACCTGCGGCTGAAGGCGTCGTTGCCGCCGCAGACCACCAGCGCCAGGTCGGGGCGGAACGCCAGCGCCGGGGCGAGCTGGGTGGCGCGCACCTCGTGCGCCCGCAGCCCCCGCAGGCCCAGGTTGAGGTACGCCAACTCCGGCCGGACGGCCCGCAGCTCGGCGGCGATCCGGTCGGCCCACTGCACGTCGGGATAGCCGTCGACGGGCTCGCAGAGCCCCTCGGCCACGCTGTCGCCGAGCACCGCGAAACGATGCCACGGGTGCCCGCGCAGCAGCGCCGCGCTCTCGCCGTCGCGCAGGCACCACGGATCCGTCGATTCGGTCAACGTCGATGGCATGCCGGCACGCTAGCCCACCCCCGGCGCCCGGAACAGGGTCCGTCGTCCGACCCGGGTGAGCCGTGAGGGCAGTGGAGACGGTGCGGTCGGTCAGGGACCGCGACGCTCGGCCGAGCCCGCCCCGGCCGGGTGTGCCTCAGGCACCACGGCGGCATGGTGCAGGTGGCGGTGTGCGGGCCGGCGACCGCGATGTTGACGGACCTGGCCCGGCAGCGAACGTGATCGACACGTCGGCTGGCCAGTTAGGCGATGATCCCAGGTCCGGCGGCCGGCCGCAGTTCGTGGACTGCCCGTCGCACTGAGCGTCAGCGGCGGCTGGTCGTCGGCCACGGCCGGGCGAAGGTTCAACGCGCGTCAGCAAGACGGAGGCGGTACGTGCGCACGCTGTCACCGTCGGGCGTCGGCCGATCAGCTCCCGCCTCCCAACCCAACCGCTCGTAGAACCCTGTCGCCCCCAGGGGCCCGATCGACGTCTGCGCCTCGACCCACATCGCGCCGGCGTCTCGGGCCATGTCGACGAAATGAGCGGCCAGCACCACCCCGATGCCGCTCATGCGCGAATCGGGTCGCACCGCCAGCGCAGTCATGACTGCCACGTGTGGAGTCACCACCGACCCGTTTCGCTCCGGTGTCGCCGCGACCGCCCGCCGGCGCAGCACCCGCCGGGCCAACGGCCGGACCCGCGTCCGCAGGACACGGACGGCAACAGCGGGCCGGACAATCAGCGCGCCGAGAGCGGCGAGGGCGAGAGACGCCGCCACGCGCCGGTCCCTTGCCAGCTCGGCGGTGTAGGCGGCGTGGTCACTGGCACCCAGCACAAATGCGACGATCTCCTCCTGCCGGGCGGCAGTGCGGACAACGACTGCGCCCACCCCGTACGGGGAGTTCAGGTAGGTGCGCTGCCAACGGCGGACGAAGCGGGCACCAAGCGCTGGAAAGAGCCCCATCGGAAGCAACTCGACGTGGGCGCGGGCCATCGCAGGGAGATCCTCATATCTGGCCCGTCGCAGAGCCAGCCGGCCTGCCATCCGGTCAGCCTCTGCGGGCTCCTCGGTCGCCGGCGGCGCAACGATACCCAGACGGAGATCGTCGATCATCCCCCGGGGAATGCGCATCTCGTCAGCCCCCACGTGTCAGGGTCAGATCCCTGTCCCGAGGACCTGACCTTCCCGCTCACGGACAGCCCCGGCAGACGGGGCCGGATGCCCTCGCGTTGGTGGCGTCGCGCCTGGCGGCGCCAGCGCAGCCTCGATCATCCGGTTACCCGGGTCCCCTCGGGTCATGCACAGCCGGTGTGCTGGCGGCGTCTCGGCGTGGGTGACGCCGAGACCCGGTGACGTCCGTGCAGGCGGCGCTGGGATCGGGGGATTTCGGGATCCGTCCGTCGGGCGATTGCGTTGGACGCAGACCGGGCAGCATCGGCAGTACGGTGACGACGAGGCAGAACGCCGCCATCACCAGCAGGGCGGGGACGAGGCCGAACGCGGTGACCGACCAGCCGCCCAGCAGCGCGCCCAGCGGCAGGCCGGCGAACGCCAGCGACCCGGCCAACCCGATCACCCGCGTCTGCAACGCGGCGGGCACCCGCTCGTAGATCGCCACCCCCAGCAGCGGGTTCACCGCCGCGATGCCGATGCCGGAGGCGAACGTCACCGCCAGCACGACCGCCAGTTCCTCGCTCAGCGCCAGGACCAGCAGCCGCGGGGCGCCGCCCAGCGCCGCGCCGACCGCGAAGGTCAGGTACGGGGGCAGCCGGGGACCGTACGCCGTGAACAGCAGGTTGCCCAGCAACGCGCCCGCCGAGAACGCGCCGAGGACCAGGCCCAGCCCGGCGGGGCCGCGCAGCACGTCGGCCACCCAGAGCGGGATGTAGACCGCGACGCTCGCGTTGACCACCATGTTCAGCGCCGAGATCACCAGCAGCATGGTCAGCAGCATCCGGTCGCGGCCCAGGTGGCGGAACCCGCCCGCGAGCGCGCGCAGGTAGCCCTCCGGTGCGGCCGGTCCCGCCGGTGCGGCCGGCGGCCGGACCAGCAGGCCGACGAGCAGGGCGCACGCGGCGAAGCTGGCGGCGTCGATGAGGAGCGCCCCCGTCACCCCGAACCACCAGACGAGCAGCCCGCCCAGCCCCGCGCCGAGCAGGGTGACCAGCCGGCCCAGCCCGTCGTAGACGGAGGTCAGCCGGAGCAGCCGTACGCCGGCGGCCTCGGCGGCCGGACGGAACATCACGTGCTTGACCCGGTCGCCCACGCCCCGCAGCGCGCCCACCAGGGCCACCAGGACGAGCAGCGCGCCGAAGCCGAGCCACGGGGTGAGGGCAACCGCCACCATCAGAACGGCGCTTCCGGCGTCGGCCAGGATGGACGTGCGGCGCAGCCCGACCCGGTCCGCCCACGGCGTGCCGAGCGCGCTGGAGAGCAGGTAGGGCAGCATCTCGGCGGCGGCCACCGCGCCCATCTTCGCGGGGCTGCCGGTGGTCTCCAGCACCAGCCAGGGGATGGCCACCACCGAGATGCGGCTGCCCAGGTTGGAGATCAGGTCGGCGGCGACCAGGACGGTCAGTTCCCGCCGGGGGGTCACGCCAGGCTGCCGATCGACGCCTCCGGGTGCTCGACCGAGGACGGGTGCTCCTCGGCGTGGCGGGCCCGCAGCGCGCGCTTGTCCACCTTGGCGGAGCGGTTGAGCGGCAGCCGGTCGACGAACTGCACCCCGCCCGGCGCCCAGGTGTCGCTGAGCTCGGCGGTCACCAGGTCGATCAGCTCCCGGGCGGTCACCGTCGCGCCGGGCGCCGGCACCACGAAGGCGTACGGCAGCTCGCCGGCCGCCTCGTCGGGCACGCCGATCACCGCCGCCGCCCGTACCTGCGGGTGCCCGGCCAGGGTGTCCTCGATCGGGCGGGAGTGGATCGGCCAGCTGCGCCGCCGGGTGAGGATCCGGTCCTGCAACCGGTCGACGAGGTAGAGGTAGCCGTCGGCGTCGAGGTGCCCGACGTCGCGGGTGCGGACCCAGCCGTCGACCAGTGTCTCGGCGGTCAGCTCGGGCTGGCCGTGGTAGCCGGCGAAGCGCAGGTCGGTGTGCACCCACACCTCGCCGTCGGAGCCGGGCGGCAGCACCGTGCCGTCGTCGGCGCGGATCTCGACGCGTACGTCGCCGTAGGGCCGCCCGCAGGAGCGCAGCCGCTGCGGGTGCGCCGGGTCGTCGGTCAGCCCCGGCAGGGCGGTGACCACGACGGCCTCGCTGAGGCCGTACACGATGCGCAGCACCGGCCCGAAGCGGGAGATCGCCTGACGCAGCCGGGCGGGCGCGGCGGGCCCGGCGCCCACGTTGAACATGAACATGGCCGAGAAGTCCGCGCCGTCCAGGGCCGGGTGGTCGAGCACCTCATAGAGCATCGGCGGGGTGACGAAGGTGGAGTTGATCCGTTCCCGGTCGACGGTGGCGATGAACCGCGCCGCGTCCCAGCCGTCGCGCGGGAACAGCACCCCGCCGGTGAAGAGGTTGAACAGCGTGGTGATCTGGCCGCTGGCCAGCCACATCGGCGAGTGCGACAGGTGCCGCAGCGGCGGGTGGCCGGCGGCGCGGAAGTCGGCGGCCAGGGCGAGGATCTGGGTGTAGAAGCTCTCCCGGTGGTGCACCAGCTTCGGGGTGCCGGTGGTGCCGCTGGTCTGGAGGAAGGACTCCGGCACCGGCGCCTCGGCCGGCAGGTCGGCCGTCGGGGCGCCGGCGGCCGCGGCGACGAGGTCCGGGCCCGCGCCGCCCGACCCGAGGCAGAGCACGGGTACGCCGGGCAGCCCGGCCGCCAGCTCCGGCCCGAGGCCGGCCGGGTCCCGGGCGTCGTAGACGAACGCGTCGGGGCGGGCCAGCCGGACGAACTCGTCGACCTCCCGGCGGGACGTGACCGGGGCGATCCACATCGTCCGGCAGCCCAGCAGGTGCAGGGCGAGCTGCACCAGCGGCCCCTCCACGGGGTTGCCGAGCGCGAGCAGCACCGCCTGCCCCGGCCGTACGCCGTGCCCGAGCAGTGCCGCGGCCAGCCCGCGTACCTGCGCGGCGGCCTCGGCGTAGCTGAGCCGGCGTCCGTTTCCGACCAGCGCCTCCCGGTCGCCGAAGCCCGCGAACAGCTCCAGCGCCCGGTGCACGTAGTCGGCCCGTCGCTCCGGTCGGTCGGTCATCCGACAGCCCCCTCGCCGCAGAAGTGTGGCCGTGTGCCGGGCAGCCCGCCACGGCGCGGCGGCCGGGCGGGCGCACCGCCGCCGTCCGTGAGCGTAGGTACCACCGGCTGTCACCGGACAGGGCCTGAACGGCGCTCCGGGCGGACCGGAGGACATTTGATCGCGTCGATCAGGTTGATTGACGGTCGTGAAACGGGGCGGCTAGGTTTCTGGACCATCGTCCAGGCGGTGCCGTCAGCGGATGGCCCTGGGCTGCCAACGATGGAGGTTCAATGTCGACCCCGAAGAGATGGCATGTCATCGCGTCCGCGGCCACCCTGCTCGTCGCCGGCACCCCGGCGATGGTGGCCAGCGCCGGCCCGGCCGACACCGAGGCGTCCCACCAGCGCACGGTCTGGGCGGGCAGCTGGGCCGCCGCGGTCACCAGGGGAAACGCGACCGGCCTGACCAACAACGGCCTCAACGACCAGAGCGTACGGATGGTCGTGCACACCACCGTCGGCGGAGAGCGGTTCCGGGTCCGGCTCAGCAACTCCTACGGCGAGCAGGCCGTTCGGGTCGGCCGCGCCACCGTCGCGAAGCCGAACACCGCGACCCCCGACGACCTGTCCGACATCGACCCCTCGACCCTGCGGACGCTGACCTTCGGCGGCGCCACCTCGGCCACCATGAACCGGGGCGCCGAACTGGTCAGCGACCCCGTCGCGCTGCCCGTCGGCGACCAGCAGGACCTGGTGCTGACGGTGCACTTCCCGACCCCCACCGGCCCGGTGACCTTCCACGGCCAGTCCCGGCAGACGAACTTCATCGGGGCCACCGACCTGACCTCCGCCGCCGGCGGGGCCGGTTTCACGATCCGACCGAACTGCTGCTGGTTCTTCCTGTCCGGCATCGACGTGCAGCGGCGGCACAGCCCCGGCTCGGTGGTGGTCTTCGGCGACTCCATCGCCGACGGCAACGGCAGCACCGTCAACGCCAACAAGCGCTGGCCCGACCTGCTCGCCGACCGGCTCATTGACGCCCGCCCGGACGTCCGCACCCCGGGCGTGCTCAACCTCAGCCTCGCCGGCAACCGGCTCAACCACGAGGGCACCGAGCCCGGGGCGGGCGGCTTCCCCGGCTACCACGAGCTCGGACCGAACGCCCTGGCCCGGCTCGACGAGGACGTCTTCGCGCAGACCGACGCCCGGACCGTGATCACCCACCTCGGCATCAACGACGTCTGGATGTCGGGCGACTCCGCCGAGCAGATCATCGCCTCGCTGCGGCAGATCAACCAGCAGGTGAAGGCGCGCGGCCTGCGCAGCCTCGTGTCGACGCTGACCCCGTACGAGGGGCACGGCAACCCGGGGGTGTGGACGCCCGAGAAGGAGGCCACCCGGCAGGCGGTGAACGCGTACCTGCGCGGCAGCGGCGAGTTCGATGGGCTGCTCGACTTCGACCGGGTGCTGCGCGATCCGGCGCAGCCGAGCCGGCTGCTGCCCGCGTACGACTCGGGGGACCACATCCACCCGAACGACGCCGGCAACCAGGCGCTGGCGGACGCCGTACCGCTGCGACTGCTCGGCCTGTGACACCGGCGCGGGCGGCGGGCGACCCCCGCCGCCCGCGGCACCGTCGATGGGGGAGACCGGAGGAACGTGGACGTCACCCAGCTGCTGACCCGTCTCTACAGCGACGAGGGCCGGCAGGATCCGTACCCCTGCTACGCCGCCCTGCACGCGCTGGGGCCGGTCAGCCCGGTGCCGGAGCGCGCGGAGCACCGCTCGGTCGCCGCCGTCGCCGTCGGCTACGACCTGGTGAGCCAGGTGCTGCGCGACCCGCGGTGGTACAAGCAGGCCCCGCCGGGCTGGCAGGAGCAGGAGGTGCTGCGCACCCTCCAGACCTCGATGATGTTCGTCAACCCGCCGGAGCACACCCGGATGCGGGCGGCCTTCGCGAGGAGCTTCACCCCGCGCCGGCTCGCCGCGCTGAAGCCGACCGTGCACCGGGTCGTCGACGGGCTGCTCGACCGGATGGCCGACGCCGGCGACGCCGGCCTCGACTTCGTCGCGGAGTTCGCGTACCCGCTGCCGGCCCTGGTGATGGCGGAGTTCATCGGCATCCCCGCCGGGGAGCTGGACTTCTACCGGCAACGGGTGGAACGGATCGACGAGTTCCTGGACGTGGCCGGCGCGACCCCGCAGCGGCTCGCCGCCGCCAACACCGCCGCCGCCGAGCTGCGCGACTTCTACGCCGACCTGATCGCCCACCGGCGCCACCGGCCCGGTGACGACCTGATCAGCGCCCTGGTCGAGGCGGTCGACTTCGGGGACGTGGAGCTGACCGTCGACGAGTTGGTGAGCAACCTGATCGTGCTGTTCAACGCCGCCTTCGTCACCACCGTCTACATGTTCTCCAACGGGCTGCCGCTGCTGCTGGCCCACCCCGACGTGGCCGCCGCGCTGCCCGGCGACGACGCGTTGACCCGGGGCGCGGTCGAGGAGATCCTGCGGCTGGAGGCGCCCGTGCACTTCCTGGCCCGGGCCGCGCCCCACGACAGCGAGGTCGGCGGGGTGCCGGTCGGGCGGGACCGCAACGTCCTGCTGATCCTCGCCGCCGCCAACCGCGACCCGGCCCGCTTTCCCGACCCGGACCGTTTCGACCCGCGCCGGAGCGGACCGCCGTCGCTGGCGTTCGGCGCCGGCCCGCACTTCTGCCTCGGCGCGGCGGTGTCCCGCCTGGAGGGTCGCCTCGCGCTGCCCAGGCTGCTGGCCCGCTTCCCCGGGCTCACCGTCGCCGAGGCGCCGACGTACAGCGGCAGCCTCTTCCTGCGTGGCGTCGACAGGCTGGCCGTACACACCCGAGGAGGACCCGCGTGAGCATCCATCCGCAGGTGGCGGCGTACCGGGCCGTCCGCGAGGCGGCCGGCACCCCGCCGCTGTACACCCAGAGCCTGGCCGAGGCCCGCGCCGCCGACCTCGCCGCGATCCGCGCCGGCGGCGGCGCGGTCGAGCCGGTGCACGAGGTACGCGACACGCACGTGCCCGGCCCGGCCGGCGACCTGCCGGTGCGCGTCCACCGGCCGGCGGGGAAGGGTCCGCTACCCACGCTGGTCTACTTCTTCGGCGGCGGGTGGACCCTCGGTAGCGTGGACACCGCCGACGGCATCTGCCGACGGCTGGCCAACGCCGTGCCCTGCCAGGTGGTCACCGTCGGCTACCGGCTGGCCCCGGAGCATCCCTTCCCCGCCGCCGTGCACGACTGCCACGCGGCCACCCGGTGGATCGCCGACAACCCCGCGGAGTTCGGCGTCGACCCGCTGCGCGTGGCGGTCGGCGGCGACAGCGCCGGCGGCAACCTCGCCGCCGCCGTCACCCTGCTGTCCCGCGAGCGCGGCGGGCCCCGGCTCGCCGCCCAACTGCTGGTGTACCCGAACACCGACCAGAGCGCCGACGCCGGGGGCGACGCCGAGGACCCGCTGCTGTTCAACCGCCGCTCGGTCGCCTGGTACCGGGGCCACTACCTCGCCGACCCCGCCGACGCGCGGCACCCGCTGGCGTCACCGCTGCTCGCCGCCGACCTGGCCGGCCTGCCGCCGGCGCTGGTGATCACCGCCGAGCACGACCCGCTGCGCGACGAGGGGGAGCGGTACGCGCACCGGCTGCGCGAGGCCGGCGTGCCGACCACCCTCACCCGGTACGCCGGCATGATCCACGGCTTCTTCGCCATGCCGGGGGCGTTCGACGACGGCCGGCGTGCCCAGGACCAGGCCGCCGCGTTCCTGCGCGACCGGTTCGACGCGGCGACCGCTTCGGCGGGGGCCGGCAGTGCGGCGGCCGCCAGCGGAGGCGGTGCCGGTGGGAAGGGAGACCGGTGATGGTCGAGGGCGTGTCGCCGAAGTCGGAGCCGTCGCCGGCCAGCCTGGCCGACTTCGCGGGAGCGGCCCGGGCAGTGCTGCCGCCCGACGTGTGGGACTACGTCGACGGCGGCAGTGGTGCCGAGACCACGCTCGCCGCCAACCGCCGCGCGCTGGACCGCGTGGCCGTGCTGCCCCGGGTGCTGCGCGGCGTGCAGACGCCCCGCACCGAGGCGCGGCTGCTCGGCACATCGTACGCCCTGCCGGTGGCGGTGGCGCCGATGGCGTACCAGCGCCTGGTGCACCCCGACGGGGAGCCGGGGCTGGCCGCCGCCGCGGGCGCGGCCGGCGTGCCGTACGTGGCCAGCACCCTGAGCAGCGCGCCGATCGAGCAGATCGCCGGGACCGGCGCGAGCGTCTGGTTCCAGCTGTACTGGCTGCGCGACCGGGCTCTGGTCGCCGACCTGCTGGACCGGGCGCACGCGGCGGGCTGCACGGCGCTGACGGTCACCGTGGACGTGCCGATCCTCGGCCCCCGGCGGCGCGACGTGCGCAACGCGTTCGCCATCCCGCCGCACGTCGTGGCGGCCAACCTGCCGGCCGGCCGCGACGACCTCGCGCACACCGCCACCCCGGGCGTCTCCGCCATCGCCGCACACACCGGCGAGGTCTTCGCACCCGCGCTGACGTGGGCCGACCTGGACTGGCTGCGCGGCCGTACCGCCCTGCCACTGGTGGTCAAGGGCGTGCTGGACCCGCGCGACGCGGAGCTGGCGGTGGCCGCCGGCGCGGACGCCGTGGTGGTCTCCAACCACGGTGGCCGCCAGCTCGACGGCGCACCGGCCACCGCGACCGTGCTGCCGGAGGTGGTGGCGGCGGTGGCCGACCGGTGCGAGGTGCTGCTGGACAGCGGCGTGCGCGACGGCTTCGACGTGCTGCGCGCACTGGCCCTCGGCGCGCGGGGGGTGCTGGTCGGCCGGCCCATGCTGTGGGCGCTCGCCGCCGGCGGCGGGGCCGGGGCGCGCACGGCGCTTGAGCTGCTGGCCGGCGAGTTCCGCGACGCCCTGGCGCTGGCCGGCTGCGCCGACCCCGAGGCGGCCCGCGAGCTGCGCGTGATCAGGGAGGGCTGACCGGTGACGGAGACGGTGGACCTGCGCGTCGCCGACCTGCACCCGGCGGTCGACGATCCGGCGCTGAACTCGATGAACTTCCTCAACGAGGTGGCCCAGCACTACCCCGACGCGGTGTCGCTGGCGGCCGGCCGGCCGTACGAGGAGTTCCTCGACGTCGCGGCGCTGCACCGGCACCTGGACAGGTTCCGCCGGCACCTGGCCGACGATCTCGGGCAGAGCCCCGCGCAGGTGCACCGCACGCTGTTGCAGTACGGCCGCACCAAGGGCATCGTGCACCACCTCGTCGCCCGCAACCTCGCCGTCGACGAGGACGTCACGGTCGACCCGGAGGCGATCGTGGTGACCGTCGGCTGCCAGGAGGCGATGTTCCTGGTGCTGCGGGCGCTGCGGGCCGACCCGCGCGACGTGCTGCTCGCCGTCGCACCGACGTACGTGGGGCTGACCGGCGCCGCCCGGCTGCTGGACCTGCCGGTGCGCCCGGTGGCCGGCGGCCCGGCCGGCGTCGACCTGACCGACCTGCGCGAGCAGGTACGCGTCGCCCGGGCGGCGGGGCTGCGCCCACGCGCCTGCTACGTGATGCCGGACTTCGCCAACCCGTCCGGCACCAGCATCGGCCTGACCGACCGGCGGCGGCTGCTCGACCTGGCCGCCGAGGAGGACCTGCTGCTGCTGGAGGACAACCCGTACGGTCTCTTCCCCGCCCCGGACGCCGGGCGGCTGCCCACCCTCAAGGCGCTGGACACCGCGCGGCGGGTCGTCTACCTGGGCTCCTTCGCCAAGACGGTGCTGCCGGGCGCCCGCGTGGGCTACGTGGTCGCCGACCAGCGCGTCGCCGGCGCGGACGGCACGGTGGGCCTCCTCGCCGACCAGCTTGCCAAGATCAAGAGCATGGTCACGGTGAACACGTCGGCGATCGCCCAGGCGGTGGTCGGCGGGGCGCTGCTGGAGCACGGGTGCAGCCTGGTGGCGGCCACCGTCCGGGAGCGGGCGGCGTACGGTCGCAATCTGCGCCACCTGCTCGACGGCCTGGCCCGGCGCTTCCCGGCGGGGACCTCGCCGGTGCGGTGGAACGTCCCGGCCGGCGGCTTCTTCGTCGTGCTCACCGTGCCGTTCGGCGTCGACGACGCCCTGCTGCACCGGTCCGCCCGCGAGTACGGCGTGCTCTGGACGCCGATGGCGCACTTCTACGACGACGGCGCCCCCGTCGACGCGCTGCGGCTGTCGGCCAGCGCCGTGACCCCGGACGAGATCGACCTCGGGCTGGACCGGCTGGCCGCGCTGGTCGCCGACGAGACGGCCTGCCGGGCGGTGACCGCCGAGGTGGGATGACACACCGCGTTCACCGCATGGCAAAGCGCGACGGCCCGTGTTTCGTCGTCCTGGGTGGACACTCATAATGGACGCCATGGTCGCCTGGGAGTACGCGTTGCTGGTCCGCCGTTATCAGGGGCAGGGCCGCGCCTTTCACGTCAGCTTCATCTGGTACGGCCCGGACGGGTCGCGCCGGGACATCACCGCGTACGGCGACACGGCGATCGCGCACCTCAACCGGGCCGGCCGGGAGGGCTGGGAGCTGGTCTCCGCCGCCGAGGACGTCAACAACGTCCAGGGCAGCACCGAGGTGCACCGCTACCACCTGAAGCGGCCCATCGCCTGACCGCCACCGCGAAAGCTGCACGTGGCCCGGCTGACGGGCCAGCGGGGCCGCTCCCGGTGGGCGGGCGGCCGCGTCCCCGACCACACCCGGCCCCCACGTCGTCCGGCCCCTCGACAGCGGTAGCGTCTCGTGGCGCTGCCGACCGGCCGCCCACCCCGGGCGCCCGGCGCGTGGCGGCGGGAGGAGCAGCGGTGGCACAGCCCGTGGCCGGTCCACCCCGGCACGTCGTCGGGGTCGACTTCGGCACCCTCTCCGGCCGGGCCGTCGTGGTCGACGTGGCCGACGGCACCGTACGGGGCGAGGCCGTCCACCCGTACCGGCACGGGGTGATCACCGAGCGGCTGCCCGACGGGACGCCGCTGCCGCCGGACTGGGCGTTGCAGCACCCCGACGACCACCGCGAGGTGCTCCGCGTCGCGGTGCCCGCCGCACTGCGCGCCGCCGGGGTCCGGCCCGGGGACGTGTGCGGCATCGGCGTCGACGCCACCTCCTGCACGATGCTGCCCACCCTCGCCGACGGCACCCCGCTCTGCGAGCTGCCCGACCTGGCCGGCCGGCCGCACGCGTACCCGAAGCTGTGGAAGCACCACGCGGCCCAGCGGCAGGCCGCCCGGATCAACGACGTCGCCACCGCGCGCGGCGAGCGCTGGCTGCCCCGCTACGGCGGCCGGGTCTCCGCCGAGTGGCAGCTCGCGAAGGCGCTGGAGGTGCTCCAGGAGGACCCGGCCGTCTTCGAGCGGGCGGAGCGGTTCATCGAGGCCGCGGACTGGCTGGTCTGGCAGCTCTGCGGCCGGGAGACCCGCAACGTCCCGGCCGCCGGCTACAAGGGGCTACGGCAGGACGGGCGGTACCCGTCGGCGGAGTTCCTGCGCGCCCTGCACCCCCGCCTCGACGGGCTGCTGCCCCGCGTCGACGGCCCGCTCGTACCGGCCGGTGCCCGGGCCGGCCGGCTGACCGCCGACGCCGCCCGGTGGACGGGGCTGCCGGCCGGGACCGCCGTCGCGGCCGGCGCCATCGACGCGCACGTCACCGCCGCGGCGGCCCGCGCGGTCGAGCCCGGCCGGATGCTCGCGGTACTCGGCACCTCCACCTGCCTGATCATGAACGCGGAGGCGTACCGCGAGGTGCCCGGCGTCTGCGGCGTGGTCGACGGGGGCGTCACCGCCGGGGCGTGGGGCTACGAGGCGGGGCAGAGCGGGGTCGGCGACATCTTCGCCTGGTACGCCCGCAACGCCCTGCCGGGCCACTACGCCGACGAGGCGCGCCGCCGGGGGCTCAGCCCGTACGAACTGCTGGACACCCTCGCCGCCGAGCAGCCGGTGGGCAGCCACGGGCTGCTGGCCCTGGACTGGCACAGCGGCAACCGCTCGGTGCTGATGGACCACGAGCTGAGCGGCGTGCTGGTCGGGCTGACCCTCGCCACCCGGCCGGAGGAGATCTGGCGGGCGCTGCTGGAGGCCACCGCCTTCGGCGCCCGGACCGTCGTCGACGCGTTCACCGCCGCCGGGGTGGCCGTCGACGAGCTGACCGTGGCCGGCGGGCTGACCGACAACCGGCTGTTGCTGCGGATCTACGCCGACGTGCTCAACCGGCCGCTGCACGTGCTCGACTCCGCCCACCCGGCGGCGCTGGGCGCGGCCGTCCACGCGGCGGTCGCCGCCGGGGCGTACCCGGACGTGCCGGCCGCCTCGGCGGCGATGGGCGCCGGCCGGCGCGAGACCTGGCACCCCGATCCGGCCCGGTCGGCGGCCTACGACGAGCTGTACGCCGAGTACCGCGCGCTGCACGACCACTTCGGCCGGGGCGGCACCGACGTCCTGCACCGCCTCCGCGCCCTGCGCCACCACCCCCACCCCCAGTAGCGCATCGATCATGCAGTTGTGGTGGGTCACAAGACGGCATCACAGCGGATGAAACGGGCACCGAAGCTGCATGATCGACGCCGCGCTCGGGACGCTGCGGGATCGGGGTGGGGACGGGGACGCCCCCGCTCGGCGGGCCGGGCGGGGGCGTCGGGTGGCGCGGTTCAGCCGAGGTCGACGGCCGGGTAGAGCGGGAAGCCGGTCAGCAGGTCGCTGGCCTGCTTGGCGACCCGGTCGGCGACGGCCGGGTCGAGGACGTACTTGGCCTTGGACGCGGTGCCGTCGGGGTTGGCGCCCGGCTTGGTCTGGCTGAGCACGGTGTGGATCAGCTCGGCGGTCTCGTCCATCTGCGCGGTGCCGAGGCCCCGGCTGGTCAGCGCCGGGGTGCCGACCCGGATGCCCGAGGTGTACCAGGCGCCGTTCGGGTCCTGCGGCACGGAGTTGCGGTTGGTGACGATGCCGGAGTCGAGCAGCGCCTGCTCGGCCTGCCGGCCGGTCAGGCCGTAGCCGGAGACGTCGATCAGCACCAGGTGGTTGTCGGTGCCGCCGGTGACCAGCTTGCCGCCGCGCCGCAGCAGCCCCTCGGCGAGCGCCTGGGCGTTGTCGACGATCCGCTGGGCGTAGTCGGCGAAGTCGGGGCGGCGGGCCTCGGCGAGGGCGACGGCCTTGGCGGCCATCACGTGCGGCAGCGGGCCGCCGAGCACCATCGGGCAGCCCCGGTCGACCTGGTCGGCCAGCTCGGGCTGGCAGAGCACCATGCCGCCGCGCGGGCCACGCAGCGACTTGTGCGTGGTGGTGGTGACGATGTGCGCGTGCGGCACCGGGTCGAAGTCGCCGGTGAAGACCTTCCCGGCGACCAGGCCGGCGAAGTGCGCCATGTCGACCATGAAGGTGGCGCCGACGGAGTCGGCGATCTCCCGCATGATCCGGAAGTTGACCTTCCGCGGGTACGCCGAGTAGCCGGCGACCAGGATCAGCGGCTTGAACTCGCGGGCGGCCTCGGCGACCTTGTCGTAGTCGACGAGCCCGGTGGCCGGGTCGGTGCCGTAGCTGCGCTGGTCGAACATCTTGCCGGAGATGTTCGGTCGGAACCCGTGGGTGAGGTGGCCGCCGGCGTCCAGCGACATGCCGAGCATCCGCTGGTTGCCCAGCTCGCGGCGCAGCGCGAACCAGTCGGCCTCGGTGAGGTCGTTGACCTGCCGCACCTGGGCCTTCTTCAGCGCGGGCGACTCCACCCGGTCGGCCAGGATCGCCCAGAACGCGACCAGGTTGGCGTCGATGCCGGAGTGCGGCTGCACGTACGCGTGCGCGGCGCCGAACAGTTCCCGGGCGTGCTCGGCGGCGAGCGCCTCGACGGTGTCGACGTTCTGGCAGCCCGCGTAGAAGCGGCGCCCGACGGTGCCCTCGGCGTACTTGTCGCTGAACCAGTTGCCCATGGTCAGCAGGGTCGCGGGGGAGGCGTAGTTCTCGCTGGCGATGAGCTTGAGCGACTCGCGCTGGTCGGCGAGCTCGGCGCCGATGGCGTCGGCGACCCGCGGCTCGACGGCGCGGATCACCTCGAGGGCGCTGCGGAAGGCGGTGGATTCGGCGTTCAGCGACGACATGCGACCTCCAGTGACGTGCGGAAGGCCCAGGCGCTCGGCATGCGTCCTCATGACGGGACCGCTTCCCGATGGTTTTCCATCCCCACGCGCCAGTCACGGCCCGTGCCGATCCTACCGGGTCCGTCCCGGCGGCTCCCGGCCCACCTCGCGCGGCGGAACCGGCGGGTGCCGACGCGGGGCATGACCGGGCCGCGGCGGGGCACAGCACAGTCGGGGCCGGGCACGCGCGTGACCGGCGGCCGACGAGGGGAGTGACAGGCAGATGACCACATCGGGCACGGGCCGGCCGTTCGCCGTGGTGACCGGCGCGTCCAGCGGCATCGGGTACGAGCTGGCGGTCCAGTTCGTCGAGCACGGGTACGACCTCGTGATCGCCGCCGAGGACGACGGGATCGGCACGGCGGCGCAGCGGCTGCGGCGCGACGGCGGACCGCGGGTGCACCCGGTCCGGGTCGACCTGACCCGCGTCGAGGGGGTCGAGGAGCTGGCGGCGGCGGTGACCGCGACCGGCCGCCCGGTCGACGGGCTGGCGCTCAACGCCGGGCGGGGCGCCGGCGGGGAGTTCGTCGGGGGCACCGCGCTCGCGGACGAGCTGGCCGTGGTCGACCTGAACGTACGCTCGACGGTGCACCTGGCCAAGCTGCTGCTGCCCGCCATGGTGCGCCGCGGCGCCGGACGGGTCCTGTTCACCTCGTCGATCGCCGCCACCATGCCGGGGCCCTTCCAGGCGGTCTACAACGCCTCGAAGTCGTTCGTGCAGTCGTTCGCGGAGGCGCTGCGCAACGAGCTGAAGGACACCGGGGTGACGGTGACGTCGCTGATGCCGGGGCCGACCGACACGGAGTTCTTCGACCGTGCCGAGATGGAGGACACCCGGGTCGGCTCCGGGCGCAAGGACGACCCGCGGACCGTAGCCGAGCAGGGCTTCGCGGCGATGATGCGCGGCGACCAGACGGTGACCGCGGGTTCCCTGCTCAACAAGGTGCAGACCGCCGCCGGCAAGATCGTCCCGGACCGGCTCAAGGCGGCGCAGCACCGCAGGATGGCCGAGCCGGGCTCCGGAGGCTGAGCCCTTCCGGGCCCGGCGGCGGTCCGTCGGGCCCGGCCGGCGACGCGGGTGACCCTCGCGGTGGGGCCCGTCGCTGCCTAGGATCAGCGGCATGGCGGGGGAGGACGGCGAGGGCGGCAGTGTGCTCGCCATCAGCGACCTGCACGTCGGTCACGCGGGTAACCGGGAGGTGGTCGAGGGGCTGCGCCCCGGGTCGCCGCGGGACTGGCTGCTGGTCGCCGGCGACGTGGGCGACACGGTGGCCGACGTCGAGTGGGCCCTCGGCCTGCTCAGTCGCCGCTTCGCGAAGGTGCTCTGGGCGCCGGGCAACCACGAGCTGTGGACCCCGCCCGCCGATCCGGTGGCGCTGCGCGGGGCCGCGCGCTACGCGTACCTGGTCGACGTCTGCCGGCGGCTGGGCGTGCTGACCCCGGAGGACCCGTACCCGGTGTGGCGGGGGGAGGGCGGGCCGGTGCTGGTGGCGCCGCTGTTCCTGCTCTACGACCACAGTTGGCGCCCGGACGGGCTCGACACCCCCGAGGCGGCGCTGGAGGAGGCGTACCGGGTGGGGGTCGTGTGCACCGACGAGTTCCTGCTGCACCCCGACCCGTACCCGAGCCGGTCCGCGTGGTGCGCCGCCCGGGTCGCCGAGACCGCGCGGCGGCTCGCCGACCGGGAGCCGGGGCTGCCGACGGTGCTGGTCAACCACTGGCCGCTGCTGCGCGAGCCGACCCGGGTGCTGCGCTATCCGATCTTCGCCCAGTGGTGCGGCACCGAGTCCACCGCCGACTGGCACCTGCGCTTCGACGCCACCGCCGTGGTCTACGGCCACCTGCACATCCCCCGTACCACCTGGCACGACGGGGTGCGGTTCGAGGAGGTCTCGGTGGGCTACCCCCGGGAGTGGCGGCCCCGCGCCGCGCCACCGACGCTGCGGCGGATCCTGCCCGCGCCCCCGGACGTGACGACGGGCCCCGGCGCACCGGGGCCCGTGGGGTCGCGTCCGCTCAGGCCGTCACCGCGTCCAGCGACTTCTTGATCGCCTTCGGGTCGGTCGGCTTGCGCGGCGCGTCCGCGCGCAGCGCGATCATCCGCTCGCCGATCTCCTGGAGCTGCTTACGGCCGAGTGCCTCGCGCACCTTGGGGAACCACTCCTGCTCCTCCTCCTCGACGTGGTGCAGGACGTTCTCGATCAGCACGGTGGTCTTGGCGTTGAAGCGCTCGTCGCCGGCATCCATGGTGAACAGCTCGGCGCAGAGCACGTCGGCGACGTGGTGCTCCTCGTACGACTCGAGGATGTCGTCCTCCAGGTCGGGCAGGAGCTTGCGGACCTCGGGGTACATCACCTCGTTCTCGAGGTAGGTGTGGACCGTGAGGGCTTCCAGGATCTCGTTCACCAGCTTCTGGCGCCGCGCCGCCGGACCCTCCTCGGCGTCCTGGAACGCCTTGAACAGGCGGCGCATCTCCTTGTGGTCCTCTTTCAACACCACGATGGCATCGGTGGACACCGTCGACCTCCTCGGCTCGTCTGACACCTCCTCCCGTACCCCCGTGGTGAGCAGCGAAAACGGGTGGGGCCCGGCGGTGATCCGCCGGGCCCCACCACGGGTCGTGCCGTGCTTGCTACTTCACCACGTTGTACGCGTTGACCATGCCGGCGCCGTAGAAGCCGTTGCGCTTGCCGCCGGAGCAGGTCGCGTCGTAGGCGTTCGGGCCGGCCGCGATCAGCGGCACCGGGTTGTAGACGCCGCTGGGGCAGGCGATCGCCTCGGCGGTGGTGCCCAGGAAGGCCGACAGCTGGCCGGGCGTCATGCCCGGGTGCGCCGAGACGGCCAGGGCGGCCACGCCGGCGGCGTGCGGCGAGGACATCGAGGTGCCCTGCTTGTAGCCCCAACCGTTGGTCTTCGTGGTGGTGTTGTAGGTGGTGGAGAGGATGCCGTCGGAGAGGGTCGAGCTGGCACCCCGGGTGCGGAAGCGGGTGTCGCCACCCGGCGCCGTCACCTCGACCACGCCCTGGCCGTACGAGGAGTAGTAGCTCTTCTCCCCGGTCGGGCCGACCGCCGACACCGTCACCACGCCCGGCGCCTCGGCCGGCAGGACGAGGCAGGCGTTGGTGAGGTTCTCGCGCTCCTCGGGCGTCCCGTTGTTCGGGCTGCCCGTGTCGGTGATCTTGTGCGCGAGGTCCCAGTTGCTGTTACCCGAGGACGCCACGTGCAGCACGCCCTTGCCCTGCGAGTAACGCAGGGCCCGCTGGACCGCCTTCCACACCGGACGCTGGCGCGCGTCGTTGCGGCAGTTCAGCTGCCACGGGTCGATGTAGTAGCTGTTGTTGGTGACCCGCATGCCCTGCTCGGCGGCCCACATGAACCCGCAGACCGCAGCCTCCGGGAAGATGTAGCCGTCGTCGTTGACCACCTTGACGGCAGCCACCTTGACGCCCGGGGCGACACCGGCCACGCCGACGCCGTTGACGGCGGCGGCGATGGTGCCGGCCACGTGGGTGCCGTGGTCGGAGGTGGTCGGGTTCCAGGCGGACTCGGTGGTGTCGGTGACGCCACCGATGCAGGACGTGCTCTTGTTCTTCGCGATCTGGCTGGCCAGATCGGGGTGGCTGGACGAGATGCCGCTGTCCAGCACGCCCACCACCACGTCGGCCCGGCCGGCGTTGACGGCGTGGGCCTGCGGGACGTCGATCATCGGCATGTCCCACTGCTGACCGAAGAGGGGCTCCTTGGTCGGGTCGGCGGTCGTGTTGACCGCCTCGGCCGCGGAGACCTCCAGGGTCTCGCCCTCGTCGAGGGCGGTGCCCAGGCCGGCGGTGGACGCCACCGAGTCGACGCCCGCGCCCGCCACGTCCGTGACGAAGTCGGGGTTGGTCGACCGGACGACGAGCACGCCGATCTGGTCGTAGCTGGCGACCACGGTGCCGTTGGCGGCGGCCACGCGCGCGGCCGCCTTGTCCGTCTTGGCACCCTGCGGGGCGAGCACCAGGAACGTGGTGTCCGGGCCGGCGGCCGACGCCGCCGGGGCCACCCCGCCGGCGACGGCGAGGCCGACGCCGAGCGTCACGGCGGACGCGGCAGCCAGTGTCTTGCGACGGAGGTTCTTCACACAGACTCCCAGGGGCTGTTTCCAGCCGGGGTACGCCCCCTGGCGGGGAGCGACCGGCGGGAGGCGCGCGGGATGCACGCCTCCGCAAGCAGCAGCGCCACGGGGTCCGCTGGCGTTACACGCGTCCGTGCGGGCCAACGGAAGGTGTCAGACGGTCGCCAGGGTGTGCGGGATCTCGTCGAGCAGTTCCCGGGCGAGGAAGCCGATCCGGCCGAACCGGGGGACCAGCCGCTGACCGCTCACCGCGTGGGCGAACGCCGCCCAGCACGCGGCCTGCGCCGGTGCGGCGCCCCGCGACAGCAGTCCGGCCAGCAGCCCGGCGCGCACGTCCCCGCTGCCGGAGGTGCCGAGGCCCGCGTCGCCGCTCTCCTCCCGCCAACTGCGGCCGTCGGGGGTGGCGATGTGGCCGTAGAGGGAGACCACCGCGTCGTAGCGGCGGGCCAGCTCCGTCGCCTCGGCGTCCAGGTCGTCGCCGGGCTCCCGGTCGAGCAGGTGCCGGGCCTCGGTGAGGTTGGGGGTGAGCACCACCGGCCGACCGGACCCGACCAGCAGGTCGGGGGCGTGGCTCAGGGCACCCAGGGCGTACGCGTCGAGCACCAGCGACGTCTCCGGGCCGGCGGCGTCGAGTACCAGGCGCAGCAGGCGGCCGGTCTCGTCGATGTCCTTCAGGCCGGGGCCGAGGGCCACCACGTCGGCCTGCGCCACCAGCTCGCCCAGCAGCTCGCCGGGCCGTCCCGCGACCGCCCCCTCGGCGGTCTCCGGCAGCCCCACCACCAGCGCCTCGGGCACCTGGATGCTCAGCGCGGCGGCGGTCGACTCGGCGGCGGCGAGCTGGAGCACACCGGCCCCGGCCCGCAACGCGGCCACGCCGGCGAGCAGCACCGCGCCGGGGGTGAACCGCGAACCGCCGACCACCAGCACCGTGCCCCGGGCCTCCTTGCCGCCGGTCGGCACGGGCAGCGCCCAGTCCCGCAGCAGCCCGGGCGTGATCACCCGGGTGTCAGACCGGTTCGGCATGGACCTCGTCCTCCCTGGTCGGCCGGGCGCCCTGCGCGTGCAGGTGACCGACGTCGTTGAACACGTCCGGGGCGAGCCGGCCGTCGGTGCCGGCGGACCAGCCGGTGATCGAGCAGTTGGCGATGACGTGCTCGCGGGTCAGCGCCATCAGCTCCACCTCGGTGAGCCCCTCCACCAGGTAGCGGGTCAGGAAGACCAGGGCGTCGTGGCCGAACAGCAGCACGCGTCGGTCCTCGTGGTCGCGGCGCAGGTCGCCGAGCAGGGCGCGCAGGCGCAGCGCCACGTCGGTCCAGGACTCGCCGCCCGGCGGCCGGTAGTAGAACTTGCCGAGCCGGTCGCGGCGTGCCGCCTCCTCCGGGTGTCGCCGGCGCACCCCCTGCCCGGTCAGCCCGTCCAGGATGCCCAGCTCCCGGTCGCGCAGCCGCTCGTCTCGGCTGAGGGGAATGCCGGTGCCGGCCAGGGCCAGCTCGGCGGTCTGCACCGCCCGCAGGTACGGCGACACCACCGCCACGTCCGGCCGGCGGGCCTCGGGCAGCCCGGCCAGCCAGCGCGCGGTGGCCCGGGCCTGCTCCTCACCGGTCGTGCTCAACGGCACGTCCGCGTCGCGGTGGGTCAGGTCGATCAGCTCGGCGCCGGCGGCCTCGGCCGCCGTGGCCGCCACGTTCGCCGTGCTCTCACCGTGTCGGATGATCCAGAGCGTCGCCAGTTCCGCCATGCGGCAACCCCTACCCGCGCCCCGCCCCGGGTAACCGCGGCCCGCCACCGGTGTCGTTCGGCCCGGGCAGCGGACGGAGACGGTGCCCCGGGTCGCGCCGGGGTGCCGATTCCGCACCCGGCCCCCGGCGCGCCGGTCAGCGCCGGCGATCCGGCGTGGGGCGGGCGACCTCGCAGACCTCCCGCCGGATCTCCTCCAGCCGGACGGCCAGCTCCCGCGGCCGGCTCAGGGCCACCGGGTGCCCACCGTCCATCTCGTCCGGGGTGATCCCCAGCCGGTCGGACACCAGCTTCCGCAGGAAGTCGACGGGGAAGAAGCGGTCACCCCGGCAGAGCAGCGCCCGGGTCGGCACGTCCGGCCAGGCGGCGAGCGGCCAGGGCTTCTCGAACGGCGTGCCCGACTGGTCCCGGGCGTTCGCCGTGGCCTCCTCGACCAGCCGGGGCGGCAGCTCGTGGAAGAAGACGACGTTCGGGTCCTCGTCCTGCTCCGGCGTCCAGCCCTCGCGTTCGGCCTGGATCCGCCTGGCCTGCGCGTAGCCGGTGCCGCTCCACCACTCGCCCGGCGACTCGCCGGGGCAGGGCACCATCGGGGTCAGCAGCACGAGCAGGTCCGCGTGGACCCGGTCGCACACCAGCGGGCCGGTGAACGCGCCGAACGACTGAGCCACGACGACCAGGTCCGTACGGTCCCCGACGGCCCGGACGGCGGCGTCGGTGTACTCCGCCAGCCCCGCCGACTCGTCGGCGCACGGCAGGTCGACCGCCACCACGTCGTGCCCGCGCTCACGCAACTGCGCCGCGAGGAGGTGCCAGTACCAGGGCCCACTGCCCGCGGGCGGGATCAACACGTAGGTCGCCACTGTCAGTGATCCTCCAGGTCCGGGGAGTGGCCCATGGCGCGCGCGGGTGAGGCGTCGCGGCGCCGGGTCCCGCGGCGTCGGTCGTCGTACCGGTCGTGGTGCCGCCACCACTGCTGCGGATAATCCAGCCCCTCCTCCTGTCGGCCCAACGCCGTCAGGTCGAGGTAGTTGTAGGTGTTGATCAACGCGTCGCCGCCCCGGGAGAAGGACGAGTAGGTGTGGAAGACGTCCGCTCCGTCGCGGAGGAACACGCTCAGCCCGGAGCATTCCGCGTCGTCCCTGGTGGCCCCGAAGTCGGGATTGAAGTCCCCACCGAAGGACGAGAACCAGGGAACAGTCCACCCCATCCGCCGCCGGAACGGCTCGATCCTGGTCAGCGGTGCCCGGGACACCAGCACCAGGTTGGTGTCCCGGGCGTGCAGGTGAGCCGGGTGGCCGAGGTTGTCGACCTGTAGGGAGCAGCCCACGCAACCCTCGTCCCAGTCGGGGTGGAACATGAAGTGCCGGACGACGAGCTGGCGACGACCGTCGAACAGACTCGGCAGGTCCACCGGGCCGTCCGGGGAGTCGAAGACGTACTTCTTGTCGATCCGGACCATCGGTAGCCGACGCCGCTGAGCGCTCAACGCGTCGCGTGCCCGGGTGAGCTCCTTCTCGCTGACGAGCAGTTCCGCACGGGCCGCCTCCCACTCGTCTCGGCTGACAACTCTCGGCTGGGTCATGGTGTCTCTCCTGCCTCCGTCCTTCCGGCGACGTCAGCGTCGCGCCGCACCGCCGGCCACCCCCATTGAGACGGCGGGGCGCGTGAGAACTCATCGCCGCCACCATCCGTCAACGGGTCATCGGCAGCCCGAAGGCCGGAAAGACGCGGGGAGGGAACGCGGTGACCTCCACGACCTCGCCAGCCTCGATGCGGAGCACGTCGAGGCCCAGCGCGTGGTAGCGGGGCCGGCCGGGCTCACGCACGTAGCAGGCGACGGCGGGCTGGCGGTTCGCGCGGGTGGGCACGTGACACCAGTCCTTCCAGGCGGTGGGCCCGACCAGCGCGGGCGCCCAGCACTCGATGATCGCGTCCCGTCCCTCGTACCAGGTCGGCTCGGGCGGCATGGTGAAGCGGGCGTCCTCGCGCAGCAACGCCGCCAGCGCCGTCAGGTCGGCGCTTTCGGTCGCCGCGACGTACCGCTGGAGCACCGCCCGTTCCTCGGCGCTCGGGTCGGTCGCCGCCGGCCACTCCGTCCGCCGTTGCGGCAGGCGCTGCCGGAGGGTGGCGCGCGCCCGTTGCAGGGCGCTGTTGACTGCGGCGACCGTGCCGTCGAGCAGCGTGGCGGTGTCCGCCGCCGGCCAGCCGAGCACGTCGCGCAGGATGAGCACCGCCCGTTGCCGGGGCGGCAGGTGCTGGATCGCGGCGAGGAACGCCAGCTCGATGGTCTCCTTGGCCACCAGTGCCGCGTCCGGCTCGACGTCCGGCGGGGCGGGCGGATCGAGCAACCGGTCCGGATAGGGCTGGAGCCAGGGGATTTCCGCCTGCGGCAACGAGGCCCGGCCGGGCCCGGGGACCCGGGACGACGTCGGCGCGACGAGCGGACCGGGCTGCCGCTGGCGGCGGTCGAGGAAGTCGAGACAGGCGTTGGTGGCGATCCGGTAGAGCCAGGCCCGCACGGTGGAGCGGCCCTGGAAGCTCTCCCGGCTGCGCCAGGCCCGCAGGAACGTCTCCTGCACGAGATCCTCGGCGTCGTCGAACGACCCGAGCATCCGGTAGCAGTGCACCTGCAACTCCCGCCGGTGCCGGTCGGTCAGCTCGGCGAAGGCCTGCTCGTCGCCCGACCGGAGGGCCGCACCGGCCGCGGTCACCCCGCTCCCGCCCGATCCCGCGTCGCCTTCGCCCACGAACCGTCTCCCCCCGTCCCGGTCACCGGATCATCGACGCACCGTAACCCACCGGTGCGACGACGACCGACGGAGTCGTCACCGGCGTCCGCTTCCGGCAAGGAAGGCGTCGACCAGGTCCGTCGGGGTGCCCCGCGCCCGGGGCGTGATCGGGGCCGGGCCGGGTAAGCGCTGCCTCCATCGATCACCGAGACGGGGAGGTGTGCCGTGGCCACGATGGTCAGGGAGCCGGCGAGCCCGGTGAAGGATCAGAACTACGACCTGATCCACGCGCTGCAGATGTCGTTGCAGCACATCTGGCAGTTGGAGAACTACATCGCCGACGCCGACGCGCGCGGCGACACGGAACTGGCCACCTGGTTCCGCAAGATCCAGGAGAACAACCGCAAGGCGGGCGAGCAGGGCAAGCGGATGCTCATCTCGCGCCTCCAGGAGGAGATGAGCTGAGACCCGGCCGCCGGCGGCCGGGGCTCCGCGCGCGGAGCGCCCGGCCGTCGGCGCGCGGGCCCGGCGTCGGCCCCGGCGGGATCCGCGTCGGTCGGCGCGGGCCGTGACGCGGCGTGCCGGCCGACCGGCCGGGTTACGGTGTGCACGTGGCGACGCCGGCCGAGGAGATCCAGGTGGGGGAGCGGCTGGTGCGCGTCTCCAGCCCCGACAAGCCGTACTTCCCGGAACTCGGGCTGACCAAGCTGGACGTGGTGCGCTACTTCCTCGCCGTCGGCGACGGCATCCTGCGCGCCCTGCGGGACCGCCCGACCATGCTGGAGCGGTGGCCGCGCGGCGTCTTCGACGGGGCGAAGATCGGCACCCGGCAGGACAACCGGGGCGACGCCTTCTACCAGAAGCGGCTGCCGGCGGGCGCGCCCGACTGGGTGCGCACCGCCCACATCACCTTCCCCAGCGGACGTACGGCCGACGAGGTCGCGCCCGGTGAGCTGGCGGTGGTGATCTGGGCGGCCAACCTGGGCACCCTGCGGTTCCACCCCTGGCCGGTCTCCGCCGCCGACGTCGAACGGCCCGACCAGCTGCGCATCGACCTGGACCCGATGCCGGGGGTGGGCTTCGACCAGGTGGTGCCGGTGGCCCACGAGGTGCGCGCGTTCCTCGCCGAGCTGGGGCTGACCGGCTACCCGAAGACCACCGGCGGACGGGGCCTGCACGTCTACCTGTCCATCGAGCCCCGGTGGAGCTTCGGCGACTGTCGGCGGGCGGTGCTGGCGCTGGGGCGGGAGATGCAGCGCCGGCTGCCGGACCTGGTCACCACCACGTGGTGGCGGGAACAGCGCGACCGGCCGGTCTTCGTCGACTACAACCAGATGTCCCGGGACCACACGATGGCCTCGGCGTACTCCATCCGCCCCACCCCGCAGGCGCTGGTCTCCGCGCCGCTGGACTGGTCGGAGCTGGACGACGCGCGGCCGGAGGACTTCGCCGTGACCACGATACCCGCCCGGTTCGCCGAGCGCGGCGACCCGCACGCGGGCCTCGACGACCGGCGGTTCTCCCTCCAGCCGCTGTTGGAGCTGGCCGACCGGGAGGGGCTGGAGGCCCCGCCGGAGCGCTGAGCGGACCGGCCGGCGGGGAGGCCGCCGTGCCGGCTCACTCCCACGGGCTGCGCTCGCCGTCGAACTCCTCGAAGACCAGCCAGGTGCGGGTGGAGAGCACGCCGGCGATGCTCTGCACGCGGCCCAGCACCACGTCGCGCAGGGTGGCGTTGTCGGGCGCCCGGACCAGGGCGAGCACGTCGTGGTCGCCGCCGAGCAGGGCGGCGTGCTCGATGTAGCGCACCCGGGCCAGCTCCGCCGACACCTCGCGCCAGGTGTTCTGCTCGATCTTCAACGCGATGTACGCCGAGGTGCCGAGCCCCGCCGCCTCGGGCGCGACTTGGGCCCGGAAGCCGGTGATCACGCCGTCGCGCAGCAGCCGCTCGACGCGGGCGTACGCGTTGGTGCGCGAGATGTGGATGCGCTCGGCGAGGGTGCGCACCGACGTGCGGCCGTCGCGGACCAGCTCGTCGAGGATCCGCCGGTCGACGTCGTCCAGCGGTCGCGCCGAACGTCCCGTTCCGGCTGCCGGCTCCGCCGCGCCCCCGGACTCCTGGCTCACTTCGCTGCCCGTCCCATGCCATCCGTCCCGCGTTTGTCCTGGATCTTGAGTCAATCATCCGACAGCAGGAGCATAGGCCCACCACACGTCCAGGAGGTCCCGCCGTGACGACCACACCCGAGGCGGTCCGCAGGGCCCCGCGCAGCCGCCGGGCGGCCACCCCGCCCGACCCGGCCAAGCCGCTGCTGCCGGCCACCGAGCCCGTCCGCCTGCTCGACCCGACCGGCACGCCGCTGCGTGCCCCCGCCGCCTACCCCGAGCCGCCCGTCGAGGCGCTCGTCGAGATGTACCGGCGGATGGTCGTCGGCCGCCGCTTCGACGTCCAGGCCACCGCGCTGACCAAGCAGGGCCGGCTGGCCGTCTACCCGTCCTCGCGCGGCCAGGAGGCCTGCCAGGTCGGCGCCGTCCTCGCCCTGCGCGAGTCGGACTGGGTCTTCCCGACCTACCGGGAGTCGATGGCCCTCGTCAGCAGGGGCATCGACCCCGTCGAGGTGCTGACCCTGCTGCGCGGGGACTGGCACTGCGGGTACGACCCCGCCGAGCGGCGCACCGCCCCGCAGTGCACGCCGCTGGCCACGCAGTGCGTGCACGCCGCCGGCCTGGCCTACGGCGAGGCGTACCAGGGGCGCGACACCGTGGCGTTGGCGTTCATCGGCGACGGCGCCACCAGCGAGGGCGACTTCCACGAGGGCGTCAACTTCGCCGCCGTGTTCAAGGCCCCCGTCGTCTACTTCGTGCAGAACAACCGGTACGCCATCAGCGTCCCGCTGTCACGGCAGACCGCCGCGCCGTCGCTGGCGTACAAGGGCGTCGGCTACGGCGTGCCCAGCGAGCAGGTCGACGGCAACGACCCCGTGGCCGTGCTCGCCGTGCTCACCCGCGCGGTGGAGCACGCCCGCTCCGGCAAGGGCCCGTTCCTGGTCGAGGCGCACACCTACCGGATGGAGGCGCACACCAACGCCGACGACGCCACCCGCTACCGCGACGGCGCCGAGGTCGAGGCCTGGCGGGACCGGGACCCGGTCGCCCGGCTGGAGACGTACCTGCGCTCGCGCGGCGCCCTCGACGACGCCGCCGTCGCCGCGGTCGCCGAGGAGGCCGAGGCGTACGCCGCCGACCTGCGCACCCGGATGAACGCGCAGCCGACGGTCGACCCGATGAGCCTCTTCGACCACGTCTACGCCGAGCCCACCCCACAGTTGGTCGAGCAGCGCGAGCAGGTCCGTGCCGAACTGGCCGCCGCCGCGGACGAGGAGGGTGAGCGCTGATGGCGACCCTGACCATGGCGAAGGCGCTCAACGCCGCGCTCGCCGACGCGATGCTCGACGACGACCGGGTGGTCGTCTTCGGCGAGGACGTCGGGGCGCTCGGCGGCGTCTTCCGGATCACCGACGGCCTCCAGGCCCGCTTCGGCGACAAGCGTTGCTTCGACACCCCGCTCGCCGAGGCCGGCATCGTCGGCTTCGCCGTCGGCATGGCCATGTCCGGGATGCGCCCGGTGGTCGAGATGCAGTTCGACGCGTTCGCGTACCCGGCGTTCGAGCAGATCGCCTCGCACGTGGCGAAGCTGCGCAACCGCACCCGGGGCGCGCTCAGCGTGCCGATCGTCATCCGGGTGCCGTACGCCGGCGGTATCGGCGGCGTCGAGCACCACTGCGACTCCAGCGAGGCGTACTACGCGCACACCCCCGGGCTGAAGGTCGTCACCCCGGCCACGGTCGAGGACGCGTACTCGCTGCTGCGCCAGGCGATCGACGATCCCGACCCGGTCGTGTTCATGGAGCCGAAGAAGCTCTACTTCTCCAGCGCCGAGGCGGAGCTGTCCACGACCTCCGCGCCGATCGGCCGGGCGGTCGTGCGCCGCCCCGGCCGCGACGCGACGCTCGTGGCGTACGGGCCGGCGGTGCCGGTCGCGCTGGAGGCCGCCGAGGCCGCCCGCGAGGAGGGCTGGGACCTGGAGGTCGTGGACGTGCGCAGCATCGTGCCGTTCGACGACGAGACCGTCACGGCCTCCGTCCGGCGTACCGGCCGGTGCGTGGTGATCCAGGAGGCGCAGGGCTTCGCCGGGGTCGGCGCCGAGATCGCCGCCCGAGTGCAGGAGCGCTGCTTCCACGCCCTGCACGCCCCCGTGCTGCGGGTGTCCGGGCTGGACATCCCGTACCCGGCGCCGATGCTGGAGCACACCCACCTGCCGTCGGTGGACCGGGTCCTCGACACGGTGGCCCGGCTCCAGTGGGACGACCAGCCCGACGGGCGCTGGCTGAGCCGGGGGAGCGCGGCGTGACCACCGTGGACGGTACGCAGGTCTTCCTCCTGCCCGACCTGGGCGAGGGGCTGAGCGAGGCCGAGATCGTCGAGTGGCGGGTCGCCGTGGGTGACGTGGTCACGGTGGACCAGAGCGTCGTCGAGGTGGAGACCGCCAAGGCGGTCGTCGACGTGCCCTGCCCGTACGCCGGGCGGGTCGTGGCGCTGCACGGCGCGGCGGGCGAGACCCGCCCGGTCGGCCAGCCGCTGATCACCATCGCGCCCCTGGACGGCGACGGCGGGGCCGGCGACGAGCCCGCCGGGCACGCCACCTACCGCGAGGAGGAGCGGGCCGGCTCCGGCAACGTCCTCATCGGCTACGGCACCGGCCACGGCGGCGCGGGGCGGCGGCGTCGGCGCCCCCGTCTCGTGGCCGCGCCCGATCCCACCCCCGCCGCGTCGGCGGCGCCCGCCCCGGTCGAGCGTCCGGCCGCCCTTGCCGACCGTCCGGACGCCGCGGCGGCGCCCCTGGTCATCTCGCCGATCGTGCGCCGGCTGGCCCGCGAGCACGGCCTCGACCTGGCCGCCCTGCGCGGCACCGGCCCCGGCGGCGTGGTGCGCCGGGCGGACGTGGAGGCCGCCGTCGCCGAGGCGGCCACGCCCGCCGCCCGGCTCGCCGCGGTGCCGGACGAGCCCGCCCCGTCGGCCGTCCCCGGCGCCGAGGACCTCGTCGTCCCGCTGACCGGCATCCGCAAGGTGATCGCCGACAAGCTCTCCCGCAGCCGGCGGGAGATCCCCGAGGTCACCATCTGGGTGGACGTGGACGCCACCGGGCTGCTGGAGACCCGTGCGGCGATCAACGCGGCGACCCCGGACGCGCCGGTGAGCATCCTGGCCCTGCTGGCCCGGATCTGCCTGTCCGGGCTGCGCCGGTACCCGCAGCTCAACGCCCGGGTCGACACCGAGGGCCAGCGGATCGTCCAGTCCGCCGGGGTGCACCTGGGCATCGCCGCCCAGACCGACCGGGGGCTGGTCGTGCCGGTGCTGCGGGACGCGCAGCGGCTCACCACCGCCGAGCTGGCCGCCGAGCTGAGCGCGACCACCACGGCCGCGCGGGCCGGCACGCTGCCCCCGGCCCGGCTGACCGGTGGCACGTTCACGCTCAACAACTACGGCGTCTTCGGTGTCGACGGCTCCACCCCGATCATCAACCACCCGGAGGCGGCGCTGCTCGGGGTGGGCCGGATCGTGGACAAGCCCTGGGTGGTGGACGGGCAGCTCGCGGTGCGCAAGGTGACGCAGCTCAGCCTGACCTTCGACCACCGGGTCTGCGACGGCGGGGTGGCCGGCGGCTTCCTGCGGCACGTCGCCGACTGCGTCGAGCGGCCGGCGGTGCTGATCGCCAACGTCTGACCCGCGTCCGCGACGGCCCCGGCCCTCCGCCTCCCGGCGGGCGCCGGGGCCGTCGCCGTGCCGGGCCGCGTTTCCCTACGGGCGCGCCGGGAATGCGGGCCGGGCAGTCCCGCCGAGGGGAGGACGAGTGGCGTACCCGGACATGCCCTCCGCCGCAGGCGTGCGGCGCCACGCGGTGGCCGGCGCCCCGCTGCTCTGCGACGCCCGGGAGCACGGCATGGTCGGCGACGGGGTCGCCAACGACCAGCCGGCGCTCGCCGCGCTGGTGGACCGGCTCGGCGACGCGTACGCCGCCGACGGCCGGGCGAGGATCATCTACTGCCCGCCCGGGGTCTACTCGATGCGGGACTCGGGCACCGTGTGGCGTACCGGGGTGTCGCTCGTCGGCGCCGGCCCGGGGGCGACCCGCTTCGTGCTCAGCAACGCCGGCAACCGGGCCGACCCGTCGCCGCTGGCGTTCTACACCACGCTCCAGCACGGCGCCGACCGGGACCGGCACCTGGCCGACTGCACCTTCGCCGACTTCGAGATCGACGGCTCGGGAGTGGCGTCGGCGGACTACAACCCGCTGGCCAAGGGGCTCGGTTTGCAGTACGTCGTACGGGGTGTCTTCCGCAACCTGTACATCCACCACACCGCCGCCACCGGCCTGGGCTGCGACTTCCTCCAGGACTGCCTGATCGACGGGGTGCTGGTGGTCGGGTGTGGGCGGCTGGACAACGGCACCGAGATGGGTGGCGCGGGCATCGGCGTCGGCATCGGCGGCTGGGGCAGCGTGGAGCGGTTCAACATCGTCAACTGCAGCGCGGTCGCCAACGCCACCAACGGCATCTTCCTGGAGTTGCAGGAGGCAGGCCAGCTGCGCCCACGGGGGGTGCGGATCATCGGCTGCCACACCCAGGGCAACCGCTTCGGCATCTCCGACTGGGGCGCGAACGGCCTGATCGTCTCCGCCTGCACGATGACCGGCAACCTGGAGGCCGGCTTCCACGTCTCGGCGAAGGGCACCACGCACACCGCCGGGCGGGGCGGCATCCTCACCGACTGCGTGATCGACGGCAACCTGCGCGACGGGGTCAGCATCGGCAACACCCCGGGCCCGTACACGATCCGCGGCAACCGGATCAGCGGCAATGGCCGTTACGGCTACCACCAGCGCGACCTCGGCGGGTCCGAGGAGGCCGTGGCCGAGGAGATCGTCATCGAGAGCAACGACTTCTACGGCAACAGCGCCGACGCCATCCGTATCGACCGGCCGATCCGCGACGCCATCGTGGTCGGCAACCGGATCCGGAACAACGGACGGCAGTGGGCGCCGGCCATGAGCGGGCACGGTAACTCGGTGCGGTACACCGAGAAGTCGGTGGTGGACCGGCGGGCGACGTGGCCGAACGACGGCCACCGGGGCAAGGTGGTGCACGTCGGCGAGCGGATCGCCGTGGTGGCGGCCAACGACGACACCGAGCTCACGCTCGCGCCGATCCGACCGGACTCGCCGAGCGGGTGGAGCGGGGCCACCCCGGCGCCGGGCACGCCGTACGAGCTGCCGGGAGGGCCGCCGGTGCGGGCCGGCATCGCGATCAACGCGGCCGTCGACTCGGCCACCATCCGGGGAAACCGGATCTGGGACAACAAGCAGCCGAGCACGCAGAACCACGGACTGTGGATCACCGCGCAGGGCAGCTGCGTGGACTGCCGCGTCGAGGACAACGACCTCGCCGGCAACGCCGACTCGGCGATCCGGATGGACACCCCGCCCGTGGGTGGCCGGTGGGATCGCAACCACGGCGACGACGACTGGACGTGAGCAGCGGCGGGAGCAGGGCGCCCTCCCCGGCGCCGAGGGCGCGGGAACGTGAGCGCCCTCGGCGGGGCGGCGCAGGCGGGACGGACGGGCACCAGGGGGGCTGGCGACGGCGGGGGCGGACGATTGCGGACGGATCCGGAAGCAGGCGCGGGCGGCCCCATTCCGTGCAGGGCGGGAAATGCTTCCCGAAATTGCGTCTTCATTTCCGTCGAAATTGCGCTCCCATGCGACGGGGCGTGGAGAGAATGTGGCTGAGGGACACCAATTAACGGGGGGACGCATCATGGAGTTGAGGCGGCGACTGGCGGTGCTGGCCGTGACGATCGCGGCCGCGCCGTTGGCCCTCGGCGGGTGCACCGCCGACCGCAAACCGGGCGCCCGGCCGGCCGAGGAACGGGCCGCGGCGGCACTGGAGTTGACCGTGACGCCCGCCGACCGCGCCCGGGAGGTGCCGATCACCGCCGAGGTGGGGACCGCGGTCAGGAACGGCAAGGTGACCGCCGTCCGGATCACCGACGACAAGGGCGCTCGGGTCGAGGCGGAGCCCCGCGAGGACGGCTCGGGCTGGGTGCCGAAGGCGCCGTTGCAGCCGAAGCGCACGTACACCGCGGAGGTGACCGCCACGGGTGACTCGGGAACGACGACCACCCGGAAGACCACCTTCACCACGATGCCGAAACCGACGAAGCCGGAAGTCACCAGCACGCTGTACTTCGCCGGTGATCGGACGTACGGCACCGCCATGCCGGTGACCGTGGCTTTCGACCCGCCCATTCCGAAAGAGGCCAGGGCCGACGTGCAGCGCCGATTGTTCGTGAAGACGGATCCGCCGCAGCCGGGCGCCTGGTCGTGGGTGTCCGACGGCAGCCAGGCCTATTACCGGGCCCCCGATTTCTGGCGGCCAGGAACCAGCATCAGCGTCCGCGCCGGGCTGGAGGGCCTGCCGATCGGCAAGGAGCGGGTCGGCGACTCCGACCGCACCGCCACCTCGAAGATCGGACGGCAGGTCGCCCTGGAGATCGACAACGCGACCAAGCAGATGTCGGTGCTGCGGGACGGCAAGGTGGTCCGCAAGATCCCCGTCAGCATGGGCAAGCCGAGCACGCCGACCTCCAGCGGCAAGATGGTGATCATGGAGAAGCACGACTTCACGACGTTCGACACCCGGGGTTCGGCCGACCCCTACGTGGTCGACGTCGAGGACGCCCAGCGGCTCACCTGGGGCGGCGAGTTCATCCACGCCGCGCCTTGGTCGGTGGGGGACCAGGGCAACACCAACGTCTCGCACGGCTGCACCAACGTGTCCAACGAGGCCGCGGACTGGCTGATGGGCGTCACGCAGGTCGGCGACCTGGTCACCATCAAGGGCACCGAGGTCGAGTTGAACGAGGGCAACGGCTGGACGGCCTGGAACGTCAGCTGGGACGAGTTCGTCAAGGGCAGCGCCCTGCCCGTTCCGGCCGGGCTGCGGCCGTCCCCGTCGGCCGCGCCGCACCCGGGCGCGGTGGCCGGGGGCTCGCCGGCGCCGGCGCCGTCCGTGCGCGGCGGCTGACCAGACCGTACGCACACCCGCCGGACCGGTCCGCCGCCACGCGGGCCGGTCCCGGGCGTGCCGGTCGTCGCGCGGCTCAGCCCAGCGGCACCCGGGCCACCCCGGGGCCCGTGAGGCTGCCCAGCCACAGGTGCCCGCCGTGCTGACGGACGCCGGTGATCATGTCGTACGTCCCGCGCGGGCCGTGCAGGGTGCGCAGCACCCGCCCCTCGCCATCGACGAGGGCCACCAGGCCGTAGCGCAGCGGCTTCGGCTGCACCGCCGCCGGCAGCACCGCCACCAGCTGCCGCAGCCGGGGGTGGGGCAGTAGCCGCTCGACCACCGGCACCCGGGGGCTGGGCAGCGCGATCCAGTACGTCCCGTCGCCCACCGGGGTGAGGTTGTCCGGGTATGCCGGCAGGTCGGCCAGGACGGTGACCGCGCCGTCGGCCAGGGCGACCCGCACCAGCCGGTGGGTGGCGGTCTCGACCAGCATCAGCGCCGACTCGTCCGGGGTGAGCGCGAGCCCGTTGGGGAAGTGGAACCCGGCGCGGACGACGTCGGTGCGTCCGCTGCGCGGGTCGTACGCCAGCACCCGCCCGTTGGGCCGATGCTCCAGCAGGTCCCGCTTCCAGTGCGAGAGCGGGAAGCGGTCGGAGGAGTCGGTGAAGTAGACCGTCCCGTCGCGGGCGACGGTGGCGTTGTCGGTGAGGTGCGCCCTCGCCCCGAGCCCGCCCAACTCGCGTACCGCCCCGTCACCGGTCACCCGCAGCAACCCCCGGTACGCGTCGCAGACCACGAGGCTGCCGTCGCGCGGGTCGACCTCCACGCCCAGCGGTCGGCCCCCGGTGTCGGCGAGCGGCCGGGGGAGGGTGCCGGGCGGCGCGTCCACCGGCCACCACCAGAGCCTGCCGTCCTCCGACCCGCTGACGACCCGGCCGGACGGGTCGACGACCACGTCCTCCGGGCCGGACACGCCAGCCGGCAGGGGCAGCAGCTCGACGGCGTCGAGCCGTCGGTCGGCGGGCGCCCACGGACCGTCGAGCGGCGGCGGCACGGTGGCGGGTTCGCGGACGGGGCGGATCAGCCGGGGCGCACGGGGGCGGCGAGGGACCATGCCCCATTCTCGCCCGCCGATGTCGCAGCCCACAGGCCCTGCGGGCGTCCTCCCTGAGGAGGATCCGGGAGTCTCCGGGTAGACCCTGGGCGTACCCGGATCCGGTCCCTCAGCAGGGCGGAAATGTCGGTGGTGGGGGATAGGTTCGTCGGTATGCGACAGCGCGACGACCGGCTCCACATGGAGATCACCGTGGCCGACCACGAGGTGGAGGTGCGGGCGACCGGCGAGGTCGACATCGCCACGGTCGGCGCCTTCCGCTCCGCGCTCTGGGACGCCCCGCCCCGGCCCGTGCTCCGACTGGACCTCTCCGGCGTCCGCCTGCTCTCCGCCGCGGGGGTGCGGGCGCTGGTCGCCGCGCACCTGCGCGTCCGCGCCCGGGGCGGGGAGCTGGTGCTGCTCCGTCCCGACCCGGTCGTCGATCGGGTGCTGCGGGCCACCGGCCTGCACCGGGTCATCCCGATCATGGATCTGTGCGCCGACCGGGAGCTGGTGCCCTGCTGACCGAGGTGCCGCCGGTGCGACCTACCGGCCGCGAGACCTGCGGAGCCCGGGCGCCGTACGCGTGCGGGCCGGTGCCGACGGCGCCGTACGCCGCCCGCACCGACCCGTGGTCCGCCGTCCGCACCGACCGGCCCTTCGCCGTTTGCGCCCGACGGGCCGCTCGCAGGCGGCACCGGCCGGTGGTCGGGCCGGTCGCCCGCTGCGGTGACCGGCCCGCCGCCGTGCGGTCAGCCGCGCGCCCGGGGTCCGACCGTCCGATCGGTGGATCGCTTCGCGCTCAGCGCACGCCGAGCAAGTCGACGACGAAGACGAGCGTCTCGCCCGGCTTGATGACGCCGCCGGCGCCCCGGTCGCCGTAACCCAGGTGCGGCGGGATGGTCAGGCGGCGCCGGCCGCCGACCCGCATGCCCACGACGCCCCGGTCCCAGCCGGAGATGACCTGCCCGCCGCCCAGCGGGAACTCGAACGCCTCGCCCCGGTTCCACGAGGCGTCGAACTCGCGACCGGTGGAGTGTGCGACCCCCACGTAGTGGACGCTGGCCAGCTGTCCCGGCTGGGCCTCCGGCCCCTCGCCGACGGTGATGTCGTCGATGACGAGATCGGCCGGGGGCGCGCCCTCGATCGGACCCACCTCGGGCTTGCCCGAGCGGGCGCCTGCTGCCTGGTTCATTCGGGAGTCTCCTACCGTTTCGGTCCTGATGTCCGTCACCCGAGATCCTGCCCGATGGCGATCGGGCGCCGCGTGGCGGTCCCGCCCGGAACGCCCGACGGGTTCGGGGCGGCGCGCCGGCCGGCAGTCGGGCCGGGTACGGGAGACGTTCGGGCGAGCGCGTGAGGCGGTGGGGCGAGCACGTGAGGCGGCCGGGGCGCGACCGCGGGCTGGCCGGGCGGGCAGGCGAGCTGGCCGGGCGGGCACGCGGAAGCGGGCGCCACCGGTGGTGACGCCCGCTTGCGGGGGAGATGCCGTACCCGGTCACCGCAGCCAGGGGAACCGCCGCACGATCGGGAGCTTCGCCCACGCCCTGCCCAGGCCGAGGGTCGCGCCGGCGTTGACCAGGGCGAGACCGACCAGCAGCGCCGCGTTGAGCAGGTGGTCGTCCATGAAGGGGTTGTTCTCGGGAGGCAGGACGACCGTCCACATCATCACGTAGAGCACCGCGCCGGCGACCGCGGCGACGCGCATCCCGATGCCGAGCAGCAGCGCCACGCCGATCGCGGCCAGGCCGGTCATGAAGAGCACGTCGGCCCAGGCGGCCCCGGCGATGCCGTGGTAGAAGTCCGCGAACGGACCCGCGGCACCGAAGGTCAGGAAGCCCTTGGTGGGGCTGCCGCCGTTGATCCAGGCGTTCTTCGCCTCGGTGGCGAAGCCCAGGCCGAAGACCTTGTCCAGGAACGCCCAGAGGAAGGTCCAGCCGAGGGCGATCCGGATGCCGGCGAAGACGTACCGGGCCGCCCGTTGCCTGGTGGTCTCGTGCCGCGTCTCCGCCACGGGAGCGTCGGTCCTGGCGGTGGTGCGCTCGATCGTCGCGGTCATTGTCTCCACGTCCCTTCGTGTGCCTCGCACCGCGCTTTCCCGGTGGCATCTCCATTGGACGCCTGCCGGCGTCGGCGGGGCAGGGCCGACCGGGCCCCAACGGACCGGGACCTTGGACCCCTTCCGGCCCGGTCCGGCGGCCCTGACCCGGCGGGCCGACCCGGCCGTAGCGTCGCAGGTGAAACGACAGGGAGGTCGTGATGAGGACGTGGCAGGTGGGCGACGTGATGACGCGGGAGGTCGCGACGGTGGGGGAGGAGACCCCCTACCGGGAGATCGTCGACGCGTTGGTCCGGCGGGGCATCAGCGGTGTGCCCGTGGTGGACGGGTTCCGCCGGGTCCTCGGCGTGGTGTCGGAGTCGGACCTCCTGCATAAGGTCGAGCAGGCCGGCCACCCGGACGAGCGGCGGGTCTTCGAGGGGCGCCGTCGCCGCGTCGCCCGGGAGAAGGCCGACGCGCTGGTGGCGCGTGAGCTGATGACCGCACCGCCGGTGACGACCTGGGCGGAGGCGACGATCTCCGCCGCCGCCCGGCGGATGGACCGGGAGTCGGTGAAGCGGCTGCCGGTGCTCGACGACCTGGGCCGCCTGGTCGGGATCGTCACGCGCGGCGACCTGCTGCGGGTGCACCTGCGCACCGACGCGGAGATCCGCGAGGACGTGGTGCAGGAGGTGCTGCGTCGGGTGCTCGCCGTGCGGGACGGCCTGGTCACGGTCCGGGTGCGCGACGGCGAGGTGACGCTCGACGGCCGGTTGGACCGGCGCAGCGCCGTCGAGCTGGCGGCCCGGCTCGCCGGGCAGGTCAGCGGCGTGGTCCGGGTGACCAGCACCCTCGCCTACGACGTCGACGACAGCGCGCTCGTCGACCTCGACGCCGACCGGGTCACCCCGGTGGCCTGACAGGGCCGCGGTCCGGACCCGCCGACGCCGTGCGGGTCCGGACCGCCCCGGGGCCGAGGCGGGTCGGGACCCGCCGGGTGCCGATCGTGGGGCCGGGTTCGCCGCGGGAGGCGACCACCGCCCTGCCGACCCGGTGGGCCGCCCGTACGCCTGACGTCGGCGCGGGGCCGCAACGTCGGCGGCCCCGACTTGTCCGGACCGCCGTCGGCCCGTGGTCGGCTCGCCTAGGCTCGGGATCGGACGCGCTCAGGCCGCCGGCCGCCGCCGGACGGCCCCCTGCGCCGCCGGACACCAGTGCGCGGGCGTGGTCGGGGTGGTCCGGCCAGTACGCCGGCATCGGGCGCGCCGGCACCAGTGCGTGCCGGGCGCCACGTGCGCACCCGCGCCGCCGGCCTCACGGGGCGTCCGCCCCGCCGGCAAGTCGGGGCGTGCGCCGGCCGTACGCCGGGAGCGGAGCCGCCGTCGGGGATGCGGAGGACGCCGGGTGGACGAGGCGACGTTCGCGGCACCGCTGTGGGCCTGGGCGGCGGTGGGCGTGGTCATCGCCGTCATGCTCGCCGTCGACATGTTCTCCCACCGCGACGACCACGTGATCGAACTGCGTGAGGCGCTGCTGTGGAGCGGCGTCTGGATCACCGCCGGGCTCACCTTCGGTCTGGTGGTCTGGCTGTGGCGCGGCGGCGAGCCGGCCGGGGCGTACTTCTCCGGCTATCTGCTGGAGAAGGCGCTCTCCGTCGACAACGTCTTCGTCTTCGCGCTGCTGTTCGGGTACTTCCGGGTGCCTGCCGCGTACCAGCACAAGGTGCTCTTCTGGGGCGTCGTCGGTGCGCTCGCGTTCCGGCTGGCGTTCATCTTCGCCGGCGCGGCGCTGCTGGAGCGGCTGACCTGGGCCGGCGTCGTGCTCGGCGCCTTCCTGATCTGGACGGGGTGGCGACTGGCGGTACGCGGCGAGCCGGACGTCGACCCCGACCGCAACGTCGCGGTCCGGGCGTTCCGGCGGCTGGTGCCCACCGAGCCCCGCTACCACGGCGGCCGGTTCACCGCCCGGGTCGACGGCCGACGCAGGGCCACCCTGCTGCTGGTGGCGCTGGTCGCGATCGAGGCCACCGACGTGATCTTCGCGATCGACTCGGTGGCGGCGATCCTCGCCATCACCACCGACACGTTCCTCGTCTGGACGGCGACCGCGTTCGCCGTACTCGGCCTGCGCAGCCTCTACTTCTGCCTGGCCGGCCTGCTGCGACACTTCGGCCACCTGCGGTACGGGCTGGCCGTGCTGCTGGCCTTCGCGGGGGTGAAGCTGATCCTGGCCGAGACGCCGGTCGGGAAGCTGCCGATCTGGTTGACCCTCGCGGTGGTGGTGCTGACGCTGTCGGTCGCGATCGGGTGGAGCCTCGTCGACGCGCGGCGCGAACGGCGTCGGCGCGCGGGGGGCTGACGGCGCGAACGCGGCCGAGGCCGGGGGCCCGGCGGGTCAGTTCGGTCGCACGACGGGGTCGGCGAGCTGCGCGGCGAGTACGGCGGGCGCCTCGGCGAGCGACGGGCCGTACCAGGTCAGGTGCCTGCCGGAGACCAGGGCGCAGGGGGTGCCGGGAAACGCCTCCGGCCCGTCGTCGGCGGTGAAGAGGTACGGCTCGTCGGGCAGCACGACCAGCTCCGGCGCGCGGGCGCGCAGCTCGTCGAGGCCCGGGCGGGGGTAGCGCTCGACGTGGTCGGCGTACACGTTGGTCACGCCGAGCCGGCGCAGCACGTCGCCGGCGAAGGTGTCGGCGCCCAGCACCACCCACGGCCGCCGCCAGACCGGCACGACCGCCCGGCGGGCCGGCCGGGCCGCGGGCAGGTCGGCCCACGCCCGGCGGGCCACGGCGAGCCACTCCGGCTCGGCCGGGGCGCCCAGGTCGCGCATCAGGTCGGCCAGCTCGGCCAGCGCCTCGTCGACGGTACGCGGGTAGGTCACCCGCACCGGCACGCCGGCGGCGCCCAGCGCGTCGGCGTCCTCGCGGCGGTTCTCCTCGACGTTGAGCAGGACCAGGTCGGGGCGCAGCGCGAGCACCCGGTCGAGGTCGGGGTACTTGCTCCCGCCGACCCGCGTCACCTCCAGTCCGGCGGGGTGGGTGCACCAGTCGGTGGCGCCGACCAGCAGACCCGGCAGGGTCAGGGCGACGGCCTCGGTCAGCGACGGCACCAACGACACGACGCGCACGCCCGCGCACCTCCCCGGTCCGGTACGCCGAGCGCCGGCGTACCGGTCCATCATGCCCTGACCCGCGTTCCGGTCGCCGGACAGGCGTCCCTTGCGACGGCTCTACAACGTTGTAATACTCGCCTGGTCCCCTCAGGAGGTTCGATGAGGCCCCACGCCACCCCGCCCGCGCCGCCCGCCGCCCCCGCCGAGGAGGAGGTGCCCCTGGTGGCGCTCGGCGAGCTCTACCGTGACGGCATCACCGCCTGCCGGGGCGCCTTCGCGGTGGACTGGGTGGACCGTGTCGGCGAGGACGTCGAGGCCGCCTTCCGGGAGGCCCGTTCCCGCCCCGACGGCGCGGTCGGTCGCGGCCCGCAGCGGTGGTACGTGGAGATCCACCCCGAGCAGCTGCGCGGCTTCGTCGACCTGGTGACCCACCCCTGGGTGGTCTCGGTGTGCCGGGCCGTGCTCGGTTCCGACTACCAGATCGTCGAGCTCGGTTTCGACATCCCGTTCCCCGGCGCGGTCATGCAGCCGTGGCACCGGGACTTCCCGATGCCGGAGGACACCCGCCGGCAGCGGCGGCTGACGTCGCTGGCCTTCAACCTCACCACGGTGGACACGGTGGAGGAGATGGGGCCGTTCGAGATCGCCCCGGGCACCCAGTGGGACGACGGGCGGGACTTCGACCACCAGATGTTCCCGCCGAGGGGGCGCTACCCCCGCTACGAGCAACGGGCGGTCCGCAAGTACCCGCGGCGCGGCGACATCTCCGCCCGGTCCGCGCTGACCGTGCACCGCGGCACGCCGAACGTCTCCACCCTGTCGCGACCGGTGCTGGTGCTCGGCGTCGACGCGCCGGGAGCCGGCAACGCCGAGCACCACGACATGGCGGTCACCCGGGAGTACTGGGCGGGCCTGCCCGAGCAGGTGCGCGCGCACCTGCCCTGCCCGGTGGTCGACGCCCTGACGCCGATCCGGCAGAAGCACACCATCGAGGGCCTGGTGATGGGCGCTGAGTAGCCCGCGCCGCACCTAGTCGGCGTCGCGACGCAGCCAGCGCTCGCGGGTCAGCGCGTACTCCACCTCGCCGTGCTCCGCGCCGTCGATCGGCTCCGGCCAGTCCCCGACGTACGTCCGGACGAGCCGCAGCCCGGACTTCTCCATCACCCGGCGCGACGCGGCGTTGACGGTCATCGTGTTCGCGGTGACCCGCCGCACGCCGAGCTCGGCGAAGCCCTTGTCGATCAGCGCCCGGCAGCCCTCCGTGGCGAGCCCGGCGCCCCAGGCGGCCCGGCGCAGCCGGTAGCCCAGCTCCACCTCCCGGGCGTCGCCGTCGCGGGTCGGACGGAACTCGAACCAGCCCAGGAAGGCGCCCGAGCCCCGGTCCTGCGCCGCCCACCAGCCCAGGCCGGGCGCCCGTCGGTAATGGGCGAGGATCCGGGGCAGGACGCGCTCCCGGACCGCCTCGGGCGGGGTGGGGCGCCCGCCGGTGAGGTACCGCATCACCTCGGGATCACCGTCCAGCTCGACGAGGAGGTCGGCGTCATCGGCGGTGAACTCGCGCAGCACCAGCCGCGGGGTGCTCAGGAAGACGCTCACCCGCCCATCCCAGCGGCACGGGCGCGCAGCCTCAATCGAATTCCGGGCCTGCGGCCCGAGGGACACCGCCACCACGCCGGTCATGATCGACCGCCTAGACTCGCCCCGGCCGACGCGTCGGCCGGGACCGGCGGCGGGACGGACGGATCAGGCGGATGACGGGCACCGGTGGTGGGGGCGACTCCTGGCTGCGCGCGGTCGCCGGGGACGGTGGGCGCGGCCCGCTGCTCGTCCGGGGCGACCAGCTCGTGCACGGTCCCCGCCGGCTCGGCGAGCTGGTGCAGGGGCGCCCGCCGGGCGTCACCGGCAACCAGTGGAGCACGGCCAGCCGACAGGGCTACGACCTCGTCGTCTGCGCCGCCGACACGGCCCGGCCCGTCTTCGCCGTCGAGATCGGCCCCGTCGCGCCTCCCAACTCCGCCGGGCAGCGGGTCGAGCGGCTCAAGAACGCGGTCGCCGAGGCGGTCGGCCTGGCGGTGCTGCGGATCGGGTCGCCGACGCTGCGGGCCGAGGCCCACGGGCGCCGGATCGTGGCGTACGTGATCGACGCGCGCGCGTACGCGGCCCTCGGCGCGGGGGAGCCCGACGACGCCGGGGCACCGCCGGTCGGCTTCCGCGACATCCTCGGCCGGCTGCCCGACGGGCGGACCGGTCCTGTCAACGACCTCGGCGCCCTGGCCCGGGCCGCCGCCGTCGAGGCGTACGTGGCGCGGCGGCTGGCCGACCCGATCGTCCGGGGCCTGCACGTGCGCTGGGCGGACGGACCCGCCGAGGGATGGAGCTGGGTGCAGGTACGCCCCGACGCCTGCCTCGTGGAGCGGGTGACGGTGCGCGAGCGGCGGGTCTCCGCCGGGGTGGACCCGGGGCGGCTGGCCGAGGACCTGGCGGCGGTGGCCGTCGGCGAGCGCCTGCGCGCGCTGGACGCGGCCGAGCCGGTGCTGACGCCCCGCGACGAGCTGTTCGCCGAGATCCGGCGGCTCCAGTCGCGGCACGACGAGATGACGGGCGGCTTCGCGTTCGCCCACCTCTGCGCGGACTGACCGGCTTCACCCCGGGCGGACGGCACCGCCCAGCGCCCGGAGGCGGCGGCCGGTCCGCGCGACACGGCCGCCCGGAGGGCGCCACGGGTCGGGTCTCCGCCGACGGCGGTCGGCGCAGAGCCCCTTCCGGAATCCCGGGAACGCGTTGAACCTTCGCGCCGGGCGTCCCGTACTCCTGCGGGAATGGACAGGATCTCCCCGACCGCGTCCCGTGACGCGGTAGACGGTGCGGAAAGGGCATCGTCGGTCATCGACGTGCCGCCGGTTCGCCGCGACGGTTCCCGTCGGGTGCGCCCCCTCGATTCCGTCGGTCCGCCGAGGTCTCGAATCAACTACCGGATCGCGAAGGAGAGCAATTCGATGCGCAGGTCCACACGGGCGCGCCGGTCGTCCGGCACCGCCCGGAGCAAGCGGCTGCTGGCCGTCGTCGGCACCCTCGCCGTCTTCGGCGGGATCGTCGCCGTCACCCAGATCTCGTCCGCCGAGGACCGGCGGTCGACCACCACCCGGCCGGCCTCCGCCGCCTGCGTGGAGCCCAGCCCCGGCGCGACCGCGCCGAGCGGGCGCGGCACCAGCCGGACCTGGCAGGACGGCCGGTGGGTACGCAACCACTGGGGCGACGGGCAGCAGACGGTCGCGGAGTGCGAGCAGACGCGCGGCGGCGGCGCCGACAACGGCGGCTCGGCCGTGGCCTGCCCCGACGTGGCCGGCCAGCTCCCGCGGGTGCCCGATCGCGCCCGTGCCGAGGTCGACCGGAACCTGAACCTGTTGCAGGCCCAGATCGCCGAGGCGGACCGGCGGCTGGCCGCCGAGGGGCGGCGGGGCGCGGAGTTCGTGCGTACCTCGATCCTCCAGCCGCTGGCGGCCAAGCGGCGGGCCACGCTGGAGCGGATCACCATCGCGATCGACCGGGCAGGCCCCCGGCCGCAGGGCCTGGCCCGGCTCGCGGAGTGCCGGGTCGCCCCGACGGGCAACAACGGCGGCGGGAACAACGGCGGTGGGAACAACGGTGGTGGGAACAACGGTGGTGGGAACAACGGCGGTCCCGGTTCCGGGCTGGGCGTTATCGCGAACGACTGCGACGACAGCCGGTTGCAGCCGCACGACGGTTTCCAGAACGGCAACCGCTGCGTCAGCACCGCGTTCGGTGAGGTCGGTGCCGCCGCGAACAACGCGTCGCTGCTGATCACCGAATTCCCCGAGCGGGTGGGCGCCAACCAGCCGTTCACCCTGCGGGTCTCCACCCGCAACCTCGTCCGGGACCGCTTCCTGGCGGCCGGGCAGGGCGGGTACTACGTGGAGAGCTCGCTGCTCAACGACCAGGGGCTGGTGCGCGGCCACTTCCACACCGCCTGCCGGATGCTGGGCAGCCTCCGGCAGCCGCCGGAGCCGCAGGAGGTGCCGGCGTTCTTCGTCGCGACCGAGGACAGCCGTGGTGGCGCCGAACCCGACGACGTCACCATCCAGGTTCCCGGCCTGCCCGGATCCGGCACCGCCCAGTGCGCGGTCTGGGCCGGCGACGGCTCGCACCGGGTGCCGATGATGGAACGGGCCAACCAGACCCCGGCCTTCGACGTGGTGCGCATCGAGGTCGGCTGACCGCCGTCTCGGGGCCGGCGGACGTACCCCGCCGGCTCCGGACGGTGCGCTCACGCCAGCGTCGCCGCCTCCCGCGGGACGGCCGGCGCCGCGGCGGCGCGCAGGGCGCTGATCCGCCGGGCCCGGGGCCGTACGGCGGCGAGGTTGCCGGCGGCCACCAGCAGAGCCAGCCCGAACAGGCCCAGCCAGAGCACGTCGGTGGAGTACCGGGCGGCGACCAGCCCGCCCACCGTCGGCCCGGCGAAACTGGCGAACGCGTAGCCGAGGGAATAGACGCCCTGGTACCGGCCGCGCTGGGCGGCCGGCGCGAGGTCCGCGGTCAGCGCCGAGTTCGAGGGGGTCATCAACATCTCGCCGAGCGTCCAGACGGCCACCGTGAGCGCGTAGAACCAGACGGCGTCGGCCAGGGCGGTCAGGGCGAAGCCGACGCCGACCACCACGACGGCGACGGCGATGGTGCGGGAGCGGTCGAAGCGCCCCACCAGCCGGGGCACGAAGAGTTGCCCGAGCACGATCATCAGACCGTTGACCGCGATGACCGGCCCGTACGCCGACGTCGGCAGCCCGTCGGCCTGCAACGCCACCGGCAGCATCACGCTGCCCTGGATGCAGAGCCAGGCCAGGCCGGTGAGGGCCGTGAACGCCAGGAAGACCCGGTCCCGCAGCACGGTGCCGAGCCCGGCGGAGTCGGCGCGGGCGAACTGCGCGACGGTCACCGGGGCGGGCCGCGACTCGGGCACCTTGAGCCCGATCAGGGCCGCCGTGCCCAGCAGCACCGCCGCGTTGATCGCGAACAGCAGCAGCGGGTCGGCCCGGACCAGCAGGCCGGCCACGGTCGCGGCGACCGCGAACCCGATGTTGATCGCCCAGTAGTTCAGCGTCAGCGCGCGCAGACGGTCCCGTTCGCCGACGACGTCGATGACGGTCGCCGTGAAGGCCGGCCGGGCGACGCCCAGGAAGAGCCCCAGCAGCAGGGTCAGGGCCGCCATCGCCACGGGGTGCCCGCTCAGGCCCAGCGCCACCGCCGCCGCCGCGGCGGCCACGTTGCCGGTGAGCATGGCGGGCCGCCGCCCCCACCGGTCCGCGACGATTCCGCCGAGCACGCCCCCGGCCGCGCTGCCGGCCCCGTGCAGCCCGATCACGATCCCGGCGTACGCGGGACTGAGGCCACGTACGGAGACCAGGTAGACGCCGAGGTAGATGGCGACGAAGCTGCCGAGCCGGTTGATCAGCGTGGCCGTCCACAGGTACCAGAAGGTGCGGGGCAACCCGCCCGCCGTCTGGCTCCACCATCGCGTCATCCGCCACCCCCGAGATCCGAGCAGGTAATGCTCGACAAAGCTGTCGCTCATTACACTCGGGAAGGGTGACGATCGCGGGGCGCCTCGGTGTGATCGTGGCGATGGTCACGGCCGGGAGGTCGGCGAACGCGCGTTCTGGGACGACTCGAAGCGCCCCGGCGTCGCCGATGGCCGATGCGTGCAATGGGAGCGGGCCGAGAATGGACCCGCCGGTGGGTGCGGGCCCCGCGAATGGTCCGCCGTGGGAAAAGACCGGCGGGGCCGCGCTGATTCCTCAGCGTGACCCCGCACGAGCCCGAGCGTGAGCCCGGCGTCAGCGGTTCTTGTACGCCTCGACGACCTCGACCGGGATGCGGCCACGCTCGGAAATCTTGTAGCCGTTCTTGGTGGCCCATTCCCGGATGGCCCGGTTCTGCTCCCGGTCCATTCCCGAGCCGCCCGACGCGCCCGCCCGCCGAGGGGGCCGCCCAGTGTCGACGGACCCTCGGCCGATCCGCCGGCCAGCGTTGATGTACGGGTCGAGGGCCTTGCGCAGCACGCCCGCGTTCTCGTCGGAGACGTCGATGGTGTAGGCCACGCCGTCCAGACTGAACTCGACGGTCCGGTCGGCCTTTCCACCGTCGAGGTCGTCGGTCAGGACCGTGATTACTTTTCTCGCCATCGTCAATTACTCCCTGTGTGGGGCGGGGTGTGGTCAAAGTTTGACCTATCCCACGGTGAATCCGCAACAATGCGCGTCGTCCTCATTTCGGCGAGTCGTGTTATGGCGGGAAAACGGGTCGGCGCAAAGCCCGGCGTTCAGTCGCCGAGCAGACCGGCGTGACCCGCGAGCGCCGCCGCCTCGGCCCGTGTGGATACTCGCAACTTCCGCAGCAGCGCGGCCGTCATCCGCTTCACGGTGCGTTCCGAGACATGCATCCGTTCGGCGATCTCGACGGTGCTGCATCCCCGCGCGATGGCACGCAGCATGACCCGTTCCTCGTCGTCGAGGTCGACCGGTGCCGGCCGGCCGGAACGCAGCAGCGCGCGCAGCAGGTGTCCCGGCAGCACCGCCCAGCCGTCCAGGACGGCCAGCAGCGGGGGCAGCAACTCCTCCGGCTCGGCGGTCTTCGGCAGGTACGCCTCCGCGCCCGCGCGCAGCGCCTCCAGGGCGGGCGCCGGGTCCTCCCCGCCCGACATCGCCACCACCCGTACGCGGGGCGTGGTGCGCCGGATCGCCGCCACCGCACGGATCCCGCCCGGCGGCGGCATGTGCAGGTCCACCAGCGCCAGGTCGGGCAGGCAGCGCCCGACGAGCGAGGCGGCGGCCGAGGCGTCGCCGGTGGAGCCCACCACCTCGGCCCGCCCGTCGGTCGTCGCCGGCAGCAGCAGCTCCAGCCCGCGGACGAACAGCGGGTGGTCGTCGACCACGGCCAACCGGACGACGGGGGGAGCGGGCATGCCTGGTCCGTTCCCGAGCGGGTACCGATCATGCGGCCTAACGAGGGAGGTCGGGCGGATGCGCGCACGGCACGGGTGGCGAGGCCCGCTGCGGGTGCTCCGGTGGGCGGGACCCGAGGCGGGTCCCGCCGATCCGGGGGCCCTGGACACCGACCCGGAACTGCTGCTCCGCGTGCTCTGCCACGAGTTCCGCACCCCGGTCAGCGCCCTCACCTCGCTCACCCGCGCCCTCGCGGACGACCGGCTCGCGCTCACCGGCGACGACCGGCGCGCCATCACGGCGCTGGCCCACGAGCAGGCCGTACACCTTCAGGGCCTGCTGCGGGACGCGGCTGCCGGCACCGGTGCGCTCGCCCCGGCGGCGGACCCGGCGGCGCCGCTGGCGGAGATCCTGCGCGGCGCGGCGACCCTGGTGCCGCCGGGCCGGCGGCTGATCGACGTGACCCGGCGGGCCGGCGGCTGCCCGGTGCCGCGGCGGCGGACCCGGCAGGTGGTCACCAACCTGGTGGAGAACGCGTTGCGGCACGGCCCGGCCGCCGGCCGGATCGGCATCCACGCCGCGCTCGGCCCCCGGGGTCTGAGCATCGTCGTCACCGACGAGGGCAAGATCGACCCGTCCCTCGTCGAGGCCCTGAGCCGCCCCGGCCCCGGCGCCGGGGCCTCCGGGCTCGGGCTGTGGATCGTCCGGCGGCTGCTCGCCGCCGACGGCGGACGGCTGCGCCTGCACCGGCTGCGACCGCGCGGAGTGGCCCTCGAGGTGGTGCTGCCCGTGCCCGGCGCCGGTAGGCCGTCCCCGCGGGGCCACCGGTTGGCCCGATAGGGCCGGCCGTCGGGGGAACCGCCTCGGTGACAGCCCGACCGCACCGAGGAGGACACGTTGTTCAGCCACATCAAGGACCTTCAGTTCGAGGCCAAGCCGGACGGCCCGGACGCCGCGTTCGCCCGTCGGCTCCAGGAGATCCTGGGCGGCAAGTGGGGCGAGATGACCGTCGCCAACCAGTACCTCTACCAGGGCTGGAACTGCCGCCTGCCCGGCAAGTACAAGGACCTCTTCCTCGACGTCGGCACCGAGGAGATGGGCCACGTCGAGATGATCGCCACGATGATCACGCGGCTGCTGGAGAACGCCCCGCTGTCGTTGCAGGAGGCCGCCGACGACAACCCGATGGTCGGGGCGATCTACGGCGGTTCGAACCCGGCGCACTTCATCCACGGCGGCGGCGGAGCGCTGCCGGTGGACAGCGCCGGCGTGCCCTGGAACGGCAACTTCATCACCGCCAGCGGCAACCTGATGGCCGACTTCCAGCTCAACGTCACGGCCGAGGCGCAGGGCCGGCTCCAGGTGGCCCGGCTGTTCAACATGACCGACGACCCCGGGGTCAAGAACATGCTGCGCTTCCTGCTGGCCCGCGACACCATGCACCAGAACATGTGGATGGCGGCCATCGAACAGCTCAAGGAGGACGGCCTGGAGGAGATGCCGGTGCCCGACGCCTTCCCGGACTCCAAGGAGTTCACCGAGAAGTTCAGCTACACGTACCTGGACTTCTCGCCGGGCACCGACGCGTCGGAGGGGCGCTGGGCGTCCGGGCCGGCGCCCGACGGCAAGGGCGAGTTCCGCTACGACCACAGCCCGCGCGCGCACGCGCCCGAGCCGGTCCTGCCGCCCGGCGACCCGAGGCTCTACGGGACGAACCCGGGCCTCGCCAAGGGCGCCGTCAACAAGGTCAAGAGCAAGCTCACCTGACGCCGTCGTGCCGGGGGCGTCCGCGAGCGGCGGGCGGCCCCGGCGACGCCGTACCCCGAGGAGGTGCGCCGTGACCGAACTCGTGCTCCGCCCGCTCGCGGACGCGTTCATGCAGGTGGGTGTGTACGTCGCCGTGATGGTGGCGCTCTTCGGCTGGCTGCGCTGGCGCTACGGCGACCGGGTCACCGACGGGCTCACCAGCCGGCCCCGGCTCGGCCCGCTGGTCGGTGCGCTGCTGGGCGTCAGCCCCGGCTGCGGCGGGGCGATCGTCCTGATGCCGCTCTACGCCCGGGGGAAGGTCTCCTTCGGCACGGTGGTCGCCGCCCTGGCGGCCACCATGGGGGACTCGTCGTGGGTGGTGCTCGCCTGGAATCCCGTGTTCGCCCTGAAGATCCACGTACTGCTCTTCGCGGTCGGCCTGGTGACCGGGTACGTCGTCGACGCGCTCGGCATCGATCCGGCCCGCGCGGTCAACCGCCGGGTCGCCGCCGCACCCACGCCGGTAGGACTCGCGGCCGTGGGCGGCCCGGACCTCGCCGGGGCGCGACGGCTGCTCGGCGGGCTGCTGCCGCGCGTACCGGCGTCCACGGCGTTCTGGGGGCTGACCACGCCGGCGTTCGCCGTCTCGGTGCCGGTGGTCTTCCAACTGGTCGACCCGGGCGCGCTGAGCCGGTCCTTCGGGGGCGTCGACCCGTACCTGGCGCTGGGGGTGCTCGGCTCGCTGACCGCCGCGCTGATCTTCGCCGCCGGCCGGGGACGGCTGGCCGACGACAGCCTGGAGACGGCGCAACCCCGCTCGTTGCGGGAGACGCTGCGGCACAGCGCGCACGAGGCGTCCTTCGTCACCGTCTGGGTCGCGGTGGCGTACCTCGGCTGGCAGGTGGTGACGACCACGACCGGCTTCGACGGCTCCCAGCTCGCCCTCACCGGCCTCGTCGGCGTGCTGGTCGGCGCGGGCATCGGCCTGATCCCCGGGTGCGCGGTGCAGATCGTCTTCACCGGCCTGTACGTCAGCGGCGGCCTGCCCCTGCCCACTCTGGTCGCCAACGCGATCAGCCAGGACGGGGACGCGCTGATCCCGCTCGCCGCGCTGCGCCGGCACTCGGCGGCGCTCGCCACCGTCGTCACCACGGTCCCGGCGGCGGCCGTCGGCGCCGCGCTGCTCGTCCTGCTCTGATCCCGTACGGAGGGGAGATCCCGATGTCCGTCGCGATCCCGATCGCCCGCACCCGTCGCAAGCTCCTCGTCTTCGCCGTGCTGACGGGCGTCGCCGCGGTGGCCGGCCTGCCGGGCTGGACCGTCGCCGCACTGGCGCTGACCTGCGTGGCGATCCCGCTCGCGGTGGCGGTCGCCGGGGGCGCCGGCGGCGTGCGGGAGCTGCTGCGTCCGGGGCGCAGCGCGGCGGCGGCCGGTGGTCTGGATCACAGTTCGGAACAAGGGGAACGCTTTGTTACTTGAGTTGGACACGCTCAACTCAACGCGATAGCAGGTGTTCGATGGCAACTCTCCCGGTACTTCCCCTGACCGACGCCGTGCTCCTGCCCGGCATGGTCATCCCGGTGACCCTCGACCCGACCACCCAGGCCGCCGTCGACGCGGCCCGCGCCACCGGCGAGGGCACGCTGCTCGCCGTGCCCCGCCTCGACGGCGAGTACGGCCCCGTCGGCGCGGTCGCCACCATCGAGAAGGTCGGCCGGCTGCCCAGCGGCGAACCGGCCGCCGTCGTCCGCGGCCTGTCCCGCGCCCGGATCGGCTCCGGCGTGCCCGGCCCCGGCGCCGCCCTCTGGGTCGAGGCGACCGAACTCGACGAACCCGCTCCCGCCGGGCGTGCCCGCGAACTCGCCCGCGAGTACCGCGCCCTCATGACGTCCGTGCTCCAGCAGCGCGGCGCCTGGCAGGTCATCGACGCCATCGAGCGGATGACCGACCTCTCCGAGCTGGCCGACTCGGCCGGCTACGTGTCCTGGCTCAGCCTCGCCCAGAAGACCGAACTGCTCGCCGCGCCGGACGTCACCGCCCGGCTGGAACTGCTCGTCGGCTGGGTGAAGGACCACCTGGCCGAGCAGGAGATCGCCGAGCAGATCAGCACCGACGTCCGCGAGGGGCTGGAGAAGTCCCAGCGGGAGTTCCTGCTGCGCCAGCAGCTCTCCGCCATCCGCAAGGAACTCGGCGAGGACGAGCCGGACGGCTCCGCCGACTACCGGGCCCGGGTGGCGGCCGCCGACCTGCCCGACAAGGTCCGCGAGGCGGCGCTGCGCGAGGTCGGCAAGCTGGAGCGGGCCAGCGACGCCTCCCCGGAGGCGGGTTGGATCCGGACCTGGCTCGACACCGTGCTGGAGATGCCGTGGGGCACCCGTACGGAGGACCACACCGACCTGGCCGCCGCCCGCGCCGTGCTCGACGCCGACCACGCCGGCCTGGCCGACGTCAAGGACCGCATCCTGGAGTACCTCGCCGTGCGCAACCGGCGCGCCGAGCGCAACCTCGGCGTCGTCGGCGGCCGGGGCTCCGGCGCGGTGCTCGCCCTCGCCGGCCCGCCCGGCGTCGGCAAGACCAGCCTCGGTGAGTCGGTCGCCCGCGCGCTCGGCCGCAACTTCGTCCGGGTCTCCCTCGGCGGCGTACGCGACGAGGCCGAGATCCGTGGCCACCGGCGCACCTACGTCGGCGCGCTGCCCGGCCGGATCGTGCGCGCCCTGCGCGAGGCCGGCTCGATGAACCCGGTCGTGCTCCTCGACGAGGTCGACAAGCTCGCCGCCGGCTACTCCGGCGACCCGGCCGCCGCCCTGCTGGAGGTACTCGACCCGGCGCAGAACCACACCTTCCGCGACCACTACCTCGAGGTCGACCTCGACCTGTCCGACGTGCTCTTCCTGGCCACCGCCAACGTGGTGGAGGCCATCCCCGGCCCGCTGCTGGACCGCATGGAACTGGTCACCCTCGACGGGTACACGGAGGAGGAGAAGGTCGCCATCGCCCGCGACCACCTGCTGCCCCGGCAGCGGGAACGGGCCGGGCTCACCGCCGAGGAGGTCGACGTCGCCGACGACGCCCTCGCCCGGATCGCCGGCGAGTACACCCGCGAGGCCGGCGTACGGCAGCTCGAACGGGCGCTCGCGAAGATCCTGCGCAAGGTCGCGGTGGCCCTGGCCACCGACCCGGCGCCGGTCCGCGTCGACACCGGCAACCTCGCCACCTACCTCGGGCGGCCGAAGTTCACCCCGGAATCGGCGGAGCGGACGGCCGTGCCCGGCGTCGCCACCGGCCTGGCCGTCACCGGCGCGGGCGGCGACGTGCTCTTCATCGAGGCCACCAGCATGGAGGGCGAGCCGGGGCTGACCCTGACCGGCCAGCTCGGCGACGTCATGAAGGAGTCGGCGCACATCGCGCTGTCGTACCTGCGCTCCAACGGGCGCCGCCTCGGGCTCGACCCGAACGCCCTGGCCGGACGGCGGATCCACCTGCACGTGCCGGCGGGCGCGGTGCCGAAGGACGGCCCCAGCGCCGGTATCACCATGGTGACCGCCCTGGCGTCGCTGGCCAGCGGCCGGCCCGTGCGGCCCGAGTTCGGGATGACCGGCGAGGTCACCCTCTCCGGCCGGGTGCTGCCCATCGGCGGGGTGAAGCAGAAGCTGCTCGCCGCCCACCGGGCCGGCCTGACCGAGGTGATCATCCCGGCCCGCAACGAGCCGGACCTCGACGACCTGCCCGCCGAGGTGCGGGAGGCGCTGTCCGTGCACACCCTGGCCGACGTCGCCGACGTGCTCGCCCTGGCGCTGCGTCCGACCGACGCCGACACCCGCCCCGACCCGGCGCTGACCGCCGCCTGAGGTGTCAGGAAGGGCCCCCTGCTACGCGCGAGGCGTTGACAGGGGGCCCTTCCTGACGTGCGGGGTCAGCGGCGGTCGCGCCGGTCGAAGTCCCGGTCGCGGCGCTCGCGCCGGTCGGCCCCGTCGAAGCGGCGCTCGCCGCCGCCGTCGACGTCACGATCCCGGCGTACGGTCGCCTTGCGACCCTTGATGGTGCTGCCGCGCAGCCCCGCGATCACCTCGTCGGCGACGCCCTGGGGCACCTCCACCAGCGAGAACCGGTCGGCGATCTCGATCGAGCCGATGTCCCGACCGCTGATCCCGGTCTCGCCCGTGATCGCGCCCACCAGGTCCTGCGGGCGGACCCCGGCGCGCCGGCCCAGCCCGATGAAGACCTGGGTGGTGCCGCCGGTGCGGGGCCGGGCACCGCCCCGGCGCTCGCCCCGGCCGCCGGCCTCCGGTCGCCCCTCGCGCGGGCCCCGGACGGGAACCTGGGGGATCTCCTCCTCGTCGTCCGAGCCCGGCGACGTCGCCTCGTGCGCCAGCTTCACCGCCGCGAGGGCCACCTCGACCAGGTCGAACTCGTCGGTCAACGACTCGACGATCGCCCGGTACGGGTCGAGGTCGTCCTCCAGCAGGCTCTCCCGCAGGGCGCCCTGGGTCAGCTCCAGCCGCCGGGTACGCATGTCCGCCACGGTCGGGATCTTGTCGATGGTGATGCGCTGACCGGTGACCCGCTCGATGGTCTTGAGCATCCGGTGCTCGCGCGGCTCGGCGAGAGTGATCGCCACGCCCTCCCGCCCGGCCCGGCCCACCCGGCCGATGCGGTGCACGTACGACTCGGGCGCCGACGGCACGTCGTAGTTGACCACGTGGGTGAGCTGCTCGACGTCCAGACCGCGCGCGGCCACGTCGGTGGCCACCAGCAGGTCCGCGGTGCCCGTACGCAGCCGGCCCATCACCCGGTCACGCTGCTCCTGGCTCATCCCGCCGTGCAGCGCCTCGGCCCGGTAGCCCCGGCCGTTCATCGTCTCGGTGAGCCGGTCGACCTCCTCGCGGCTGCGGCAGAAGACGATCGCCGCCGTGGGGGACTCGACGTCCAGCACCCGGCCCAGCGCCGCCGGCTTGTGCGCCCGGGCGACGATGTACGCGCTCTGGCGCACCCGGGGCGCCTCGCCGGCCACCGGCTGCTCGCGGGCGATGAGGATGCGTATCGGGTCGGTCAGGTGCTTGCGGGCCAGCCCGTCGATGCGCGCCGGCATCGTCGCCGAGAAGAGCACCGTCTGCCGCTGCTCCGGCGCGTGCTCCAGGATCGCCTCGATGTCCTCGGCGAAGCCCATGTCGAGCATCTCGTCGGCCTCGTCGAGCACCACCGTGGCCAGCGCGCCCAGGTCGAGCGTGCCCCGCGCGATGTGGTCCAACGCACGGCCCGGGGTGGCGACCACGACGTCGACGCCGAGGTCCAGGGCGCGCAACTGCCGGCCGATCGGCTGCCCGCCGTAGATGGGCAGCACCCGCGCGCCCAGGTCCTTACCGTAGCGGTGGAACGCCTCGGAGACCTGCACCGCCAGCTCGCGGGTGGGCACCAGCACGAGCGCCACCGGGGCGCCGCCGGGCCGGTCGTCGGGCATCCGCTGCAACAGCGGCAGCGCGAAGGCGGCCGTCTTGCCCGTACCCGTCGCGGCCTGACCCAACAGGTCCCGACCGGCCAGCAGCGGCGGGATGGCCTCCCGCTGGATCGGGGTGGGCTCCTCGTAGCCCAGGGCGGTCAGCGCGCCCAGCAACTCGGCGCGTAGTCCGAGATCCGCGAAGGCGCTCGTGTCGTCGAGGGCGGCGGGGCCGGGTTCGGTGGGCGGGTCGTGCCGTACGGGTGCGGAACTCATGCCGTCAAGCTTTTCATCACCGCCGCGACGCCGTTTCGCCGACCGGCACAACCGTGACCCGGGCGGGCCCGTCGCCGTGCCCCGGGGGCTAGCCTGGCGGCGTGCGTACGGTCGAACTGGTCTGCTCGCCCGAGCTGGAGGCGGCCGTGCGCGGCGCCTGGGAGCGGCTGGCCGCGTCGGGCCTGCCGAGCCTGGCCCGCAACGCCCACCCGACCAACCGGCCGCACCTGACCCTCGCCGCCGTCGACGAGTTCCCGCCCGGCGCCCGGCCGCGCCTGGCCGCACTGTTCGACGCGGCGCTGCCGCTGCCGGTGCGGCTGGACCGGATCGCGGTGCTCGACGGCAGCGCCCCGCTGGTGTGGCTGCTGCGCCCGTCGCCGGAGCTGACCGCCCTGCACGCGTCGGTGTGGGACGTCCTGGCGGCGGCGCCGGGCCAGCGCCCCTGGCACGCCCCCGGGCGCTGGCGGCCGCACCTGAGTCTGGCGCTGCGCTTCCGCGACGCCGACCGCCGGCTGGCCCGCGCGGTCGCCGGCGTCGAGCGCCCCGGCGGTACCTTCGTCGCCGCCCGCAGCTACGACGGGTCGACCCGGACGGTCAGCCCGCTCGGCGGCGACGACCGCCGCGGCTGACCGGCCCCGCCGCCGCGCCGGCCCCGCCGCCCGGAGACGGGGCCGGGCCCCACCGTCCGGCGGGGGCCCGGCCCGGTCGAAGGGCTCAGCGGGGCTCAGCGGTGGAAGCGCAGGTAGTCGAAGTGCGCGGTGACCGCCGGGTCGGCGCCGCCGTGCGCGACCAGCCCGATCCGGGGAGTGGTGTCGGCCGGGAACGTCCAGACCCCGCCCCACGTCCAGTTGCGCCCGTCCCGGCTGGAGCCGGCGCGGAACTCGTGCTCGCCGGAGACCGGGTCGACCCGGTGCGCCAGCCGCAGCCAGGTGGTGGTCGCCGGGGTGCCGACGATGGTGCCGCCGTAGACCGGCCGACCGGCGAAGGGCAGCTCGTAGCCGTACTCCACCTGCCGCGTGTTCCAGATGGCGACCTGCGACAGCCGGGCGAAGCGGTCGTCGTCGACATAGGCGACGAGCCCGGCCTGCTGGTAGTTGCGGACCGTCTCCTCGCCGAGGTCGAGGGTCACCTTCGTCTCCACGACGTAGTCGCCGCCCGGCGCGTCGCGCAGCAGCACGCCGGCGGTGTTGCCGGTGCCGGTCAGGTCGGTACCCTGCACCGGCCAGCGCAGCGCCCCGCCCGACACGGTGGCCGCCGGGTCCGGCCGGAGCCACCGCCACGCCGGGTCCAGCCCGCCGGTGAACTCGTCGGAGAACGCGGGCAGCAGTCGGCCCGCCCGCGGCTCGGCGACGGCGTGGCGCACCGGTCGGTGCAGCCGGGCGACGCTGACGTTGTCGAACCCGGCGGACCCGCCGGTCGCGGTGAGCGTGAGGCGCCCCGCCACCGGCCGCGCCAGCCGCAGCGACACGACCGCCAGCTGGTCGCCGAGGCGGGCCGGGCTCAGCTCGGCCACCAGGTCCCGGCCGCGTACCTCGACGGCGAGGTGGTGCCCCGCCGCGGCGTCGAAGCCGGCGGGCAGCGGCGCGCTCACGGTACGCCCGCCGTCGGCGGCGACCAACCGGCCGGCGGCGGCGTCCACCCGCACCGAGACCCGGCCGCCGAGCGTGAGCCCGGCCGCCCCGGCGGCGGAGAGCCGCAGGTCGGCCTCCGCCCGCACGTCACCACCCACGGTCGTACGGCTGGTCAGCGCGCCGCTGCCGGTGAGGCGGCCGTCAGTGACCCGCCAGTCCCCGGCGCCGCGCCGCCAGCCGGCCAGCCCGGCGTCGAAGCGCTCGTCCACCCGCCCGGTGGTGACCGGCGCGGGCCGGGCGCCCTCGGACGGGCCGGCACCGGCGTTCACCGTCGGCCAGCCGTCGATCCAGTCGAGGCGGTCCAGCAGCATCGGCCGCTCGTTGACGCCGAACGGCTCGTCCAGGTAAGGGTCGGCCCGGTCGATCGCGTGGTAGACGATCCAGTCCTGGCCCGACAGGTCGGTGAGGAAGCCATTGTGGCCGGTGCCGATCCACCGGTTGCCGTTCTGGGTGAGCACCGGCGTGCCGCCGGCCCGGGAGGCGGTCAGCGCGATGCCGTCGCGGTCGACGAACGGCCCGCGCGGGCTCCGGGACCGGCCGACCTGCACGGAGTAGCCGGTGGCCGGGCCGGCGCAGCAGTTGGCCGTGGACGCGAACAGGTAGTACCAGCCGTCGTGGCGCACCACGTGGCTGCCCTCGAACTTGTTGTCGATGGCGACCATGGTGGGCGTGCCGACCGCGCGCAGCCCGTCGGGGGACAGCTCGGTCACCGAGATCCCGCCGTAGTAGCTGCCGTGGTAGAGGTAGTGCCGGCCGTCGACGTCGGTGAACTGGCTCGGGTCGATGGTCCACAACCAGCCCCCGCCACCGCCGGGGCGGGGCGCGACCACGGGCTCGTCGGCGAAGGTCCACGGGCCGGTCGGGGTGGGTGCGGTGGCCGCGCCGACGGCGAAGTCGCCCCCGTCTGGGGAGACGGTCGTGTCGGTGACCGTCACGTACATGACCCAGCGGTCGCCGACCCGGCGCACGTCGGGGGCCCAGAAGCCGGCGCCCGGCGCCGCGTACGCCGGGCGTTGATCGGCGCCGAAGGCGTCCCCGACGTACGTCCAGTCGACGAGGTCGGCCGAGCGGGCGGTGGGGACGCGGTGGAAGACCCCCTCGCCTTCGCGCAGCGGGTCGGTGGTGCCGTACGCGTACCAGAAACCATCCTCACCACGGACGATCACCGGGTCGGCGAAGGTGTCGGCGAACCCGGCCGAGACGGGATTGTGGTAGCGGAGGTCGGGTACGGCGGCGGCCGGCGCGGACGCCGTCCCGGCCAGGACCAGACCGATGACGGCGGCGAGCGCCCCGGCGCTGCGGAGATGTCCCATCAGACCTGCCTCGGGTGCGAGATGTCGATCAGGATCGGTGCGTGTCCGTTTCTACAACGTTGGATACAACGTTGTAAAGGATTGACGGCACGTCAGCGTCCGCCGCGAGGTACCCGTGCCCCGGGCGTGGGTCCGTGGCCACTCCCGCGCTGGTCTGCCGCCGGTCCGCCGCCGGTCTGGCGCGCTGGTCCTGGCGCTGATCCGGCGCGCTGGTCCCCGGCCCCGTCCCTGCCCCGCCTCCGTCCCTGCGTCCGCCTCCGCGTCCGCCCCCGCGTCCGCCCCCGCGTCCGCCTCCGTGCCCGCTGCCGTGCCCGCTGCCGTGCTCGCTGCCGTGCTCGCCGCCGGTCGGCGTTCCGCCGCCGTGCGCGCCTCGCGCCCGTCGGTCGGCGCTTCGCGGACGCCCGTTCCGCCCGGCGGTCGCTTTCAAAACCGATCTTCCGGGCGGCGGAAAACAAGATGTCCCGTCCCGAAGCTTGTTACGGACGGTGATGGCGAGCGGTGGTCACCGTGTGTCACGGCTGACGCTTCGGCCGCTGATGGCTCTCTCGCCCCTTTGCTCTGCATCTCTCCCCGCACCACTCCTATGAGCTGGGATTTTGTGCTTGCTGGCCCGGCCGGAGGCGTGAGTGCGCCTGACTCTAAGTAGTTGGTGCGTATGTGGATGCAGAGCAAAGGGCGGTGAGGGGGGATGTGGCCGGGCGACCGGACAACTACTTTTCGTGAAGCTGGAGCTGGCTGGCGTGGCCGGCTGCGGCGGTTGCGCTGGCGGCGGTTTCGCGTTGATGGACGCCGCAGCCGCCGCCCCCGCCGCGCCAGCATCACCCGCGCCCTCTGGGGAGGCAGTGAGTCGCCAGGGCCACCCTGGCCTCCGGGGCTCCGGGGCTCCGGGGCTCCAGGGCTCCCCGGGGCTCGGGGCGCTGCGTGCGGCGCGGTGCGGCGCCGCGGTGCGCGTACCACCTGCCGTCGTGGGCCGAGGTGCAGCGGGTTGGGCGGCGGTGTCCCGGCCGTGGCCGTTCGTGCCTGGCGGCGGCAGGGGAGCCCCGAAGGAGTAGATAGGAAGATTGTTCGGACTCCTCCCGTCCGGCCCGATTACGGTGTGTTCAGGGCGATGCACAGTGCTGCCGTGACGGGAGAGAGGACCCGACCATGCGAGTGCCCAGCCGAAGCCCGGGACAGCGGCCCGGCTCCTCCGTCACACCCGCCGCCCCGACGCGGCGGCGCGCGTTCGCCACGCCGACGCGGCCCGCGGCACCGGATCTCGACGCCTACCGGGCGGCCGTGGCCGACCTGCTGGTCGAGGTCGGCGCGCTCGCCGGTGAGTCCTGCACCAACGCGCGGCAGATGCTGATCGACGACCGGCTGCGCGAGCCCGCGATCGCCGCGGTGCTCGACGCCACCCCGCAGGGGCCCGTCGGGGCCCGCGAGACGCTGTTGCTGGAGATGGCCCGGTACCAGCCCAACGCGCGCAGCTCCGCCGCCGACCTCACGGCGCTGGTCCGGATCTACCTGCTCTCCCGCGTCGACGTGATGTGGTGGCGCGACGCCCCCACCTTCCTCACCGACGCCCAGGTCGAGGCCAGCCCGGACCTGGTGGACCTGGAGTGGCTGCGCAGGCGGGACCTGCTGCGCTTCCGCTACACCGAGCAGCCCCGCACGCTGCTGGGACGCGGCGCGCGGGCGGTGCGACGCCGGCTGCTGCCCGCCGCCACGCCGCGTACCGCCGGACTGCGCTTCCGGCGTGCCCGCCGGGAGGTGGTGGCGCTGCTCAACGACATCGCCCGGCAGTTCGCCGCCAGCACCCCGGCCGGCACGCCGCCGCTGTGGGTGACCAGCCTGGTCCGCAGCGCCGAGCACCAGCACCGACTGCGCCGGCTCGGGTACGCCGCCATGGTGCCCAGCGGCCACTGCCTCGGCTGGGCGGTCGACCTGGAGATGGAGTGGTTCGACAGGTTCGGGGTCCGGGACACCCTGGCCGAGCTGCTGCTGGCCCGGCAGCGGGCCGGCGAGGTCAACGTGGTCGACGAGGGCCAGGCCTGGCACGTGTGCCTCGCGCCCGCGGCACGGCGGCGGCTGCGCCGGGCGTACGAAGCCGAGATGGGGGTCTGAGCCCGATGTGTGGCATCGCGTTGAGCCTCGGCCCCGAGGCCGATCCGACGATCTTCCGGCGGATGCTCGCCACCCTCGCCCCACGCGGCGAGGTCACCGAGACCCGCTACGAGAACGGCCTGCTCACCGGCACCCGCCGGCTGCCGATCGTGGACCGCGAACGCGCCGTGCAGCCGTGGGCCTCCGCCGACGAGCGGTGGCTGCTCTGCTACAACGGCGAGGTCTTCAACCACCACGAGCTGCGCGCCGAACTCGTCCGGCTGGGCCACCGCTTCCGCGGCACCAGTGACACCGAGGTGGTGCTCGCGGCGTTCCTGCGCTGGGGCGAGGGCATGGTGACCCGGCTGCGCGGCGAGTACGCCTTCGCCGTCGTGGAACGGGCCACCAGCCGGGCCTACCTGGTCCGGGACCCGCTCGGCGTCAAGCCGTTGTACTGGTGCCGCACGCCCGGCTGCCTGCACGTCGCCAGCGAGGTCAAGGCACTGGTCGGTCACCGCGCCCCGATCGCCGAGGTGCCGCCCGGGCACCACGGCTGGGCCGAGCCCGACGGTTCGGTCCGGCTGCGCGCGTACGTCGACCTGCTCACCCTCGGCGACGGGCTGCCGGTGGTGGACGACCCGGACGAGGCCGCCCTGCTCGTCCGTGCCGCCCTCACCGACAGCATCCGGATGCGGGTGGACACCGACCTCACCGTGGGGGTGGTGCTCTCCGGCGGCCTCGACAGCTCGCTGGCCCTGCTGCACGTACGCGAGATGCACCCCGACTGCGTCGCCGTCACGGTCGGCGTGCCCGACAGCCCCGACGTCGCGTACGCGCGGCGGCTCGCGAAGGACCTCGGGGTGCCGCACGAGGTGGTCGAGCTGCGCCCCCGCGACATCCGGCTGGCCGACATCCGGGAGACCATCAGGATGTCCGAGCTGACCGAGTACGGCGACATCATCAACGCGGTGGTCACCCTGCCGCTGTTCCGCCGGCTGCGCGAGCTGGGCGTGAAGGTGGCGCTCACCGGCGACGGCTCGGACGAGCTGTTCGGCGGCTACCCGATGTACCACGAGGTCGGTCCCGAGGCGTCCCGCCGGCTCTTCCTGCACAAGATCCGCAACCTCTGCCGTACGGAGTTGCAGCGCGTCGACCGGGCCGGCATGGGGCACGGGGTGGAGGCGCGCGTGCCGTTTCTCGACCTGAGCCTGGTCGAGCTGGCGATGCGGCTGCCGATCGGGCTGAAGATGCGCGAGGGGCAGGAGAAGTGGATCGTCCGGCGGGCCTTCGCCGACCTGCTGCCGGACTACGTCCGGCGCCGGCCGAAGAACCCCATGTCGTACTCCTCGGGGCTGCACGAGCGGGCCCGGCTCTACAAGCCGCTCTTCGCCCGGCTGCACCGCTCGTTCGGCTACGACCTGCTCGAACCGGTGCGCCGCGACTTCGACAACGTGCTGACCCGGTGCGGCAACGACCTGGACCGGGCCATCGCCGACGGCCGTGCCCGGCCCGACTACACGGTGCTGGAGCACGCCCGCGACCTGGTGGGCGCGGCGAAGTGGAACGCCGCCCCGATGGTGCGTCGGCTGGTCGGGCCGCGCCGCACGCGGGGCGACGAGGCGCCGCTGCCCGGGTGACCGGTCGGCACGCACCCCTCGCGGCGCCGGCCGGGGCGCGCCTCGCGACCGGACACGCCTCGCGCCCGGCGCGGATCAACCGGTGCGGTCGCGGGTAGTGCTGCGGGCATGGTGGAACTGGACGTGATGGTGCTCGGGCAGGTGGCCCGGGATCTCGTGCTGCTGGTGGACGAGGTGCCGGCCGCCGGCGGGAGCGCCCCGGTACGGCGGCGGCGCGAACTGCTCGGCGGCAAGGGGGCCAACCAGGCCGTCGGGCTGGCGCAGCTCGGCGCCGCCGTCGGTCTGCTCGGGGTCGTGGGCGACGACGAGGTGGGGGAGCGGCTGTTGGCGCTGGCGCGGGCCGACGGCGTCGACGTGGAGTGGGTACGCCGGCGGCCCGGCACCCCGACCGGGCTCATCGTCGACGTGGTCGACGCCGACGCGGACTGGCGCTACCTGGAGGACCTGCCGGAGGCCACCCTGCTCACCCCCGACGACGTCGCCGGGGCGGCGCCCGCGCTGCGCGCCGCGCGGGCCGTACTGATCCAACTCCAGCAGCCCGCGCGGACCGCGCTGGCCGCGGCCCGGACCGCCCGGGAGGCCGGCCGGCTGGTCGTGCTCGACGGGGCCCCCGCCGACGGGGCCGACGCCGACGCGCTGTTCGCCCTCGCCGACGTGCTGCGGGCCGACGCGCGGGAGGTCGAGCTGATCACCGGCGTCGCGCCGGAGGACGCCGGGGCGGGGCTCGCCGCCGGGCGCGCGCTGCTGCGCCGCGGCCCGTCGCTGCTGGCCGTCGAGGTGGCCGGGAAGGGCAACGCGTTCGTCTGGCCGGACGGCGAGCTGTTCCTGCCGTTGAGCGAGACGCCCACCGTGGACGATACGGGCGCGGGGGACGCCTTCGTCGCCGCGCTGACCCTCGGCGTGCTGCGGGGCGAGTCCCGGGAGCGGGTCGCCCGGTACGCCGTCGCCGCTGCCGGCGCCACCGTCGGTCATCCGGGTGGTCGGCCCGCGCTGACGCCAGAGGCGATCCGCGCGCAGCTCGACCGGATACCGGCCGGGTGACCGGCACTCGCCGAGACGCGACCGCCGGACGGGGTGACGATTGTGGACGGTCGGGCACGAAGGCGGGTTTTCCGTCCCCGGGGCCCGGGTATCCCGAGATCCTGACCGAGAGGCGGGTGACTGACATGAAGCGCAATCAATACCACGTCGTGCCGAACGGCGGCGGCTGGAAGGTCGAGCAGGGCAGCCAGGTCGTCGGCACGTTCGACACGAAGCAGCTCGCCGTCGAGGCGGGACGCCGGGCGGCGCACGACAACGAGCCGAGCCAGCTCGTCGTGCACACCTCCGACGGCAAGATCGAGACGGAGTACACGTACCAGAACGACCCGTACCCGCCGGCCGGCTGAGCGCCGCCGCGTCCGATCCGGACACGAACGGGCCCGACCCCCTGCGGGGTCGGGCCCGTCGGCGCGTCGGGCGACTACCAGCTCAGGTAGCTGGGCTGGGTCTGCACGTTCAGTTCGCGGTACCGCACGAGGTTCGCCGACCAGGTGCGCCAGTCGGTCAGCTTCAGGACGTCGAGGCCCTTGACCATGTCGTTGGAGTAGATGTAGCCGTTGTAGTAGTACGCGGACCAGGTGCCACCGCCGACGAGCCGGTCGGCCGAGAGCGGGCCCCGCTCCCAGAACGCGATCTCCTTGGGGTTGGCCGAGTCGGTGAAGTCCCAGACGGAGATGCCGCCCTGGTACCACGCCTGGACCATGATGTCGCGACCGAGCACCGGGATCAGCGAGCCGTTGTGCGCCACGCAGTTCTCGGTGTCGGCGTTCATCCGGGGGATCTTGTAGTAGCTGCGGAAGACCATCTTGCGGGCGTCACCGCGACCGGTGATGTCGTAGATGGCGTCGGCGCCCCGCTCCGGGCCGATGGCCTCGTTGCAGGTGGCCGCGCCGCCGCCGCCCAGCTCGTCGGTGAAGACCACCTTGGTGCCGGCGTTGTTGAACGTGGCCGAGTGCCAGAACGCGAAGTTGACGGTGTCCCGGACCCGGCTTATCAGCCGGGGGGCCTCCCGGTTGGAGATGTCCATCAGGATGCCGTCGCCCATGCACGCGCCCGCGGCGAGGTTCTTCTCCGGGTAGGCGGTGATGTCGTGGCAGCCGGTGGTCGCCGAACCGCCGGGCCGGCCCTCGTAGCCGCCGTCCGGGAAGAGGTTCGGCGAGGCCACCACCGCCGCGTCGGTGGGCGACTTCACCGGCACCTTGACGATGGAGATGGAGTCGTGCGGGGGCTGGCAGTCGGGGAACTCCGCCCGCGGGCTGTACGAGGAGACGTACAGGTAGACGGTCTTGCGGTCCTTGCCCGGCACCAGGGTGTGGGTGTGCGAGCCGCAGGCCGTCTCCACCGCCTTGACGTAGCGCGGGTTGGCCTTGTCGCTGATGTCGAAGACCTTGATGCCCTCCCAGGACGCCTTCTCCGTCGCCGGCGCGCTGGTGCTGTTGCAGGAGTCGTCGCTGCGCGAGGAGTCGGTGGAGAGGAACAGCAGGTCACCGTGGACGGAGATGTCGTTCTGCGACCCGGGGCAGTAGACCTGCGACACCACGCTCGGCGCGCTCGGCCGGGAGATGTCGTAGATGACGAAGCCGTTGTAGTTGCCGGCGAAGGCGTAGCGGCCCTGGAAGGCCAGGTCGCTGTTGGTGGCGTCCAGCGGCGCCTGCTTCGGCAGGTTGGCGATCTGCCGGAGGTTCGGGCTGCTGACGATCTCGTCGACGCCCGGAATGGTGTTGGTGGTGTCCACGGTGCCCGATGGGGCGGACCGCGCCGCCACCCCGGCGCTTCCGGGTGTGGCGGTGGCGACGCTGGCGAGGAGAAGGCCGGCCGCGGCCAGGCTCACGGTGGTGAGCCGCCTGGCCCGCAGGGTGCGGAAACTGGTCATCGGCGACGCCCTTCGCAAGGGGATGGCGATTGGCCACACCCTACAGTCCGATGAGTTCCATCGATGTGATGCAGATCACATGAATGCGCGTCGGTCGATGGATAGCATCGCCATGACCTCTACCGGGGGGAGTGGCCCATGACCAACCGCCGTGCGCGGACCCTGGCCGTCGTCATATCCGCGTCGCTGCTGGCGGTGGTCGTCGTCGCCGTCTTGCGCTCCGGCGGCCCGACCACGGCTCCGGCGGGACAGGTCGCCGCCCCCGCCACGACGTCCGCCCCGGTGGGCCCGAGCCGGCCCGCGGTGATCGTTCCCGGTCGGCCGGGCGAGACCGCGGCGGTCCGGCCCGCCGAGGAACTGCGCGACGCGGCCACGTCCCGGCACAACTCGATGGACGTCTGGTTCGTCCGGATGATGATCCCGCACCACGCCCAGGCGTTGGAGATGGCGGAGTTGGCCGGCGACCGTGCCGGCGACCCGGCCCTGCGCGCCCTCGCGGAGCGGATCCGGGCCAGCCAGGGCCCCGAGATCGGCATGATGCGGGGCTGGCTGCAGGCGCGCGGGCTCTCCACCGACGTGGCCGACCACGACCACGGCAGCATGCGGGGCATGCAGACGCCCGAGGCGATCCGGCAGCTCGCGGCGGCGCGGGGCGCCGAGTTCGACCGGCTCTTCGTGCGGATGATGACCGAGCACCACCAGGGCGCGGTCCAGATGGCCACCGACCTGCTCAAGGTCGGCTCCGACCTCACCCTGTCGGAGTTCGCCAACTCCGTCGCCACCGAGCAGACCGTCGAGATCGACCGGATGCGCGAGCTGCTGGCGTGACCCGGGCGGGCCACCCGACCCGGCCCGGGGCGGGTGACCCCTGACCTGCGGCACGTACGCTGGGTGACCGTGAACCGCACGATCCTCGGCCGCCCGTGGCGCGGCGTCGCCTTCGACGTCCTCGTCGCCGCCGTGGTGGTGCTCCTCGGCCTCGCCGGCCTGGCGAACCAGCCCGGCGGATGGAAGGCCACCCTGGTCAGCGCCGGGATGGCGGTGGCGCTGCTGTTCCGCCGGGCCCACCCGTCGGCGGTCGCCGTGGCGGTGGCGGCGCTCGCGCTGGTGCAGGTGGTCGCCGGGTGGGGGCCGCTGGCCTTCGACGTCGCCGTGCTGATCGCCCTCTACAGCGTGGTCAAGTACGCCGACCGGCTGCGCGACGGAATCCTCGCGGGTGTCGGGGCGGCCGTCGGGGTGGTGCTCGCCGGCCTGCAGACCCAGGGCGTCATCGCCTGGTGGGCGACGGCGATCTACTACGGCCTGGTCACCGGGGCCGTCTGGCTGGTCGCGCTGAACGTGCGGACCCGCCGGCTCTACGTGCTCACCCTGGAGGAACGGGCCGCCACCCTGGAGCGGGAACGGGAGGCGGAGGCGCGCGCCGCCGTGGCCGGGGAACGCACCCGCATCGCCCGCGAGCTGCACGACGTGGTGGCGCACAGCATGGCCGTGATGATCGTGCAGGCCGACGGGGCGCGGTTCATGCTCGACCGGGACCCGGAGACCGCCCGCCAGGCGGTCAAGGTGGTCGCCGACACCGGCCGGCAGGCGCTGGAGGAGATGCGCCGGCTGGTCGGCGTACTGCGGGAGCCCAGCGCGCCGGACGCGCAGGCCGGGCCCGGCGCGGCGGGTGCGCCCGACGGCGCCGGGGCGGCCGCCGACCCGGCGCACCGCCGGCTGGCGCTGACGGAGCTGCCCGCCCTGCTCGACCGCTTCCGCGCCGCCGGCCTCCGGGCCCGGCACACGGTCACCGGGGAGCCGGCGCCGATGCCGCCCGGGCTGGAGCTGACCGTCTACCGGGTGGTGCAGGAGGGGCTGACCAACGCGCTCAAGCACGCCGGGGTCGGCGCCGGCGTCGAGGTCACCGTCGCCTGCGCGGGCGACGCCGTGGTGGTGCGGGTGGTCGACGACGGCCAGGGCCGCCCCCCGGTCAGCCCGGCGCCCTCCGGCGGGCACGGCCTGGTCGGCATGCGCGAGCGGGTGGGCGTGTACGACGGCAGCCTGACCGCCGGACCCCGACTGGCCGGGGGCTGGCAGGTCGAGGCGCGGCTACCGCTACCGTCGACGTCCGCGACGACGGAGGTGACGGCGGCATGACGGTCCGCGTGGTGATCGTGGACGACCAGGCGCTGGTCCGCGCCGGTTTCCGGATGGTGCTGGACTCCCAGGCGGACCTGGAGGTGGTCGGCGAGGCGATCGACGGCGCCGACGCCCTGCGGCTGCTGGCCCGCGTCGAGGCCGACGTCGTGGTGATGGACGTCCGGATGCCGACCATGGACGGGGTGGAGGCCACCCGCCGCATCTGCCGGGACCGGCCCGCCGGCTCGCCCCGGGTGCTGGTGCTCACCACCTTCGACACGGAGCAGGACGCCTTCGCCGCGCTCCAGGCCGGCGCCAGCGGGTTCCTGCTCAAGAACGTGCCGCCGGAGGAACTGCTGGCCGCCATCCGGGTGGTCGCCCAGGGTGACTCGGTCGTCGCCCCGTCCATCACCCGCCGGCTGCTCGACCGCTTCGCCGGTCGGCTCGGTCCCGGGCCCGCCGAGGACCCCCGGATCGGCCAGCTCACCGAACGCGAGCGGGAGATCCTCCTGCTCGTGGCGCAGGGCCTCTCCAACGCGGAGATCGCCGCCCGGGTGCACGTCGCCGAGGCCACCGTGAAGACGCACGTCGGGCGGATCCTGGCCAAGCTCCAGCTCCGCGACCGGGTGCAGGCCGTGGTGCTGGCGTACGAGACCGGGCTGGTCACCCCCGGCGGCTGAGACCGGATACGACCCAGGTCGTACGGGCCCACCCCGTCAGGGGCGCCCCAGGTCGCAGCGGGGCCACCCCGCGCGGGTGGACGCGGTCGCACCGGCGGCGCCCATAGCGTCGGAGACGTCCCAGCCACGATCTCCACGGGGAGTTCCACGTGTCCGTCGCACCTCCCGCGCACGCCACCGCCGGCGTCGCGGTCGCCGCCCACGGCCTGTCCAAGCGGTACGGCACCGGCCCGGCAGCTGTCGTCGCCCTCGACGGCGTCGACGTCGACTTCGCCGCCGGCCGGTTCACCGCCATCATGGGCCCGTCCGGCTCCGGCAAGTCCACGCTCATGCACTGCCTCGCCGGCCTGGACCGGCCCACCTCCGGCAGCGTGCGGATCGGCGACGCCGACCTCGCCCGCCTCGACGACAAGCGGCTCACCCTGCTGCGCCGCGACCGGGTGGGCTTCGTGTTCCAGAAGTTCAACCTGCTGCCGGCGCTGACCGCCGAGGAGAACATCGTGCTGCCCCTGGCCATCGCGGGCCGGCGACCGGAGCGGGCCTGGCTGCGCCAGGTCGTCGCCGCGGTGGGGCTCGCCGACCGGCTGCGCCACCGCCCCGCCGAGCTCTCCGGCGGCCAGCAGCAGCGGGTGGCGGTGGCCCGCGCGCTGATCACCAAACCCTGGGTGATCTTCGCCGACGAGCCGACCGGGAACCTGGACTCGCGTTCCGGCGCCGAGGTGCTGCGCCTGCTGCGCGAGGCCGTCGACACCCTCGGCCAGACGGTGGTCATGGTGACCCACGACCCGTCGGCCGCCGGGCACGCCGACCGGGTCGTCTTCCTCGCCGACGGCCGGCCGGTACGCGACCTCACCGCGCCGACCGCCGAGCGGGTCCTCGACGCGCTCGCCGGCCTCGACCCGGCGCGCGCACCGGGCGCCGACCGCGAGGCGGTGACCCGATGATCCGTACGACCCTGCGCCAGCTGCGCGCCGAGGCGCTGCGCCTGATGCTCTCGTCGCTGGCCATCGTGCTCGGCGTCGCGTTCATCGCCGGCACGCTGATCTTCGTCGACGGGATGCGCGCCGGCGCGTACGAGCGGGCCGGGGCGTTCGACCGGTACACCGACCTCGCCGTCTACTCCGCCACGGACGACCCGCTGCCGGCCGTGCTGGTCGAGAAGGTGCGCGCCCTCGACGGGGTCGCCGCCGCCGAGGGCGAGCTGCTCGGCTCCGGCGGGATCGTGGGCGCCGACGGGCGCCCCGTGCTCGGCTACGCCGTCCTCGCCGCGATCCCCGTCGACGAGGCGCTGCGCTCGTACGACGTGGTGGCCGGCCGGTTGCCCGACCGCCCGGGCGAGGTCGTGCTGGACGCCGCGACCGTCGAGCAGGAGGGCTTCGCCCTCGGCAGCGGGGTACGCGTCGGCGGCGGCGGGGGAGCCGCCCGCCCGTACACCCTGGTCGGCACGGTCGACGTGGCCGGCACCGCCCGCGACGTCGGCGGCCCGTTCATCGGCCTGGTCGGCGCGGACGCCCTCGCGGTCACCGGCCAGCGGGGCTACGACCGGATCATGGTGGCGGCCCGGCCCGGCGCGGCCGACGGGGCACTGGTCGAGCGGGCCGCCGGGGCCGTCGGCGCCGGCGCGACCGTCAAGACCCGGCAGCGCATCCTCGACGACGCCGTGACCGACGCGGTCCGCGACCTCGAGCAGTTCAACATGGTGCTGCTGACCTTCGCCGGCGTCGCCGTCGTGGTCGCCGGCTTCGTCATCGCCAACACCTTCGCCATCGTGCTGGCCCAGCGGACGCGGCGGACCGCGCTGCTGCGGCTGGTCGGCGCGACCCGGGGCCAGCTGTTCCGCGCCGCGCTGCTGGAGGCCGCGCTGGTCGGGCTGGTCGCCTCCGCCGCCGGCGTGCTGATCGGCGTGGCCCTGGCCGGCGGCATGAACCAGGTGATGACGCGGCTCGACGCGCCGGTCCCCGGCGGGCTCACCGTCACCGCGTCGACCGTGCTGGTCAGCCTGCTCCTGGGCACAGCGATCACGATGGGCGCCGCCCTGCTGCCCGCATGGCGGGGCACCCGCGTCGCCCCGGTCGCCGCGCTCACCGACGCGGCGGTCCAGCCCGCCCGGGGCGCCGGCCGGCTCCGGTTGACGGCCGGCGCGGTGGTCTTCGCCGCCGGGATCGCCGCGCTGCTCGCCGCCGCGTACGCCGTGCAGGTGGTCCTGGTGGCCGCCGGCGGCGTACTCACCTTCTTCGGGATCGTGCTCTTCGGCCCGGTGCTCGTGCCGGCGCTGGTCCGGGTGCTGGGGTGGCCGGCCCGCAGGCTGTTCGGTGCCACCGCCGGGCTGGCCGTCGCGAACGCCGTACGCAATCCGCGCCGGATCGCCGCGACCGCCACGGCCCTGGTGATCGGGATCGGTCTGGTGTCTGCCTTCGTGGTCGGCGCCCGCAGCACCAAGGACGGCATCGAGCGCAGCGTGGACGCCGAGATCGGGGTGGACTGGCTGGTCACCGGGATCGGCGGGGATCTTCCGGCACCGCTCGTGGCCGAGCTGCGCGCGCGACCCGAGCTGGCGGTGGTGCACGAGCAGCGGGGTGCCGTCGCCGCCGACGTGCGGATCCAGGTCGCGCACCCCGCCCTGGTCGGCCGGACCCTGACCGGTGTCGTGTCGGGGCAGGTCGATCGGCTGGGTCCGGGACAGGTGCTGGTGCACCGGGAGTTGGCCGAGGCCCGGGGCTGGACGACCGGCTCCACCGTGACCGTACGCGGTCGGCCGTTGCGGGTGGCCGCGGTCGTCACCGCCGACGGGCCGACGCTCGCCGGCAGCCCCGTACCCGCCGGTCACGTGATCGAGGTGGTCGACGCCGACTTCGCCACCCTCTTTCCCGACGAGCGGGGCTACCTGGCCGAGATCGACCCCGCCGACGGGGTCTCCGCCGCGCAGGCCCGGGCCGCCATCGAGGCGGTGGTCGCCCGGTATCCGACCGCCAACCTGATGGATCAGGGCGCCTACAAGAAGATGCTCACCGCCACCGTCGACATGCTGCTCGCCCTCGTCACCGCGCTGCTGGGCCTGGCCGTGGTGATCGCGCTGGTGGGGGTCGCCAACACGCTGAGCCTGTCCGTGGTGGAGCGGACCCGGGAGAACGCCGTGCTGCGCGCGGTCGGGCTGACCCGGGGACGGATGCGCGCCATGCTGGCCGTCGAAGCGGTGCTGATGGCACTGGTCGGCGCGCTGCTCGGGGTGGGTCTCGGCACCGGTGTCAGCGCCGCCGCGATGGCCCTGCTGGCCCGGATCAGCGGCGACTTCGCCGTGGTGCTGCCGGTGGGGCAGCTCGGGCTGATCCTCGGGGTGGCGGTGGTGGCCGCCCTGGTCGCCTCGGTGCTGCCGGCCCGCCGCGCGCTGTCGCGGCCGGTGGTCGAGGCGCTCGGCGACCAGTGACATCCGCTGCCCGGTCCCGCCGCCACCGCGACGGCGGGACCGGCCGGCCCCCCCTGGGCCGGTGCGCGGGCGCGGTGTGCGGTCAGCCCGCCGGGGGGTTGGCGGGCTCGACCGGCGTGGTCTGCGTCTCGGTCGGCTCCACCGGCGGCGGCGGGCTCTGCGTCGGGACGGCGGTGCTGGGCGACGGGCGCGGCGGTTCGGTGGTGCCGCTGGGCTCGGGGGACTCCGGGGCGTCCGACCCGCTGGGCTGGGGGGAGACCGGGGGTGCGGTGCCCGACGGCGAAGGGCTGGAGGTGGAGCCGGTCGGCCGGAACGGCCGGCCCGGGTTGGCGGGTTCGTCGTCCTGCTCCGCGGGCGCCTGCGCGTCACCGCTCGGCTCCGCGGCCGGAGTGGTCGCCTGCGGCACCTTGACCGCCGGCGCGTCGGCCTCGCCCGAGGCGCCGAGCGCCGCGCCGAGCCCGGCCAATGCCACCAGCACGGCCGCCGCGGCGCCGACGAGGGTGCCGCGGCGCCTCCGACGGGCCACGCCGGCGACGGCCGGCATGTCGGTGCGGGTGTCCGGGTCCACGCCGCCCACGGCCGCGGCGGCGGGCACCATGGCGGTGGCCGCGGAGGGGTCGGACACGGCGGCCCGCGCGGCCTCGGCCATCGCCGCCGCGCTGCTGAACCGGTCGGCCGGGTCCTTGGCCAGGGCGCGGGAGACCAGCGCGCGGACCGCCTCCGGGACCTCGTGCGGCAGCTCCGGCGGCTCGTCGTCGAGGTGGCGCACGGCGACCTGCAACGGGTTGTCGCCGGTGAACGGCGGGCTGCCGCTGAGGCAGCAGTAGGCCACGGCGCCGAGCGCGTAGATGTCGGTCGCGCCGGACACCGGCCGGCCGGCGGCCTGCTCCGGAGCCATGTAGAGGGCGGTGCCGGGCACCGCGTTCGTGCTGGTGATGCTGGTGACGTTCGTCGACCGGGCGACGCCGAAGTCGACCAGCACGACGCTGCCGTCCTCCTGCACCAGCAGGTTGCTGGGCTTGACGTCGCGGTGCACGATCCCGCCGAGGTGCGCGGCGTGCAGCGCCTGCGCGACCTGCGCGACGATCGCCATCGTCTCGGCCACGTCGAGATGCCCGGCGGCCTCGATCCGCTTGGACAGGGGCTGGCCGGTCACGAACTCCATGACGAGGTAGTCGGCCCGGCTCCCGTCGGGCAGGTCGTCCTCGCCGCAGTCGAAGACCTGCACGATGCCCGGGTGGCGCAGCGCGGCCATGATCCGGGCCTCGGCGCGGAAGCGGGCGATGAAGTCGGGGTCGGAGACCAGCGCCGGCAGCAGGACCTTGACCGCGACCTGCCGGCCGAGGACGAGGTCCTTGCCCCGCCAGACGTCGCCCATGCCGCCCGTGGCGACACGTTCGTCCAGGCGGTAGCGACCGCTGAGTACGACCTCCGATGACAACACAGCACCACCGTACCCAGACCCACCGGGATCGGCTCGCCGCCCGCCCCCGGCCCGGCCCGCGCCGGCCGCGACGCGGGGGCAGCGCAACCCGACCCGCCTCGGATACCCTGTGACGGGTCGCGGACCGTGCGTGACGCCGATCCGCCCAGGACGGCCTTACGCTGGATGAACGCGCCGCCGCCCGCGACCGCCGATCGGCGCAGCGTCGCGGGTCGCCGCACCGTTACAGCGACGGGCCGGCCGAACGGCTAGATAATTCTCACTCTTTTGCCCGCCGACTGGGCTTGCCCGATCGACCCGGCGCTCCTAGCGTTAGCCCGTCTCGGGCCCGCCCCACGGCGCCGCCGCGGCACCTGCGCCACAGGCCGTGCCGCCACGGCAGAGTCCGGACGTGCCGTCCGGGCGACGCGGTCCCGGGCGTGATCAGGTCAGCGGGGGGCTGAGGGTGCGGGATCAGTTCCGGTTGCCGGACCGTGCTTGCCTCGCGCACGCCCACGTCGGCGTGCGCCGCCTGCACGTGTCCCCGGGACGAGAGCGGCAGCCGCATGGCGGGTGAGCTGAACGAGGCCGTCGTGGCGGCGCAGGCCGGCGACGAGGACGCCTTCCGCTTCCTCTACCGCAGCCTCCAGCCCGGCCTGCTCCGTTACCTGACCGCCCTGGTCGGCGCGGACGCCGAGGACGTCGCCTCCGAGACCTGGCTGCAGATCTCCCGTGACCTGCCCAGCTTCACCGGCGGTGAGTTCCGGGCGTGGGCCGTCACCATCGCCCGCAACCGGGCAATGGACCACCTGCGCCGGCAACGCCGTCGTCCGTCGCTGCCGGTACCGGTGCAGGCGCTCGCCGAACTGGCCGGTGACGCCGACACCGCCGAACGGGCCGGCGAGACGATCGGCACCGAGGCGGCGCTCGCGCTGATCGCCACCCTGCCGCCCCGCGAGGCCGAGGCCGTGCTGCTGCGCGCGGTCGTCGGGCTGGACGCCGAGACCGCCGGGCGGGTGCTCGGCCGCCGGCCCGGTGCCGTACGCACCGCCGCCCACCGGGGACTGCGCCGGCTCGCCGCGCTGATGGAACGCCACGACCCGGCCCGGTCGCCGGCCGCGCCCGAGGCCGCCGTGACGCCGCGACCGCGTACCGGCGGGCGGCAGGCGTCGCACGTCGAGCCGGCGGACGGTTGACGTGAGGGGATTCAGGATGTTCTTCCGTCGGACCGGGCGGCCCGCCGACCGCGGCGCGGCCGACCGGCTCCTCGACGACGCGCGGGCGGACGCGCCCCGTACGCCGGAAACCGACGTGTCCGAGCCGCTCAGCCGGTTGCTCGCCGCCGCCGCCGCTCCCGCCCGTCCCGGCGAACTGGCCGGCGAGGAGGCCGCCGTGGCCGCCTTCCGGGCGGCTCGCGCGGCCGGACCCGCCGCCGGGGGAGTCCCGGCGCCGCGCCGCCGCCGGTTCACCGCCGGCGTCGTGGCCTGGGGGGCGGGGATCGCCGTCACCGCCACCGCGGGCGCCGCCTTCGCGGCCGTCACGCTCGACCGGGCCGACGACCCGGCCCCGCCGCGACACCCCGCCACCCCGGCACCGGCCACCGCGTCGCCAACCACCTCGACGCCACAGCGCGACGGGCCGAGCGCAGCCACCGGCGGCGGCGCCCCCACCGGGACCCCGACCGGTGCCACCGCCCCGCCGAACTCGGGCGTACCCGCCCCCGGAAGCACCACGGGCGCCGCCCCGGGGACGCCGCAGGAGCGCCCCGAGCAGCTGCAGGGCCTCTGCCGGGCGTACCTGGCGAAGAATCCGGCGCAGCGGGAGCGGGCGCTGGACACCCCCTCGTTCGCCCGCCTGGTGACCGCGGCGGGCGGCCGTGGGCAGGTCGAGGGCTTCTGCGGGGACCTGGTGCCCGAGGCGGCGGCGAAGGAGTCGCCGGAGTCGCCAAACGAGCCGACGAAGCAGCGGCCGTCGCCGACCCCAGGTCCGACCGCCGCCGACTGAGTCGTCCGCGCTTCTCCGGACAGCCCGGGTGGCCGCCACCGGCTGAGCCGGCGCGGCCCGATTCCCCGGCCGTCGCGGCGGGCCGGGGCCGCCCGTCTGCGCTGCACATTCCGGCCGGTAGGACGAAATTCGTCTGCTAGACAGGAACGGGTGGGGTCGTCGACGCCCTCGCCGATGACGGTGGGTGGCGTTACGGTGACATCGATCGGGAGCCTGCCGGGAAGGGAGACCGCCCTGTGGTGACGTCGCCGGAGCTCGACCGGACCACCGTTCTGCGGGAGTCCACCGCCGCCGAGGGCCACCTCGCGCGCATCTGCTTCAAGACCGGTCCGCCGACACACACCGGCGTCGAACTCGAATGGACCGTGCACGACGCCGCCGATCCCGCCCGCCCGGTCGACGGCGAGCGGCTACGGGCGGCTCTGGGGCGGCACAGCCCCCGCACCCTCGACCGCGCGAGCCCCGCCGATCCGCTCCCGCACGGTGGCACCGTGACTGTGGAGCCGGGCGGGCAGCTGGAGATCTCCACCGCGCCACGCTCCTCGCTCGCCACTCTCATCCACGCGGCCGACGGCGACATCGCCGAGCTGAGCGGCCTGCTCGACGCCGCCGGGCTGGTCCTCGGCCGCAGCGGCATAGATCCGCACCGGCCGCCCCGGCCGGTGGTCGAAGGCCCCCGCTACCGCGCCATGCGCCACGTCTTCGACCGGCGCGGGCCGGCCGGCCGGACGATGATGTACAGCACCGCCGGCCTCCAGGTCTGCCTGGACGCGGGAGAGCCGGAGCACCTGGCTGACCGGTGGGCGGCGGTGCACGCGCTCGGGCCGCCCCTGCTGGCCGCGTTCGCCACGGCCGACCGGCACGCCGGCCGCAGCACCGGCTGGGCGTCCGCCCGGATGGCGGCCTGGTACGGCATCGAGCCGGCCCGCACCCGTCCCGTCTGGACGCCGACGACCGACGTGGACCCCGTCACCGCCTGGACGAGGTACGTCCTCGCCGCGCCGCTGCTCTGCGTGCGCGGCGACGGCCCCGACTGGACGCCGCCGCCGGGGATCACGTTCGCCGACTGGCTCGACGGGGCGCTGCCCCGGCCGCCCACCACCGACGACCTCGACTACCACGTGAGCACCCTCTTCCCGCCGGTGCGGCCCCGGGGCTACCTGGAGCTGCGCTACCTCGACACGCAGCCGGGCCGCGGCTGGATGCTCCCGCTCGCGGTGCTGGCCGTCCTGCTCGCCGACCCCGCCACGGTCCGCGCGGCCCGCGACGTCGCCGGTCCGGTGGCGCACCGCTGGTACCCCGCCGCCCGCCACGGCCTGCGCGATCCGGCGCTGGCCGCCGCCGCGGCGGACCTGTTCGACCTGGCCCTCGCGGCCCTGCCCCGGCTCGACCTGCCGGCGGCCCTGCACGACGACATCGACCGAGGCGTACGGCGGCGGCGCGACGCCGCGGGAAGGAGCCACCGGTGACCGGGACGTCCACGCAGTCGACGGGCGCGGAGCAGTTGCGCAGCCGGATCGCGGCGGAGCTGGCACGCACCCGCGCCCGCACCGCCCTGCTGACCGAGGCCGTCGACGAGGCCGACCTGGTGCGGCAGCACTCGCCGCTGATGTCCCCGCTGGTCTGGGACCTCGCCCACGTCGGCAACCAGGAGGAACTCTGGCTGGTCCGGGACGTGGGCGGGCGCGAACCCGTACGGCGGGACATCGACGACCTGTACGACGCATTCAAGCAGCCCCGCCGGGACCGCCCTACGCTGCCGCTGCTGCCCCCGCAGGAGGCCCGCGCCTACCTGCTCACCGTCCGGGGCAAGGTGCTCGACCTGCTGGACCGGGTCGCGTTCACCGAGCGACCGCTGGTCGCCGACGGGTTCGCCTTCGGCATGATCGTGCAGCACGAGCAGCAGCACGACGAGACGATGCTCGCCACCCACCAGCTGCGCGCCGGCCCGGCGGTGCTGCACGCCCCGCCGCCGCCGGAGCCGCGCGTCCGGGTCGACGCCGAGGTCCTGGTGCCGGCCGGCGAGTTCACCATGGGCACCGACACCGACCCGTGGGCGCTGGACAACGAGCGCCCCGCCCACCGGGTGCGCCTGCCGGCGTACGTCATCGACGCCGCGCCGGTGACCAACGGGCGCTACCGCGAGTTCATCGCCGACGGTGGCTACGACGACCCGCGCTGGTGGAGCCCCGACGGCTGGCGGCACCGCCGGGAGGCGGAGCTGGTCGCGCCGATGCACTGGCGACGCGACGGCGACGGCTGGGCCTGCCGGCGGTTCGGGCAGTGGGCGCCGGTACGCGACGACGAGCCGGTGGTGCACGTCTGCTTCCACGAGGCGCAGGCGTACGCCGCGTGGGCCGGCAAGCGGCTGCCGACCGAGGCGGAGTGGGAGAAGGCGGCGCGCTGGGACCCGGCCACCGGCCGCTCCCGCCGCTACCCCTGGGGCGACGACGACCCCACCGCCGAGCACGCCAACCTGGGCCAGCGGCACCTGTGGCCCGCGCCGGTGGGCGCCTACCCGGCCGGCGCCTCGCCGCTGGGCGTGCACCAGCTCATCGGCGACGTGTGGGAGTGGACCTCCACCCCGTTCCGGGGGCACCCCGGCTTCACCGCGTTCCCCTACCGCGAATACTCGGAGGTCTTCTTCGGCGACGAGCACCGGGTGCTGCGCGGCGGGTCGTTCGGCACCGACCGGGCCGCCTGCCGGGGCACCTTCCGCAACTGGGACTTCCCGATCCGGCGGCAGATCTTCAGCGGCTTCCGCTGCGCCCGGGACGCCCGGCCGGAGGAGGCGCAGCCGTGAGGACGGATTCGCGGGGCGGTGCCGCCTGATGTGCCGCCACCTGGCCTACCTGGGGCCGCCGGTGACCCTGCGGGAGCTGCTGTTCGACCCGCCGTACTCCCTGGCGCGGCAGTCCTGGGCGCCGCGCGACATGCGCGGCGGAGGGACGATCAACGCCGACGGCTTCGGCGTCGGCTGGTATCCGGGCGACGGCGAGCCGGTGCGCTACCGGCGCTCGCAGCCGATCTGGAGCGACCCGACCATCGCCCAGCTCGCGGAGGTGACCTCGGCCGGCGCGGTGCTGGCCGCCGTCCGCTCCGCCACCGTGGGCATGGCGGTGCTCGACGGGGCCGCCGCCCCGTTCGCCGAGGGGCGCTGGCTGTTCAGCCACAACGGGGTGGTGCGGGGCTGGCCCGACTCGATGGTCCCGCTCGCCGCCACCCTGCCCGTACGCGACCTGCTCACGCTCGACGCGTCCACCGACTCGGCGCTGCTGTGGACGCTGGTGCGCCACCGGCTGCGGGCCGGGGTGAAGCCGGCGCGCGCCATCGCCGAGACCGTGACGGCGGTTGCGGCGGCCGCACCCGGTTCCCGGCTCAACCTGCTGCTCACCGACGGGCGCACCGTGGTGGCGAGCGCGGCCGGGCACGCGCTGTCGATCCGCGCGACGCCGGCCTCGGTGCTGCTGGCGTCCGAACCGCACGACGACGACCCCGGCTGGCAGGCGGTGCCGGAGGGGCGACTGGTGGAGGCCACCGCGACGGGGGTGCGCGTCCACGCCCTCGCCGAGGTCTGACCGCCGGCCGACAGGGACGTTCCACCCGACGACGAAGGGGATGACATGAGCGCGGAGCCGCTGGAGATCCACCTGGAGGAGCAGGACCTGGGCCGCAGCCTGCGGGAGGACGTCCGCACCGGCCTGACCGCCGAGGAGAAGTGGCTGCCGCCCAAGTGGTTCTACGACGCCCGCGGCAGCGAGCTGTTCGAGGAGATCACCCGGCTGCCGGAGTACTACCCGACCCGGGCCGAGCGCGCGGTGCTGGCCGAGCGGGCCGCCACGATCGCCGAGCTGACCGGGGCCAAGACGCTGATCGAGCTCGGTTCGGGCTCGTCGGAGAAGACCCGCCTGCTGCTGTACGCGTTCACCCGCCGGGGCGGGCTCGGCACGTTCGTGCCGCTGGACGTGTCGGTCAGCGCGCTGCGGCAGTCCACCGCCGAGATCGCCGCCGACTACCCGGGGCTGCGGGTACGCGGCATCGTGGGGGACTTCACCCGCCACCTGGACCGCCTGCCGACCGGCGGGCGCCGCCTGGTGCTCTTCCTCGGCGGAACGATCGGCAACCTCCTGCCGGCCGAGCGGGCGCGGTTCCTCGCCGCGATGCGGGCCGCGCTGGAACCGGGGGACTGGCTGCTGATCGGCACCGACCTGGTGAAGGATCCGGCGGTGGTGGTGCCGGCGTACGACGACGCGGCCGGTATCACCGCCGAGTTCAACCGCAACGTGCTGCGCGTGGTCAACCGGGAACTGGGCGCCGACTTCGACCCGGACGGGTTCGCCCACGTCGCGCTCTGGGACGCCGAGCGGGAGTGGATCGAGATGCGGCTGCGGGCGCGGCGGCCGATGCGCGTACGGGTGCTCGACCTGACGGTCACCTTCGCCGAGGGCGAGGAGCTGCGTACGGAGGTGTCGGCGAAGTTCCGCCCCGAGGGCGTCGCCGCCGAGCTGGGCGCCGCAGGCTTCGCCGCCCACGACTTCTGGACCGACCCGGACGGCCTGTTCGGCGTCACGCTGGCCCGCGCCGAGTGACCGGCCGGCCTGCCGGTCGACCGGTGGCGGGTCCCGGCGGGTGAGCATCTTCACCCGCCGGGGCCGGGACGATCGGTGATCGGCTAGGCTGGGCGGCGCGAAGGGGAGTAGCCCCCAATGTCGTGGTCGACACACTGGTGCGTTCCGCATCCGGCCACGCGGCCTCGTCATCCGAGGCGGGCGAGACCTTCGACCCAGGCTGTAGCAGCCGGGTCGAGGGCGCCCCCGTACCTCCTCCCGGCTTGATCCGGAAGGATGTCATGGAAGGTTTCCTCGTCGCGCTGGTCGTCAGCTTCGGCGTCATCTTCGTCGCGGAGCTGGGGGACAAGTCCCAGCTGATGGCCCTGACCTTCGCCACCCGCTTCAAAACCGTGCCGGTCCTGATCGGGATCACCGTCGCCACCGCCGTGGTGCACCTGGCCTCGGTGGCGATCGGCTACGGGCTCGGTGCCGCCCTGCCGACGGAGTGGATCTCGCTCGTCGCGGGCCTGGCGTTCCTCGGCTTCGGGGCGTGGACCCTGCGGGGCGACACCCTCACCGAGGAGGAGAAGCGCAAGGCCGAGAAGACCAGCAAGTCCGCCATCGTCGCGGTGTCGGTCGCGTTCTTCCTGGCCGAGCTGGGCGACAAGACCATGCTGGCCACGATCACCCTCGCCACCCAGTACGGCTGGTTCGGCACCTGGCTCGGCTCCACGATCGGCATGGTGGCGGCGGACGCGCTCGCCATCCTCGTCGGGCGGATGCTCGGCCGGCGGCTGCCCGAGAAGACCATCAAGTACGGCGCCGCGGTGCTCTTCGCGATCTGCGGGCTCTGGCTGATCCTGGAGGCCGTCACGCAGCTCACCTGACGGCCGACCATCCGACCACCGCCCTACCGGCCGCTACCTCCCGCCGTCCGCTGCCGCGCTGGCGGCCGACTACCGCCCCGCTGGCCGGGTAACGCCAGCGGATGGGTGTCGAGGAGATCCTGCGCCACGGCTACCAGATCCTGGTCACCGCGGTGGAGGTCGCCGGGGCGGTGGTCATCTTCGTCGGGGCGGCGTGGGCGGCGCTGCGGTTCGTGGTCGAGGGGCTGCGGCACCGCAGCGCCGCCGTGTTCACCCCGATCCGGCTCTCCCTGGGGCGGTTCCTCACCCTCGGGCTGGAGTTCCAGCTCGCGGCGGACATCCTGCGTACGGCGGTGTCGCCGACCTTCGCCCAGATCGGGCAGTTGGCGGCCATCGCCGCGATCCGGACCGCGCTGAACTACTTCCTGGGTCGGGAGATCCGCCAGGAGCAGCAGCAGGTGCGGGGGGCGGAGCGCGGCGGGTGATCCGGGACCTGGTCACCGCCGTCACGGCGGCCGCCGCCCTGGCCGGGCTGGCGGTGCTGGTCGGCACGGGCTCCTGGCGCTCGGCGATGCGGGTGCTGCTGGACCTGCTCACCGCCGCGGGCCTGCTGCGGCTGGCCGGCGGTCAGGACTGGCCGGACCTGGCCGCCGCGGCGGCGATCGTGCTGCTGCGCCGGCTGCTCTGGGCCGCGCTCACCGCCGGCGCGCCGCACGGGCGTGCCCACAACCCGCCGCAGCGGGCCCCGGACGCGCCCGGATGAACAGCGGTGCGCCCCGGCCGGCGGGGGTGCGTCCCGACCCGGCAGAGCCCGCCTGTCGCGACCCCGGCGCGGCGCGGTGACCTGTCGGCGCCGGGCGGCCGGCGCCGGACGAGCCGGTCCGGTCAGCCCTCTCTGTGCTGGTAGACGTCCGGCACGCCGTCGCGGTCGGCGTCCACCTGTTCCGCCTGCGCGATGCGCCGGTAGGCGGCGTTGCGCCGTACCAGCACGACGGTGGCGAGCAGTGCGGAGACCACCGAGCCGGTCAGCACGGCCGCCTTGACGTTGTCGTCGGCTGCGGTGCCGGAGCCGAACGCCAGTTCGCCGATCAGCAGGGAGACGGTGAACCCGATCCCGGCGAGCAGCGCCACCCCGAGCAGGTCCGTCCAGGTGATGTCCTCGTCGAGTTGGGCGCGGGTGAACCGGGCGAGCAGGTACGTCGAGCCGAAGATCCCGATGACCTTGCCGAGCACCAGGCCCGCGACGATGCCGATCACGATCGGGTCGGTGACGATCGCGCCCAGGTCGGCGCCGCGCAGCGAGACACCGGCCGCGAAGAACGCGAAGACGGGTACGGCGAGGCCGGCGGAGATCGGACGCCAGCGGTGTTCGAGGTGCTCGGCGAGCCCGTGCGAGTCGCCGGTCTTGCCCCGCAGGACGGGCACGGTGAAGCCCAGCAGGACGCCCGCCACGGTGGCGTGCACCCCGGAGGCGTGCATGAGGGTCCAGGCGGTCGCGGCGAGCGGGATCAGTGCCCACCACCACGTCTTGCGCCGCTGCACGAGCAGGCCGAACACGGCGATCGGGACCAGGGAGGCCAACAGCGGCAGCGGGCTGAAGTCGTCGGTGTAGAAGATCGCGATGACGGTGATGGCGAGCAGGTCGTCGACCACGGCGAGGGTGAGCAGGAAGGCGCGCAGGCCCTGCGGCAGGTGCGAGCCGATGACGGCCAGCACGGCCAGGGCGAAGGCGATGTCCGTCGCGGTGGGGATGGCCCACCCCCGCAGCCCGTCGCCGCCGAGGTTGACCGCGAGGTAGATCAGGGCGGGCGCCGCCATGCCGCCGACCGCCGCGACCACGGGCAGGGCCGCCCGGCGGGGGTCGCGCAGTTCGCCCGCGACGAACTCCCGCTTGAGTTCCAGCCCGACGACGAAGAAGAAGATCGCCAGGAGACCGTCGGCGGCCCAGGCGGCCAGGTCCAGGTCCAGGTGCAGTGCCGCGCCGCCCGACCAGGGCACCCACGCGCGGAGGGCGGCATAGGAGGATTCCCAGGGCGAGTTCGCCCAGGTGAGCGCGATCATCGCGCCCAGCAGCAGGAGCCCGCCGCCGACGGTCTCGGTGCGCAGCACGTCGGCCAGGAACCGGGCCTCCGGCCAGGACGTACGCGAGAAGAACCGCCGGTTCGGGCGGGGGCGGTCGGCGTGCGGGGTGCGGTCGGTCATGCGCGGATCCACCTCGGTCTTGGGCAGCACGGAACGACGCCGACCAGGCTTCCCGGCACACCGTTGCCGACCCTATCCAGCGGCGGCGTGACCGGCGAGTCGGGACGGCCCATTGCTGCCGAGGTCACGCCCGGTCGGTTTCTCCCGCCACCCGGAACGCCGTCCGCCCGTTTGTCCGGTGGTGGGTCGGGCGCACATGTCAAGGGCCGAAAATACGTAACTCGGGACATAAGGCGTATGAGTCGCTTTAATGGTTTCACGAGATTAAGTCGACCTTGGGGGTTTTCGTGAAGTTCTTTGGCGTTACCGGCCCGGTACGGAGGCGCGCCTGATGGACGTGTACCGCCAACTCCGCCTCGTGCGCCGGCACTGGTGGATCGTGCTCCTGGCCGTCATGGTCGCGCTCGGCGTCACCGCCCTCGTCACCGTCCGGGCGCAGCCCCGCTACGTCGCGTCGGTGACCTTCTTCGTCACCACGCCCAGCCAGGGCGTCACGGACGCCTACCAGGGCGGCCTCTTCCTCCAGCAGCGGGTCAAGTCGTACGCTGAACTGCTGACCAGCGACCGCCTCGCGCAGAGCGTGGTCGCCGAGAACTCCGTCGGGCTCACCGCCGAGGAGATCCAGCGCCGGGTCAGCACCTCGACCGAGACCGGCACCGTGCTGCTGCGCGCGTCGGTGACCGACACGGACCAGAACCGGGCCCTGAAGGTCACCGAACTGCTCTCGGCGAAGTTCGTCGAGCTGGTGCAGAAGGTGGAGACGACCCAGGACGGCAAGGCCGGCCCCATCCGCATCGAGGTGGTCAGCGGGCCCCGGGTCACCCCGACGCCCGTCTCGCCGCAGCCGGTGCGCAACTTCGCCGTCGGTACCCTGCTCGGCCTGCTCGCCGGCGTGGGCCTGGCGATCCTGCGTGGGGTCGCCGACGTCCGCCTGCGCGACGCCGCCGGTCTCCAACGCACCACCGGCAGCCCGCTGCTCGGCGAGATCCCCTTCGAGAGCACCGCGAAGTCGCAACCGTTGATCGTCGGCGAGGCGGCGAACTCCGCCCGGGCCGAGGCGGTGCGCAAGCTGCGTACCAATCTGCGCTTCGTCGACGTGCACGAGCCCGCCCGCGTCATCGCGGTCACCAGCGCCCTTCAGGGGGAGGGCAAGACCACGCTCTCCTGCAACCTCGCGATCGCCCTGGCCGAGGCCGGCTGGCGGGTGCTGCTGGTCGACGCCGACCTGCGCCGGCCGAAGGTCGCCGACTACCTGGGCCTCGACGCCGGCATCGGGCTCACCGACGTGCTGGTCGGCGACGTCCAGGTCGGTGACGTGGTGCAGCGCTGGGGCGACAAGTCCCTGCTGGTGCTCCCGAGCGGCTCGGCGCCGCCCAACCCCAGCGAGCTGCTCGGCTCGAAGGCGATGGCGGACCTGCTGCTCGCCCTGCGGGAGTCGGCGGACATCGTCATCATCGACACCGCCCCGCTGCTGGCCGTGACCGACGGCGTGGTGGTGGCCGTGCAGGCCGACGGCGCGCTGCTGGTCTCGCAGCAGGGCCGCACCTCGCGCAGCCAGGTGGCGCAGGCGGCCCGCGCCCTGAACTCGGTCTCCGTACGGCTGCTCGGCTGCGTGCTGAACATGGCCAAGGTGGCCAAGGCGGAGGCGTACCAGTACGAGGCCTACCGGGTGGTCGCGGGCGCCGCGACGCCGGACCTGCCGGCCGATTCGGCCCCGGTGGCCCGGCACGCGGAGCGCGTCGACGTCGTCAGCGACCGTACGCAGGAACTCACCCGGCTGTCCCGATGAGCGCCGCGAGGGGTCGCATCGACCGTTCGATCTCCTCCGCGCAGCGCCGGAAGTCGGCGACGGTCCCGCCGATGGGGTCCCGCAGGTCGTCCGCGTCGGGGGTGGCGGGTTGCAGCCGCCCCCGGGCGCGGGCGGCCGCCTCGACCGCCGCCCGCAGGGGAGCCCCGGCCGGGTCCGTCGTCGGGTCGGCGGCTGCGGCCAGCCGGCCGAACTGCCGGACGGTGAACGTCCGGTGCAGCGCGGCCGGCGCGAGCGCGGTGCACACCGAGCGCTGGCGGCGCGTCGCCGCGAGCACCAGCGTCGCCCCGACCAGGTGCTCCGGGCGCAGCCGTCGGCTGCGGAAGTCGGTCGGGTCCCCGCCGGTCTCCGCCGCCAGGTCCGCCGCGTACGGGTGCATCGGCAGGTCGTCGACGGCGTCGGTGCCGGCGCTGGCGACCGTGACCGCCCGCCCGGCCAGCAGGCGGCGGGCGATGTACTCGGCCATCGGTGAGCGGCACAGGTTGGCGTGGCAGACGAACAGCACCCGGTCGACCATGCGGACCCCTCTCGTCGGTGCCGTCGCGGACGGTGGCGCCGCGCCGGTCGCCGGCCGTCGGAGCCGGCCGGTCGTGGAGGGGATGTCGGCATCGTACGCGGGCCGGACGCCCCGACGTCACGGTGCCGCGCCGAGCGGGGCTGTCCGGACGGAGGCGGGTCGGTGAGGGTCGGGATCCTGTCGTACCACTTCCCGCCCGAGCCGGCGTTCATCCCGGGCAGCCTCGCCGAGGAGCTCGCCGTGCGGGGGCACGAGGTGAAGGTGCTCACCGGCTTCCCCGACTATCCCGGCGGCCACGTCTATCCGGGCTGGCGGCAGCGCTGGCGGCACGAGACGCGCAGCGAGCGGTTGACCGTACGGCGGGTGCCGCGCTACTCGGCGGGCGACGGCTCGGTGCGCACCCGGATGGCCGGGCACCTGTCGTTCGCCGGCAGCGCGACGCTGACCGGGCGGTCGTTCCTGGCCGACGTCGACGCCCTCTACGTGCACCTGCCGCCGGCGAACGCCTTCGCGGCGGCGGCCCTGCCGCGGGTGCTGGGCCGGGTGCCGACCGTCGTGCACGTGCAGGACGTCTGGGCGGAGGACGAGCCCGTCGGGGCCGAGAACGGGCGGTGGGCCGCACGGATCGCCGCCGCGATGACGCGGGCTTACCGGGCCGCCGACCGGGTCGCGGTCGCCGCGCCGTCGCTGCGTGGCCGGGTAGTCGCGGCGGGCGCCGACCCGGCCCGGGTGCGGGTGGTGCTCAACTGGACCGACGAGCGGATCTTCCAACCCGCACGGCCCAGCCGGGCGGCCCGCAGGCTGGTGCGGCGCGACGAGCGCTGCGTGGTGATGCACGCCGGCACGATCGGTGCCCGGCAGGGACTGGAGACCGCGGTGCGGGCGGCGGCGGCGCTGGACCACACCGTGGACCTCGTCCTGGTGGGATCGGGCGCGGACGAGCGGCGGGTGCGGGGGCTCGCCGCCGAACTGCGCGCCGAGAACGTTCGCTTCGTCGAGCGGCGGTCGCCGCCGGACATGCCGGACCTGTACGCCGCCGCCGACTACCAGCTCGTCATGCTGCGGGACCTGCCCGAGCTGCGCAGCACCCTGCCGGCGAAGCTCCAGGCGGCGTTCTCGTGCGCCGCGCCCGTGGTGGCCTCCGCCGGCGGCGACACCGCCGAGGTGGTGGAGCGGGCCCGGGCGGGGCTCTCCTGCCCGCCGGAGGACTGGGCGAGCCTGGCCGACCGGTTCTGGCTGGCCGCGACCATCCCGCCGCCCGCCCGCACCGACATGGGCCGGCGCGGGCGCGAGGCGTACCTGCGCGACATGTCGATGTCGGCGGGCGTGGACCGGATCGAACAGCTGCTGTACGAGGCGGCCGCCGGGCGCGCCGGCGTGCGGTGAGCGACGAGCGGGGCCCGCGTAGGGGGCGACCGCGTCATCACCGGGTGAAACCGATCGTTAGCAGTGTGCAACGGCAGCGGAATGCGGCCCGGTGGCCGTCTTCCAGGAAGGACGTGTGGTGTGACGGAGAGCGCGAGACCGCGTCGACGGCGTGGTCGTTCCCGCCGGCGGCGGCAGGTGCGCCGGGCCCTGCTCGCCACCCTCGTGGTGGGTTCCCTGCTGCTGCTCACCGCCGGCTGGGTGGGCTTCCGGGGCTGGCAGGCCCGCGCCCACCTGCTCAACGCCGCCGGTCTGGCCCGGGAGCTCAGCGCGCAGGTGCTCGGGGGCGACACCGCCCGGGCCCAGCGCACCCTCGCGGCGTTGCAGGAGCAGTCCGGCAGCGCCCGGGCGGCGACCGGTGACCCCGGCTGGTGGGTCGGTCGGCGCACCCCGTACGCCGGCGACAACCTGGCGGCGGTCCGGCAGATCTCGGTGGCCATCGACGACCTGGCCCGGCAGGCGTTCCCGCCGCTGCTGCGCGCCGACCTGACCAGTCTCGTACCCGCGGGCGGGCGCCTGGACGTGGCGCGGTTGCGGGCCCTGTCGGCCGAGCTGGCCAGGGTCAACTCGGCGGTGCGGGGGGCCCGGGACAGCCTCGCGACCGTACCCACCGACGGCCTGGTCGCCCAGGTCCGGCAGGCGCTGGCCGACCTGCGCGGCGAGATCGACCGGCTGGCCGGGCTGACCGCCGCCGCCGACCAGGCCAGCCGACTGCTTCCGCCGCTACTGGGCGCCGACGGCCGCCGCACCTACCTCGTGGTCTCCCAGAATCCCGCCGAGCTGCGCGCCACCGGCGGCATGATCGGCGCGTACGCCGTCGTGCACGCGGCCGACGGTCGGGTCCGGATGGGGCGGCAGGGCAGCAGCAGCGCGCTGGGCCGGTTCGTGCCGCCGCTGAAGGTGCCCGCGGAGGTACGCGGGATCTGGGCCGACCTGCCGGGGATCTACCCGGCCGACGTCAACCTCACCCCGCACTTCCCGACCGCCGCCGCCCTCTACCGGGAGATGTTCCGGCGGCGTACGGGCACCGCCGTGGACGGGGTGCTCGCGGTCGACCCGGTGGTGCTGTCGTACCTGCTCAAGGCCACCGGCCCGGTGATGGTGCCCGGCGGGGTCCCGCTGGCTGCCGAGAAGGTCGTGCAGACGGTGCTCAGCGACAGCTACCAGCGGATGGACAACGAGAAACAGGACGCCTTCTTCGCCGCGTCCGCCGCCGCCGTGTTCGACGCGCTGGTCACGAAGAATATTGACCCGAAGGCGTTATTGTCCTCATTTGACCGTGCTGTCACTGAACGCCGGATATTGTTCTGGAGTGCCCGACCCGAGGAGCAACGGACGATCGGCGACAGCCGGATGGCCGGGACGCTCCCGGAGAAGGACACCGTGCCGACCGTCGGCGTGTTCCTCAACGACGGCAGCGGCGCGAAGCTCGGCTACTACCTCCGGCCGTCGGCGACCCTGGCGGTCGGCGACTGCCGGCCCGACGGCCGCCGGGAGCTCCGGCTCCGGGTCACCCTGCGTTCGTCGGCGCCCAGGTCGGGTCTCAGCGAGTCGGTCCTCGGTCTCGGTCTGGCCGGCGACCCGTACACCGTCCGCACGTTGGTGTCGGTGCACAGCCCGGCCGGCGGGGCGGTGCTCGCCGCCCGTCTGGACGGCGCCGAGACGGCCGTCGGCAGCGGCACCGAACGGCGCCGCCAGGTCGGCACCGTCAACGTCGAGGTCGGCCCGGGGCAGTCGCGCACGTTGGAGGTCACCGTGCTGACGGCGACCACCGGCGTCGGTACCGCCGAGCTGTGGCTGACCCCCACCGCCACCCCATGGACCACCCAAGTTGTTTCCGCACCAAGCTGTGATCAGTAGGAGGGAACCAATCATGCGGCTATCCCGCATCATCATGGCGCTCACGGTCGGTATGGCCGTGCTGGCCGCGCCGACCGCAGCGGGGGCGGCCCAGCCGCAGCCGGCGCCCGGCACCGGAACGCCACAGCCACCGGTCTACCCGCCCGGCCCCGCGACGCTCGCGGTGAGCCCGCCGACCGTCTTCGTCGGCCAGACCGCCACCCTGATCGGTAGCGGCTGGACGCCGGGCGAGACGGTCATCATCACCGTCAGCACGTCGCCGCTCGCCGCCGCCGTACCGGGCGCCGAGCAGGCGCGCCGCAGCAACGGCGAGATGGTCGCGATGGCGCCGGTCTCGTTGCAGCGGGCGCCCCAGCCGAGCCCCAGCACCATCGTGGTCACGGCGGACGGGGCCGGCAACTTCCGCACCACCTACACGCCGCGTCACCCGGGCAGGTACACCTTCCGGGCCGTCGGCCAGACGTCGGGCCAGGTGGCGACCGCGACGCTGACCGTGCTCAAGAAGCACGCGCCGCCGCTGCCCGTCACGGGCGACAGCCTGAGCACCCCGATGAAGTTCGGCGGCGGCCTCGTCGGCGCCGGTGCGGTGCTCCTGCTGCTGTCGCTGGTCTGGCGCAAGCGTCACCGCTTCGGCATGGGAGCCGCGCGCTGACGGTGTGACTCCCTCCGGGCAGGGCCCGGACACCGCGAAACGGCTGGCGCCCGTCGGACAACTCCGGCGGGCGCCAGCCGTCCGCCTGCCCGGCCCCGGTCGCCCGGTCCGTGGCGGGCCCGCCCGCCGGGGCGACCGGCCGTGCGGCCGTCCTCGGCCGGCAGGCGAGGGCATGGCACCATGACCGTGTCCTGCCCGCCGGGTGGGCGGGACACGACATCTGATGGAGTCGGAATGACAGGACTGGCCAGCGCGCCGGTGCCGGGGCTGGCGCCACTGTGGACGCACGACCCGAGCACCGCCGGTCCCTACCGGCTGGTCGGCCGGCTCGGCTCGGGCGGCCAGGGAGTGGTCTACCTCGGCGAGGACGAGCAGGGCCACCGGGTGGCGGTCAAGATGATCAACATCGACCTGAGCGATCCCCGGGCGCGTTCGCAGTTCATGAAGGAGATCGCGGCGGCGCGCCGCGTCGTGCCGTTCTGCACCGCGCAGGTGCTCTTCGCCGACGTCGACGGCGAACGACCGTACGTGGTCAGCGAGTTCATCGAGGGTCCCACGCTGCACCGGCACGTACGCGAGCACGGCCCGGTCACCGGCAACGCGCTGCACCGCCTGGCGGTCGGCACCGCCACCGCGCTCGCCGCGATCCACCGCTGCGACGTCGTGCACTGCGACCTGAAGCCCGACAACGTGGTGCTCGGCCGGGACGGCCCCCGGGTGATCGACTTCGGCATCGCCCGCGCGCTGGGCGTCACCGAGACGGTGACCAGCCGGGTGCTGGGGACCACCGCGTACATGGCTCCGGAGCGGTTCCGCAACGACGACTCGGTCGGGCCGCCCTGCGACGTCTTCGCCTGGGCCGCCACCATCGCCTTCGCCGCGGGGGGCCGCCCGCCGTTCGGCACCGACTCGCTCTTCGCGGTGATGCACCGGGTGTTGAACGACCCGCCCGACCTGCCGCCCCTGCCGCCGGGCCTCGACGAGCTGGTCCGGCAGTGCCTCGCCAAGGACCCGGCGGACCGGCCGGAGGCCGAGCAGGTGCTGATGCGGCTGCTCGGGCAGGACGTCGGGGCACCCGGCCCGCTGCGCCACGAGAGCGTGCTCCGCCTGGGCAACGAGACCGCCGGCGCGCCCACGCCGAACCAGCCGCTGCCGTTGCCCCGTCCCGCGTCGGATGCGCCGACGGCACCACCGGAACCGACGTCGCCGACCCGAGTCGGCACGGCACCGGTGGGCCGGGCGGAACCGACACAAGGTGCGCAGAGCCGGTCTGCGGATTTCGCCCCCGTCGCTGAGGCGGGCGGCGGCTGGGGGCGGCGGCTGCGCCGGGAGTCGGTCGACGCCTGGGGCATCTCGACCGCGATCTTCCTCGGCTCGGTCGGTGCCGCCGCCGGCTACGTCGCGTCGAGCGGGGTGGGCGTGGCCGCGGCGACCGGGGCGAGCGCCTTCGGCGTGGTCTACGTGGTCCGGCTGCTGGTCGCGGTGGCGCTCGGCGACCGGGGCGAGCGCCCCTGACCGAGGGGCGCCGGGCCCGCCGCCGCCCGTGGCACCGCCCCGATAGGTTGACTGCCGTCAGTCGACCCGCGAGGAGGACGTCCCATGGCCCCAGCCCCGCCGCGCGCACGACAGTGGTTGCCGTACACCGCGGCCGTCACCGCCGGGCTGCTGGTCATCGTCGGGGCGTTCGTGCTCGTACGGCAGCGGGACGCGGGCACCGACCGGCCCCGGGCCGACTGCGCCCTGCGCCTGGACGTCAACTCCTCGACCGAGAAGGCGGCGCTGCTGGTCGAGCTGGCGAAGCGGTACAACGACAGCGGCCGGACGCTCGACGGCGGCGGCTGCGCCCAGGTGCACGTCAGCGCCCTGAACTCGGGCCGGGCCACCGAGGTGCTGGCCGCCGGCTGGAGCGGCACCGGCCTGCCGCAGCCGCAGGTCTGGTTGCCGACGTCGAGCCTGTGGACGGGCCAGCTCCGGCTGCTCGACGAGGCCGCCGGGCGGGCGCCGCAGACCCCGGACCGCTACCCGTCGATCGCCAACAGCCCGCTGGTCATCGCGATGCCCCAGCCCAAGGGTGAGCTGGTACGCCAGCGCGGTCCGCTGGGCTGGGGGGAGATCCTCGGCCTCTCCGGCCGGCAGGGCTGGGCGGGCTTCGGCAGGCCGGAGTGGGGCCGCTTCACCTTCGGCAAGGACAACCCGAACCTCTCCACCTCGGGTCTGGCGGCGACCATCGCCACCTACTACGCCGCCGCGAACCGCTCCAGCGACCTGACCACGTCGGACCTGGCCGATCCGAAGGTGACCCGGTTCGTCCGGCAGATCGAGGCCAACGTGTCGCACTACAGCGACGACTCGGTGGAGCTGCTCCGCGACCTCGCCGAGGCCGACCTGGCCGGCGGGGGCGCCAGCGCCGGCGACATGAGCGCCATGGTCATGCAGGAGGAACTGGTCCACCTCTACAACGAGGGGGGACTGAGCCCGCGGCAGGAGGGCCAGGAGCGGGGCCACCGGCCGAAGGTCCCGCTGGTCGCCGTGCACCCGAAGGAGGGCACCTTCAACCTGGACCACCCGTTCGTGGTGCTCCCCTCCGCCGACGAGCGGCAGCGCGTGGCCGCGGACGACTTCCTGGCCTTCCTGACCGAGGACGACCAGCAGGCGAGCTTCGCCCGCCTCGGCTTCCGCGACCACGAGCGGCAGGCCTCGGCGGAGCTGCTCGCCAGCGTCGGCGCCGAGCCCGCCGGCGGGCTGGCGTACTTCGCGCCGCCGCACCCGGCGGTGGTCGAGGCGATGTTGGACGGCTGGAGCACGCTGCGCAAGAAGGCCAACATCCTGATCGCGCTGGACACCTCCGGGTCGATGCAGGCCCCTGTCGGGGATCGCACCCGCTTCCAGGTCGCCTCGGCGGCGGCGGCCAAGGGTCTCGCGCTGCTCAATTCCGAGGACCGGGTCGGGCTCTGGTCGTTCTCCTCGGAGACGTCGAAGCGGCCCGACGGCCCGTACCGGGAGGAGGTCCGGCTCGGCGACTTCGACAAGAAGCGGATCGACAGCCGGATCGCCGGCCTGCACGTCGCGGGCGACACCGCGCTCTACGCGACCGTCCGGGCCGCCCACAAGCAGGTCCTCGAGCGGTACGACGCGCAGCGGATCAACGCCGTCGTCGTGCTGACCGACGGCAAGAACGAGTACGCCCGGGACAACGACCTGGCCCGGCTGCTCGCCGACATCACCCTCGACCCGCGGCGCCCGGTGAAGGTCTTCTGCATCGCCTTCGACCGGGATTCCGACTTCGCCACGCTGGACAAGATCGCCAAGGCGTCCTCGGGCAAGGCGTTCGACGCCACCGATCCCGCCATGATCGACGAGGCGTTCGTGAAGCTGGTCAGCAGCTTCTGAGCCCGCCGGCGCCGCCGGGGCGCGATGCGCGTCGCCCCCGGTCGGCCGCCGGCGCTGTCGCGGCGGACCGGCCGCCCGGTCAGATCAGGCCGTGGGCCAGCATCGCCTCCGCCACCCGGCGGAACCCGTCGATGTTGGCTCCGGCCACGTAGTCGCCGGGCAGCCCGTACTCCTCGGCGGTGCTCCAGCAGCGGTCGTGGATGTCGCGCATGATGTCGCGCAGCCGCTGCTCCGACTCGGCGAACGTCCACGAGTCGCGGCTGGCGTTCTGCTGCATCTCCAGCGCGCTCACCGCCACGCCGCCGGCATTGGCCGCCTTGCCCGGCGCGAACCGGACGCCGGCCCGGCCGAGGATGCGCACCGCCTCCGGCGTGGTGGGCATGTTCGCGCCCTCGACCACCGCGACGCAGCCGCCGGCCACGAGCGCCGCGGCCTCCGCACCGCCGATCTCGTTCTGCGTCGCGCACGGCAGCGCCAGCTCGCAGGGCACCTCCCAGACCGTACGACCGGAGACCGCCATCGCGTGCGGCACGTGCCGGGCGTAGTCGTCGAGCCGGGCCCGGCGCTGCTCCTTGAGCTCCCGCAGCAGCTCCAGGTCGATGCCCTTGTCGTCCAGGACGTAGCCGGACGAGTCGGAGCAGGCGACCACCCGCCCGCCGAGCTGGTGCACCTTCTCGATCGCGTAGATCGCCACGTTGCCGGATCCGGAGACCACGACCCGCTTGCCGTCCAGGCTGTCGCCGGCCTGCCGCAGCATCTCGTCGGCGAAGAAGACCGCCCCGTAGCCGGTCGCCTCCCGGCGCACCTGCGCGCCCCCGTACGCCAGGCCCTTGCCGGTGAGCACCCCCGACTCGTACCGGTTGGTGATCCGCTTGTACTGGCCGAACAGGTAGCCGATCTCCCGGGCGCCCACGCCGATGTCCCCGGCCGGCACGTCGGTCTCCGCGCCGATGTGCCGGTACAGCTCGGTCATGAAGCTCTGGCAGAAGCGCATCACCTCCCGGTCCGAGCGCCCCTTCGGGTCGAAGTCCGCGCCGCCCTTGCCGCCGCCGATCGACAGCCCGGTCAGCGCGTTCTTGAAGATCTGCTCGAAGCCGAGGAACTTCACGATCCCGAGGTAGACCGACGGGTGGAAGCGCAGCCCGCCCTTGAACGGGCCGAGGGCGCTGTTGAACTCCACCCGGAAGCCCCGGTTGACCTGGATCCGGCCGCGGTCGTCCTCCCACGGCACCCGGAAGATGACCTGCCGCTCCGGCTCGCAGATCCGCTCGATGATCCGCGCCTCGGCGTACTCGGGGTGTCGGGCCAGCGCCGGGCCGATGCTCTCCAGCACCTCGCGTACCGCCTGGTGGAACTCCGGCTCACCCGGATTGCGGGCGACCACGCTGGTGAACACCGTCTCCACGGTCTCCGGCATACGACACGTCCCTTCGCTTGCGCTGGTAGTCCCTGTTGCTACCACCCGGACCCGGTTACCCGCCAACCGTCCCGCGATACGGACCGTGACCCGCGTCCGGTTCACTGGTCCGATGGACGAGCCGATCTGGGACGCGGTCCGGGCCTCGCGCGGCTGGTTGGACGCCGCCAACGGCACCGGGCAGACCGAACTCACCTGCCGGATTCTCAAGCTGACCGAGGAGGCGGGGGAGGCGGCGGGCGCCTGGATCGGGCTGCTCGGCCAGAACCCGCGCAAGGGGGTCACGCACAGCCGCGAGGACGTGGCGGCGGAGCTGGCGGACGTGGCGTTCACCGCGCTGGTCGCGATCGAGAGCCTCGGGCTGGACGCCCGTGGCGCGCTCGACGCGTGCGCCGGGAAGGTCCGTGCCCGGGTCGGGCCGCCGCCCGACTGAGCCCGCCCCGCCGGCCCGCCGCCCAGCCTGTCGTGACCGTCACAGGCCGTGGCGCCGGTCGCCCACCACCTGTTCGCAGAGCGCCGCCTCCGAGCGCGCGGAGAACGGGTCGCGCCGGGTGGCCACCGCCCGGCGGGTCTCCTCGGCGACGAGGTCGGCGTTGATCTGGGCCGCGGCGACCACGCCGGCCGCCGCGGCGGCACCGACCTGGGCGGCAGGGTCGGTGACGTTGCCCGCCACCCACACGCCGGGCACGTCGGTGCGGCCCGTCGGGTCGGCGGGGACGTGCTCGCCGACCCCCGCCGGGTGGTCCGCCGCCGTGAGCCCGAGGGCCGCGAGGAAACCCGCGCGCGCCACCATCCGCGACGAGACGGCCAGCGCGTCGCGGTCGACGACCGTGCCGTCGCCCAGCCGTACGCCCACGAGGCGGTCCCCGACGACCTCCAGGGACGCGATCTCGCCGTCCACCACGCGGATCTCCCGGGCCGCCAGCTGCTCCGCCTGCTCGTCGGAGAGCGCCGAGGTGTGCCGGAAGTACGTGACGTCGGCGCTCAACTGCCGGAACAGCAGCGCCTGGTGCACCGAGAGCGGCCCGCCGGCCAGCACCCCGATCGCCCGGTCGCGGACCTCCCAGCCGTGGCAGTACGGGCAGTGCAGCACGTCCCTGCCCCAGCGCTCCCGCAGCCCCGGGACGTCCGGCAGCTCGTCCACCAGCCCGGTGGCCACCAGCAGCCGCCGCGCCCGCGCCGTACGGCCGTCGCCCAGCGCGACCGTGAACCCGCCGTCGGCGCGGGTCACCGCCTCGACCTCGCCGGTCACCACCCGGCCGCCGTATCCGCGTACCTCCGCCCGGCCGCGTTCCAGCAGCTCGGCCGGCCGGATCCCCTCCCGGGCCAGCAGCCCGTGCACCCCCTCGGCCGGGGCGTTGCGCGGAGCCCCCGCGTCGATCACCACCACCGACCGCCGCGCCCGGGCCAGGGTCAGCGCCCCGCTCAACCCCGCGGCGCCACCTCCGATCACCACCACGTCGTAGCCGCTGTCCAGCTGATCGGTCACCGTGACCACCTCCCGCGACCACAGTGCGGTCGCGACGAGCATGGTGGCAAACATTGTTGCCGAAGTGGCAATATGGCGGCATGGACGACGAACTGGACCAGACGCTCGGCGCGGTCGGGCCCCGGCTGCGCGCGTTGCGCCGGCAGCGGGAGACCACCCTCGCCGACCTGTCGGCGGCGACCGGCATCTCGGTGAGCACGCTGTCCCGGCTGGAGTCCGGTGTCCGCCGGCCCACCCTCGAACTGCTGCTCCCGCTGGCCAGGGCGCACGGCGTCACGCTGGACGAACTCGTCGACGCCCCCTCCACCGGGGACCCGCGCATCCACCTGCGCCCGGTCACCCGCCACGGGATGACCATGCTGCCCCTGACCCGCCGACCCGGCGGCATCCAGGCGTACAAGCTCGTGATCCCGGGCGGGAGCCGCCGGGCCGAACCCGATCCGCAGACCCACGAGGGCTACGAGTGGCTCTACGTGCTCAACGGGCGGCTGCGGGTCGTCCTCGGCGACCAGGACCTCGTACTCACGCCGGGGGAGGCGGCGGAGTTCGACACCCGCGTACCCCACTGGTTCGGGTCGGCCGACGCCGAGCCGGTGGAGTTCCTCAGCCTCTTCGGCCGGCAGGGCGAACGCGCCCACCTACGCGCCCGCCCCCGGACCCAACCCCCACCCACCCCCTCCACCCACAGCTGACCCGTCCATCCCTCCCGTTCCTGCACCCGGTGATCATGAGGTTGACGGCACCAGCGGAGATCGACATCGCCGCTAACCTCATGATCGACGCGGGTGAGCGGGTGAGCGGGTGAGCGGGTGAGCGGGTGAGCGGGTGAGCGGGTGAGCGGGCGGGGCAGCGGGGGAGCGGGGTGGACGGAAGGATGGGGGGATGGGTGATGTACGGGTGTGGGGCGAGCAGGCGGGGGTCGTCGTACTGCCGAGCGGGGCGCGGGTGCGGGGGCGGCGGGTCGCGGACGCGGCGTCGCCCGCCGACTTCGCCCTGCTGCTGGCGCCCGGGCCGGTGCCGGCCTGGCCGCACCGGCGGATCCGGTGGCCCGACTTCTGGGTCCCGGTCGACCGGGCGGACGCGATCGACGCGCTGAGCGAGGCCCTGCGCCGCGCCCACGCCGGCGAGCGGGTGGAGGTGGCCTGCCGGGGCGGTACGGGGCGCACCGGCACGGCGCTGGCGGCGCTGGCGATCCTCGACGGGCTGCCGCCGGAGCGGGCGGTGGACTGGGTGCGATCCACCTACCGGCCGCGGGCGGTGGAGACGCCCTGGCAGCGTCGCTGGCTGCGCCGCCTCGTCTGACCCGCCGCCACCGCCCGCCCGCGGGCCGCCGCCGGGTACCGCCGCGCCCGCCGGCACCGCCGCCTACGGTCCGCCACGTACCGGCGGCGGCTGCCGGCGCTGCCCGGCCGGCCCGGGGGCTCAGGTGGCCACGTACTCGCGCAGGTGCCGTGCGGTCAGGGTGTCGCCGTGGGCGACCAACTCGGCCGGCGTGCCGGTGAAGACGATCCGGCCACCGTCGTGCCCCGCCCCCGGCCCGAGGTCGATCAGCCAGTCGGCGTGCGCCATCACCGCCTGGTGGTGCTCGATGACCACGACGGTGTTGCCGGCGTCGACCAGCCGGTCCAGCAGGGCGAGCAACTGGTCCACATCGGCCAGGTGCAGCCCGGTGGTCGGCTCGTCCAGCACGTACGTGCTTCCGCTGTCGGCCATGCGGATGGCCAGCTTGAGCCGCTGCCGTTCGCCCCCGGAGAGCGTGTTGAGCGGCTGCCCGAGGGTCAGATAGCTCAGCCCGACGTCGACCAGCCGGTCGAGGATCACCCGGGCCGGGCCGCTGGGGAAGAAGTCCCTCGCCTCGGTGGCCGACATCCCGAGCACCTCGCTGATGTTCTTCCCGCGCAGCCGGTAGGTGAGCACCTCGTCGGTGAAGCGTCGCCCCTCGCACCGCTCGCAGACCGAGGCGACCCCGGCCATCATCGCCAGGTCGGTGTAGACCAGGCCGATGCCCTTGCAGGTGGGGCAGGCGCCCTCGGAGTTGGCGCTGAACAGCGCGGCCTTGACGCCGTTGGCCTTCGCGAAGGCGGTGCGGACCGGGTCCAGCAGGCCCGTGTAGGTGGCCGGGTTGCTGCGCCGGGAACCCCGGATCGGCGACTGGTCGACGACCACCACGCCCTCGCGGCGGTGCAGCGAGCCGTGGATGAGCGAGCTCTTACCCGAGCCGGCCACCCCGGTCACCACGGTCAGCACGCCGAGCGGGATGTCGACGTCGACGGCGCGCAGGTTGTGCAGGTCGGCGTTGCGGATCGACAGCCGGCCGGACGGCCGGCGCACGTGCTCGCGCAGGCGTACCCGGTGGTCGAGGTGCCGCCCGGTGAGGGTGCCGGAGCGGCGCAGGCCGGCGACGTCGCCGGTGAAGCAGATCCGGCCGCCCGCCGTGCCGGCGCCGGGCCCGAGGTCGACCACGTGGTCGGCGATGGCGATCGTCTCGGGCTTGTGCTCCACGACCAGCACCGTGTTGCCCTTGTCGCGCAGGCGCAGCAGCAGGTCGTTCATCCGGGCGATGTCGTGCGGGTGCAGGCCGACGGTCGGTTCGTCGAAGACGTACGTGACGTCGGAGAGACTGGAGCCGAGGTGCCGGACCATCTTCACCCGCTGCGCCTCGCCGCCGGAGAGGGTGGCGGACTCGCGGTCCAGGCTGAGGTAGCCCAGGCCGATCTCGACCAGCGAGTCGAGCAGGTCGCGCAGGTTGCCGACCAGCGGGGCGACCGACGGGTCGTCGATCGCGCGTACGAACCCGGCCAGGTCGCTGATCTGCATCGCCGAGCACTCCGCGATGTTGCGCCCGGCGATCCGGGAGGAGAGCGCCGCCTGGTTGAGCCGGGCACCGCCGCAGTCGGCGCAGGTGGTGAAGGTGACCGCCCGGTCGACGAACGCCCGGATGTGCGCCTGCATCGACTCGCGGTCCTTGGCCAGGTAGAGCCGGCGCACCTTGACGGCCAGACCCTCGTACGTCCAGTTGTTGCTGCCCACCTTGATCTTCGTGGACGGCTTGTGGAGGAAGTCCTCCCACTGCTGCGGCGTGTAGTCCTGCAGCTTGGTGTCGGGGTCGAACAGCCCGGAGTGGACGATGGTCTGCCAGTACCACGAGTCGACGGCGAAGTTGGGCACCTTGATCGCCCCGTCGTTGAGCGAGCGCTCGCGGTCGACCAGTTCGTCGACGTCGAGGTCGGAGACCCGCCCGAGGCCCTCGCAGGTCGGGCACATGCCCTCGGCGAGGTTGAAGCTGAACGCCCCGGCCCCACCCACGTGCGGGGTGCCGAGGCGGCTGAAGACGATGCGCAGCATCGCGTACGCGTCGGTGGCGGTGCCGACGGTGGAGCGCGAGTTGGCACCCATCCGCTCCTGGTCGACCACGATGGCCGCGCTCAGGTTGCGCAGCGAGTCGACGTCGGGGCGGCTCAGGTTCGGCATGAACGACTGGAGGAAGGCGCTGTAGGTCTCGTTGATCATGCGCTGCGACTCGGCGGCGATGGTCCCGAAGACCAGGGAGGACTTGCCGGAGCCGGAGACCCCGGTGAAGACGGTCAGCCGGCGCTTGGGAATGTCGACCGAGACGGAGGCGAGGTTGTTCTCCCGGGCGCCGCGTACCTCGATCATGTCGTGGCTGTCGGCGGCGGACCGTGCTGGCTGCTGCATGCGAACCCTTCGCGTGATCGTGGGCGGAGTTCCGCCCGGACTACATCTACGGGGGCCAGGCCGCCTTCAATCGTCTCATTGAAGCTCCCGTGGAGGGTTTCACGTCGTTCACCAGTGCTGGCCATCCGAATCAGGGGGCGAAGTCTCAAACTACGTGGAAACCGGTAGGGTGGCCCGCGTGGTGGATCCGGGGCGACGGGCCGGGCGGTGGCGGGGAGCGCAGGTGGCGGAGACCGCCGGCATCTCCGTGCAGCAGGTACGCAACTACGTGGACCTCGGCGTGCTGCCGCCGGTCGAGCGCACCCCCGCCGGCTACCGCGTCTTCACGGACGAGCACGTGCGGGCGCTCGCGGTGGTGCGGCGGATGGCCGAGGGGCACGGCTGGGCGCGTACCCGGGAGGTCATGGTCGCGGTGCACCAGGGTGACCTGGCGGCGGCGCTCGCGGCGCTCGACGCCGGCCACGCCGAGCTGGACCGCGAGCGGGCCGACATCCGGCGGGTGCTCGGCGCGTTCGAGACCGTGGTGGCCAGCCCGGCCGCCGTCCTGCCGGCGCCCCGGCGTGGCGCCCGCATCGGCGAGGTCGCCGACCTGGTCGGCGTCCGCACCTCGCAGCTACGGCTGTGGGAGCAGCGCGGCCTGGTGCGTCCGGTCCGCGAGCGCGGCACCGGCTACCGGGTGTACGACGCGGCCGAGGTGCGCGCCGCGCAGGTCGTCGCGCTGCTGCGCCGGGGGGCGTACCCGTTCGACATCGTGGCGGCCGTGCTCGACGAGATGCGCACCACCGGCAGCGCCCAGCGGGTCCGCGCGGAGCTGGCCAAGCGGGAGCAGGAGCTGCACCGGCGCAGCCTGCGCCGGCTGGGCGCCTCGGCGGCGCTGCACGACTACCTGCGCCACCTCGACCCGGCCCTGCCGGGGTGACTCAGCGCAGCACCAGCAGGTCGAGGTGGTCGACGACCGGGCCGGTGACCGCGTCGGCGGCGGCCCGGAGCCGGGCCAGGCCGGCGGCGTACTCCTCGTCGCTGATCAACTGGAGCGGGGTGTGGGCCCGGCGGTCGAGACGCTCGGCGAACTCGGCCAGCGACGCCGCCGTGGTCTGCGCGACGGGCTCGACCGTGCTGACGGTGAACCCGGCCGCGGCGAACGCCGCGCGTACCCGCGCCAGGTCGGGGTAGGTCTCGAGGACCCGTACGGCCTCGGGGAACCAGCGGAACAGCGTGATCCGCCGGTGCCGGCCGGGGAACGGCGAGCGGATCAGCACGGGGGCGCCCGGCCGGAGCACCCGGCGCAGCTCGCGCGCCGCGACGTCGAGGTCGGGGACGTGGTGGATCATGGTGGACAGCCACGCCGCGTCCGCCGTGCCGTCGCGCAGCGGCAGCGCGACGGCGTCGCCGGCGAGCAGCGGCCGGTGGGTGGCGCGCGAGCGCATCGCCCCGGCGGGCTCCACGCCCACCACCCGGACGCCGAACCAGTCGGTGAAGGCGGTGGCCCAGGCGCCGGTGCCGGCTCCGACGTCGAGCACGGTGGCGCCGGCACGCGGGCGCAGGTGCTGCTGCACGGCGTGCCGCCACCGCTCCAGCCCGCTGCGCGGCAGCTCCCGGGTCGCGGCGAAGGCCGCCGAGTCGGTGTCGTCGTACGGGATCAGCGCCACGGCCATCACCTCGCCACCGTCGCCGGGAGGTCCGGGCGATCGTTCCCCGGTTCTAGTTGGTGCGGCAGGCGGGAGGCAACGGCTTGTGAGCCATCCGACGCGGGCGGCCCGGCCCGTCGAGCGGGCTCCGTCGACGCGGGACGCCCCGGACCGGGGTGCGCCGGGGCGTCAGCAGGAGGCGGGCTGCGCCAGGCACCCGTCCTGTTCGCCGCCCTCGGACGGCGGCGCGAAGAAGGTGTCGGCGGCGCGCAGCGCGGCGGCGTCGCGGAGCACGTCGCCGGGCCGGTTGGCGTGGCCGAGCAGCACGCCGCCCCACCGCATGCCGAGGTAGTCGGCGCTTCGCCGCAGGGTGGTCACCAGCGGTTCCGCCGTGGCCGGGTCCTCGTCGTTGAGGGCGCTGACCGCCCACATCCGGCGGCCCCGCATGCGCTGGCGGAAGTCGACGCCGGGTACCCGCAGCCAGCCCGACCAGTGGTCGAGGTAGAGCTTGGAGGCGGCGCTGACGCTGTACCAGTAGAGCGGGGAGGCGACCACCAGGTCGGTCGCGGCGAGCGTCTCGGCCAGCAGCAGCGCCTCGTTGCCGGTCGGCTGCGCGTAGCGCTGCTCGTCGTGGCGGATGTCGCGGAAGGGCGCCAGGGGATGGTCCGCCAGGCGCAGCCAGTGCTGCTCGGTCCCGGCCGGCAGCGCGGCCGCGGCGCGCCGGGCCAGGAGTTCGGTGTTGCCGCCCGAGCGTGAGCTGCCCAGCAGGAAGAGGAAACGCATGCCGACACCGTCCATGTCCGACCGAACAGAGGTGCCCTGAAGGTATCTCGACGGCCGCCCGGTGGCCGCAGGGCCGGGCGGCCCGCGCCGGCGTCGCGCCGGCCGGTCAGAGCGCCACCGCGGCCAGCACCAGCAGGGCGCACGCCGTCTCGACCAGCCCCACCCGCACCGGAGCGACGCGGCGTCCGGCGAGCAGGACCGCCCGGGCGAGCAGCAGCGCGAAGACGACGGCGACCGGCACCGACGCCCAGAGCACCGCGGCGAGCGCGGCCACGGCGTGGTAGGCCCACGAAGCCCACCGGTACCGGACGCTGTCCCGCTCCCGGATCATCGTCTTGACGTACAGGACGGTGCCGACCAGGTAACCCAGCGCCACGACCGTCACCCCGACCACGCGCGTCCACGGCACCTCGGCGACCGTGGCGACGACGAGACCGAGCAACCCGCACTGGAGCACGAAGGCGAGGTCGTTGACGAACGCCCGGTCCCGGCGCCGGCGGGCGTGGCCGGCGTTGACGGCGGCGAGGGCCGCGTAGAGGGGCGCGTAGGCGAGCGTCGCGGGCCGGGCCACCAGCACCGGCGCGGCCAGCACGACCGTGGCGAGGCCGTAGCCGACGAGCTGCGGGCGTACGCGGCGGAACCGCCCGGTCTTGACCGCCTGCAACCCGAAGTACGACAGCGGGTACGCCGCGAGCGCGGCGCCGAGCAGGGGCAGGTGCAGCGGCTGCGGACCGGTGACGGTCAGCGCCGCCAGGACGGGCAGCAGCAGCATCGCCCACGCGCCGTGCTGCGGCGGCATCCACCCCGGCGACCTGCCCCGGCCCGGCGCGTGGCCGGTGGCGCCGACCGTGGTCCGCCCGGCCGGGCCGGCGGCCGGGCCGGCGGCCGGGCGGCGGTGGGCCGGGACGGTGGTCACGGCCGCGGCGTCACGGTGAGCAGGACGGCGGCGTCCGTGACGGCGTGCAGCGCGTGCCGCAGCGGCGGGATGACCACGAGGTCGCCGGCGTCGCCCTCCCAGGCCTCGTCCCCGGCCACCAGGCGTACCCGCCCCGCGAGCACCTGCAACGTCGCCTCGCCCGGGCTGTCGTGCTCGTCGAGGGAGCGGCCACCGCGCAGGGCCAGCAGGGTCTGCCGCAGCCGGCGGTCCCGCCCGTGGTGCAGGGAACGGGCACTGCGTCCGCTGTCGGCCTCCCGCGCGGCGGCGAGCTGCTCGTCGGCGAGGCGGGTCAGCGAGAGGGCTTCCATGGTCGTCCCTTCGTCGGTGTCGTCCGGGCCGCGCGGCGGGCCGCCGGTACGGCGGATCATCGCGCAAACCGGAAGATCGTCTACCGTTTTCAGTCCCCAGCTTCCGTCGCGGTGCCGCCCGGCGGGCAGGGCCGATGGTCCCGAAGTCGCCGTGGCCCGCGCCGCCACCGTCGGCGGCGTGCGCCGGCGGGCCTCCGGGCGCCGGCGACACACCCGTGGCCACCCGGTCGGCGAGCTGGGCGACGTCGCCGCCGCGGACCACGAAGCCCGTCCCGCCCTCCCGGGCCTGGGGAACCCGGCCCGGACCGCGAACCGGGCCGACTAGGGTGCGGGGCATGAAGGTTCGGCTGCTGGCGGCCACGGCGACCGCCGTCCTCCTCGGCACCGGCGTGCCCGTTCCCGCGGCGGCCGGTCCCGCCGCGCCGGCCGCGCCCGCCCTGGTGCCGGTGGCATCCGCTTCCGTACCGGCGACTCCCGGTGCCGCCGCGTCCGGTGTGGCCGCGCCCACGCCCGGCGTCGTCCCGCCCGCGCCCTGCCCGAAGGCGCCCGCGCCCCGGGTGTCCCGGCCACCCCGTCCATCGCCGCCGCCGGCCGTGCCGAGTGAGCGGACCGTCGGCGGCCCGGCGCTGGACACCGCCGGCCTGGTCGTCCCGCCGGGGGCCGCGCGCCCGCCGGCGGTCACCGCGATCTCGTGGCTGGTCGCCGACCTGGACACCGGCGAGGTGCTGGGCGGTTGCGGGCCGCACGAGTACGGCACCCCGGCCAGCGTGCAGAAGCTGCTGCTGGCGGCCACCATGCTGCCCCGGCTCGACCCACGGCAGGTCGTCACCGTCTCCGACGGGGACATGGACATCGAACCCGGCTCCTCGGCCGTCGGGCTGGTCGCCGGCGGGCGCTACCGGGTCGAGACCGTCTGGCTCGGGCTGCTGCTCCAGTCCGGCAACGAGGCGGCGAACGTGCTGGCCCGCCTCGGCGGCGGGGCGGACGGGATGGCCGGCGGCGTACGGGCGATGAACGAGGAGGCGCACCGCCTCGGCGCCCTCCAGACCCACGCGGTGACCCCGTCCGGCCTCGACGGGCGGGGCCAGTTCACCAGCGCGTACGACCTGGCGCTGATCGCCCGGGCCTGCTTCGCCGACCCGACGTTCCGCCGGTACGCGCTGACCGAGACGCACCGCATCCCCGCCCAGCCGGCGCAGCGCACCAAGGGTTTCGAGATCCAGAACGAGAACCAGCTCATCTACCGCTACCCGGGCGCGCTCGGCGGCAAGACCGGCTTCACCGACCTGGCCCGGCACACCTACGTCGGGGCTGCCCAGCGGAACGGGCGGCGGCTGGTGGTGACCCTGCTCGGCGCCGAGCCGCAGCCCGCGCGGGGCTGGGAGCAGGGGGCCGCCCTGCTCGACTGGGGCTTCTCGCTGCCGCGGGGCTCCGCCGTCGGCCGGCTGGTCGAGCCGGGGGAGCTGACCGCCTCGGCGGCCGCCCCGCCGCCCGCGCTCGCCGCCACCGGTGACCCGCGCCCGGCTGCGGCCAGCGGCCCACTCGAGGACGGGCTGATCGCGCGCTGGCCCGTGGCCGTGGCCGTGGCGACGGCCGTCGCGCTGCTGGGGGCGGCCCTGCTGTGGCGTCGCCGCGCGGGGCGGCGCCGTTAGCGGCAGGGCTCCTCCGCGCGGTCGGGGTCGCCCGGTCGACCCGGCCCGGGGCGTCGCGGATCGACAACCGACGACGGGATCCATAGACTCCGGTCTTTCTGGCGCCATCAGTGCAGGGAGGATCACCGTGTCGAGCGAACCCCGACCGCAGACCGTCGCGCCGCCCATCGCGGCACGCCGTCGACCGACCCGTACGCTGTCCCGCCTCGCCGGGGTGGCCCTGGTCGTGGGGGCGCTGGTGACCGGTGGCGGCGCCGCCGCGCTCGCCGCGCCCGGCGGGTCCCCGGCCGACGCCGCCGGCGGTCCCCGGGTGACCCCCGGCCCGTGCGCCTACACCGAGACGCCCGAGGACCCGGCCGCCCGGCCGGTCCCGCTGCCGCCCGACCCGAGGCGCACCCCCGACCGGGGCACCGTGCGGGTCACGCTGCGGACCAACCAGGGGCCGATCGGGCTGACCCTCGACCGGGAGACCGCCCCCTGCACGGTGCAGAGCTTCCTGCACCTGGTGCGCCACCGCTTCTACGACCGGACCTCCTGCCACCGGCTCACGGCGTACCCGACGCTGCGGGTGCTCCAGTGCGGTGACCCGTCCGGCACCGGCTCCGGCGGGCCGGGCTACCGCTACGCCGACGAACTGCCCACCGACCTGCCGCCGGCGCCGACCGATCCGACCGGCGCGCGCCGGCTCTACGCGCGGGGCACGCTCGCCATGGCCAACGCGGGCCCCGACACCAACGGCAGCCAGTTCTTCCTGGTCCAGGCGGACTCGGCGTTGCGCCCCAACTACACGGTCTTCGGCTCGATCGACGCCGCCGGCCTGGCCACCCTCGACCGGATCGCCGCCGGCGGGATCGCCCCCACCGTCGAGGATCCCGCGCCGGTCGACGGCGCACCCGCCCTGCCGGTCGACATCCGGCGCGCGGTCCGGCACCACCCCCAGCACCGCTGAACCTCCCCGCCCGCCGTCGACGGCGCCCCGGGCGTCGCAGATCCGTTCGACCCCGCCGCCCGTGGCGCTGTTGCCGGAACCTCCGGCCGGCCCCGGGCGGCCGGGGAGCGGCAGGCCGTGCCGGACCTCCGGGTGCTCCGGGCCGGCGGGGGTGATCGGAACTTCCGGAACGCTACCGGGAGCGCCGTCGAGGGGCGGGGAGCCTCACGGCAGCCGGGGTGGGGCCGTGCTGTCGCGGACGACCAGGTTGGTGGCGAGTTCCACCCGGGGGGAGTCGATGCTCTCGCCCTGCGCCAGCCGCAGCACGGTGCGGGCGGCCAGCCGGCCCATCTCCACCAGCGGTTGCCGGACGGTGGTCAGCGGCGGTGAGGCCCAGCGGGCCTCGGGCAGGTCGTCGAAGCCCACGACGCTGACGTCGTCGGGGATCCGCAGCCCGCGCCGCCGGACGGCCTCGTAGACGCCGAAGGCCATCTGGTCGCTGGCGGCGAAGATGGCCGTCGGCGGGTCTTCGAGGTCGAGCAGCGCCGTACCGGCGGCGAAGCCCGAGGCGTGGTAGAAGTCGCCCGGGTGCACCAGCCGGTCCTCCACCGGCACCCCGGCCGCCTCCAGCCCGGCGCGGTGCCCGTCCAGGCGGGCCCGGCTGCACAGCAGGTGCGTCGGTCCGGCGACGAAGCCGATCCGCCGGTGCCCGAGCGACAGCAGGTGCTCGGTGGCGGCGAGCCCGCCCGCCCAGTTGGTGGCCCCGACGGTGGGCACGTCCGTGGCGGGCACGCCGGCCGGGTCGACGACGACCACGGGCACGTTGAGCCGGCGCAGCTGCGCGTGCAGCGGCGGGCTCAGGTGCGAGGTCACGAAGATGACGCCGTCGGTGGCGCGGGCCCGCAGGTTCTGCAACCACTGCCGGGCGGCGGTCGACTGGCGGTGTATCGCGGAGACCACCGTGCCGACGCCCGCGCCGTGCCCCACGTCCTCGACCCCCCGGATGATCTCCACCGCCCAGGGGCTGTCCAGGTCGTTGAAGACCAGGTCGACCAGGCCGGCGTGGCTGACCGTGCGGCTGCCCCGGCGTTGGTAGCCGTGGTGGCGTAGCAGCTCCTCCACGCGCTCGCGGGTGTCGGGCGCCACGTCCGAGCGCCCGTTGAGCACCCGCGACACGGTCGGCACCGAGACCCCGGCCTCCCGCGCGATAGCGGTGATGGTGATCCTGCGCCCGTCGTCGCCGTCCACCCGCGTCTCCTTCACCGGTCGGAAGGCCGACCGTACCCGTCACCACCGGAAAACGTCCGGAACGGCGGGGCCGCTCCACCGGCCCATCTTGCCCCACGATCGGGGGTTGACGACACGGCAGGTCGGTTCTAGCGTTCGGACGAGTTACGGAAGTATTCCGGAAACTTGTCGGACACCTTTCGGTCGTCGCGCCGGCGGCGACGTCCCCCACCACACCCCCACCACGAGAGGTCGATCATGACTGTACGTACGCGGCTCGCCCGCGTCGTCGCGCTCGGCGCCGCCCTGGCGCTGGCGCTGCCACTGACCGCCTGCGGCGACGGTGACTCGGCCGCCGGCCAGGACGAGATCCGCATCCTGGTGTACGGCGACGCCACCAACAAGGTCGAGAAGCAGCTCGTCGACACGTTCAACAAGACGTCGAAGGTCAAGGCGGTGCTGGACACCATTCCCGGCGCCGACTACCAGACCAAGCTCCAGACGATCATCAACACCAAGCAGGCGCCGGACGTCTTCTTCAACTGGGGCGGCGGCAGCATCACCCCGTTCGTCAAGGCCGACCTGCTGCTGCCGCTCGACGACATGATCGCCAAGGACCCGGGGCTGAAGGCCAACTTCCTGCCCTCGGTCTTCAACACCGCCGTGGTCGACGGCAAGGCGTACGGGGTGCCGATGCGCGGCACCCAGCCGGTGCTGCTGTTCCACAACAAGAAGGTCCTCGCCGACGCCGGCATCACCCCGCCGAAGACGTGGGACGACCTGTTGGCGGCCGTGAAGACCCTCAAGGGCAAGGGGATCACCCCGATCGCCCTCGGCGGCGGCGACCAGTGGCCCACCCAGATGTGGTACCAGTACCTCTACGACCGGGTGGCCGGCCCCGAGCTGTTCGCCAAGGCGCTCGGCGGCGACAAGAGCGCCTGGGAGAGCCCGGAGAGCCGCCGCGCCCTGGAGCTGCTGCGGCAGCTGACCGACGCCGGCGCGTTCGGCACCAACTTCGACTCGGTCAAGTTCACCGACGGCGGCTCTCCGGCGCTGCTGTCCAGCGGCAAGGCCGGCTTCGAACTGATGGGCTCCTGGAACTACTCGACCCACAACGACGCCAACCCGACCTTCGCCGCCGAGGGCCTCGGCTGGAGCGCCTTCCCGAGCGTCCCGGGCGGCAAGGGCGACCCGCGCAACGTGGTCGGCAACACCAACAACTTCTACTCCGTGCTGAAGAAGACCCGGCACCCGGAGGCGGTGGCCGAGTTCCTCAAGCTCCAGTACTCCGACGAGTTCGTCCAGGCGCAGCTCGCCATCGGCAACCTGCCCACCACCACCAACACCGAGAAGTTCCTCGACGGCGCCACCAACCCCGACTACCTGAAGTACCAGTTCACCCTGGTCAAGGAGGCCCCGAGCTTCCAGCTCTCCTGGGACCAGGCGTACCCGCCGGCCGCGACCACGACCATCCACCAGGCGGTGCAGCAGTACTGCAACGGCCGGATGGACGCCGCCGGCTTCATCAAGGCCATGCAGTCCCTCCAGGCGGGCTGAGCGCGACCATGTCCACCACCACCCTCGCCGCCCCCACCGTGACGGAGCAGCGACGGGCCCGACGACGCCCGGGCGGCGGCCCCACCCTCAGCCGCCCGGGCTTCGCCTGGGCCCTGCCCGCGACCCTGTTCTTCGGGCTCTTCGCGCTCGCCCCGCTGGTCCTCGTCGTCGTGCTCAGCTTCACCAGCTGGGCCGGCCTCGGCTCGCCGGAGTTCGTCGGGCTGGACAACTGGCAGCGGCTGGCCCGCGACCCCGTCATGATCAACAGCCTCTGGTTGAGCGTCCTGCTCACCGCCCTCGGCGTGCTGGTGCAGACCCCGCTGAGCCTGCTGATCGGCGTGTGGGCGGCCGGGCCGCAGCGCAACCGGGCCGTGCTGTCCGCCATCTTCTTCCTCCCGCTGCTGCTGTCGGCGACCGCCGTCTCGGTGCTGTGGCGGGCGCTGCTCGACCCGAACTTCGGCGTGCCGGGCCAGGCCCCGTGGCTGTTCGGCGACGGCAACCTCTTCGGCAGCCGCACGGGCGCGATCGCCGTGCTGGTCTTCGTCAGCAGCTGGCAGTTCATCCCGTTCCACGCGCTGATCTACCAGGGCGCGGCCCGCGCCGTACCGGCGGTGCTCTACCAGGCCGCCGAGGTCGACGGGGCCAGCCGGTGGGGGCAGTTCCGCCACGTCACCCTGCCGCAACTGCGCAACGCCATGATCACCTCGGTGGTGCTCATGGTCGTCGGCGGGCTGACCACCTTCGACACCGTGCTGATCCTCACCCAGGGCGGGCCGGGCACCGACACCACCATCACCGCCTACCACATGTACGAGCAGGCGTTCCGCAGCTTCGACTTCGGCGCCGGCGCGGCCATCGCCCTGCTGCTCGTCGTCGTCGCCACCGTCATCTCGCTGATCGTGGTCCGGGTCTCCGGCTACGACAGGATGCGCTCCACGATGGAGGGTCTGTGAAGCGGCACCGTCCCAACTGGCTCGCCGGCATCGGCGCCGTGGCCTGGCTGCTCCTGGTCGGCCTGCCGATCTACGTCATGCTGGCGATCACCGTGCAGACCCGCGAGGGGTACGGCCGCAACGGCCCGATCGCCCTGCCCGACACCTTCACCCTGGACAACTACACCGGCGCCTTCGACGAGGGCTTCGGCCGCTACCTGTTCAACACCCTGGTGGTGACGGCGAGCGTGGTGGCCATCGTGCTGCTGCTCGTGCCACCGCTGGCGTACGCCATCGTGCGCAGCCGCAGCCGGCTCACCTCCGGCGTGTTCCGGCTGTTCCTGCTGGGCCTGGCGATCCCCGCGCAGGCGGTCATCGTGCCGATCTTCTACCTGATCAGCAAGGCCGGGCTCTACGACAACCTCGTCGGCGTCATCCTGCCCACCGCCGCCTTCTCGCTGCCGGTGTGCGCGCTGATCCTCAGCGGCGTCATGCGCGACATCACCCCCGACCTGTACGAGGCGATGGCCATCGACGGCGCCGGCCCCGCCCGGGTGTTCCGCCAGCTGGTGCTGCCGCTGTCGCGCGGCGGGATCGCCACGATCGCGGTCTTCTCCGCCCTGCAGGCGTGGAACGGCTTCCTCTTCCCGCTGATCCTCACCCAGTCCGACTCCACCAAGGTGATCACCCTCGGCCTCTACAACTTCCAGACGCAGTACGGGATCAACATTCCCGGCCTGCTCGCCGCGGTCGTGCTGTCGATGGTGCCCGTCCTGCTCGTCTATCTGTTCGCCCGGCGGGCCCTGGTGCAGGGGCTGATGGGCGTCGGAGGAAAGTGACCGACAACGTGACCCTCGACATCGCCCCCGGCACCGCGACCTGGACCGACCCGACCCTCGACCTCGCGACCCGCGTCGACGCCCTGGTCGCCGCGATGACCCTGCCGGAGAAGGTGGCCCAGCTCTACGGCGTCTGGGTCGGCGCCGCCGCCGACGGGGGAGAGGTCGCGCCGTACCAGCACGACATGGAGGAAGCGGTCGACCTGGACGACCTGCTGGACGCCGGCCTCGGCCAGCTCACCCGCCCGTTCGGCACCGCGCCCGTCGACCCCGCGCTCGGCGCGCTGTCGCTGCTGCGGACCCAGCAGCGCGTCGCCGCCGCCAACCGGTTCGGCATTCCGGCCATGGCGCACGAGGAGTGCCTGGCCGGCTTCGCCGCCTGGGGCGCGACCGCGTACCCCGTGCCGCTGTCCTGGGGCGCCACCTTCGACCCGGAGCTGATCGGGCGGATGGCCGCCGCCATCGGCGCCGACCTGCGCCGCGTCGGCGTGCACCAGGGGCTGGCGCCGGTTCTCGACGTGGTGCGCGACGCGCGCTGGGGGCGGGTGGAGGAGACCATCGGGGAGGACCCCTACCTGGTGGGCACCATCGCCACCGCGTACGTTCGGGGGCTGGAGTCCGCTGGCGTGGTGGCGACGCTGAAGCACTTCGCCGGCTACTCCGCCTCCCGGGGCGGGCGCAACCTGGCGCCGGTGCCGATGGGCCCCCGCGAGCGCGCGGACGTGATCCTCCCGCCGTTCGAGATGGCGGTACGCGAGGGCGGCGCGCGGTCGGTGATGCACGCCTACACCGACACCGACGGGATGCCGTCGGCGGCCGACGAGCAGCTGCTGACCGGCCTGCTCCGCGAGGCCTGGGGCTTTTCGGGCACCGTGGTGGCCGACTACTTCGGCATCGCCTTCCTGCACACCCTGCACGGGGTGGCCGCCGGCTGGGCCGATGCGGCGGCGGAGGCCCTAGCCGCCGGCGTGGACGTCGAGCTGCCGACCGTGAAGACCTTCGGGGAGCCGCTGCGCGAGGCGCTCGCGGCCGGTGCGGTGCCGGAGGCGCTGATCGACCGGGCGGTCCGCCGGGTGCTGACGCAGAAGGCACAGATGGGCCTCCTCGACGCCGACTGGAGCCCGGTGCCGGCCGCGCTGGCCGGCGCCGACCTGTCCGACCCGGACGCGCTGCGCGGCACCGTCGACCTGGACCCGCCGGCCAACCGGGCGCTGGCCCGCGAGGTCGCCGAGCGATCCGTGGTGCTGCTGGCCAACGACGGCATCCTGCCGCTCGACCGGCCGGCCCGCATCGCGCTGGTCGGCCCGCAGGCGGAGAGCCCCACGGCGGTGCTCGGCTGCTACTCGTTCCCGGCCCACGTCGGCTCCCGCCACCCCGAGGTGCCCGTCGGCATCGAGCTGCCCACCCTGGCGGCGGCGCTGCGCGCCGAGTTCGCGGGCAGCGTCGTGGTCACCGTGCCCGGCGTCTCCGTCGACGGCGACGACACCGCCGGGGTGGCGGCGGCGGTCGAGGCGGCGCGGGGCGCGGACGTGGTGGTCGCCGCCCTCGGCGACCGGGCGGGCCTGTTCGGGCGGGGCACCAGCGGCGAGGGCTGCGACGCCGAGTCGCTGGCCCTGCCCGGGGCGCAGCAGCACCTGCTCGACGCGCTGCTGGACACCGGCACGCCCGTGGTGGTGACGCTGCTCGCCGGGCGCCCCTACGCGCTGGGCCGGGCGGTGACCGAGGCGGCGGCGATCGTTCAGTCGTTCTTCCCCGGCGAGGAGGGCACCCCGGCCATCGCCGGCGTGCTCGGCGGCCGGGTCGACCCGCAGGGGCGGCTGCCGGTCAGCGTGCCCCGCGGGCCGGGCGCGCAGCCGGCCACCTACCTGTCGGCGCGGCTGGGCCAGGCCAGCGACGTCTCCAACGTCGACCCGACGCCCGCGTACGGCTTCGGGCACGGCCTCGGCTACACCACGTTCGACTGGTCGGGCCTGGAGCTCGACGAGCCGGTCGCGGCGACCGACGGGGAGCTGCGGCTGCACTTCACGCTGCGCAACACCGGCTCCCGGTGGGGCAGCGAGGTGGTGCAGGTGTACGCCCACGACCCGGTGGCCTCGGTGGTCCAGCCCGTGCAGCGCCTCGTCGGCTACCTGCGGGTGCCGCTGGAGGCGGGCGCGGCCTGCCGGATCGACCTGGCGGTGCCGGCCGACCTGTTCTCGTTCACGGGGCGCGACGGACGGCGCGTGGTCGAGCCGGGCGAGCTGGAGCTGCGGCTGGCGGCGTCCAGCACCGACCACCGGCTCGTGGCGGCGGTCGCGCTGCGTGGTCCGGCCCGGCACGTCGACCACACCCGGCGGCTGCACCCCCGCTTCGCCGTCACGCCGTCGGCCGGCTGAGCGGTGGCCCTCACCGACCTGCCCGAGGAGCAGTTGCGGGCGTACCGGGGTCAGGTGTCGGAGCCGGCGGACTTCGACCGGTTCTGGGCGGACACGATCGCCGAGGCGCGCGAGTGCGGCTGGCCGGTGCGCGTCGAGCCGGTGCCCACCGGGCTGAGCACGATCGACGTGCACGACGTGACCTTCCCCGGGTTCGCCGGGCAGCCGGTGCGGGCCTGGCTGCGGCTGCCGCGCGGCGTCGAGCCGCCGCTGCCCACCGTCGTGCAGTACGCCGGCTACGGCGGCGGCCGGGGCCACCCGCTGGAGAACCTGCTCTGGGCCTCGGCCGGCTTCGCGCACCTGCAGATGGACACCCGGGGGCAGGGGGCGGGCTGGGCCCGGGGGGACACCCCGGATCCGGCCGCCGCCGGCCCCGAGGCGCCGGGGGTGCTCACCCGGGGCGTGACGGACCCCCGCACGTACTACTACCGGCGGTTCCTCACGGACGCGGTGCGGGCGGTGGACACGGCCCGGACCCTGCCGGCGGTCGATCCGGCGCGGGTCGCGGTCCTCGGGCACAGCCAGGGCGGGGCGGCGGCGCTGGCCGTGGCGGCGCTGCGGCCCGACCTGCGGGCCGTCGTGGCGGGCGTGCCCTTCCTGTGCGACATCCCGCGCGCGATCACGGTCACCGACGCGTACCCCTACCGGGAGGTCCGTGACTTCCTGGCGATCCACCGGCACGCCGAGGAGCGGGTGCTGGCCACCCTGGCCTACGTCGACGGGGTCAACTTCGCCCGCCGGTGCCACCTGCCGGGCCGCTTCTCCGTCGCGCTGATGGACGAGATCGTGCCGCCGTCGACCGTCTTCGCCGCCGTCAACGCCTGGCGGGGGCCGACGGAGGTGTCGGTCTGGCGGTACAACGGCCACGAGGCCGGCGGGATCGACGACGACGAGGCGGCCGTGCGCTTCCTGCGCGTACACCTGTCGCCGGACCGGGCGCCCGACGGCCCGCAGCCTGATAGACAGGGGGCGTGGCCAGCCCAGCGCGGATCCGCCGGCGAACCGCGACCGCCCGTGGGCGGGCCGTCGCGGCGGCCGTCGTGATCGTGGCGCTCGCGCCCGGCTGCACCCGGCCCGCGCCGTCGCCGTCGCCGTCCGCCGCGCCGCCACCGGCCGCCTCACCGACGCCGCCACCGTCCGCCCCGCCATCGTCCGCTCCGCGGACGTCGGCGTCGGCGGTCACGCCGCGCGGGCCGGGCCTCGTCGTCCTCACCGACGTCGACCCGCGCATCCGCACCGAAATCCGGTACGCGGGCGCGCACAACTTCGTCGGACGCCCGGTCGCCGGCTATGCCGAACCCCTCTGCCTGCTCAGCCGCCCGGCCGCCGAGGCGCTGCGCCGGGTGCAGGACGCCGCGCTGACCCGGGGGCGCAGCCTGAAGGTGTACGACTGCTACCGCCCCCGGCGGGCCGCCGACGACTTCGTCGAGTGGGCCGGGCAGCCCGGGGAGCAGCGGATGAAGGCCGAGTTCTATCCCCGGGTGGCCAAGTCCGAGCTGTTCGACGAGGGCTACATCGGCGCCCCCACCGCCCACAGCCGGGGCAGCACGCTCGACCTGACCCTGGTCGACGTGCCGACCCCCACCCAGCCCCCGTACGCCCCGGGCCAGCCCCTGGTCTCCTGCACCGCCCCGAAGGGCCAGCGGTTCGCCGACAACGGCGTCGACATGGGCACCGGCTTCGACTGCTTCGACCCGCTCGCGCACACCGACTCGCCGCAGGTCACCGGCGTGGCCCGGGACAACCGGCGGCTGCTGCGGCAGCTCATGACCGACGGGGGCTTCGTCAACTACGACCGCGAGTGGTGGCACTACCGCTACCGCGACGAACCCTGGCCGGACACCTACTTCGACGTGCCCGTGGCCCGCTCCTCGGCCGAGCCGGCGGGCGGCTAGGGCCCCGCCCCGTCACACGCGGCGCCGTCCGGACTCCGTTCAAACGCCGCCGCACCGCCTGTCCCGCCGTCAGAGACAGGTCGACCGGCACTACGCCAAGATTCGAGTCCTCGACGAACTACGGTGACGTCGCATAGACGTTGTTCGAAGCTTTTCCTGATATTGTCCCTGCCGTGCGGGCAAGACCCCTCTATCCCTAATCAGGAGACAGACTTGATCAGGCATCCGCTTTCGCTGGTCGCAGCCGCTGTCCTCGGCCTTTCCGCCGTGGCCGCACCCGCGCAGGCCGCCCCGGCACCGGCCCACGTGGTGGCGCAATCCGACCTCGGCGTCCAGGTCGCCCCCACCGGCTGCACGACGTGGGTGCAGTGGGTGCAGGAGGGCGGCAACAGCTACTACTACGGTCGCGGCAACGTGCAGTGCGCCACCGGCCGCTACAAGGTCAAGCTTCAGTGCCGCAACCTGCAGACGGGCGTGGGCTACGTCATCTACGGTGGCTATGCGGTGAACGCGCCGGGCACGGCCACCGCCACCTGCTACAGCGGTAACGTCGCCGAGGGCGTGTACCCCGTCGAGGACCCACTGCCCACGGCCGGCGTCACCGGTTGCGTCTCTTGGGCGGAGTGGGTCCACCAGGGGAGCAACCACTACTACGGCCGTGGTACCGCCCAGTGCGACACCGGCACCTACCGGGTCCAGATCCAGTGCCGCAACGCGCAGACAGGCCAGCGATACGTGGTCTACGGCCCGGTGGTCACCGCCCCCAGCATCTCCACCACCACCTGCTACCAGGGCAATGTCGCGGACGTCGTGTCGGGCGTGCCGGCGTGACGGCTGCCGTGGTCGCGCCGCACCACGCCGACTACGGTCTGTTTCATAAACGGCGACAGTGGTTCATCTGCCTCACGCGCCTTCCACGGGGTCTCCGGTAGGTGGTTCAACGACCAGGAAGAACCCGTACCGGAGACCTCGTGGCCACCCATCGCCGGCGACGAGGCGACACGAGGTGCCTGCGCGCCCCGCTCACTTGAAGGCGGCGTGACCCGTCAGCACCTGCCCGATGATCAGCTGATGCACCTCGGACGTGCCCTCGTAGGTGAGCACGGACTCGAGGTTGGCCGAGTGCCGAATGACCGGGTAGTCGAGGGTGATCCCGGCCGCGCCGAGGATCGCGCGGCACTCGCGGGCGATGGCGATGGACTCCCGCACGCTGTTGAGCTTGCCCAGGCTGATCTGCCGGTGGTCGAGCGTGCCGGCGTCCTTCAGCGCACCGATCTGCAACGCCAGCAGCATTCCCTTGCCCAACTCCAGCCCCATGTCGGCGAGCTTGAGCTGGGTGGCCTGGTACGCGGCCAGCGGCTTGTCGAAGATCTGCCGGCTGCGGGCGTACGCGATCGTCGTCTCCAGGCAGTCGTGGGCCGCGCCCAGCGCCCCGAACACGATGCCGAAGCGGGCCTCGTTGAGGCACGTCAGCGGCCCGGACAGGCCGGCGGCCTCCGGCAGCATCGCGTCGGCGGGCAGCCGCACGTCGTCGAGGACGAGTTCCGAGGTGACCGAGGCGCGCAGGGAGAGCTTGCGGGTGATCTCGGGGGCAGTGAAGCCGGGGGTGCCGGCGGGGACGAGGAAGCCGCGTACGCCCTCGTCGGTGCGGGCCCACACCACGGCGACGTCCGCGACGGAGCCGTTCGTGATCCACATCTTGGTGCCGTTGAGCACCCAGTCGTCCCCGTCGCGGCGGGCCCTGGTGCGCATCCCGGCCGGGTCGGAGCCGAAGTCCGGTTCGGTCAGGCCGAAGCAGCCGATCGCCTCGCCGGCGGCCATCCGGGGCAGCCACTGCTGCTTCTGCTCCTCGGAGCCGAAGCGCCAGATGGCGTACATGGCGAGCGATCCCTGCACCGAGACCAGGGAGCGCAGCCCCGAGTCGCCCGCCTCCAGTTCGAAGCAGGCCAGCCCGTACGCGACGGCGGAGGTGCCGGCGCAGCCGTAGCCGCTCAGGTGCATGCCGAGCACGCCGAGTTCGCCGAGTTCGCGGGCCAGCTCCCGTACGGGCAGGCGGCCCTGCTCGTACCAGGTGGCGATCTCCGGTCGGATCCGCCGGTCGACGAAGCCGCGGACGGCGGCCTGGAGGTCCCGGGTGTCGTCGTCGATCAGGGCGTCGACGCCGAAGTACGCGAGCGCGGGCGAGGGGATGGACAGGGTCACGGTTGGTTTCCTCCCGGGGCTTGCAGGTGCGCGATCACGCTACGCGCGACGGCGACGGCCATCGCGTCCAGCGCGTCGTGGGTCATCGCCGCCATGTGCGGGGTGGCGAAGACCCTCCGATGGTGCAGGAGCGGATCGTCGGGGCGGGGCGGCTCGGGCGCGAAGACGTCGACCGCGTAGCCCCGCAGTCGCCCGGCGTCGAGCGCGGCGAGTACGGCCCCGCTGTCCACGACCCCGGCCCGCGCGGTGTTGACCAGCAGGGCGTCCGGCCGCATCCGGGCGAGCGCGGCGACGCCGATCAGGCCGGTCGTCTGCGGGGTCTGGGGCACGTGCAGGCTCACCACGTCGGCCTCGCGCAGCAGGTCGTCCAGCGCGACGAGGCGTACGCCCGGGGGCGGGGTGGCCGTCGCGACGTCGTACCCGATCACGTTCATGCCCAGGCCCTGGGCGCGGGCCGCGACGCCCCGGCCGATCGCGCCGAGCCCGACGAGGCCCAGCGTGCGGCCGGCCAGCATGGTCCCGGTGAGCCCGGCCGCGACGACCGCGGACGGCAGCGACCGGCCGGTCGGGAAGGCGCCCCGGGTCAACGACGCGGCGGCCGACGGCGCCTGCCGGGCGAGGGTGAGGGCGGCCAGGATGACGAACTCGGCGACCGATTCGGCGTTGGCGCCCGGCGTGCTGACCACCGGGATGCCCAGGCGGTCGGCGGCGGCGAGGTCGATGCCGTCCAGCCCGGCGCCGTGGCGGCCGACGACCCTGAGCCGGCGGCCCGCTTCGAGCATGTCGGCAGTCACCGGTGAGGAGCGCACCACGAGGGCGTCGGCGGTGGTCAGTGGCCCGGCGGCGAGTGTCGCCGGGTCGGTGGCGTGGGCGACGTGCACCTCGCCCGCCGCCCGCAGCAGCTCCATGCCGGGTGTGGCGATCGGCTCGGTGAGCAGGATCTTCGGTGTCATGGCGTCCTCACCAGCCGGTGTAGCAGGTCACCGGTACGGAGTAGAAGTCCCGCGCGTAGCCGCCCTGCTCCCGGGGGCCGTGGTTGGAGGCGCCGGTGCCGCCGAAGGGCAGGTGCAGCTCGGTCCCGGCGGTGGGCAGGTTGACCGAGACGATGCCGGCGCGGGCGTCGCGTTTGAACCGTTCGGCCGCCGACAGCGACGTGGTCACGATGCCGGCGGAGAGCCCGTAGTCGGTGTCGCCGGCGAAGCTGATCGCCTCGTCGAGGTCGTCGACCTCGATCACGCAGGAGACCGGGCCGAAGATCTCCTCCCGGGCCAACCGCATGTCGTTGCGTGCGCCGGCGAAGAGGGTGGGCCGCATGAACTGCCCCTCGTCCGGGTGGTGCGTCCCGCCGGCCACCACCCTCGCGCCCTCGTCGCGCCCGATCCGGACGTAGTCGAGGTTCTGGGCGAGCTGTTCGGGGCTCACCACCGGGCCCAGCTCGCTTTGGGGGTCGAGTGGGTCGCCGACCCGTAGCGCGCCGGCCGCCGCGGCCAGCGCGTCGACGAACCGGTCGTGGATGCCCGCCTGCACGATCAGCCGGCTCGACGCCGTACAGCGCTGGCCGGTGCTGAAGAAGCTGCCGTCCAGGGCGCAGCGCACCGCGACCTCCAGATCGGCGTCGTCGAGCACGACGAGGGGGTTCTTGCCACCCATCTCCAGCTGGAACCGCTTGTTGCCGTGCGCGAGGCACTGCCGTGCCACGTGGCCGCCGGTGCCGGTGCCTCCGGTGAAGGAGACGCCGTCGATCCCGGTCGAGGTCAGCAGCTCCTCGCCGACGACCCGCCCGGCGCCCATGACGAGGTTGAACACGCCGGGCGGCAGCGCGGATCCGGCGATGATCCGGGCGAGTTCCCCGGCCGAGGCGGTGACCAGTTCGGCGGGTTTGAGCACGACCGCGTTGCCGTAGGCGAGCGCGGGCGCGACCTTCCAGGCCGGGATGGCGAGGGGGTAGTTCCAGGGTGTGATGATCCCGACCACGCCCAGCGGGCGGCGCCGGACCTCGGCGTGGACGCCGGGGCGGGTGGAGGAGTAGACCTCGCCCTGCGGTTGCAGCAGTTGGTGGGCGTAGTAGCGGAAGGTCTGGCCGGCGCGGGTGACCTCTCCGCGCGCCTCGCTGAGCAGCTTGCCCTCCTCCCGCGAGAGCAGGACCGCGAGTTCCTCGGTGCGGCGCAGGATGGTGGTGCCGATGTCGTCCAGGACGGCCATGCGGGACCCGACGGGTTGGCTGGCCCAGCCGGGCTGCGCACGGCGGGCGGCTTCGATCGCCGCGCGGGCGGTGTCCCGGTCGGCCACGGCGTACTCGCTGACGACTTCGCCGGGGCGGGCGGGGTTGCCGTTGGACCGGCGTTCCCCGTCGACCCACTCGCCGTCGACGAGATTGAGATGCACGGTCACGCTCATCGGCCACCGGCCGCGGCGGCGAGGGTCTGGTCCATCGGGCCGGGCTCCTCGGGGAAGTGGCAGGCGACCTGGTGGCCGCTGCCGGCTGCCGTCGTGAGCACCGGCTCCTGCACCGCGCAGATCTCCTGCGCCTTCCAGCACCGGGTGCGGAAGCGGCATCCGCTGGGTGGGCTGAGCGGGCTCGGCACGTCTCCGGTGAGGATCACGCGCTGGCGCTCGGTCTCGACCAGCGGATCGGGGATCGGCACCGCCGACAACAGTGCCTTGGTGTAGGGATGCTGCGGCCTGCGGTACATGTCCTCGCACTCGCCCACCTCGACGACGGTGCCGAGGTACATCACGGCGATGCGGTCGCAGAGGTGCCGCACGACGGCCAGGTCGTGGGCGATGAACATCATCGTCAGACCCAGCTCCTCCTGCAGTTGTTCGAGCAGGTTGACGATCTGGGCCTGGACCGAGACGTCGAGCGCGGAGACCGGCTCGTCGGCGACGATGAAGTCCGGGTTGCTGACCAGCGCCCGCGCGATGCCCACCCGTTGTCGCTGGCCGCCGGAGAACTCGTGCGGATAGCGGTCGTGCCACTGCTCGCTGAGCCCGACCAGCTGCATGGTGTCCACCGCCTTGGCCCGCCGCCCGGCGGCGGAGAGGTCCGCGTGCACGAGCAGCGGCTCCTCGATGAGTTCGCCGATGGTCATGCGCGGGTTCAGCGACGCGTACGGGTCCTGGAAGATCATCTGCATCCGCCGGCGCATCGCCCGCATCCGGCCCCGGCTCAGGGTGGTCAGCTCGGTGCCGTCGAAGGTCACCGTTCCGCTGGTGGGTTTGAGGAGCTGGAGGATGGCCCGCCCGGTGGTGGACTTGCCGCAGCCGGACTCACCCACCACTCCGATGATCTCGCCCCGCCGGACGTCGAGGTCCACCCCGGACACGGCGCGCAGGCGGGCCGGACGCAGCTTGCCACGCGCGGGCACCTTGAAGTCGACCGCCAGGTCGCGCACCCGCAGCAGGGCGTGCTCGGAAGCGGCGACAGGGGATTCGGTCATCAGCTCTCCTCTGTCGAGAGATAGGGGTGCCGGTCCTGGGTGGAGAGCCAGCCGCCCTCGCTTTCCGGTCGCATGCCCCAGCAGCGGGTCAGCTGGCCCCGGTCCGGCTTCTCCCACGTGGTGATGAGGTCGGGTGCGTCCCCCTGGCACGTCTCCCGGACGTGCGCGCAGCGGGGCGCGAACCGGCAGCCGGGGGGCATCTCCGACAGCTCCGGCGGGCGCCCGGCGATCGGGCGCAGCTTGCCGCCACGGACGAGGTCCAGCCGGGGCACCGACCCCAGCAGCCCCCACGTGTAGGGCATCTGCGGACGGTGGAACAGGTCGACCGTCTCGGCCCGCTCCACGATCTGCCCGGCGTACATCACGTTGACCCGTTCCGCCATGCCGGCCACCACCCCGAGGTCGTGGGTGATGAGCAGGACGGCGGTCCGGGTCTCCCGGGCCAGTTCCCGAAGCAGTTCCAGGATCTGCGCCTGGATGGTCACGTCGAGTGCGGTGGTGATCTCGTCGGCGAGGATCAGCCGGGGCTGGCAGGAGAGGGCCATCGCGATCATCACGCGTTGCCGCATGCCGCCGGAGAGTTGGTGCGGATAGGAACTCAGCCGGGTCTCCGCGGCCGGGATGCGCACCATCTCCAGCAGTTCGACGGCTCGCGTACGCGCAGCCCTGCGGCTGAGTCCAAGGTGCAGCTCCAGGGTCTCGGTGAGTTGCTTCCCCACGGTCAGCACCGGGTTCAGTGAGGTCATCGGGTCCTGGAAGATCATCGAGATGCCCTTGCCGCGGACGGCCCGCAGCTCGCGAGGGCGCAGGCGCACCAGGTCCCGTCCTTCGAAGAGGACCTGTCCGCCGGTCACCTGTCCGGCCGGCGGCACGATCAGGCCCATGATGGACTGCGCGGTGGCCGACTTTCCGCAGCCGGACTCGCCCACCAGTGCCACCGTCTCGCCGGCGTCGACGGTGAACGAGACCCCGTCGACCGCCGTCACCGAACCCCGTGCCGCACGGAATTCGGTACGCAGGTCCCGCACCTCCAACAAGGCCATCGAACCCACCCCGCAGTCTGGACGCTTGAACGTCGCCATTCGTCAACCAGGAGTGTTGCACAGACGATGTTCGTCGTCTAGGCTCCCGACAGCGACGAATACCGCCACCCAGTGAAGTTGGAGCAACGTTGGCATCCAAGAGCTCGATCGAAAAAGATCGCAGCATCATCCGGGAACTCGTCCAGGACCCGCGACAGACGAACGTGGCGCTGGCCGCCAAGGTCGGTCTGTCGGAAGGGTCGGTCCGACGACGGATGGAAAGGTTGATCGCGGACGGGCAGTTGCAGTTCGCCGCGATTCCCAGCGCCGCGTTCATGGGGCGTCCGGTGCACACACTCTTCGAGATCCAGAGTGCGCCGGGCAGCACCGAACAGCTCATCGACAAGCTCGCGGGCATGCCCGAGATCGCGTACGTCTACCACGTGACCGGGCAGTTCGACGTCATCGCCGTCGGCTACTTCGCCTCCAGCAACGCCATGCGCCGGTTCTGGACGGAGCGGCTGGGCCACCTCGACGGGGTAATGGAGAGCCGCTCGGTGATGGTGCTGCGGGTCGCCAAGCGTGCGCACGAGTGGGCCCGCGACATCGCTGTCACCGGCGACGAGGAGTCCGCCTGGGACGCGAGCTCGGATCCTGGCGCGCCCGGTTCTGAAGTCTGACCAGACCGAAAGAGGCAAGACATGCTGCGCATCACGCTGATCCGCCTTGTATCGGTTATTCCGGTCCTGTTCGGGATCTCGGTGATCTCGTTCCTGGTGATCCGCATGATCCCCGGCGACGTGATCAGCTCGATCATGGGGCAGGACTTCGGCGACCCCGCGATCGAGGCGGAGATGCGCCGCTACTTCGGGCTGGACATGCCCGTGTACGAACAGTTCGTGCGGTGGTTGGGCGCCCTCCTGCAGGGCGACCTCGGCACCTCGATGCGCACCGGTCAGCCGGTGCTCGAAGAGATCATGCAGCGCTTCCCGTCCACGCTGTTGCTGGCCGTCTCGGCGCTGCTGGTCTCGATCCTCATCTCGATCCCGCTCGGTGTGCTCAGCGCCACCAAGCGCAACGGCCTGCTCGACGCCAGCACCCGGGTCGCGTCGCTGATCGGGCTGTCGCTGCCGAACTTCTGGCTCGGCATCCTGTTGGTGTACATCTTCTCGGTCTCGCTGGGCTGGCTGCCGTCACAGGGCGCCGGGGAGGGCGAGGGCTTCCTGGGCAGCCTGAAGTACCTCGTCCTCCCCTCGGTCACCCTCGGCGCCAGTCTCGCGGCGATCAGCATGCGGATGACCCGGTCCAGCATGCTGGAGGTGCTCAACCAGGACTACGTCCGCACCGCCCGCGCCAAGGGGCTGGGCGAACGCGGGGTCATGGTCCGGCACGCCCTGCGCAACTCGCTCATCCCGGTGGTGACCGTGCTGGGCATCCAGGCCGGGGCGTTGCTGGGCGGCACGGTCATCGTGGAACAGGTCTTCGCCTGGCCGGGGCTCGGCACCATGGTCATCCGTGGGATCAGCCAGCGTGACTACCCCGTCGTCCAGGGGACCCTGCTCTTCCTGGCCTTCTTCTACGTCGTGGTCAACCTCCTCGTCGACCTGCTCTACACCTACCTGGATCCGAGGTTGCGCAGTGGTCACTGAAGTCGTTCCCGGCCCCCGCCAACGTCCCGGCAAGCAGCAGGAGGGCGCCTCCCTGAAGTCTGTCGGGCGTCGTGGCGGGCACCTGCTGAGGTTGCTGACGCGTGACAAGGTCGGCCTGGTCGGGCTGGTCATCGTGGTGCTGATGATGGCGGCCGCCGCGTTGGCCCCGCTGATCTCCCCGTACGACCCGACCGCGATGTCCGACCAGCGGCTCGCCCCGCCCGGGGGCGATTTCCCGCTCGGCGCCGACGAGGCCGGGCGCGACCTGCTCAGCCGGGCGCTCTACGGCGCGCGCACCTCGTTGACGGTGAGCCTGATCGTGGTGACCTGCGCCGGGGCCATCGGCGTCCTGCTGGGGCTGCTCGCCGGCTTCTACCGGGGCGTACTCGACGCGATCATCACCCCGGCGACCGACATCATGTTCTCCTTCCCCACCCTGCTGCTGGCCCTCGCGGTCGTGGCCGCCCGCGGGCCGGGCACGGAGAACCTCGTCCTGGCCCTGGTCATCGTCTTCATCCCCAGCTTCGCCCGGATCGTGCGCGGCACCGCGATGTCGGTGCGCCGGGAGCCGTACGTGGAGTCGGGCCAGGCGGTCGGGCTGAGCAACACCCGGCTCATCCTCAAGTACATCCTGCCCAACTCGGTCGCCCCGATCGCGGTGCAGTTCACCACGAGCATCGCCTACGCGATCCTGATCGAGGCGTCCCTGGGCTACCTCGGGCTCGGCGTGCAGCCGCCCCAACCGTCCTGGGGCTCGATGCTCTCGAACGGCAAGTCCTTCATGGAGATGTCGATCTGGCCGTCGGTCGTACCAGGGGTCTGCATCATGATCGCCGTTCTCGGTTTCAACCTCCTGGGCGACACCCTTCGCGACGTTCTGGACCCGCGGCTGCGGGGCCGTTCCAGTCGCTGACCCGCAAGGAGCACAACCGCGTGGAATCCATCGACGAGCACCTGGTCCGCCGCCTCAGCGAGTGGTCCGCGGGTCAGTCGCTGCCCGAGCAGACCTCCCCGGACGTCGACGTGGACCCCGGCCTGCTGCTGGACTACCTCGACGCCCAGATCCAGAGCCGGCACCTCGACCTCGCGCTGCGCTGGTTGCAGGCCCGGCAGGAGGGGTTCTACACGATCGGCTCCAGCGGGCACGAGAGCAACGCCGCCGTCGCGCTGGCGCTGCGCCCGACCGATCCCGCCCTGCTGCACTACCGTTCCGGCGGCTTCTACGCCGCGCGGGCCGGTCAGGTCGCCGGCTCCACGCCGATCGCGGACGTGCTGCACTCGGCGGCGGCGTCCCGGCAGGACCCGATCTCCGGTGGTCGGCACAAGGTCTTCGGCCACCGGGACCTGAACATCATCCCGCAGACGTCGACGATCGCCTCCCACCTGCCGCGGGCCATGGGCCTGGCGTTCGCGCTCGACCGGGGCGTCACCGACACCGGATACCCGGCCGACGCCGTGGTGGTGTGCAGCTTCGGCGACGCCTCTGCCAACCACTCCACGGCGGCGGGCGCCCTCAACGCGGTGGGCTACAGCGCCCACCAGGGCATCCCGGTACCGCTGCTGTTCGTCTGCGAGGACAACGGCATCGGCATCAGCACCCGCTCCCCGCGGGGCTGGGTGCGCCGGATGCTGTCGGCCCTGCCCGGCATCGACTACGCGTACGCCGACGGCACCGATCCCGCCGGCCTGCTGGCCACCGCGGCCGACGTGGCGCACCAGGTGCGTACCCGGCGCCGGCCCGCCGTGCTGCACCTGAGCACCGTACGGTTCATGGGCCACGCCGGTTCCGACGCCGAACTTGCCTACCGCGCCCGCGCGGAGATCCTCGCCGACCACGCCCGCGATCCGATCCTGGCGACCGCGGCCCTGCTCGCGCGGCGCGGGATACTCAGTTCGGCCGAGACCCTCGACCGCTACGAGCACTCCCGCAAGCGGGTGATGGAGCAGGCCGAGCTGATGCTGGGCCGGGTCGGGCGACTGGACGACCCGGCGGCGGTGACCGCACCGTTGACCGCCCGGCGGGTGGACCGGGTCGGCGCCGCCGCGCGCCGTGCCGGTGCCGGACGGGAGAGGGCGTTCGGCGGCAGACCCCCCGAGTCCCGCGGCCCGCTCACCCTGGCCCAGTCGATCAACGCCGCCCTGCACGACGCGCTGCTGACCTGGCCGCAGGCTCAGGTCTTCGGCGAGGACGTGGCGCGCAAGGGTGGCGTCTACGGCGTCACCCGGGGGCTGCGGAAGGTCTTCGGGGCCAGCCGGGTCTTCGACACCCTCCTCGACGAACAGACCATCCTCGGGGTGGCGCTCGGCGGGGCCCTGGCCGGCACGCTGCCGATCCCGGAGATCCAGTACCTGGCCTACCTGCACAACGCGGAGGACCAGCTGCGCGGTGAGGCCGCGTCGCTGCGTTTCTTCTCCGACGGGCAGTACTCCAACGGCATGGTGGTGCGGATCGCCGGCCTGGCCTACCAGAAGGGGTTCGGCGGGCACTTCCACAACGACAACTCGGTGGCGGTGCTGCGGGACATCCCCGGGCTGGCCTTCGCGGTCGCCGCACACCCGGCCACCGCTCCCGCCCTGCTGCGCCAGTGTCTCGCCCTGGCCGAGCAGGAGGGGCGGGTGTGTGTCTTCCTGGAGCCGATCGCGCTCTACCATCGGCGTGACCTGCACACCGACGGCGACGGCGGCTGGCTCGCCGACTATCCGGAGCCGGCCGACTGGGCGGCGACGGAGAACCCGCTCGGCCAGGTGCGGACGGTGTGCGAGGGCACGGACCTGGCGATGGTCACCTTCGGCAACGGCGTTCCGATGAGCCTGCGGGTGGCCGCGACGCTGGCCCGGGAACGACAGGTCAGCACCCGGGTCATCGACCTGCAGTGGCTGTCGCCGCTGCCGGCCGTGAGCCTGCGCGCCGCGCTCGCCGGGGTCTCGCGGGTGCTCGTCGTCGACGAGAGCCGCACCAGTGGTGGCGTCTCCGAGGCGGTGGTGGCCGCGCTGGTTGACCGCGGCTTCACCGGCCCGATCTCGCGCGTCAACAGCGTCGACAGCTACGTTCCCCTGGGCCCGGCCGCCGACCAGGTGCTGCTGGGCGAGGACGACGTGCTGGCGGCGGCCCGCTCGTTGCTCGGGTGATCCCCGGCAGGACCGCAGGACGCCGGCGGCCCACCCGATCGACCGGGTGGCCCGCCGGCGTGTCTGCGGGACGCGTACGGCGTGTCCGCCCTGTCGAGCTGAGTCGTTGACGACATCAGGCGCCGCGTCCCCCCGGACGCCGGGCGGCAGCGGCCGGGCACGACGTGAGGCGGCGGAGCATCCGTATCCAGGTGCTCCGCCGCCTCACGACGCGGACGGGTCGGTCAGTACCCCAGCTCGGGCTGACGCTTCGTGCCGGTCAACGGCTCACCGGCCAGGTACAGGTCGAAGTTGGCGCAGAAGTCCGCGTAGAGCCGCTGCAGGTTGCCCGAACCCCGGAACGACGTGTGCGGGGTGAGCGTCGTGCGGGGCAGCCCCCACAACCGGTGCTCCGGGGGCAGCGGCTCCTCCTCGAACACGTCGAGCACGGCACCGGCGATCCGGCCCTGCCGCATGGCGTCGACGAGGGCGTCCTCGACGACCAGCGCACCCCGCCCGACGTTGACCAGGATGCCGGTCTCCTTCATCGCCGCGAAGTGCTCAGCGTCGAAGAAGTACCGGTTCTCCCTGGTCAGTGGCATGGCCAGCACCACGGAGTCGGCCTCGGGCAGCAGCGCGAGGTGGTCGGCGAACGAGACCACCCGGTCGAAGCCCTCGGCGGGCGTACCCGCACGGTTGACCCCGATCACGGTGACGCCCAGTGCCCTGGCGCGCCAGGCCACCTCGCGCCCGATCCCGCCGGTGCCGAAGACCAGCATGGTGCTGCCGATGAGGTCCCGGCCGACGATGCGCACCCACTCCCGGCGCTCCTGGGCCTCGCGCAGCTCGGGAAACGCCCGCTGGTGCAGCAGCACCGCACCGATGACGTACTCGGCGATCGGCACGTTGTAGGAGTTCCCGGATCGGGTGTAGACCAGCCCTTCGTCGAGGCGGCGGCGCATGATGTCGCCGCCCACCCAGTCGAAGCCGGCGGCGGTGATCTGGACCCAGCGCAGGCCGTCGCACTTGCTGAGCAGCTCGTCGAAGGTGTCCTCGTTCATCGCGCTGCGTAGGATCACCTCGGCGTCGAGGTACTCCGCACGTACCGGCTCGTCCTCCGGCACCGACGTGAACCGGCACTGTGGATAGCGCTCGCGCAGCTGCGGCAGCAGCTCGGCCAGGTTCGGCGTGATCAGGACGTGGGGTCCCCCGGTGGCGGTGGTCATGACGACTCCTGCGCCTGCTTCTTCCGCTCGTTGTAGGTCAGGCCGCCCTTGGCCCAGTTGTCGTACGAGACCTCGTACAGCAGGACGTGGGTGTTCTCCCGCGGGGAGCCGTACTTGACCAGCACGTCGGTCAGCTCGGCGATGATCGCGTTCTTGGTCTCCTGGTCACGCTTGCCGATCTCGGCACGGATGATTGCCATCGTCCTCAGTTCTCCTTTGTCGTCGCCGCCGCGGCGAAGTCGGGATTGTTGGCGTACTCGGCCTTGACCGCGAGGTAGGCGAAGGCGTGCGTGACACCGGTCCGCAGCACCCCGTCGAAGACCTCGCGGGCCTTCTCGATGTCGCCCTGGTAGTAGTGCCAGTTGCCCAGACCGTAGCCCTGTGTGACGGTCTTCAGGTCGTTGCCGTCACACATGGCCCACAGCTGCTCAGGGGTGATGTCGCCGGTGTAGAGCTGCATCCGGCCCTCGTAGCCGACCAGGTGGTCCTCCTGGACCAGGGCGATCTTGCGGAACCGGTCGAGCACCTCCTCGGCCTCGGCCGGCCGGCCGAGGCGGCGCAGCGCCATGTACTGCCAGTCCTGCGACGCCACGGTGCCCTCCTGGTGCCGGGAGGACTCCTCGGCCGCGCGGAAGCTGGGCAGGCAGCCCTCGAAGTCACCGCTCAGGTACTGGGCGACCCCGAGGTGGTACCAGATGCCGGCGTGCAGCGTCGTGTGGTACCGGCCGAGGGCCTGCGGGTCCTGGGCGGCCATGGTGTCGGTGAGGTGCTGCGGGCGTACCTGCTCGGGCCTGCCGAGGATCAGGCTGACGACGTCCTTCTCCACCTCGGGCTGGTACATCTCGTACTCGTCCTCGACGCCGGGCAGCTGGTCGGCCGCGGCGCGCAGGTCGGCGATGGCGCCGGCGTAGTCGCCGATCGAGATGCGCCGGTGCCCACGGAAGCGCAGCAGGCGTGCGCTGCCCGGCTCCAGCTCGAGCGCCTCGGTCAGCAGCGCCACCGACTCGCCGTGCTTGTTGAGATAGCCCTTGAGCCGGGCGGCGATGACGTAGCGGTCGGTCAGCGGTACAGCCGTCATGGGCCTGCCTTTCGTCGTCCTGCGGGGGTGGCGGGGGCGCCGGGAGGCCGGCGTCCCCGCCACGGCGTCAGCGGTCGAGCCAGATGTGCCGGTAGAAGCGGTACGTCGGTGTCGGGTCGCCCTGGTATCCCATGACGTCCTTCTGCACCACGTCGAAGTCCGCGTTCAGGAAGGTCATGGCCACCGGCCCGCGGTCGGCCAGGATCTTCTCGGCCTGCTGGTAGAGCGCGGCGCGCTTGTCCTTGTCCATCTCCGAGCGGGCCTGCACGACGAGGTTCTCGTACTCCTGATCGGTCCAGTTGCCGTAGTTCAGGCCGCCGCCGGAGAGGAAGCTGGCGGTGAACCGCTCGTCCGGGTCGTAGGTCAGACCGAAGCCGGACTGGTACATGTCGAAGTCGGCGGACTTCGTCTTCGTGTCGGCGATGGTCGACTCGACCGACTCGATGGTCACCTTGATGCCGATCTTGGCGAGCTGCTGCTGCTCCACCTCGGCCGAGCGCACCTGGAACGCCGACGTGGCGATGACCATGAGCTTGGCCTCGAAGCCGTTCGGGTACCCGGCCTCGGCCAGCAGCGCCTTGGCCTTCTCGATGTCGGCCTTGCCGTAGATCGGCTCCTGCACCGCGCCGAACCGGTCCGGTGGCAGGTATCCGGCGTTGAGCGCGGTCCCGAAGCCGGAGTTGGCCACGTTGAGGATCTCCTGGCGGTCGAGCGCGAGGAAGATGGCCTGCCGGACCTTGACGTTGTCGTACGGGGCCTTGGAGGTGTTGAGCCGCAGGTGCAGCGAGAGCGACCCGGAGCCGCCGTACCACTTGAGCTTCTCGTCGCGCTTGAGCGCGTCGATGAACTCGGGCGCGGGACGCCAGAGGAAGTCGACGGTGCCGCTGCGAACCGCCGCGGCGCGGGCGTTGTCGTCCGGGTTGAACGTGAAGTCCATCCCGTCGAGGTAGGGGACGCCCGGCTCCCAGTACTGGGCGTGCTTGTCGAGCTTGATGGCCTGGCCGGTGACCCGCGAGGCCATCTTGAAGGGGCCGCTGCCGCCGTCGACGCTGCCGTTGAGGCCGCCCGCCTCGGCCACCGTGCGGTCCACGATCGACGAGGCGGCGGTGGAGAGCAGGGTCAGGATCGCGGCGTTCGGCTTGGCCAGCTTCATCTCGACGGTACGTTCGTCGAGCGCCGTGACCGAGGTGATGCCCTCGTAGCTACGGGCCCGTGGCGCCCGGGTCGCCGGGTCCTTGATCCGTTCGATCGAGTACTTCACGTCCGCCGCGGTCACCTTGCGCCCGCTGTGGAAGACGGCGTTGTCGCGCAGCTTGAACGTCACCGACAGGCCGTCGGTGCTCTGCGTCCACGACTCCGCGATGGCCGGCTTGATCTCGCCCCGGTACGACTGCACCAGCGACTCGTAGATCTGCTCGTTGATGACGAAGGCCGAGGTCTCCGACATGCGGTGCGGGTCGAGTTCGTTCGCGTCCAGCCGGATCATGACCCGGAGCCGACCGCCGGACTTCGGGGTGCCTGCCGGCTGCGACTCGTCCTGAAGGCGGACGTTGCCGCTCAGGCCGTCGTTGGAGCTGCTGCCGCTGTTCTTGGACGGAGGCTCACCGCCTCCGCAGCCGGCGGCGAGCGCCGAGATGACGCCCACTGCCAGCACCTTGGTCAAAACACGAGTTCGCATGGGTCTCCTTGGCTGGTATCACGATCAGCACTTACAGGTCAGGCCGGTTTCCACGTCTGTCCGTAGACCCGGAGCCAGTTGCCGCCGAGGACCTTGGTCACGTCCGCCGGCGAGAAGCCGCCGTCCAGCAGCGCCTGGGTGAAGTTGGGGAAGTCCGCGGCGTCGTCCATCCCGATCGCCCGACGCTCGGTCCAGCCGAAGTCGCCGAGGAGGTTCTGGTGCTCCTTGGACTTCGACTGGGCGATGGACTTCAACTGCGCGATCCGCATCGGCTCGGTCCACGTCTCGTCGTAGTCGGTGGCGATCGCGACGTGGTCGATGCCGGCCACCTCCACCACGCGGCTGACGTGCTCGACGAAGCGGGCGAGATCCGGACGCCGGGACGGGTCCTCCGGGTAGTACAGGAAACCTGACAAGGTGGTGATGCCCATGACGCCGCCCTGCTCGGCGAGACTGCGCAGGTATCCGTCGGACTTGGCCCGGATGTGCGGCGACATCGCGTCGCAGAAGGAATGGGTGACGACGACCGGCTTGGCGGACGCCTCCATGGCGTCCAGGCCGGTGCGCTCGCCACAGTGCGAGACGTCGACCAGGATGCCCAGCTCGTCCATCGCCTGGACGAAGCGGCGACCCCGGTGCGTCAGACCCGAGTCGGTCTCCTCGCCGCAGCCGGCGCCGAGCAGGTTCTGCCGCTGGTAGGTCAGTTGCAGGATGCGGACGCCGAGATCGTAGAAGGTGCCGAGCAGGTCGAGATCGACGCCGATCATCTCCGTGTCCTGCGGACCGAAGATGACGGCCTCCTTGCCCTCGGCCTTGGCCCGTTCGATGTCGGCGACGGTCAGCGCGAGCAGCACGTCGTCGGAGTGTTCGTCGATCCACCTGCGGCACCGGTTCACCTCCCGCAGGGCGGTGACCGTGTCCGCGTACGGCCTGGTGACGGTGTGGTTGACAGCGGTGACGCCGCCTCGCCGGATCCGGTCGAGGTGGGCGTCGCTGAGCTCGATGACCGTGCTCCCGTCCACCACGGTGGCGGCGGCGTGGAGGTCGGTCGCCAAGTTGGCGGGAATTTCCGTGGCGGCAGTGTTCACGTCATCTCCAGGATCATCGGAAGATGGTGAGACCCTACGAGTGCCGGCGGTTCATGTCCATAGATCCTGGCTAACTCGTCAAATAATCGCCTCTGAGCGACGAATTTCGTCAAATTTGCAGGTCGTCAGTCGTTCTACGGGAGCACTACCGGACAAACAGGACGGCCTTCTGCTCCTGGCCTGATCACGGGGTCGTGGCGCGTCCGGTCGGGACCTTCGGGGTGCCACGGGTCGGAGGGCGGCGGCCGCGTACCGCGTCCCCGCCGACGTCCGGCATGATCACCCTGCGGCGGGGTCCCGCCGCGCAGCCGAGCGACCGTCGGACGGCGGGTGTGTCGTCACGCGAGGGGGAGTGGGCCGTGGCCACCGAACGAATCGGGCCGCCCGTCACCGGGGGTGAGCGCGAGATGCTGCGCGCCTTCCTCGACTACCACCGGGCGACCCTCGCGATGAAGTGCGACGGCCTGTCCGACGAGGACCTGCGCCGGCAGTCGATGCCCCCGTCCACCCTGTCGCTGCTCGGCCTGGTCCGGCACATGGCGGAGGTGGAGCGGGCCTGGTTCCGCCGCACCATCGACGGCGAGGACGTGCCGCTGGTCTGGTCGGACTCCGGTGACTTCCAGGTGGCGTACGACGCGAGCGGCGCCACCCGCGCCGATGCCTTCGACGCCTGGCAGCGGGAGGTGGCGCACTCCCGCCGCATCGAGCGCGCGGCCGAGTCGCTCGACGTGACCGGCCGCCACGCCAGGTCCGGCGAGGACGTGTCCCTGCGGCTGGTGATGCTGCATCTGATCCACGAGTACGCCCGCCACAACGGTCACGCCGACCTGCTGCGCGAGGGCATCGACGGCGCCGTCGGCGCCTGAGCCGGCCGGCGGCTTCCGCGCCCCGTGCGCTCAGCCGCCGGTGCGCAGCGGCAGCCAGGCCAGCACGTCCTGGATCTTCGCGTCCCAGTACGCCCAGTCGTGCGCGCCGGGGGAGAAGTCCACGGTGAGCGGCACGCCCCGCTCGTGGGCCGCCGCCACGAAGGTCAGGTTGTCCTCGTACAGGAAGTCCTCGGTGCCGCAGGCGACGCGCAGCGCGGGCAGGTCGTCGCGCGTGGCCCTGCCGAGCAGGGCGAGGAGGTCGTCGTCGCTGCCCGCGACGGTGCGCTCGCCGAAGGCGGTGTGCCAGACGGCGGGGTCGAGGGGCGCGGTCGTGGCGTGGCGGCGGGCGGCCACGTCGAGCGCGCCGGAGAGGCTCGCCGCCGCCGCGAAGCGGCCCGGCTCGCGCAGCGCCCACTTCAGCGCGCCGTAGCCGCCCATCGAGAGTCCGGCGACGAAGGTGTCCTCCCGGCGCGCGGAGAGCCGGAAGAACCCGTGGCACAGCCGGGGCAACTCCTCGGTGAGGAAGGTCCAGTACCGGTTGCCGTGCTCCTCGTCGGCGTAGAAGCTGCGCCCCACCTGCGGCATCACCACGGCCAGGCCGAGCGGCGCCACGTACCGCTCGATCGAGGTGCGGCGCAGCCAGATCGTGTCGTCGTCGGACAGGCCGTGCAGCAGGTAGAGCACGGGCGGGTCGCCCTGCCCGGCGCTGCCGGACATGCCGATCTGCGTGGTGGTCTGCTGGGGCAGGATCACCGTCATCGAGGTGCTGAGACCGAGCACCTCGGAGTAGAGGTCGACACGCGTCAGGGCCACGGTCGTCGACCGTAGCGGATCGTCAGGTCCAGTACAGGACCCGGCAGGCCGGCAGCCGGGCCGCCAGCTCGCGCTCGAACCAGGAGCGCAGCTCCGCCATGGTGTCGCGCGGGTAGACGTACTTCACCGCGCCGAACCTGCCGTACCTGCGGGTGCGGGCGGACTCGTCCATCTCCAGCCGGGTACGTGGGTACCAGCCGAGCAGCACCTCCCTGCTGCCCGGGGTGAAGCGGTGGGTGATCAGCTCGGCGGTCAGGTCGAGCCCGGGCACTCCGGCGACGGCGCCGGCCACCGCGTCGAGCAGTTCGCCGTAGTGCTCCCGCCAGCCGGGCAGCGGCATGATCGGCGCGACGGTCAGGCCCACGGGGTAGCCGTCGAGGGCGAGTCGACGCAGCGCCGACAGCCGGTCGGCGACCGTGGCGGTGCCGCCCTCCATCCGCTCGCTGACCGGGCGGCAGTTGACACTGAACCGCACCCGGGTGCGGCCGGCGTGCGGCAGCCCGACGAACGTGTCGACGTCGGCGTACTTGGTGGTCCAGCGCAGCTGCACCGGGGCGTCCCAGCCGGCGAAGTGCTCCACGGCCCGCCGCCAGCTGCCGGTGAGGTGCTCCAGGGCCAGCGGATCGGTGTAGCAGGACGCCTCGAAGGTGGTGCCCTCGCCGGCCCGCGCGGTGCTGCGGCTGGTCACCGTGCCCCGCCCGGCGTAGTCGGCCAGGCCGGCGAGGATGTCGTCCAGGTCGGCGTAGACCCGCGTCACCGGCGGCCCCGACAGCGAGCCGGCCAGGTAGCAGTACTGGCAGTGGGCGGGGCAGCCCTCCGCCAGGTCGAAGCGCCAGTCGGCGCTGGGCGCGATGGGTTGCAGCCTGCGGCGCGACGGCGGGCTGACCACGATCGCCATGGTCGCCTTCGCCCGCGCGTACGTCTGCCGTTCCGTGTCGCCCCGGACGCCGGTGAGCCGGTTGGCGCGCAGCCGCTCGACCTCGATGCCCAGGGCCTCGACCCGCTCGGCGATCCGCCGGCCGTGCGGATGGGCGAGTGCGGCCGGCGTGGCGACCACCCGGCGCGGCGTCCACCGCCGCGCCGGGCGCGCCGCCGGCGCCAGCCCGGCCAGGTCGCGGGTCGGCACGCGTTCGCCGCTGGCGTCGTGCGGTGCGGGCGGTACGTCGACGGCCAGCGGCTCGTCGACGTCCACGGGCTCTGCCCCGGGCCTCATCCGCGCCGGTTACCCGCCCCGCCGGCCGGCAACCCCGGGGCGGTCAGCCGCGCGTCGGTGCCCCGTCCGGCCCGCGCCCCGCCGCCGGCGCCAGCCGGGCGTCGAGGGCGTCGAGGTCGGGGACGAACCACACGTGCCCGGACCGGTTCGACTCGTGGACGAGGGCGCGCAGGGCCGAGCTGGCCGCGAGATGCGCGGCGATGTCGCCGACGACGACCAGGCGGATGCGGTAGTTGACGAACTTCTGCATGACCTCGCCGGCGAAGCGGGTGCCGAGGGCGAAGAAGGAGGGGTCGAGCCGGCTCGCCGGCACGGCCACCAGTTGGGCGCCGAGGAAGGCCGCGCCGATCAGGTCCAGCGCGTCCTGCTCGGTGGCCACGGGGGGACCGTCCGGGTCGCACACCAGCACCGGCACCCCGGCCCGCTCCTGGATGACGTCAGGCACCGCCGGCCTCCCCGGTGAGCAGGCCGTTGTCGCCGTCGAGCACGGCGTCGACGAGACGCAGCACGTCGGCGGTGGCCGAGGCGCCGCCCAGTATCACGATCTTCATGCGGTTTCGCTCCTCGTCGTGGACGGTCTGGATGCGCAGCGGGTGTGCGGGCTGGTGGTTGGTGTTCGCCGTGGCCAGGACGAGCGTGGCCAGCCGGTCGGCCGCGGCCCGGTCGACGCCGTCGATCTGCAGGATGCTCGACACCTCCACCGCCGCGCCGCCGGCGGGCGCCGGCCGGCCGGTCAGCGCGTCGAGGTCGGCGCGGGCGATCCGGTACTGCTTGCCGATCCGCACCGCCCTGAGCCGACCGGCGCGGATGTAGCCACGCACGGTGCGCACGTGCAGTCCCAACCGTTCGGCCACCTGCTCGACTGAGAACATTTCCTCACTCATCGGCACCCAATCTAGCCCCCATAGGGAAGTTTAGGGAAGTTCTCATCCTCGCCGCCGGGCACGTGTGTCCCCGAATATCCATTGCGCGGCCCCTGCGGCCCGCCTACCGTCATCGGCGCAAGGTCAACCGAACCACCCCAGGGGAGTACGCCGTGTCGCAGCGCACCCGCACCGACGCCACGTGGCCGACGCCGCGTGGTGGGGCCGCGCTGTCCACAGGCGGACGGGCCCACTGGCGGCGCCGCCCCGAACGGGGCCGGCGACAGGGGTGGTGGCGCGGCTAGCGCCGACGCGTACGCGCAGCCGCCCACCCCACCGGGGGAACGGGCGGCTCTTTCGTCCACCCGGTGCGAATCAGGTCGACCGCCGCACCCGTCGGGCCCCGCCCCTTCGGGCCGGCCGCGCGCCGGGCGCGGGGAGAGGCCGAGCGGCCACTCCCACCGGGTTCGACTCCCGGGCGGCCGTCGATCCCTTCCGGTTCCGCCGTCACGGCGACGACCAGCCGACGACACGAGGAGACGACGATGAGCTACACCCCGCTCGCGGGCACCCGCGCGCCGGTACGGGTCTGGACCGACCCGTACGCCATCGAGCCGCAGGCCGCCCAGCAGCTGCGCAACATCGGTGCGCTGCCCTGGGTGCAGGGCGTCGCGGTCATGCCGGACGTGCACTTCGGCAAGGGCGCCACGGTCGGCTCGGTCATCGCGATGCGGCAGGCCGTCTCGCCGGCCGCCGTCGGCGTCGACATCGGCTGCGGCATGTCGGCGGTGCGCACCACGCTGACCGCCGCCGACCTCCCCGACGACCTGGCTGGGCTGCGCTCGGCGATCGAGGCCACCATCCCGGTCGGGTTCAACCAGCGGGAGAAGCCGGTCGACCCGCGCCGGATCCGTGGGCTGGAGCAGGCCGGCTGGGACGACTTCTGGCGCCGGTTCGCCGACCTCGACCGGCGGGTGGCGCAACTGGAGACGCGGGCCCAGCGGCAGCTCGGCACGCTCGGCGGCGGCAACCACTTCATCGAGGTCTGCCTGGAGCAGGGCGGCGCCGACGACGGACGGGTGTGGCTGATGCTGCACTCCGGCTCCCGCAACATCGGCAAGGAGCTGGCGGAGCGGCACATCGCCGTCGCCCGGCGGCTGCCGCACAACGCCGACCTGCCCGACCGGGACCTCGCGGTGTTCCTCGCCGGCACGCCGGAGATGGACGCCTACCGCCGGGACCTGTGGTGGGCGCAGGAGTACGCGCGGCGCAACCGGGCGGTCATGCTCGCCCTGCTCTGCGGCGTGGTGCGGGAGCAGTTCCCGCAGGTCGGCTACGACGAGCCGATCAGCTGCCACCACAACTACGTGGCGGAGGAGAGCTACGACGGCGTCGACGTGCTGGTCACCCGCAAGGGGGCGATCCGGGCCGGCCGGGGGGACCTGGGCGTCATCCCGGGCTCGATGGGCACCGGCTCGTACGTCGTGCGGGGCAAGGGCAACCCGGACGCGTACTGCTCCGCCTCGCACGGGGCGGGGCGGCGCATGTCGCGGGCGCAGGCGAAGCGCACGTACAGCACCGCCGACCTGGCCGCGCAGACGGCCGGCGTGGAGTGCCGCAAGGACGCCGGCGTGGTCGACGAGATCCCCGGCGCGTACAAGGACATCACCCAGGTGATGGCGCAGCAGGAGGACCTGGTCGAGGTGGTCGCGCACCTCAAGCAGGTGGTCTGCGTGAAGGGCTGAGCGTCGACCGGCGCCCGGACGGGGGCGGGCGCCGGTCGTACGGCCCGGGCGGCGCGGCCGGCGTCCGGTGGGGATCCCCCCGTCCGGGCCGGCCCCCGATCGATACCCGTAGAGTCTCGCCGTGACCGAGATCGACGTACAGGTCGACCTGTTCCACCCGGCGGACCGGGTGTGGCACGCATTGACGGATCGCGCCCTGCTCGCCCGGTGGTTCACCGAGGTCGAGCCGATGGCCGGGGCGCGCGGCCGGCTGCTGCTGTTCACGGCGGGCCTGCCCGGGTTCGACGCCGCCGTCGACGCGGAGGTGACCGACCGGCGGGAGCCGGAGCTAATCGCGTTGCGGTGCCTCGAGGGCGGCCGACGCAGCCGGCTGACCTGTGCCGTCGCCCCCACCGCCGAGGGCTGCCGGCTGTCGGTGCGTGAGGTGCTGGAGCACGGCGGTTGGGCCGAGGAACAGCGCGAGGGCCGCGAGGAGTCCTACCGGCAGGCGCTGACGGGCCGGCTGCCGGCGATCCTCGACTGGCTGGCCTTCCGGCAGGTCGACCTGCGCCGGGGCGAGGCGGGGATGACCGCCGAGATGCCCGTGACCGAGGGCGTCGACGACGAGCCGGCGCCGGGCCGCCGCCGTTGGCCGCTGCTGGTCGGCGGGCTGGTCGGCGTCGTGCTGGTCGCCGGGGCGGCGGTGTGGGCCGTGCTGCCCGCCGACCCGGAGCCGGTCGCCGGCCCGGCTCCGGCACCGTCGCCGACCGCCACGGCCACCCCGAGCCGTACGCCGCAGCCGACGCCCTCCGCCCGCCCCACGCGCAGCGCCTCACCGAGCCCGTCCCGCCCGAGCCGCACGCCGTCGGCGACCCCCTCGGCCACGCCGTCGCGTACGCCCAGCTCGGGCGCGCCGTCGGCGCCCGCCCTGACCGCCCGCTACGAGACCGTGTCGACGCGGCTGCTCGGCTACACGGGCGAGGTGGTCGTCGACAATCCCGGCGGCGCGCCGGTGAACGGCTGGAAGGTGGTCGTCACGCTGGCCGAGGGCGGCTCGCTCACCGACGTCAGCGGGGCCGACTGGCGGCAGGAGGGGCAGGTCGTCACCTTCACCGGGCCGTCCGTGCCGGCCGGTCGCTCCCGCACGTTCACGTTCGCGGTCCGCGACGTCGACCCGCTCACCAGGGCGCCCGAGGACTGCGCGCTGGGCGACGCGCCCTGCGCGGGTCTCTGACGCCGGCGCGCGTACCCGTCGCGTCGGACACGCGCTGTTAGGATGGGCGGCAGTGATCGGGACAGGGAGACCAGACATGGCGGGTGACGACGACATCTCCGGGTGACACCGGATGGTGCCCGGCCACCGGCAGGCGTTCGACCGCCGCCGTGGGCCCAGGGCGTCGTTGCCGCATCCCGTCTCCCGGGCGCCGGGCGCGCCCACGTCACCGCAAGGGTCTCCCCATGCCGCAACCCTCCATCGTCTGCTCGCGCCTCTCCTTCTCCTGGCCGGACGACACGCCGGTCTTCGAGGGGTTGTCGTTCACCGTGGGCGCCGGCCGCACCGGCCTCGTCGCGCCCAACGGCGCCGGCAAGACCACGCTGCTCCGGCTGATCGCCGGCGAATGTCGGCCCACGGGCGGCTCCGTGACCGTCGACGGCGTGCTCGGCTACCTGCCGCAGAGCCTCCCGCTGACCGGTGACCTGACGGTTGCCGAGGTCATGGGTGTCGCGCCGGTCCTCGCCGCGCTGCACGCCATCGAGTCCGGGGACGCCGACGAGGAGCACTTCACCACCATCGGCACCGACTGGGACGTCGAGGAGCGCACCCGCGCCCAGTTGGACAGCCTCGGCCTCGACGACGTGTCCCTCGACCGCCGGCTGCACACCCTCAGCGGCGGGCAGGTGGTCTCCCTCGGCCTGGCGGCGCAACTGCTGCGGCGCCCCGACGTCCTCCTCCTCGACGAGCCCACCAACAACCTGGACCTCGACGCCCGCCGCACGTTGCACGCCGTGCTGGCGGACTGGACCGGTTGCCTGCTGCTGGTCAGCCACGACCGGGCGCTGCTGGACGGGATGGACCGCATCCTCGAACTCGACCGCGCCGAGATCCGCTCCTACGGCGGGAACTACACCGCGTACGAGGAGGCGGTGCGCGCCGAGCGGGAGGTCGCGGAGAAGAACGTCCGTCACGCCGAGCAGGAGGTCAAGCGGGAGAAGCGGGAGATGCAGCAGGCCCGCGAGCGGGCCGAGCGGCGGGCCGGCAACGCCGCCCGCAACCTCAAGAGCGCCGGTCTGCCGAAGATCGTCGCCGGTGGGATGAAGCGGAGCGCGCAGGAGTCGGCGGGCCGCGCGAACGAAACGCACGCCGCGCGGGTCGGCGACGCCAAGGCCCGGCTCGACGAGGCGGGTCGAGCCCTGCGCGAGGAGCAGCGGATCACGCTGGAGCTACCCGGCACGAACGTTCCGGCCGGGCGTACGGTCTTCGACGGCGAGGGGATGCAGGTGCGCTACGGCGGGCGTGCCCTCTTCGCCGGCGACGGGCTGGAGCTGACGATCCGGGGGCCCGAGCGGATCGCGCTCACCGGCCCGAACGGCGCCGGCAAGTCCACCCTGCTGCGCCTGGTCACCGGCGACGTGCAGCCGGAAGGGGGCCGGACCAGGCGGGCCGACGGCCGCATCGCGTACCTGTCGCAGCGGCTGGACCTGCTCGACCCCGACCGCACGGTGGCGGAGAGCCTGGCCGCGTACGCCCCGACGACGCCGGAGGCGCAGCGGATGACCCTGCTCGCCCGCTTCCTGTTCCGGGGCCCCCGCGCCCACCTTCCGGTCGGGGCGCTCTCCGGCGGCGAGCGACTGCGCGCCACCCTGGCCTGCGTGCTGTTCGCCGAACCGGCACCGCAGTTGCTCCTGCTGGACGAACCGACCAACAACCTGGACCTGGTCAGCGTCGCGCAGTTGGAGAGCGCGCTCGACGCGTACGAGGGCGCGTTCGTGGTGGTCAGCCACGACGCGCGGTTCCTCGCGTCGATCGGTGTGGACCGCTGGTTGCGGCTCGCCGACGGCCGGCTGCGGGAGACCGCCGCCCCCGCCGGCGTCGCATCGGAGTCGTGACCGGGGACGTCAGCCGATGCGGTACTGGTCGCCGTAGACGGCGAACACCAGCGGCGTGTTCAGGTTGAAGTTGCCGTTGTTCAGGAAGACCCGCTGCGCGGCGTCCACGCGGGAGGTGTCCGAGTGGGCGGGTTCCTTCCTCATCTCGGCGACCCGCTCGTCGAGGAAGGCGTGCAGCCAGGTCCGCTCGTCGCCGCCCTGGGCCGGGGGCTTCGCCCGGGCCAGGGCGCGGCTGCGGATCGCGCGCATGCCCTCGTAGCCGTGCATCACCGCCGCGTCGTAGTAGGCGAACTGCCCGAGCGCCCGCACCCCGTCGGCCTTGCCGTCGCGGACGGACGGGTTGAAGTAGACGCGGTCCCGCTCGGCCTCCTGCGCGGCCCGGAACACGGGATCTGCGGCGGCGGTGCGCCAGTCGCGGGGGAAGTACGGGTCGAGGCCGGCGTGCGAGTCGCTGCCGTTGACGGCGCGCAGCGCCGGCAGGTAGCCGGCCAGCACGTTGCCGGGCTTGGTCCGCGTGTACGCCTCCACCAGTTCGAGCATGTCGCCGGTGCCGGAGCAGAAGCCGATGATGCCGGCCGTGTAGCCCCGCCCGTCGCCGATGTCCTCGATGTAGGAGAACTGCGCGCGCCAGTCGAGCGAGGAGTTCTCCGCCGCCGACACGAGTTGCATGGCGACGTCCTTCTTGGCCGGGTCGTCGAGGGGAGCGCCGGCCGGGGCGGACGGGGTGGGCGTGGCGCCGCCGCCGGGCAGGGCCCACCGCTGGTTGGCGGTGCCGGAGCAACTCCAGATCTGCAACCGGGTGCCGTTGGCCGTGCTCCAGTCCGTGACGCCGAGGCACTTGCCCGAGCCGGTGTTGACCAGCGCGCCGTTGCTGGCGGTCCACTTCTGTGCGCCGGTGCCGTTGCAGTCGTACAGCTGCACCTTGGCGCCGTCGGCGGTCGACGCGGCGGTGACGTCCAGGCACTTGCCGAGCGCGCGGACCGATCCGTCGGCGTTGCCGACCGTCCAGACCTGGGCCGCGGTGTTGTTGCAGTCCCAGAGCTGGATCGGCGTGCCGTTGGCGGGGTTGGCCCCGGCGACGTCGACGCACTTGCCGCCGAGGCCGGTGACCGTCCCGGCCGCCGCGGCGCTGGCCGAGGGCAGGCCGTAGCCGATCGCGGCGACGGTGACGGCGAGTGCCCCCGAGAGCTGGGCGACTGTCCGCTTGCGAGGCATGGCGCTCCTCGGGTGGGATGGCGGCGCGCCGCCTCCGGTCGGTGGGCCCCGCGGCCCCGTACGACGGCCGGACGGCCACCGGGAGCTTCAGGAAACTGTATTAACAGATAGCAGCGCGTCGATTGGCTGTCAAACGTCGAGGCCGGTCACCTCTGGGTGGGGTGGCATGCGACGTGGCACGATGCGGGGTGGACCCGAGCATTGGAGGCGGCAGTGTCGACACCCGTCACCGAGTTGAGTGAGCTGCGGCGTCGCCTGTCGCGGGTGATCCTCGTGCATGTCGGGCTCTCGGTCGGCTTCGCGCTGCTCGCGGCGGGCGGCGTGTCGTCGCCCGCCGGGCGGGCGGGGGCGTTCGCCGTGCCGTGGCTGGTGATCGGGGCCGCCGGGGCGCTCGGTGCGTCGCTCATCGCCGCCGCCGCGTGGCGACTGCGCGCGGGCCTCGCGGCGGGCCGGTCGTCGGGGAGCCGGTGGGCCGTGAGGTGGGAGGCGTCGGCCCGCCTGGGCATGGCGCTCGCGGCGGCGGTGGCGCTTGCCGCCGGAGTCGCCGTGGCGCCGGCCGGGTCGGAGCGGGGATTCGTGATCGGGGTGGACGCGGCCCTCGCCGGCGCACTCGCGCTGTTCGCGCTGGCGGCCGGCGACGTCCGCCGGGCCGTCCGTTCGTCGGAGCGGACCGCCGCGTCGTCGGCCGGATGAGCGCCGGCGCCGGGGGCGATCCGCTCGCGGCGCCGAGGGGGCGGAGGGCGGTCCTCCCGGCGGCCGGAGCAGGCTCCGGCCGGGCCGGCGGCGGTCGGGGCCGAGCCGCGTGGCCGGGCCCGGTGCGGCCCGCCGCGACTGCGTGCCGATCCGGTCCGTGCGGCGCGCGGCGGTGCGGCCGGTATGACGATTCCGTTATGCCGCATATCGACGGCCCTCGCTCTAGCATTCACGTACATCGATGACCGGCGGTGGCACGCCGCCGGCCAACTCAGGGAGTGCGTGTATGTTCCGACGACAACTGCTGCGCGCGGCGACCGCCGCGCTGGCGGCGGTGCTGGCCGCAACCGGAATGCAGGTCGCCACCGACACGAGCGCGTCCGCCGCCGCCCGCACCGTCTACTACGACGCGAGCCGCGCCGGCGAGTTCCGCACCAACTTCGACCAGGCTGCGACCATCTGGAACAGCCAGGTCAGCAACGTCCGGCTGGTCCCCCGCACGCCGGGCAACGTCACCATCTACGTCGACAGTGGCTGGCCGCGCGCCCAGGTCACCAGCCTCGGCGCCGGCCGGGTCTGGATGGGCTGGACCGCCGTCAACCAGGGGTACAACCGTACCCGCATCGCCACCCACGAGCTCGGCCACATCCTCGGCCTGCCCGACCGGCGTACGGGGCTCTGCTCCGACCTGATGTCCGGCAGCAGCGCGCCGGTCTCCTGCACCAACGCCTACCCGAGCGCCGCCGAGGCGTCCCGGGTGGACCAGCTCTTCGCCGGCGGTCTCGCCGCGGCGGAGGCGCCGACCGGCACCTTCACGTGGAACGACACCGACGACATCTCGCCGCTGGTGGTCAACGGCCGGCCGGCCACCGAGAACTACCCGTGGATGGTGTACGTCTCCGGCTGCACCGGCACGCTGATCAAGGCGAACTGGGCGGTCACCGCCAAGCACTGCGGGACCCCCTCCTCGGTGCGGGTCGGCAGCATCTACCGCAACAGCGGCGGCACCGTCGTCTCGGTGATCCGGGCGGTGAACCACCCGAGCGTCGACGTCAAGCTGCTCCAGCTGTCCAGCTCGGTCAGCTACGCCCCGGCGCCGATCCCGAGCACCTCCGGCGCGGTCGGCACCGCCACCCGGATCATCGGCTGGGGCCAGACCTGCGCCCCCCGGGGTTGCGGTAGCGCCCCGACCGTCGCGCACGAGCTGGACACCTCGATCGTCGCGGACAGCCGTTGCCTCGGCATCAACGGCCCGTACGAGATCTGCACCAACAACACCAACGGCAACGCGGGCGCCTGCTACGGCGACTCGGGCGGCCCGCAGGTGCGCCGGATCAACGGGGCGTGGGCCCTGATCGGCGCCACCAGCCGGGCCGGCAACAACAACTCGACCTGCGCCACCGGCCCCTCCATCTACGTGGACCTGCCGTCCATCCGGACCTGGATCAACACCCAGGTCGGTGGCCTGCCGGTCTGACCCACCCCGGTACGGGGGACGCCGCTGACGGCGTCCCCCGTACGTCTGTCTTCGGGGCCGTGCCGCCGGGGCGTCACGCGGCGACCACCCGGAGTGCGGTACGGTGCCTGGCACATCGACCCCTTCCGAGGTGAACCATGCGTGTCGTGGCCGCGCTCGCCCTGACCCTGGCGTTGGCTCCCGCGCCGACGCCCTCTGGCGGCCCGGTGGGTGACCTGCTCGACGGCGTCGGGCGGGTCGTCGACGACCTGCTCGACGGCGGTGGGAAGGCCACCCCGGGCGCCTCCCCGACGCCCGTCCCGTCCCACTCGACGGCGCCCGCCCCGGGCCCGGTCGGCCCCTCGGTCGCCCCGGTGGCGCCCGGCCGGTCCGCGCCCGCCAGCGCCAGCGTCGCCGGATCCGCACCCGTGAGTTCCCGCGACGGGACCGCCGGACGCCCGGCGGCACGGGAGGGTGAGGCGCCGCCCGCGAACGGGCCGGGCGCCGCCTCCGACGCTCCCTCGACGGTCGCGGCCCCGCCCCGCGAGGACGACGGGGGAGTGGACCGGTGGCTGGTCTACTGCCTGGCGCTGGGTGTCCTGGTGCTGTCCGTGCTGCTCGTCCTGACCCGGCGTCGCCAGCCTGCCGTCGCAGCGACCGGTACGGCTGGCCCGGCGACCGGCGCGGCCGGGTCGGCGAGTGGCGCGGCCAGTCCGGCGACCGGCGTGGGTGTCGCGGGGAGCGGCGCGGCTGGTCCCGCGCCCGGCTCGGGTGTCGCGGGGAGCAGCGCGGCCGTCGCGGATTGTCCGGCGGCCGGCGGGGGTGTCGCGGCGGCGGTTGGCGCGGCCGGGTCGGCGAGTGGCGCGGCCAGTCCGGCGGCCCTCACCCCGGACCCGTACGAGGAACCCGTGGCCGACAACGTGACCCACCTGCCGACGGAACTCAACGCGATCTACGAGTTGGGTCGGCTCGACGAGCGGCTCATCCAGGAGCGCAACCGCCGGTCCTGAGCCGGACGAGCAGCGAACGGGGGACCCGGGAAGCGACCGGCGGCGGGTGCCCGGACGGGGTCGACCCGGGCGGGAGGGCTGGCGCTGCATGGCGAGAGGGCTGGTCCCCGGGCTCGGCGCAACGTCCCGGCTCGGCGGCGTGGCGCCTCCGGCTAGCTCGACGCCCGACAACGGTATGACGAAAGGGCCGGCCCCCGGGTGGGGGTCGGCCCTTGTCGTCGTTGCGTGGTGCGGGGCTGCTGGTCAGGCGGTGTAGCCG
>NZ_JBQHDF010000008.1:0-304586 GCF_052068495.1 Micromonospora sp. SD12 | reverse complement strand
ATCACCGACCCCGAGTACTCGACCACCGCGTTCCTCAAGGGCCTCAAGCAGGTCGACGGGTGGCAGGACATGCCCCTCACGAAGGCCGCGCAGACCGTGCAGGTGTCGGCCTACCCCGACCACTACGCCCAGTGGGAGCAGCAGGCCGCCGACCTGGTCGCCGAGCACTGGAACAGCTGACACACCGAACCGCGGACACCGACTTTCCACCACAAGGGGGATCGCTGGCCGGCACCCGAACCCGGGGTGCCGGCCAGCGGCACGTTCATTGACCTTTCCGCGAAGGGCTTGACCTCAAGTTCGGATGAGGTTCGAGGATCAGTCGGGATCCACGGTCTCCGACAAGTCCCACACGGGAGTACGCATGAGCCCTGACACCGGCTTCTACTCGATCATCGACTACACGGCCGACGGACCCGACACGCAGCGGGAACTGGTGGCCGCCTTCGCGGACGTTCAGGAGCGGTGGGTTCGCTTTTATCCCGGCTACCAGTCGGCCCGGTTCCACGTCAGCACCGACGGAACCCGCGTCTACAACATCGTGCGCTGGGCGAGCAGGGCGGACTACGACAACTTCGTGGCGACCTCCGACACCGAGGGCCGGATGGCAGCCATCGCCGAGGCGCTGGGCGGCCTGTCCGGCAGGGCCGAAGCCCGGATGAGCGGCATCCCCACCTACACGGTCGTCCGCGAGATCGGGCCCGGCCCGCAGAAGACCGACGCCTGACCTCCCGGCCGCCGACGGCCCACCCGAGGGGTCCCGCGGCCGCGGGAGCCGGATCCGACTCGCCCCGAGCAGCGACCGCAGGTCGTGCCGCACGCGGAGGAACTCATGAAGATCGAGATGTACGCGGACGTGCTGTGTCCCTGGTGCTACATCGGCAAGAGGCGCCTCGCCACCGCCCTGACCGGCATCCCCGACCGTCACCGGATACAGGTCGTCTGGCGCAGCTTCGAACTCGCCCCGCACGAGGGCAGGACTCCAGGCCGGACGGCGGCCGAGGCCATGGCGGACTGGTGGGCGGACGCCGCACCCGCCAGGGTCGCCCGCATCCGTACCCTCGGCGGGGCCGAGGGCCTGGAACTCAACCTGCACCTCGCGCGACCGGTGAACACGTTCGACGCCCATCGACTGGGTCACCTGGCCGCCGACCGCGGCGTCGCCGACGAGATGATGGAACGGCTGCTGCGTGCCTACCACACCGAGGGACTCGACGTCGCCGCCCCGGACGTCCTGGAACGGCTGGGCGTCGAGGCCGGGCTGGACGTCGCCGACGTCCGTACCCTGCTGGCCGGTGACGCCTACGCGGACCGTGTCCGGGCCGACGAGCGCCGCGCCGTGGAGTGCGGCGTCACCGGCGTCCCCTCGCTGGTGATCGACGGTCGGCCCCCGATCTCCGGAGTCCAGGCCCCCGATCGGCTCCGCCGCCTGCTCAGCGGCCGGCCGGCCGTACCCGTGGAATAGGACCGGGGCAGCGACGGCGCGCAGCGGTCAGGGCAGGAGCGGCGCGGCGCAGGCGGCGACGGCGGCGGGCAGCGTCGACAGTCGGGTCGCCGGGTCGCCGAGCGGCTCGATCCAGCCCGGACCGGCGCCGTACACCTGGATCGCCGGGAAGTCGCGGGCGAAGCGCACCAGGCGGTACGCGCGCCCGGTGACCGGCGTCTGGGCCCAGGCCACGACGACGCGCGGCCGGACGCGGCGGGCGGCGCTGGCGAGCGCCGTCCACGGCAGGGCCGGTCCGAGCAGCAGGCTGCCCCGCGTCCGCTCGCGCAGCGCGGCGGCGAGGGCGTGCAGGCCGAGGCAGTGCGTCTCCTGCTCGGCTCCGGCCAGCAGCACGCCGCCGGTGGGCAGCGGGCGGCCCGGTACGCGCCGGAACACGTCCAGGCCGACGCGGACGCCCTCGGCGAGGGCGTGCTCGACGGCGACCTCGATGGCCGTGTGCCCGGGCAACGCGGCCAGCATCGGCACGCAGACCTGCTCCCACAGCGCCGCCGCGCCCCACTCGTCGGCCGCCTCGACGACGAGCGCGGCGACCCGGTTGGCGTCGAGGTCCTCGGCGGCCAGGGAGAGATGCTTGCGCGCGGTCTCGACGGCCTCGACCGGCATGGGATCTGTCAGCACCAGACGTACCCCCGGGTAGACGTTCACTACCAGGGGATTCGTCGGGAGGGTCGCGAATGGATGCGCCCGGGTGCGACTAACGGCGGCGGGACGCCGCCCAGCGTGTGGCGAGGGCCGCGGCGCTGCCCCAGATGCCGCGCCGGAACACGAGGACGACGAGGACGAAGATGCCGCCGGTGACCAGGCCGATCGCCTCGAACCCGGAGAACGACAGCCAGTCCTCCAGGCGGACCAGGATGCCCGCGCCGAGCACCCCGCCCCAGAGGGTGCCGATGCCGCCGAGCACCACCACGATGACCGCCTTGCCCGAGGTGGTCCAGTGCAGCACGTCGAGGGAGACGAAGCGGTGGCCGACGGCGAACAGCCCGCCGCCGAGCCCGGCGATGAAGCCCGACAGCACGAACGCGGTCAGCTTGTAGCGGTGCACCGGGTAGCCGAGCGCGCGGGCGCGGGCCGGGTTGTCGCGGATGCCGACCAGCACCCGGCCGAACGGCGAGTGCACGATCCGCCAGGCGGCGGCCAGTCCGAGCAGCACGATCGGCAGGATCGCGTAGTAGAAGTAGTAGTCGTCGGTCAGGTCCAGCCCGAACAGCTCGCGCGGCACGCCCTGGAGGCCGTTCTCGCCGCGGGTGACGGAGCGCCACTCGTTGGCCACGTAGTAGACCAGCTGCGCGAACGCCAGGGTGACCATGGCGAAGTAGATGCCCGTCCGCTTCACCGCCAGGTAGCCGATCGGCACCGCGAGCAGGGCGGCGGCGAGCGCCCCGGCCAGCACGGCCGCCGGGAACGGCAGGCCGAGGTGGATGGCCGTCAGCCCGGTGACGTACGCGGAGGCGCCCCAGAACGCCGCGTGCCCGAAGGACATCAGCCCGGTGAAGCCGAGCAGCAGGTCCACGGCGACGGCGAACAGCGCCCAGCAGAGGATGTCCACCGCCACCGCCGGGTAGAGCCCGTTGGGCAGCCAGAACGCCACCAGCAGCCCGACGGCGAGCAGCGCGTACCGGACCCAGCCGGGCGCCCGGGTCACGGCGACCAGCCCGGACCTCGGCGCGGGGCGACCGGCGTCGGTCGCGGTGTCGACGATGCTCGTCATGCCGGTGCCTCCTCACGGCCGAACAACCCGGCCGGGCGCCAGAGCAGCACGACGGCCATCACGATGAAGACGATCGTCTGCGACACGATCGGGAAGTCGGACAGGTACGCCTCGCCCCACGCCTGCACGAGGCCGATGCCGAAGCCGGCGGCGACGGACCCGAAGATCGAGCCCAGCCCGCCGATCACCACGACCGCGAAGACCACGATGACCAGGTCGGCGCCCATCAGCGGGTTCACGGCCCGCATCGGCGCGGCCAGCACCCCGGCGAGACCGGCGAGGCCGATACCGAAGCCGAAGACCGGGGTCACCCAGCGCCCGACGTCGATGCCGAAGGCCCGGGTGAGTTCGGGCCGCTCGGTCGACGCCCGGACCACCATGCCGATCCGGGTGCGGGTGAGCACCCACCAGACGCCGACGCAGACGGCGACCGCGAAGCCGAGGATGAAGACCCGGTAGGTGGGGAAGTCGAAGAGCCCGAAGTCGACCGACCCGGCGAGCGCGGAAGGGGTCTCGTACGGGCTGGACTGCACGCCGTAGCGGAGCTTCACCAGGTCCTGGAGGATCAGCGTCAGGCCGAAGGTGAGCAGGAAGTTGTAGAGCGGGTCGAGCCGGGTGAGCCGGTGGATGAAGGCCCGCTCCAGGGCCATGCCGACCAGGGCCAGCCCCACCGGCATGATCACCAACGCCGCCCAGAACGGTACGCCCACCTCGGTGAGCAGCACGTACGCGCCGAAGGCACCCAGCATGTAGAACGCCCCGTGGGCGAAGTTGACGACTCTCAGCATGCCGAAGATGACGGCGAGCCCGAGGGCGAGCAGGGCGTAGAACGCCCCGCTCACCAGCCCGTTGAACGTGTTCTGCAGGAAGCCGGTCATGCCCTGGTCACATCTTGCAGTCCGCCGACGGGGCGCGGAACGCCTCGGCGGCGGGGATGGTCTTGAGGACCTTGACGTAGTCCCACGGCTCACTCACCTCGGACTGCGGCTTCACCTGGGCGAGGTAGGCGTCGTGGACGACCCGGTGGTCCTCGGCGCGGAACCTGCCGTTGCGCAGGAAGACGTCGTCGACCTCCTTGCCTTCCAACTCCTTGACGATCGCGTCGGCATCGTCGGTGCCGGCGGTCTGCGCGGCCTCCAGGTACTGCGTGGCGGCGGAGTAGTTGGCCGCGTGCGCGAAGGACGGCCGGGTACCGGTCTCGGACTGGAACCGGTCGGCGAACTCGCGGTTCTTCGCGTCGAAGTTCCAGTACCAGGCGTCGGTGTAGGTGGTGCCGGCGAGCGCGGCCGGGGTGAGCGAGTGGATGTCGGTGATGAACATCAGGCCGACGGCCAGCCCGACGCCCTTGTCCCGCAGCTTGAACTCGTTGTACTGCTTGACCACGTTGACCAGCTCGGCGCCGGCCTGCATGGTGCCGAGCACCTGCGGCTTCGGGTTGAGCGTCGGCGCCTTGAGCAGGAAGGTGGAGAAGTCGCCGCTGGTGTTCGGGAACGGCGCCCCGTCCTTGCCGACGACCTGCCCGCCGGCGGCGGTGATGGCGGTGGAGAAGCTCTTCTCCATGTCCTGGCCGAAGGCGTAGTTCGGGTAGAGGATGTACCAGTTCCTGCCGACCTGCTCGGTGGTGACCTTGCCCGTTCCGTTGGCCAGCATGTAGGTGTCGTACGCGTAGTGGAACGTGTACCTGTTGCAGCTCTTGCCGGTCAGGTCGGTGGTCGCGGCGCCGATGTTGAAGTAGAGCTTCTTCTTCTCCTTCGCCACGTCGGCCACCCGCAGCGCCGCCGACGAGGTGGGCACGTCGAGGATCAGGTCCACGCCCTGGCGGTCGTACATCTCCTGGGCCTTGCTGTTGGCGATGTCGGGCTTGTTCTGGTGGTCGGCGGTCTCCACGGTGATGTCGCCGGTCACCGCCCTGTCGCCGTGCCTGGCCTTGAAGTCGGCGATGGCCATCTGCACGGCCTTCACCGAGTTCTTGCCGGACAGCTCGGAGTACGCGCCGGACTGGTCGTTGAGCACGCCCAGCACGATCCTGCCGCCGGTCAGCTTCTGGTCGCCGCCCGACCGGGGACCACCGCCGCCGCAGCCCGCGACCAGCACCACCGCCGCCGAAGCGGCGGCCACACCCACCGTCCTACGCATACCCATCCCTCCACCCCGCGCGCCGCGCGGGTCGTCGAATCGGAATTCAGATGCCGAGGTACGACAGCAGCTCCCGCTCCCGGGAGCGCACCTCGGAGTTGTCCATCGCCTCCACGACGCGTCCCTCGGCCAGCAGGTAGTGCCGGTCGGCGACGCCGGTGGCGAAGTGCAGGTTCTGCTCGACCAGCAGCACGGTCACCCCGTGCCGCTTGGCCTCGCGCAGCAGGTCGCCGACCTGCCGCACGAGCAGCGGGGAGAGCCCTTCGGTCGGTTCGTCGCAGAGCAGCAGCCGGGCACCCATCCGCAGGACCCGGGCCAGCGCGAGCATCTGCTGCTCGCCGCCGGAGAGCATGGTGGCCGCCGAGTCGCGCCGCTGGTGCAGGGCGGGGAACGCCTCGTACACGCGCTCCAGCGACCACGGGTCGGGGCCGACCCTCGGCGGCAGGGTGAGGTTCTCCGTCACGCTCAGCGTGGCGTAGCTGCCCCGGTCGTCGGGGACCCAACCGAGCCCCAGCCGCGCCCGCCGGTACGCGGGCAGCCGCCCGACGTCGCGCCCGTCCAGCTCCACCGTGCCGCGCTGGCCGGCGTGCAGGCCCATCACGCAGCGCAGCAGGGTGGACTTGCCGGCGCCGTTGCGCCCGACGAGGGTGACCACCTCGCCGGCGGCGACGTCGAGGCTGACCTCCCGCAGCACCTGCGCCTCGCCGTACCAGGCGGACAGGTTCTCAATGCGCAGCATCGGCGGCTCCCAGGTAGGCGGTGATGACGCGCTCGTCGGCGCGCACCTGCTCGTACGGGCCCTCGACGAGGACCTTGCCGGCCTGTAGGACGGTGACGGTGTCGGAGAGCCTCCCGACGACGCTCATGTTGTGCTCGACCAGCACCACCGTCCGGCCCCGCCGCACCCGCGCGACCAGCTCGACGGTGCGGTCGACGTCCTCCAGGCCCATCCCGGCGGTCGGCTCGTCGAGCAGCAGCACCTTCGGGTCGAGGGCGAGGGCGATGGCCAGCTCCAGCGCCCGCTTGCGCCCGTACGCCAACGCCTCGGCGGGGGCCTCGGACAGCTCGGCCAGCCCGACCATGTCGAGCAGCTCGCCGGCCCGGTCCGTGTAGCGGCGCATGAGCTTCGCCGAGCGCCAGAACCGCCAGCCCAGCCCGCTCCGGCTCTGCAACGCCAGCTCGACGTGCTCCCGGGCGCAGAGCTGCGGGAAGAGGCTGGTGATCTGGAACGACCGGGCCACGCCCAGCCGGGCGACCCGCTCCGGGGGCAGCCCGGTGATGTCGCGGCCGTCCAGCTCGATCCGTCCGCCGCTGGGCCGCAGGAAGCCGGTGAGCAGGTTGAACAGGGTGGTCTTCCCGGCGCCGTTCGGGCCGACGAGCGCATGGACGCTCTCCGCCGCGATGTCGAGGTCGACCCCGTCGACCGCCCGGAAGCCCCGGAAGTCACGGGTCAGCCCGCGGGCCGACAGGAGCGCTCGCCCGGCCATCGCCTACTCCTTCGTAGGTCCGGCGACGACCGGAACGGTGACCGCGGTCACATGGCCGTCGCGTGCTGGAAACCTACGGCGGCGCCGGGACGTCGAACTATGTCGATGGCAGCCACATTCCGGGGCGTCGGGCCGTGCGGAACCCCCACGCCGCGCCCCACCTGCGCCTCACCTTGACCGGTGTCCCTAGGGTGATGGGCCCCTCCCGCGAAAGGTGCCGAGCGAATGCCCTTCGGCTTCACTGTTGCGATCATCTTCGCCGTCGGTCTGGCGATCTCCGGCCTGCTCGCCCTCGCCGCCCCGAACAGGCCCACCAAGCGCACCGCCACCCTGGCGGCACTCGGCTGCCTCGCCGGCGCGCTCGTGTTCATCGTCGGCTCCAGCGCCCACTCCGTGCCGATCCGCTCGGTCGGCATCGTGACCAGCTTCAACAAGCCGACGGGCAAGGTCACCGGCTCGGGCCTGAAGTGGGTCGCCCCCTGGCACAAGGTCGGCGAGTGGGACGCGGGCCGGCAGAAGTACGACCACATCGGCGGCGACCACTGCGTCCGGGTCCGCACCGGCACGCTCGCCGACGCCTGCGTCGAGGTGCTCGTGGAGTGGCAGGTCAAGCCGGAGAACGCGCCGAAGCAGTTCATGGACTACAAGGGCGACTTCGACAGCTTCCGGGGCCAGCGGGTGGGCGTGCAGCTCGACAGCGCCGTCAACGACGCCTTCGCGACGTACAACCCGCTGGAGAAGATCGACGCGAACACCGGCAACCTGAACGTGGACCTGAAGCCCTTCGCCGAGAGCATCAAGTCCAGCGCGGAGACGCGGCTCTCCAGCGACGTCGACATCCTGTCGGTCACGATCACCCGGGTCAACCACGACGACAAGACCGAGGGCAACATCAAGGCGTTCCAGGACAAGCTCGCCCAGACCCGCAACCTGGAGCAGGACCGCAAGAACGCCGCCATCCAGAAGCAGATCACCGAGACGAACGCGAAGGTCGACAAGGTCTCGCGGTGCCTGGAGATCGCCGAGCGCAACGGCAGCAACCCCGGCCTCTGCATCAACCCCGGGATCGTCACCGGCGCCAAGTGACCACCGGCCGGCGTCGACCCGCCCCGGAGGAGCCCCGGTTCAGCCGGTGAGCGCGTCCAGGGCGAGGTCGACGTCGTCCTCGGTGGAGTAGACGTGGAAGGACGCCCGCACCCGGCCGGCGCGTACGGCCGCCCGCACGCCCGCCCGCTCCAGCCGCTGCGCCGCGTCGGGCACCTCGACCGCGACGATGGCGCTCTCCCCCGGCGGCCGGCCCAACCCGGCGAGGAACCGGTTGGCCAGCGCCACGTCGTGCGCGTGCACGGCCGGCACGCCGATCTCGGCGACCAGCTCAAGGGCGGGCGCCGTGCCGACCCAACTGAACCAGGCCGGCGAGATGTCGAACCGGCGGGCGTCGGCGGCCAGGCGCAGCGGCGGGCCGTAGTAGGAGGCGTGCGGGTCCTCCCCCGCGTACCAGCCGGCGGCGTCGGGGCGCAGCCGCTCCCGCAGCGCGGGCGCCAGGTAGGCGAACGCGGAGCCGCGCGGGGACATCAGCCACTTGTACGCCCCGACCGCCACCACGTCGGCCAGGCCCGCGTCGAACGGCAGCCAGCCGCACGCCTGGGTGGCGTCGACCGCGACGAGGGCGCCGTGCGCCCGGGCCGCCGCGACGATCTCGGCGTACGCGGCGACCGCGCCGTCGGCCGACTGCACCAGGCTGAACGCGACCAGGTCCGTGTCGGCGTCGATCGCGTCGACGAGCCCGGCCAGCGGCACGGTACGCACCCGCACGCCCCGCTCGGCCTGCACCAGCCACGGGAAGAGGTTGGAGGTGAACTCGACCTCCGGCACCACGACGGTCGCGCCGGCGGGCAGGGCGGCGGCGACCGGGGCCAGCAACTGCGAGACCGTGCTGCCGACCGTGACGTCGGCGGCCGGCACCCCGACCAGCCCGGCGAAGGCGGCCCGCGCCCGCTCGGTGGCCCGGCCCCAGCCCTCCCACGACGTACGCCCGGCCCGCCAGTCGACCATCGCCTCCTGCACCGCGTCCCACGCCGGCTCGGGCGGGAGCCCGTAGCTGGCGGTGTTCAGCCAACCCGGCTGCGGCTGCCACAACTTCTGCGCCTGTGCGATCTCCACGCCGTCGACGCTAGCCACCCGCGCGGCGGACCGGGACGGCCAATCCGGCGCTCGCGGCCCCTGGTGCTGCCTTCAGGTCGCCGTGCGCAGGGCGTGCAGACCTCGTCGTACCTCGTCGAGCCCCCGGTCGAGGTCCCAGGCGGCGATCTCGTGCAGCGGATGGCGCTCGCGGAGGAGTCGGACCAGTTCCAGGCCGACCAGGTAGCCGCAGCGGCGCGGCAGGTCGCCCCGGTGGACGCTGTCGCGCATGAGGAACCAGGCGGCGTACCGGTCGAGGTCGGTGGCGTCCATGTCGGCGGCGATCCGGTGCAGGATCTCCGGCCAGCGGCGCCGGCAGTCGGCGAGCCACTGCCGGTGTGTGGCGCCCATCCAGAGGTACTCGTCGTCCGGTCGTCGCGGGTCCAGTTCGGCCGTGACCTGGGTGGCCAGCCCTTCGGTGAGCAGCGCGTTGGCGACCCCGTGCTCCGGCCAGTCCCGGATGCGGGCCAGCCGGTCGTGCACCACGTGCGCCACCTCGTGCCGGACCAGCAGTTCGTCGTGCTCCGGCTCGCCGAGCCGCTCGACGGCGAGGAACAGGGCGAGCCGGCCCCGGAACTCGTCGGCCCAGCCGTTGGACTGTTCCAGCCCGACCAGCAGGACACAGTCGAGCGGATCTCCGTCGCCAGGCCAGCCCATCGCCCGGCCCACCCCGGCGACGGTGGCGGGCAGCAACGCGGCCAGCCGCTCCGCGCGCGCGGCGAACACCGCCTCCCGCCCGTGCAGCCGCTCCAGGACACCTTCGAGATCGCCCACCCCGGACCAGTCGCCCTGACGGTCCAGCGTCGCGTACAGGTCGCGGTGGGGTGCCAGGTAGTGCGTCCGCCACAGCTGCGCCCACCGCTGCCGGGGGGCGTGCGCGGCCCGGCGCGCGTACGCCAGGAAGTCCGGCACCAGGTCGCGGACCCGCAGCGGGCTCGCGGCGGCCTCCCCGGCGGGCACGGTCATGCCCGCGATCATGCCGCATCCGCCGCGGCCCCGCTTGATCGCTCGTGGGGATGCTGGTGCGGTGGTCAGTCGAGGCGGTCGGCGCGGTGGAGCAGGTACCGCCGCTCGACCTGGTTGTCCGTCAGGGCGGCGGCCTCGCGGTACAGGGTGGCCGCGCCGGCCGCGTCGCCGGTCGTCTCGAGCAGGTGGGCCCGCACCGCGCGTTCCCGTCGCCGGGTCAGGGGTTCCCGATCCAGCCGGAAGCGCCCGTTGAGGTCGTCGAGCAGGGCCAACCCCCGGGCGGGCCCGTACGCCCGCGCCACCGCGACCACCCGACTCAGCCGTACCGGCGCGGTGGGGTGCAGTCGTTCGAGCCACAGGTAGAGCGCCGCGATCTGCGGCCAGTCGGTGTTCTCCGGCGACCCGGTGCCGGCGTGCACGGCCGCGATCGCCGCCTGCAACTGGTACGGGCCCACCTCGCGCCGGCTCCAGACGCTGTCGATCAGCGCGGTGCCCTCGCGGACGAGGTCGGGGTTCCACCGGGTCCGGTCCTGCTCGTCCAGCGGCACCAACTCGTCGTCGCGGCCGGTGCGGGCGGCCCGCCGAGACTCGGTGAGCAGCATCAGCGCGAGCAGCCCGGTGACCTCGGCGTCGCCCGGCAGGCTGGCGTGGAGCATCCGGGTCAGCCGGATCGCCTCGCGGGTCAGGTCGACGCGGGCGAGTTCGGCACCGGCGGAGGCCGTGTAGCCCTCGTTGAAGACCAGGTAGAGAACCCGCGTCACCGCGATCATCCGGTCGTGCCAGTCGGCGTCGGCCGGCGGGGTGAAGCGGGCGCCGGCACGGGCCAGTTGCTGTTTGGCGCGACTGATCCGGGTGCCCATGGTGCCCTCGGTCGTCCCGTGGGCGTGTGCGATCTCGGCGGTCGTCAGGCCCCCCACCGCGCGCAGCGTGAGCGCGACCTGGGAGGTGGTGCTCAGCGCCGGATGGCAGCAGAGCAGCAGCAGGGTGAGGCTGTCGTCGGTCGCCGGCGGAGGGTGCGCCCGGCGGGCCGGCTCGCGCATGGCCAGCTCGGCCGCCGCGGCCTCCTGCTCGCGCCGGCGCCGGGCCCCCTCGGAGCGGAGCAGGTCGACCATCCGCCGGTAGCCGATCCGGATCAGCCAGCTACGCGGGTTCTCCGGCACGCCGTCGACCGGCCACGCCCGGCTCGCGGTGAGCAGCGCCTCCTGCACCGCGTCCTCGGCGACGTCGAAGTGACCGAAGCGCCGCACCAACGCGCCGAGCACCTGCGGCGCCTCGGTGCGCAGCAGGTGATCGACGTCGGCGGTCACGCCGGCGCCCCCGTTCGTGCCCTCTCCAGGACCTCCGCTCGCGGGCCCGCGCGGGTGGGTCATGCCGTGAAGTCCTCGCCCATGATCGGTCGGATCTCGATCGGCTCACCCAGCACCTCGACGATCCGCGAGGCGATCTCGACGGCCCGTTCCCGACTCGCCACGTCGATCACGGCGAAGCTGGCCAGGACCTCCTTCAGCTCGGCGAACGGCCCGTCGGTGGCGACCATGCCGGACGGGGTCGGGCGGACGGTGGCGCTGACCACGGGGTGACCGAGACCCTCGCTGCCGACGAACTCGCCGGTCTCGGTCAGTTCCCGCTCGAACCTCTGGTACGCGGCGAACGCGGCCATCGCCTCCTCGGACGGGACGTCGGCGGTCGCGGCGTCCCAGGCGGCGGCCGGCGTGTAGCTGAGCAGCAGGTACTTCACGGTTCCTCTTCCTGGTCGGGCCTGGGCCGACGGTACGTGGGGTCAGGCGGGGCGGCGCAGGGACAGGGCGAGGACGGTCGTCCAGGTGAAGGCGACGAGCCCGTTCACGGCGATCTGGATGCTCATCCGGTCCGGCGACATGGGCAGCAGCAGGACGAGCGCGGCGACGCCGTTCAGCACGGCCGGCAGCACCGCCCGGCGGCGCACGTGCCGGACCGCCAGCACGATCGCGGCGACGGCCAGCGCGGTGAAGGCGACGGCTGCCGAGGCCGAGTGCGCGACGCCGTGCCAGGACATCCGCGCGACCGGCCCGTCCGGGGTGCCGACCGGGAAGCCGTACTCCGGGTCCATGGTGAACAGGCCGGCGGCGACCAGCCCGGCGCCGAAGATCCCGACGAGGATCGGCAGCGCCCGCCGGCCGACCCCCGCGGTGAGGGTGCGCCGGATCCCGGCGGCCAGCGCCAGCCCGCCGAGGCCGGCGAGCACGAACGTCGCGATCTGGATCCAGCCGAGGTTGCCGGTGGCGAGCTGGCTGATCGGGTGTCGGGTGATGTCGAAGCCCTCCCGGGTCAACATCTGGACGACGGCCGAGGCGAAGAAGACCGGTCCGGCGAGGGCACCGGCGAGCAACAGGTGGTCGGGCGAGCGGCGGGCAGTGGGGACGGCGAGGGTGGCCATGGGTTCCTCCCTGGTGGGTTCCTGCCGCTACCTCGTGGCTGGCCCCGGGATCTCGACACGACCAGAAAGTGATCGGGGTCACATCGGGCGCGTGTCGAGACCCGCCGGCCGCCTCCGAGGTACCGGCAACAACCCATCAAGGAGGACGAGATGTCTGAGACCCACCAGCCGAGCGCCGACCTGACGGTCCTGGACCGCCTGGTCGGCACCTGGACGGTCACCGGCGGCGCCGAGGGTACCGTGACGTACGAGTGGATGGAGGGCCGGTTCTTCCTGCTCCAGCGCGTCGCGCTCACCCAGTTCGGCCAGCCCGTCACCGGCCTGGAGGTGATCGGCAACCTGCGCCCGTTCGGCGAGCCGGCGGGCGCGGACGTGGTGTCGCGGTTCTACGACTCGACCGGCAACACCCTCGACTACGTCTACGAGCTGACCGGCGACAAACTGACGATCTGGGGCGGCGCGAAGGGCAGCCCGGCGTACTACGAGGGCACGTTCAGCGCCGACGACACCACGGTCACCGGCGAGTGGGTCTACCCCGGCGGGGGCGGCTACCCCTCGACCATGACGCGGGTGTGACCCCGGCCCGGCCCCGCCGGCGTCAGCTGACGTTGGCGGGGCCGAGGACGCTCTTCAGGTCGCCCATCAGCGCGGTGGTGGCCGCCACCCGGAACGGCCCCAGCCGCAGGGTGGTGGTCCGCCCGCCGTTGAGCAGCTTGACGTGCACCTCGGTGTCGCCCGGGTGCAGGACCAGGGTCTCCTTGAGCCGCTCCACCAGCGGCGGGGTGCACCGGTGCACCGGGATGGTCAGGGTGATCGGCTTGCTCCCCGGGGTGCTGCTGACGTCCGGCATGGACATGTCCATCGCCATGATCCGGGGCGTGTCGTCGCGCCGGTCGACCCGCCCCTTGACCACCACGATGGCGTCCTCGGCGATGTACTGCCCGATCACCTCGTAGGTGTTGGGGAAGAAGAGGGTCTCCACGCCGCCGGCGAGGTCCTCCAGGGTGGCCGAGGCCCAGGCCCGGCCCTGCTTGGTGACCCGCCGCTGCACCCCGGAGAGGATGCCGGCGAGGGTGACCACGGCCCCGTCCGGGACGGTGCCCTCCTCCGACAGGGCGGCGATGGTGCAGTCCGCCGCCGCGCCGAGGACGTGCTCCAGGCCGAACAGCGGGTGGTCGGAGACGTAGAGGCCGAGCATCTCGCGTTCGAAGGCGAGCTTGTCGCGCTTGTCCCACTCCCCGTCGCCGATCACCGGCATCACCGTGGTGCTGCTGGTCTCCGCGTCGCCGAAGCCGGCCCCGAAGAGGTCGTACTGGCCGACGGCCTCCTTGCGCTTGACGTCGGCGTACGCGTCGATCGCCTCCGCGTGCACCGTGAGCAGCGCCTTGCGGGCGTGCCCGAGCGAGTCGAACGCCCCGGCCTTGATCAGCGATTCGATGGTCTTCTTGTTGCAGACCACCGCGTCGACCTTGGAGAGGAAGTCGTAGAAGTCGGCGTACTCGCCCTTCTCGTCGCGGCAGCGCATGATCGCGGCGACGACGTTGGCGCCGACGTTGCGTACGGCGCCGAGGCCGAAGCGGATCTCCTTGCCGACCGGGGTGAACGGCCCGGCGGAGGTGTTCACGTCCGGGGGCAGCACCTGGATGCGCATCCGGCGGCACTCCGAGAGGTAGAGCGCCATCTTGTCCTTGTCGTCGCCGACGGAGGTGAGCAGCGCCGCCATGTACTCGGCCGGGTAGTGCGCCTTGAGGTACGCGGTCCAGTACGACACCAGCCCGTACGCCGCCGAGTGCGCCTTGTTGAAGGCGTAGCCGGCGAACGGGACCAGCACGTCCCAGACCTTCTGGATCGCCTCGTCGGAGTAGCCGTGTGCGCGGCAGCCGTCCCGGAACGGGATGAACTCCTTGTCGAGGATCTCCTTCTTCTTCTTGCCCATCGCCCGGCGCAGCAGGTCGGCCTGGCCGAGGGTGTAGCCGGCGAGGATCTGCGCGGCGCGCTGCACCTGCTCCTGGTAGACGATCAGGCCGTGGGTGGGCGCGAGGATCTCCCGCAGCGGCTCCTCCAGCTCCGGATGGATCGGGGTGATCTCCTGGAGGCCGTTCTTGCGCAGCGCGTAGTTGGTGTGCGAGTCGACGCCCATCGGGCCGGGCCGGTAGAGCGCGAGGACGGCGGAGATGTCCTCGAAGTTGTCCGGCTTCATCATCCGCAGCAGGGAGCGCATCGGCCCGCCGTCGAGCTGGAACACGCCCAGCGTGTCGCCCCGGGCCAGCAGCTCGTACGCGGGCTTGTCGTCCAGCGGCAGGGCCAGCAGGTCCAGCTCCTTGCCGTGGTTGAGCTGGATGTTCTTCACGGCGTCGTCGATGATCGTCAGGTTGCGCAGGCCGAGGAAGTCCATCTTCAACAGCCCGAGCGACTCGCACGTCGGGTAGTCGAACTGGGTGATGATGACCCCGTCGGAGTCCCGGCGCATCAGCGGGATGTGGTCGATGATCGGCTCGGCGGACATGATGACGCCGGCGGCGTGCACGCCGGTCTGCCGGATCAGCCCCTCGATGCCCCGGGCCGTGTCGATGACCTTCTTGACGTCCGACTCGGCCTCGTACATGCCCCGGAGCTCGCCGGCCTCGGCGTAGCGCGGGTGCTTGGGGTCGAAGATCCCCTCCAGCGGGATGTCCTTGCCCATCACCGCCGGGGGCATCGCCTTGGTGATCCGGTCCCCGACCGCGTACGGGTAGCCGAGCACCCGGGCCGAGTCCTTGATCGCGGCCTTCGCCTTGATGGTGCCGAAGGTGGCGATCTGGGCGACCTTGTCCTCGCCCCACTTGTCGGTGACGTACTTGATGACCTCGCCGCGCCGACGCTCGTCGAAGTCGATGTCGACATCCGGCATCGAGACGCGCTCGGGGTTGAGGAACCGCTCGAAGATCAGGCCGTGCTGGATCGGGTCGAGGTCGGTGATGCCCAGCGCGTACGCCACCAGCGAGCCGGCGGCCGAGCCACGGCCGGGGCCCACCGCGATGCCCTGGTTCTTGGCCCACTGGATGAAGTCGGCGACCACGAGGAAGTAGGACGGGAAGCCCATCTGGGTGATGACGCCCAGCTCGTACTCGGCCTGCCTGACGTGCTCCTCGGGGATGCCGCCGGGGTAGCGCCGGTCCAGCCCGGCGAAGGTCTCCTTGCGGAACCAGGACTCCTCGGTCTCGCCCTCGGGCACGGGGAAGCGGGGCATCAGGTTGTGGAACTCGAACATCCCGGCGGGGTCGACCTTCTCGGCCACCAGCAGGGTGTTGCGGCAGCCCTCCAGCCACAGGTCGGAGTTGTCGACGGCGCGCATCTCGTCGGCGGACTTGATGTAGTAGCCGCTGCCGTCGAACCTGAACCGGTTCGGGTCGGCGACGTTCGCCGCCGTCTGCACGCAGAGCAGCACGTCGTGCGCCTCGGCCTGGGACTCGTGCGTGTAGTGCGAGTCGTTGGTGACCACGGGCGGGATGTCCAGCTTGCGGGAGATGTCGTGCAGCTCCTGGCGGACCCGGCGCTCGATGCTGATGCCGTGGTCCATGACCTCCAGGAAGTAGTTCTCCTTGCCGAAGATCTCCTGGTATCTCGCGGCGGCCTTGAGCGCCTCGTCGTACTGGCCCAGGCGCAGCCGCGTCTGCACCTCACCGGAGGGGCAGCCGGTGGTGGCCATCAACCCCTCGGAGTTGTCGGCGAGCAGCTCCGCGTCCATCCGCGGCCACTTGACGAAGAACCCCTCGGTGTACGACCGGCTGGTGAGCTTGAAGAGGTTGTGCAGCCCGGTCTTGTTCTTCGCCCAGATCGTCATGTGCGTGTAGCCGCCGCTGCCGGAGACGTCGTCGCTCTTCTGCTCCGGGCGGCCCCAGCGCACCCGCTGCTTGTGGAAGCGCGACTCGGGCGCCACGTACGCCTCGATGCCGAGGATCGGGGTGACGCCGGCGGCCATCGCCTGCTTGTAGAAGTCGTTCGCGCCGTGCATGTTGCCGTGGTCGGTCATCGCCACCGCCGGCATGCCCTGCCGCTTGACCTCGGCGAAGAGGTCCTTCAGCCGGGCCGCCCCGTCGAGCATCGAGTACTCCGTGTGCACGTGCAGATGCGCGAACGAATCGCCCATGCGTGGCGCCCCCCGGGTCGGATCATGGGTTGGTCGAGCTCGGACGGCCTACCCTATCGCCGCCGCCGAACGCGGCTCCAGACGCCGCGCGGACGGGCCGGGCCGGGGTGGCGCGGGTCTCTCCGACCGCCCCGGGGGCGGGCCGCCGGCGGCCGACCGGGCTGCCCGGCGGCCTCCGACAGTCGGTTCCCGGACTCGTGGCGCCGCGTGTGGCGGCGCCGGCCGTAGCCTGGGCGGACGGTATCCGGCGAGCATTGGACGACCTGATGCCCCTCCCGGACGGTGTCGAGGAACTGGCCGCCTCGGCGTCGCGCGGTGACCCCGCCGCGCTCGACGCGCTGCTGGTCGCGGTGCGCCCCGAGGTGCTGCGCCTCTGCGCCCGCCTGCTGCCGCACCGGGAGGACGCCGAGGAGGCGTGCCAGGACACGCTGCTCGCGCTGGCCCGGGGCATCGGCCGGTTCGAGGGCCGCTCGTCGTTGCACACCTGGTTGTACCGGCTGGCGGCCAACCGGTCCCGCTCCACGTACCGGGTGCTGCGCCGGCGCTGGCTGGTGGAGGCGGGCGGCGTGCCGCTGCCGGAACCGGTGGACCCGCGTCGCACGAGCGTGGTCGCCGGAACCCGGCTGGACCTGCTCGACGCGCTCGACGCGCTCCGCGGCGACCTGGCCGAGGCGGTGGCCCTGCGCGACGTCCTCGGGCTGGGCTACCGGGAGATCGCCGGCCTGCTCGGCGTGCCCGAGGGCACCGTCAAGTCACGCATCCACGAGGCCCGCCGGCAGCTTCGTCACCGGCTCTCCGGCGAGCCCGCCGCCGAGCGGGGGCGGCGGTGACGGCGCGACGGCGCGTCGGCGTCGCGGTCGTCGCCCTGGTCGTGGCCGTGCCGGTGGCGGGCTGCGGCGGGGACGTGCCCGTCTCGCCCCTGCCCGTGCAGGCGCCGGCCGCGCCGACAGCGCCGGCCGCCCACTCCCCCGGCCCGCCGTCGGCCACCGCGTCGTCGGCGTCGCCGCCGCGACCGGGCGCCCCCGGCACGTCGGCCGTCGTTCCCCCGCCCCGCCGGCCCCCACCCGCCGCGCGGCCCACGACCGCCGCCGGGCGTACGCCGAGCGCGACGGCGTCGCCGAGCGGACCGCCCGGCACCTGCTTCGGGGCGGTACGCCACGACGTGGTGCTGGCCGAGACCGAGCTGGCGCTGCTCACCTCGCTCTGCTTCGCCACCGGCGGGGTGCTGCGGCTCATCGGCATCGGCCCGGGCGAGGTGGGCGTGGACCGGGAGGACCTGGTCTCCCGCAGCTACGAGGCCGGGGTGGTCGACGTCCGGTTCGTGCGCCCCGGCACCGTGGCCGTGCTGATCCCGCAGGGCGGCACGACGCACACGGTCACCGTGGTGGTGCGGTGACGGGCGGGCTCACCGCACCCGCACCCCGGCCAGCAGGGTGTCGACGAAGTCGGCCCGACCGTTGGCCGGGGGCGTGACCTGCACGTAGATCAGGCCGGCGCGGCCGGGGGCGAGCCCGGCGGCCTCCACGATCTCGGGTCGGCCCTCGTCGCAGGTGAACCGGGCCACCACCCACTCCACGCCCGCCTGGCGGGTACGGCGTACCGGCCAGGCGGCGCACGCCGCGTGCGGACGCTCGGCGACGAATCCGGCCGGGGTGCCGCGTGCCGCGCTGTCGGCCGACAGCCCGACGAAGGCGCCCGGCATGCTCGGGTCGGCCGCCCACCGGTGCGGGTCGGGCGACATCACCAGCGCCGGTTCGAGCCGGCCGTCGGCACCGTACCGGCCGGCCCAGCCGGTGCCGGCGGCCCGCCAGCCGGGCGGCAGCGCGACGGTCAACGGTCCGCTCGTCGCGCTTTCGGCGTCGCGCCCACCGGTCGTGTCGTCCCCGCCCGTGGCCCCGGCTGCGACGAGCGCCAGCACGCCCAGCGCCAGTACGCCGAGACGGCTGCGGGTGACCGCCCGTCCCCGCGCGCGCACCCGCCGGGGCGGGGAGCCGGCCGGCGCGGGGGCGGCTCGCGGGTTCCCCGGTGACGCGCCGGCGACGGCCCGGCCGGGCGACGGTCCGCCCGGCCCGGCTGCCGACGCCACGGGGACGGAACGGTCGGGCGCGGTGACGGCGCGCCGCAGGGCGAGGCGGAAGGCGGCGGCGTCCGGGTACCGGTCGGCGGGTCGGTGCGCGGTGGCCCGGCGCAGCACGGCGAGCACCTCCGGCGGGACGCCCCTTCCCTGCCCCTCGACGCGCTCCCCGTCGCCGCCCCCACCGCCCCGACGCGCCCCGGTCGCCACGTCGCCGGCGCGCCCGTCGAGGCCGTCGTCCGGGGTGGCGGTCGGACCGTCGTCCGGGGTGGCGGTCGGGGCGGCGGCCCGGGGGACGGTGGTGCCGGCGGCCGGGGCGAGGAGTCGCAGGCCGAGGCGGCCCAGGCCGTACACGTCGGCGCGGGTGTCCACGACGGCGAGCGGGTCGTCCTGCTCGGGGGCCATGTAGCCGGGGGTGCCGGCCCGGGCCGTCAGGCCGGAGGCGGCGGCGAGGGCCTTGGCCAGCCCGAGGTCGGCGATGAGCACCCGCTCGCCGTCCGGACCGGAGCGGAACAGGACGTTGCCGGGCGTCAGGTCGCGGTGCACGACGCCGTGGCGGTGCAGGACGGCCACCCCGGCGGCGACCTCGCCCAACAGGTCCAGGGCGACGGACAGGGGCATCGGGCCGGTCGCCAGCCGCTCGTGCAGGCTGCCGCCGTCGGCCCAGGCCATCACCGAGTACGGCCGGCCGTCGGGCAGCTCGCCTGCGGCGTGGACGCGGATCAGCCGCTCGTCGTCGAGCCGGCGCAGCAGGCGGGCCTCGTCGAGGAACCGCTCCCGCACCCGCAGGTCGTGGTGCCAGTTCTCGGCCAGCACCTTGATCGCCACCCGGGAGTCGAGCACCGGGTCGTGGGCCAGCCAGACCGTCGCGAACGACCCCGTGCCCAGCAGCCGCTCGATCCGGTAGGGCCCGATCCGCTCCGGACTGGTCACCGCACCACCCCCGACACCGGCACCGCCGGCCGCCGTTCCGCCTCGACAGTAGACGGCGCGTCGGTCCGGCGGCAGCCCTCGGCGGCGCGGCCGGCGCGCATCCGGGGGCGTGTCGGTCGGGAACCCGACGAACCGATCGGGTCGGCGGGGAGACCAAGAGGACAAGGACACCCGCACCCTCGAGGAGGAGATCCCCGTGCACCGTCTCTCGTACACCGTCGTCACCGCCCTGCTGGCCACGGCCGGGCTCGTGCCGATCACCCTGGCGGCCCCGGCCGCCGCCGCACCCCTGCCGTCCGTCGCCGCCGGGCACCCGGCGGGCCGTCCCGGCAGTGACGCCGCCGCCGACCCCGACGAGGTCCGGATCATCAGTGTCCGGGGCGCCGGACCGTTCCGGATCGGGGCCGACCTGGCTCGCCTCTCGGCGGCCGGCCTCATCGACTGGGTCGCGCCGGGCTGCGCCGGCACGGTCCACACCGGCGTGACCGGGGCCTGGGCGGGCAAGATCCTGCTGACCTTCCGCGACGGGCGGCTGGTCGAGGTGGGCACCGCCACCGCGCCGCCGCGTACGCCCGCCGGGGCGGGGGTGGGCATGTCCTTCGCCGCCCTGGAGGAGATCTACGGCCCGCGCGGCTCGATGATCCGCAACGACGCGGGCGACGCGTCGGCGTACCTGGTGCGGGTCGGTTCCCGGGTGGAGCTGTTCACCGGGCACCCGATCCGGCCCGGGGTCGGCTACCTCCAGGTCGGGCTGGCCTACGTCGTCGAGCGCGGTTTCCGGGAGGGCCGGCCCTGCTGAGCGGCCGGCACCACGGCGGCGGATCCCCGAAGGGGGTCCGCCGCCGCCCGTTTCGCCCGAACACACTGATGGTGGAGCACACGATGTTATGGCGGTGGACGATAGTGTGTGTCACACAGTATCGTGTGACGCATGGTGAGCGATGAGATCCTGCGAACGCACCTCCAGGAGTTGCGTCGGGGAACCGTGGTGGTGGCGAGCCTCGTCGCGCTGCGCCGCCCCGACTACGGTTACGCGTTGCTGCAACGCCTCTCCGACCACGGCTTCCCGGTCGACGCCAACACGCTCTACCCGCTGCTGCGGCGCCTGGAGGAGCAGGGGCTGCTGACCAGCGAGTGGAACACCGAGGAGAGCCGGCCGCGCAAGTTCTACCGGACCAGCGAGGAGGGCGAGTCGGTGCTGGGCCGGCTCCTCACCGACCTCGCCACAGTGCAGACCTCCCTGACCGGGCTGATCGAAGGAGCCGACCGATGACCACCCTGACCGACCGATACCTCGCCGCGACCCTGCGCTCGGTGCCGGTCGCGCGCCGCGCGGAGATCGCCACCGAGCTGCGCGCCTCGATCGAGGACATGGTCGAGAGCCGTGCGGCCGGCGGGCAGGACGCCGCCACCGCCGAGCGGGAGGTGCTCACGGAGCTGGGCGACCCGGACAAGCTCGCCGCCCGCTACGCCGACCGCCGGTTGCAGCTCATCGGCCCGGCCTACTACCTGGCCTGGTCGCGACTGATGAAGCTGCTGCTCAGCTTCATTCCGGCCCTGGCCGGTGTGCTGGTCGGGCTGCTGCAGACCGCCGACGGCGGCGACGTCGGTGACGCGATCGGCGGGGGCATCTCCGCCGCCTTCCAGGTGGCCGTCCAGATCGCCTTCTGGGTGACCGCGGTCTTCGCCGTGCTGGAGCGCACCAAGACGCCCCTGCACCTGCCCGAGTGGAGCGTCGACCAGCTCCCGGAGGACACGACCGACCGGCAGATCACCCTGAGCGACATCGCCGCCTCGGTCACCTTCCTGGCACTGATCATCGCCTACCTGCCGATGCAGCACTTCCGCTCGTTCGTGCCCACCGACGACGGCGAGAACCTGCCGATCCTCGACCCGGCGCTGTGGAGCTTCTGGCTGCCGTTCCTGATCGCGGTGCTGGTGGCCACGATCGGCCTGGAGATCGCCAAGTACCGCACGGGGCGGTGGACCTGGCCACTGGTCGCGGTCAACGCGGTGCTCGGCCTGGCGTTCGCGGCGCCGGTGGTCTGGCTGATGTCGACCGACCGGCTGCTCAACCCCGACTTCGTGGCCCGCTTCGAGTGGCTCGGCGAGGGCGACAACCTGAACCTGGTGGCGACGGCCGTGATCGCCGGCACCGTGCTCGTGACGCTCTGGGACATCCTCGACAGCGCCGTCAAGACGTGGCGTAACCGCACCTGATCCCGTCCACACCACCACCACGGCCCGGCAGGCCCCACGGCTGCCGGGCCGTGGCACGTGCCGGCCTCTGGTGCCCGTGGGCACCGGGCGTACGACCTACCCGCCGGCCGGTGCGGGCGCCACCGCCCGGTGGCCCGAGCCGTCCCGGTCGGGTGCCGGACCGGCGGCGACCGGCGGGATGAGATCCTGACCTGGATGAACAGCGAAGCCGACGAGGACTGGCAGCGGCCGGGGCCCACCCCCGAGCAGCGCCGGCTGGACGTCTACACCGGGCTGGCCGCCACCGTCCTGGCGCTGTTCAGCCTGACCCTGGCCCGCAGCGCCGGCGCGTTCCTGCTCGGGCCGCCGCCATCGGGGCCGGAGCAGATCTTCTGGACCGTCGCGGTGACCCTGCCGCTGATCTGGCGACGCCGGTTCCCCGCCGCCGTCACGCTGGTGGTCTCGGTCGCGTTCATCGCCGCGCAGGCCCGCTCCGCCCCGGAGACGCAGATCGCCTCGTGGGCGCTGTTCGCCGCCCTCTACACGCTGGGCGCGTGGGGCCGGGACCGGCGGCTGTCCCGGCGACTGCGGATCGGCGTCATCGCCACCATGTTCCTGTGGCTCGGGATCTACTACGCGACCACCTACACCACCATCCCCGCCGACGCGTTCGCCCGCGCGGTCGGGCCCGTGCCCCCGTTGCTCGCGGCGATGGTGAACGGGGTACTGGTCAACGGCCTCTACTTCGGGTTCGCGTACTTCTTCGGGGAGACCGCGTGGCTGGCCGCCCGGCGCCAGCACGAGGTGCAGGCGCGGGCCGAGGAACTGCGCCGCTCGCAGGCCGAGGTCCGCGAGCACGCCGTGGTGGGCGAGCGGGTCCGCATCGCCCGCGAGCTGCACGACGTGGTCGCCCACCACGTGTCGGTGATGGGCGTGCAGGCGTCCGCCGCCCGCCGGGTGTTCGACAAGGACCCGGTGAAGGCCCGCGCCGCGCTGAGCGCCATCGAGGAGACGGCCCGCACGGCCGTCGACGAGCTGCGCCGGATGCTCGGCCTGCTCCGCGCCCGCGACGGCGGCCCGGAGCGCGAGAACCAGCCGGGACCGGCCGGCATCGACCAGGTCGAGGCCCTGGTCGAGCGCGCCCGCGAGGCCGGGCTGCGGAGCACCGTCGGGGTGTACGGGGATCCGGGGCCGCTGCCGGAGTCGGTCTCGCAGGCCGCGTACCGGGTGGTCCAGGAGGCCGTGACGAACGCGCTCAAGCATGCCGCCGGGGCGACCGCGCTCGACGTGCGGATCCGCTACCTGGCCCACGAGGTGGAGGTCGACGTGACCGATGACGGACGGGCCACCGGCCCGGCGAACGCCGACGGGCTCGGCCTGGTCGGGATGCGCGAGCGGGTCGCCACCCACGGCGGTGCGCTGGAGATCGGCCCACGCGCGGGCGGCGGCTGGCGGGTGCGGGCCCGGTTCCCGCTGCCGCTGCCGGTGGGGCGGCCCGCGTGAGCGCCGACCACGAGGCGCCCGGGGCCGACCGGCCGATCCGGGTGCTGCTCGCCGACGACCAGCATCTCGTGCGTACCGGCTTCCGGGTCATCCTCGAGGTGGAGGACGACATCGAGGTCGTCGGGGAGGCCGCCGACGGGGAGCGGGCCGCCAGCATGGCCCGGGCGCTGCGCCCGGACGTGGTGCTGATGGACGTGGAGATGCCCGGGGTCGACGGGCTGGAGGCCACCCGGCGGATCACCGCCGGGGACGACGGGCCGGGCGGACCGGCCGTGCTGATCCTCACCACCTTCGACCGGGACGACTACCTGTTCGCCGCGCTGCGCGCCGGTGCCAGCGGCTTCCTGCTCAAGAACGGCACCCCGGAGGACCTGATCGAGGCGATCCGGGTGCTGGCCCGGGGCGACGGCCTGCTCGCCCCGGAACTCACCCGGCGGGTGATCGCCACCTTCGCCCGACCCGGCGGATCCGTCACGTCGGGCGGCCCGCGCACCGCTCCCGAGGCGGCGCTGCGCGACCTGACCCCCCGCGAGCGGGAGGTCCTGGTCCTGGTCGCCGGCGGTGCCAGCAACGGCGAGATCGCCGCCGCCTTGCACCTGGGCGAGGCGACGGTGAAGACGCACGTCAGCCGGGTGCTCGCGAAGCTGGGCCTGCGCGACCGGGTGCAGGCGGTGGTCTTCGCGTACGAGCACGGGGTGGTGCGCCCCGGCGGCTGACCGGTCTCCGCCACGAGGGGGACGGCACGCTCGATCTCGGGACGGACGGCGCGCCGCGCCCGACGATCTAGCGTGGACGCCGTGACCAATGTGCTCCGCCTCGACGGCGTCGACCGCAGCTTCGGCGACCGGCGGGTGCTCCAGAACGTGTCCTTCGACGTGGCCGCCGGCCGGATGACCGGCTTCGTGGGCGGCAACGGCGCCGGCAAGACCACCACCATGCGGATCATCCTCGGGGTGCTCGCAGCGGACGCCGGTGAGGTGACCTGGCGGGGTGCGCCGCTGACCCGCGAGGCCCGCCGCCGCTTCGGCTACATGCCGGAGGAGCGCGGCCTCTACCCGAAGATGAGCGTCCGGGACCAGATCGCCTACCTGGGCCGGCTGCACGGCATGACCGCCGCCGCGGCGGGCCGCAGCACCGACGCGCTGCTGGAGCGGGTCGGCCTCGCCGAGCGCGGCGACGACCTGCTGGAGACGCTGTCGCTGGGCAACCAGCAGCGCGCGCAGATCGCCGCCGCCCTGGTGCACGACCCCGAGGTGCTGGTGCTGGACGAGCCGTTCTCCGGCCTCGACCCGCTGGCCGTGGACACGGTCGTCGCCGTCCTGCGCGAACGGGCGGCCACCGGGGTGCCGGTGCTCTTCTCCAGCCACCAGCTCGACGTCGTCGAGCGGCTCTGCGACGACCTGGTGATCATCGCCGACGGCGTGATCCGGGCCGCCGGCAGCCGGGAGGAACTGCGCGCGACGTACACCTCACCCCGCTACGAGCTGGTGGTGCAGACCGACGCCGGCTGGCTGCGCGACGAGCCCGGGGTGACCCTCGTCGACCTCGACGGCGCGCGCGCCGTGTTCGACCTCGCACCCGGCGCGGACGAGCAGCCGGTGCTGCACGCGGCGCTGGCCCGGGGCCCGGTCCGCGCGTTCCGCCCGGTCAGCCCGTCCCTCACCGAGATCTTCCGAGAGGTCGCCCAGTGAACACCACGCAGGCCACCCGGCTGGTCGCCGCCCGGGAGATCCGGGTCAAGCTGCGCGACCGCACCTTCCTGTTCAGCACCCTGTTCTTCCTGCTGATCGCCGCCGCCGCGACCATCCTGCCGCCACTGCTCTCCGGCGGCCCGTCGAGCGTGGCGGTGACCGAGGCGGCGGCCGGCCCGCTGCGCGAGGCGGGGCTCGAGGTGCGTACGGTCCCCGACGACCGCGCCGCCGAGCAGGCCGTACGCGCCGGCGACGCCGACGCCGCCGTGGTCTCCGGGCCGGCGGTGCTGGCCATGGACGAGGCCCCCGACGACGTGGTGGCGGCGCTGAGCACCCAGCCCGCGGTCCGGCTGCTGGACCCCGACGCGGTGGACCCGGTGGTGGCCTTCCTGGTGCCGTTCGCCTTCGCGTTCATCTTCTTCATCACCTCGCAGACCTTCGGCGTGCAGATCGCGCAGAGCATCGTCGAGGAGAAGCAGACCCGGATCGTGGAGATCCTGGTGGCCGCGGTGCCGGTACGGGCGCTGCTGGCCGGCAAGATGATCGCCGGAACCGTACTGGCGCTCGGGCAGATCGCCCTGGTCGCCCTGGTGGCCGTGATCGGGGTGCAGTTCGGCGACAGCGGCGGGCTGCTCTCGCTGCTGGCCCCGGCGATCGGCTGGTTCCTGCCGTTCTTCCTGCTCGGCTTCGTGCTGGTCGCCGCGATGTGGGCGGCGGCCGGGGCGCTGGTCAACCGCCAGGAGGACATCGCCGGCGTGTCGACGCCGGTGCAGTTGGCGGTCATGCTGCCGTTCTTCGCGGTGGTCTTCCTGAACGACAACGCGACGGCCATGCGTGTGTTGTCCTACCTGCCGTTCTCCGCGCCGACGGCCATGCCGCTGCGGCTGTTCACCGGCGACGCGGCCGGCTGGGAGCCGCTGGTGTCCCTGGCGCTGCTGCTGGTCGCCGCCGCCGCGTTCGTGGCCGCCGGCGCCCGGGTCTACGAGGGTTCGCTGCTGCGCACCAACGGCCGCACCTCGGTGCGGGCGGCGTGGCGCTCGCGCGAGACGCTGGGCTGAGCGACGTCGCGCCCGGCACGCCCCGGCGTGCCGGGCGCCGTCGCGTCCCTGATGGCGTGGCAGCCGAACCACACCTCCCCGCGCAGGATCCCGCGCCGGACGACGCGTCGCCCGGCGCGCAGCGGCCACCGCCGCCCGCCCCACCGCCGCCTCGCCCCGTTGGACCTGAGTGGTCCACGGGAGCAGCGCAACCAGGGCGGGGCGGGACGGCCCGCGGCGTCGGGTCAGCCGACGGCCTCCATCACCTCGTCGCTGACGTCGAAGTTCGCGTAGACGTTCTGCACGTCGTCGCAGTCCTCCAGGACGTCGATCAGCTTGAAGATCTTGCGGGCGCCCTCCTCGTCGAGGGGGACGTTGACGCTCGGGATCAGCGACGACTCGGCCGACTCGTACTCGATGCCGGCGTCCTGGAGCGCGGTGCGGACCGCGATCAGGTCGGTCGGCTCGGAGACCACCTCGAACGCCTCGCCCAGGTCGTTGACCTCCTCGGCGCCGGCGTCGAGGACCGCCATCATCACGTCGTCCTCGGTCGTGCCGGCCTTGGGGACGAGCACGACGCCCTTGCGGGAGAACATGTACGACACCGAGCCCGCGTCGGCGAGCGAGCCGCCGTTGCGGGTCAGCGCGGTGCGTACCTCGGTGGCCGCGCGGTTGCGGTTGTCGGTGAGGCACTCGATGAGCATCGCCACGCCGTTCGGGCCGTAGCCCTCGTACATGATGGTCTGCCAGTCGGCGCCGCCGGCCTCCAGGCCCGAGCCGCGCTTGACGGCGCGGTCGATGTTGTCGTTGGGGACCGAGTTCTTCTTCGCCTTCTGGATGGCGTCGTAGAGCGTCGGGTTGCCGGCCGGGTCACCGCCGCCGGTGCGCGCGGCGACCTCGACGTTCTTGATCAGCTTGGCGAACATCTTGCCGCGCTTGGCGTCGATGACCGCCTTCTTGTGCTTGGTCGTCGCCCACTTTGAGTGGCCGGACATCTGCTACCTCCGTTGCTACCCGCCGTCTGCATCGACCGACCGCGCACGCCCCGCTCCCGCCGGCGCACGCGGTGGTGCCGGTCAGCCCTGCGGGAAAGCCGTGACGGGCAGCTGGCCCCGCCGAATCTCGGCAATCCTACCGACGACCGGCGGGTGGCTGTCACGCGCGGCACGGCGGCGGCCCGCCCCGAGCCGTCCGGACGCCGACGACGGGGGCGGCCGGGCGCCCGTGCCCGGGGGCCCGGCCGACGGCGCGGGCGGGGCCCCTCCCGAGGGAGGAGACCCCGCCCGACGTGCCACGGGAGCGCTCAGCGGGCGGCGCGGACCAGTTCGACGAAGTACGCGTGGACCCGCGCGTCGCCGGTAAGCTCCGGGTGGAACGAGGTGGCCAGCAGGTTGCCCTGCCGTACCGCCACGATCCGGCCGGCGGCCGGGCCCTCGGTCACCGTGCCGAGCACCTGCACGCCGTCGCCGACCCGCTCGACCCACGGCGCCCGGATGAACACGGCGTGGAACGGCCCGCCCTCGACGCCGGTGATCCCCACGGGCGCCTCGAACGAGTCGACCTGCCGGCCGAACGCGTTGCGCCGCACGGTCATCTCGATGCCGGCGAACCCGCGCTGGTCGGGGCGGCCGTCGAGGACCTCGGTGGCCAGCATGATCATGCCGGCGCAGGAGCCGTAGACCGGCATGCCGTCGGCGACGCGCTTGTCGATCGGCTCGCGCAGCTCGAAGATGTCGGCGAGCTTGCTGATCGTGGTGGACTCGCCGCCGGGGATCACCAGCCCGTCCACCTCGTCCAGCTCCTGCGCGCGGCGCACCGGTCGGGCGTCCGCGCCGGCCGCCGCGAGCGCGGCGACGTGCTCGCGTACGTCGCCCTGGAGGGCGAGTACGCCGATGACGGGTGCGTCGCTCATGTCACCGTTCCTTCCGTCGTCGACCTGCGCGGTGGCTCGTAGCTCCGCGGCGGCACGCCCCGCGGCGGTGACCCCTCCGCCGCCCGGGGCGCGGACGGGGCCGTTGCTCACCAGCCGCGCTCGGCCAGCCGGTGCGGCTGCGGGATGTCGTCGACGTTGATGCCGACCATCGCCTCGCCGAGGCCCCGGGAGACCTTCGCCAGGACGTCGGGGTCGTCGTGGAAGGTGGTGGCCTTCACGATCGCGGCGGCGCGCTGCGCGGGATTGCCCGACTTGAAGATGCCGGAGCCCACGAAGACGCCCTCGGCGCCGAGCTGCATCATCATCGCGGCGTCGGCCGGGGTGGCGATCCCGCCGGCGGTGAACAGCACCACCGGCAGCTTGCCGCTCTCGGCGACCTCCTTGACCAGCTCGTACGGCGCCTGGAGCTCCTTGGCGGCCACGTACAGCTCGTCGGTCGGCAGCGAGCCCAGCCGGCGGATCTCCTGGCGGATCTTGCGCATGTGGGTGGTGGCGTTGGAGACGTCACCGGTGCCGGCCTCGCCCTTGGAGCGGATCATGGCCGCGCCCTCGGTGATCCGGCGCAGGGCCTCGCCGAGGTTGGTCGCCCCGCAGACGAAGGGGACGGTGAACGCCCACTTGTCGATGTGGTTGGCGTAGTCGGCCGGGGTCAGCACCTCGGACTCGTCGACGTAGTCCACGCCGAGCGACTGGAGGATCTGGGCCTCGACGAAGTGGCCGATGCGGGCCTTGGCCATGACCGGGATGGAGACGGCGTTGATGATGCCGTCGATCATGTCGGGGTCGCTCATCCGGGACACCCCGCCCTGGGCACGGATGTCGGCGGGCACCCGCTCGAGCGCCATCACCGCGACGGCACCGGCGTCCTCGGCGATCTTGGCCTGCTCGGCGTTGACCACGTCCATGATCACGCCGCCCTTGAGCATCTCGGCCATGCCGCGCTTGACGCGGGCGGTGCCGGTGACGGGGCTGGCGCTAGCGTTCTGGGCAGTGGTTTCGGGCACGGGTCATCGCTCCTCGAACATGCTCGGGGGGTGGCTGCGGAAATGCTACGACGGTCCCAACACCGATCCGACAGCCAATCAGGCCCACGGTGGCCTGCACTGTGGCAGCCGTCACCGCCCCGCGTGCGCCCCGTCCGCTGATCAGGACGCCATGGACCTCGACGCGGCCGGATGACGTCCCTGGGGTCCTGATCACGATGCGCCCTGCCTGCGGCGCCTGCGTCAGTTGGCGGGGACGTCGGCCGGGACGGTGAGCGTGGGGTCGTCGATGTCGAAGTAGCGCGGCCAGGGGCGGCGGCGCCCCATCCGCAACACGCGCACCAGCGGGCGGCCACGCGCCGAGCGCGCGTCGCGCACCAGATCGGTGTGCACCTGGCGGGCCAGGGCCAGCCGCCGGCTCGCGCCGATGACCGCCTCGCAGTCCGGGTCCCCCGGGTCCAGGTCCACCGCCCGCAGCTGGCGGGTGAGGTCGTTCTCGGCCGCCTCCCGCTCGTCGGGCTCGGCGTCCAGCGCGATGCGCGCCGCCGCGTACAGCTCGACGCCGTAGCGGCGCTCGGCCAGGACGGCGGCGGCCGCCGCCCGGCGCAGCAGGTGGGCCTCCAGGGCACGGGCCGCCAGCTCGGCCCGTGCGTGCAGCCGGGCGACCCGGCCGGCGGTCCAGACGAGGTACGCCACGACCAGCCCGACGACCAGAGCCGCGAGCACCCACCAGAAGCGCGACATCGTCAGTCCAGCCCCACCCATTCGGTGTCCATGACCCGCCCGTCGGTGGCCTCGATCGCCGCCGCGTACACCTCCAGCACCCGCCGGGCGACCACGGGCCAGTCGAAGGTGGCCACCACCTGGTCGCCGCAGGCGGTCAGCGCGGTCCGGGCGTCGGGGTCGTCGAGCAGGTCGGCCAGTGCGGTACGCAGCGCCGCCGCGTCCCCGGTCGGGAAGAGCCGGCCGGCCCGCCCGCCGTCGAGGACGCGCCGGAACGCGTCGAGGTCGCTGGCCACGACGGTCGTGCCCGCCGCGAGCGCCTCGGTGAGGATCATGCCGAAGGACTCGCCGCCGGTGTTCGGCGCCACGTAGAGGTGCACGCTGCGCAACATCCGGGCCTTGTCCTCCTCGGAGACCAGCCCGAGGAACGTCACCCGGTCACGCAGGTCGGCCGGGAACCGCCCGAACAGGTCGTCGGCGTCGCCGGGGCCGGCCACCAGCAGCCGCAGGCCGGGCCGCTGCCGGGCCAGCTCCACGAAGGCGTCGCGCAGGATCGGGAAGCCCTTGCGGGCCTCGGTGAACCGGCCGAGGAACCCGATCGCCCCGTCGTGGCCCGGCCGGCACTGCCCCGGCCAGCCCGGCAGCGGCTGCGCGTGACTGAACTTCGCCACGGCCACCCCGTTGGGGATCTCCACCGCCCCGCCGTCCATGTGCTCGACCTGCACCTTGCGCGCCAGGGCGCTCACCGCGATCCGGGCCGTGATCCGCTCCAGCACGATCTGGAGCACGCCCTGCGCGGCGGCCAGCGCCCGCGACCGGGTCATCGCGGTGTGGAAGGTGGCCACCACCGGCCCGCGCGCGGAGAGCACGGCCAGCAGCGACAGGCTCAGGGTCAGCGGCTCGTGCACGTGCAGCACGTCGAACTCGCCCCGGATGATCCACCGCCGCACCCGCGCGGTGGAGACCGGGCCGAAGGCGATCCGGGCCACCGAACCGTTGTACGGCAGGGGCACAGCCCGCCCCGCCGGCACCACGTACGGCGGCAGCGGGGAGTCCTCGTCGGCCGGGGCGAGCACGCTCACCTCGTGCCCGAGCCCGATCAGCGCCTCGGCGAGGTCCATGACGTGGTTCTGCACCCCGCCGGGCACGTCGAAGGAGTACGGGCACACGATGCCGATGCGCACGCCTCAACGCCTCCCTTACGCCTGTCCGGCGGCCGGGGAGGGCAGGGTCGGGCCGCCACCCGTGCCGTGCTGGTCCAGCCACATCCGCTGCAACATGTGCCAGTCTTCCGGATGCCGGGCGATGCCCGCCGCCAGACCGTCGGCGATCCGCTGGGTCAGCGACCGGACCCGCTGGTCGAGCGGCCCCTCCTCCGGGCCGGGCAGCGGCAGCGGGCCCTCGATCGACGCGCACGCCGCGTCCGCTTCATACCACATCGAGGCGACGTAGAGGGGCGCCTGCGTACGCAGCGCGAGCAGGGCCGGGCCCGGAGGCATCCGGGTGCGGTGGCCGAAGAACTCGACCTCCACGCCCCGCGCGGAGAGGTCGCGGTCGGCCAGCAGGGGCACCACCGTGCCGGCCCGGACCCGGTCGACCAGCACGTCGAACGCGTTGCGCTCCCCGCCGTGGGTGGGCAGGATCTCCATGCCCAGGCTCCGACGGAAGGCGAGGAACCGCTGGTAGACGCCCTCGGGCTTGAGCCGCTCGGCGACGGTGGTGATCGGCCAGCCGGTCGCCGCGACCCAGGCGCCGGCGGCGTCCCAGTTGCCGGCGTGCGGCAGCGCCACCACCGCGCCCCGGCCGGCCGCCACGTCGGCGGCGAGCTTCTCCTCGCCGTCGAGCCGGAAGCCGGCCAGGATCTCCGCCCGGCTGAGCGCGGGCAGCCGGAACGCCTCCAGCCAGTACCGGGCGTACGAGCGCAGGCCACGGCGCACCAGCTCGTCGAGCTCGGCCTCCGGCAGGTCGGGGCCGACCACCCGGCGCAGGTTCGCGCGCAGTCGGGCCGTACCGCCGCCGCCGCGACGGTGGGCGCGGTCGGCGCCCGCCCGGAACGCCGCCGCCGCGACGGACCGGGGCAGCGCGCGGATGACGCGCCACCCGGCGAGATAGCCGAGCTCGGTGAGGTTCACCGGCGCCGGCCCCCCGGCCACGGCCGACCGGCGCGTGTCGCGCTCACCCCTGTCCGCCCGGGGTGTGCACCCGCTGGGCCTGGCGGTAGACGTGCGCCATCCGCTGGCCGACAGTGAAGATCGACACGGCGGCGAGCAGCCACAGCGCGATCTCCAGCGCGGGGTCGACGCCGACGCCGGTGAGCAGCCCGCCGACGCCGACGATGAGCAGCCGCTCGGTGCGCTCGGCGATGCCCACGTTGCAGGTCATGCCGAGCCCCTCGGCGCGGGCCTTGACGTAGGAGACCAGCCCACCGGCGGCCAGGCAGAGCAGCGCGGCGGCCACGCCGGAGTACTGGTGCTGGGTGGCCAGCCAGTACGCCACCGCGCCGAAGACGGCGCTGTCGGCCACCCGGTCCATGCTCGAGTCGAGGAACGCCCCGAACTTCGTGGAGCCCCCGCTCATCCGGGCCATCGTCCCGTCGAGCAGGTCGGTGAGCGCGAAGAAGGTGACTATCAGGGCCCCGGCGACCAGATGACCGCGGGCACCGAAGCCGAGCGCGCCGACGAGCACCCCGAGGGTGCCCGCCACGGTGACCGCGTTGGGAGTTACGCCCGCTCGGAGCAGGCGGCGTGCGACCGGCTCGACGACGCGGGTCATCCCCGCGCGGGCCGACACTTGGAAGATCTTCGCCATGGCGGTCCCACGATAACGGTCGGCCCGTCAGCAGCGGTACGGCCGGTCCGGCGACCCGCGGAAACGGAGCCTTGTGCCGGCCCCGGATCGGGTGTGAGATCGAGCCAGGGACGTGAGCCAGCTCACCCGCCCGCCCGTTGATTACCCGCAACCCGGCACCGCACCGGAGGATGTCGCCGCGGAACCCGACCGGGCCGCTTCCCCGTCGCGCGCGGCGGTCGCCACCAACCACGGCTGAGGGAGGTGCGCCCCATGGCGCAGAAGAGTCAGGAGAAGGGGGCCGCCGGCGGCGCGCCGGTGGTGACCAAGCCCGCCAGGATCCGCAACGTGGTGCTCGTCGGGCACTCCGGCGCGGGCAAGACCACGCTGGTGGAGGCGCTGCTCGCCGCGAGCGGCACCATCGCCCGGGCCGGCGACGTCGCCGCCGGAACCACCGTCTGCGACCACGACCCCGCGGCCGTACGCCAGCAGCGCTCGGTCAGCCTGGCCTGCGCGCCGCTGCTGCACGACGGGATCAAGGTCAACCTGCTCGACACCCCCGGCTACGCCGACTTCGTGGGCGAGCTGCGGGCGGGGCTGCGGGCCGCCGACGCGGCGCTGTTCGTGGTCTCCGCCGTCGACGGCATGGACGCCGCCACCGCCGCCCTCTGGGAGGAGTGCGCGGCCGTCGACATGCCCCGGGCGGTCGCCGTGGCCCGGCTGGACCACCCACGCGCCGACTTCGACGAGGCCGTGGCGCTGTGCCAGCGCGTCTTCGGCGACAACGTGCTCCCGCTCTACCTGCCGATGCTCGGCGACGACGGGGTCTCCACCGTCGGCCTGCTCGGCCTGATCACCCGCCGGGTCTTCGACTACACCGCCGGCCTGCCGGCCCAGGTACGCGAGCCGGACCCGGAGCACCTGCCCGCCATCGTCGAGTCCCGCGACGAACTGATCGAGGGGATCATCGCCGAGAGCGAGGACGAGTCCCTGATGGACCGCTACCTCTCCGGCGAGGACATCGGCACCGACGTGCTCGTCGAGGACCTGGAGAAGGCGGTCGCCCGCGGCCACTTCTATCCGGTGGTGCCCGTCTGCGCAGCGACCGGCGTGGGGCTGGACGCGCTGCTGGAGGTGCTCACCGCCGGCTTCCCCTCGCCGCTGGAGCACGAGCTGCCCGCCGTCGCCGGGGTGGACGGCTCCCCCCGGCCGCCGCTGACCTGCGACCCCGACGGCCCGCTGGTCGCCGAGGTGGTCAAGACGACCGTGGACCGGCACGTCGGCCGGGTGTCCCTGGTGCGGGTCTTCTCCGGCACGCTGCGGCCCGAGCAGACCGTGCACGTCTCCGGGCACGGGATGGCCGAGCGGGGCCACCCCGACCACGACGCCGACGAGCGGGTCGGCCACGTCTACACGCCGCTGGGCGCGAGCCTGCGCGAGGTGGGCGCCTGCGTGGCCGGCGACATCTGCGCGCTCACCAAGTCGGGCAGCGCGGAGACCGGCGACACCATCTCCGCCAAGGACGACCCGCTGCTGATCGCCCCCTGGGAGATGCCCGAGCCGCTGCTGCCGGTGGCCGTCGTGGCCCACAGCCGCGCCGACGAGGACGCCCTCGCGCGCAACCTCGCCCGCCTCGTCGCCGCCGATCCGACCCTGCGGCTGGAGCGCAACCCGGAGACCCACCAGCTGGTGCTCTGGTGCATGGGCGAGGCACACGCCGACGTGGTGCTGGAGCGTCTGCGCGCCGGCGGGGTGCAGCTCGACACCGAGCCGGTCAAGATCGCGCTGCGCGAGACGCTGACCGTACCGGCCACGGGACACGGCCGGCACGTCAAGCAGTCCGGCGGCCACGGTCAGTACGCCGTCTGCGACATCGAGGTCGAGCCGCTGCCGCCCGGCGCCGGCTTCGAGTTCGTCGACCGGGTCGTCGGCGGGGCGGTGCCGCACAACTACGTCCCCTCCGTCGAGAAGGGCGTACGCGCCCAGATGGCGCGCGGCCTCGTCGCCGGCCACCCGGTGGTGGACCTGCGGGTGACCCTCGTCGACGGCAAGGCGCACAGCGTCGACTCCTCCGACGCGGCCTTCCAGACCGCCGGGGCGCTCGCCCTGCGCGACGCCGCCGAGAAGGGCCAGCCGGCGCTGCTGGAGCCGATCGACGAGGTGCTGGTCCGGGTGCCCGACTCCGCGGTGGGCGCCGTGATGGGCGACCTGTCCGGCCGACGCGGCCGGGTGCTCGGCACCGAAGCCGACGCCGAGGCGGAGGGGCGCACCGTGGTCCGCGCCGAGGTACCCGCCACGGAACTGCTCCGCTACGCGGCCGAGCTGCGCTCGATGACCTCGGGCACCGGCACGTTCCGCCGCCACTTCGTCCGCTACGACCCGATGCCCGCCCACCTCGCCGACCAACTCCGCACCACTCCCACCACCCACCCCTAGGCGTGTCTCGGAAGTGGTGGGGGTCGCAGTCCTAACGGCGCTCCCGGCCGACGGCACCCCCGTCAGGGGCGGGCGGTGGGCAGCGTCGGGGTCGGCCAGTGGGGGCGGTCGGCGTCGCGGAGGGCGGCCGAGCGCAGCGCGGCCAACTGGCGCTCCACCTCGGCGAACTGGTCGGCGGGCAGCGGGCCCCGGTGCAGGGCGCCGGCGTTCTCCGCCACCTGGGCCACGGTGCGGCAGCCGGGAATCGGGACCGTACGGGCGCTGCGCGCCCAGAGCCACCCGAGTGCGCCCTGCGCCAGGGTCCGCCCGTCGGCGGTCAGCGCGGCGCGCACGGCGGCCACGCGGCGCAGCCACTCCGGCGCCGGCCGGCCGCCCCGGAACCACTCCAACCAGCCGGGGGCGGCTCCGCGTACGTCGTCTCGGGGCAGCGTGGCACCGGCCGTGTACTTGCCGGAGAGCAGCCCCATGCCCAGCGGTGCCCGGTTGACGCTGGCGAGGTCGTACTTGTCGCAGACGGCGAGCAGTTCGGGGGCGTCCCGGAGCACCGACAGCGTGTGCTGCACGGCGGTGGCGTGCCGGGCGCCCTGGCCGAACGCGGCGGCCCGGTCGGGGCGGTCGGTGCTCCAGCCGTACGCCCGGATCAGCCCTTCGGTGACCAGGTCCTCCAGGGTTCCCACGAGCGCCTCGGCGCGGGGCACCGGCAGGTCCGCGAGGTGCAGCTGGTAGAGGTCGATCCGGTCGGTGCCCAGCCGGCGCAGCGAGTGCGCGACGGCCTGCCGCAGGTACGCCGGGGAGGCGTCCTCGCCGGTGGCCTGGCGGGCGGCCTCGTCGAAGGTGTAGCCCCACTTGGTGGCGATGACGGCCTCGTCGCGACGGCCGGCGAGGGCCCGGCCGAGCACCCGCTCCCCGTGCCCGGCCCCGTAGGTGTCGGCGGTGTCGAAGAGCGTCACCCCGAGGTCGAGTGCGTGCCGGATCGCCCGGACCGACTCGTCGTCGTCGACCGCGCCCCAGCCCAGCGGCCGGGTGCCCTCGGCCCAGGGGCCGCCGATCGCCCAGCATCCCATGCCGAGGGCGCTGACCTCGATGCCGCTGCGGCCCAACGTCCGCGTCGTCACTGCCATCGCCAGATCGTGCCACCTCGCGCCCCGCCCCGGGGTGAGAAGTTCAGCGCCGCCCCGACCGTCCACTGCGGCCGGGCGGGTCGGTCAGGTCGGCCAGGCCCGGGTGAACAGGTCGCGGGTGTCGGTGAGCAGCTGGGGCAGGACCTTCGTCCGCCCGATGACGGGCATGAAGTTGGCGTCCCCGCCCCAGCGGGGCACCACGTGCTGGTGCAGGTGTGCGGCGATGCCCGCGCCGGCCACGCCGCCCTGGTTCATGCCCAGGTTGAAGCCGTGCGCGTTGCTGACCTTGCGCACCACCCGCATGGCGGTCTGGGTGAACGCCGCCAGCTCGGTGGTCTCGGCCAGGTCGAGCTCGGTGTAGTCGGCGACGTGCCGGTAGGGGCAGACCAGCAGGTGCCCGGGGTTGTAGGGATAGAGGTTGAGCACCGCGAAGACGTGCTCGCCCCGGGCCACCACCAGGCTCTCCTGCGCCGCCAGCCCGGGCGCCCGGCAGAACGGGCAGCCGGCGGGCCGCTCGTAGCCGCCCTCGGGCCGGTCCTCCCCGGAGATGTAGGTCATCCGGTGCGGAGTCCAGAGCCGCTCCAGGCCGTCGGCCATGCCGCTGTCCGCGTGCCGTTCCACCCCAGTCACGCCACCGATCCTACGTTCCCGGCGGGTGCCGCTCCCGATGCCGTACGCGGGCCCGCGTCCCGACCCCGACGGCCTCTGGGGGTCGGGGTGCGTTCAGGGGGACGGATAGGGGGTGAAAGTTCTTGACCAAATGATGAACGTGAATGAAGAATCCAACCGCATACATCATCCCCCGTCGATGGGAGACACCGTGAGAACCGCACTCCGCCGGATCGGCCGGGCGTTCGCCGCCTGCACCCTCGCCGCGGTCACCACCCTCGTCGGGGTCGTGGCGACGAGCAGCGCCGCACAGGCCGACGGCTGCTACACCTGGGGACGCGTCCTGACGCAGGGCGCGACGGGCGATGACGTCCGGCAGCTCCAGATCCGGCTCGCCGGCTACCCGGGATACGGCGGGGTGCTCGCCCTCGACGGGTCGTTCGGCCCGGCCACCCGCTCGGCCCTCATCCGCTTCCAGCAGGCGTACGGCCTGAGCGCGGACGGCGCGGCCGGCCCGCAGACCTTCAACCAGCTCTACGCGCTGCAGGACAACGACTGCACCCCGGTCAACTTCAGCTACGCGGAGCTGAACCGGTGCAACAGCACCTGGTCCGGCGGCGCGGTCTCCGCCAGCACCGCCAAGTTCAACGCCCTCGTGTCGATGTGGAAGCTCCAGGCCATGCGCAAGGCCCTCGGCAGCGTGTCGATCAACATCAGCAGCGGCTTCCGCAGCTACTCCTGCAACAGCGCGGTCGGCGGAGCCTCCAACAGCCGGCACCTCTACGGCGACGGCGTCGACCTCGTCGGGTCGCCCTCGTTCTGCCGGCTCGCCCAGCAGGCCCGCTACCACGGCTTCGGCAACATCCTCGGCCCCGGCTACCCGGGTCACAACGACCACACCCACGTCGGGGCGGTCGGCGGCTGGTCCGCGCCGACCTGCGGCATCTGACGCCCGACGACCCGTCGACGAAGGCCCCCCGCGTCGCGGGGGGCCTTCGGTGCGTGGCGGGTCAGGCGGCGGACGGGCCGGCGTTGGTCCGGGAGCCGACCACGTCGAGCACGTGGGCCACGGCGTCGGCGACCGGCACCCCGTTGCGCTGCGAGCCGTCCCGGTAGCGGAACGAGACGGTGCCGGCGGCCACGTCGTCGTCGCCGGCGATGACCATGAACGGGACCTTCTGCTGCTGGGCGGTGCGGATCTTCTTCTGCATCCGGTCGTCGCCCGTGTCGACCTGGGCGCGGACGCCCTCGGCCCGCAGGGTGGCGACGAAGTCGTGCAGGTAGTCGGTGTGATCCTCGCGGATCGGGATGCCGACCACCTGCACCGGGGCCAGCCAGGCCGGGAACGCGCCCGCGTAGTGCTCGGTGAGCACGCCGACGAAGCGCTCGATCGAGCCGAACTTCGCGCAGTGGATCATGACCGGCTGCTGCCGGGTGCCGTCGGCCGCCTGGTACTCCAGCCCGAAGCCCTTGGGCTGGTTGAAGTCGTACTGGATGGTGGACATCTGCCAGGTGCGGCCGATCGCGTCCTTCGCCTGCACGGAGATCTTCGGGCCGTAGAAGGCCGCGCCGCCCGGGTCCGGCACGAGGTCCAGCCCGGTCTCCCGGGCGCACTCCTCCAGCACGGCGGTCGCCGTCGCCCAGTCCTCCTCGGTGCCGACGAACTTCTCCGGCTTGGACTCGTCGCGCGTCGACAGCTCCAGGTAGAAGTCGTCGATGCCGAAGTCCTTCAGCAGGCCGAGCACGAAGTTCAGCAGGTGCTTCACCTCGCCCGGCGCCTGCTCCTTCGTGCAGTACGAGTGCGAGTCGTCCTGGGTGAAGCCGCGCACCCGGGTGAGGCCGTGGATGACGCCGGACTTCTCGTACCGGTACACCGACCCGAACTCGAACAGCCGCATCGGCAGCTCCCGGTAGGAGCGCCCGCGCGAGCGGAAGATCAGGTTGTGCATCGGGCAGTTCATCGCCTTGAGGTAGTAGTCCGCGCCCTCGAACTCGATGGGCGGGAACATCCCGTCGGCGTAGTACGGCAGGTGACCCGAGGTGTGGAAGAGACCTTCCTTCGAGATGTGCGGGGTCCCGACGTACTGGAAGCCCTCCTCGATGTGGCGGGCCCGGACGTAGTCCTCCATCTCCCGCTTGATCACGCCGCCCTTGGGATGGAAGACCGGCAGGCCCGAGCCGATCTCGTCGGGGAAGCTGAACAGGTCCAGGTCCGCGCCGAGCTTGCGATGGTCGCGCCGCGCGGCCTCCTCGAGCAGCTTCAGGTACGCCTTCAGCTCGTCGCGGGTCGGCCAGGCGGTGCCGTAGACCCGCTGGAGCTGCGGGTTCTTCTCCGAACCCCGCCAGTACGCGGCGGCCGAGCGCATCAGCTTGAACGCGCCGATGAGCCGGGTGTTCGGCAGGTGCGGGCCCCGGCACAGGTCCGACCAGCAGACCTTGTCCTCGTTGGCGGCGAGGTTGTCGTAGATGGTCAGCTCGCCGCCGCCCACCTCCATCACCTCGGAGGTGTCCAGCCCCTCGCCCTTGACGTCGATGAGCTCCAGCTTGAACGGCTCGGCGGCCAGCTCGGCCTTCGCCTCGTCGAGGCTGCCGAAGCGCCGGCGGCGGAACCGCTGGCCGGACTTGACGATCTCCTGCATCCGCTTCTCGAGCTTGCCGAGGTCGTCCGGCTGGAACGGCTTGTCGACGGCGAAGTCGTAGTAGAAGCCGTTCTCGATGGGCGGGCCGATGCCGAGCTTGGCATCGGGGAAGACGTCCTGCACGGCCTGGGCGAGCACGTGCGCGGTCGAGTGGCGCAGCACGTCGAGCCCGTCCGGCGAGTCGAGGCTGACCGGCTCCACCTCGGTGTCGACCTGCGGGGCCCAGTCGAGGTCGCGCAGCTGGCCCTGCGGGTCGCGGACCACCACGACCGCCTTCGGGCCGGACGCGGGCAGACCGGCCGCGGCCACCGCGTCGGCCGCCGTGGTCCCGGCGGCGACGACGACGGGGTCGGCCACGGCGGGGGTACGGGGTGCGGACACGGTGACTCCTCCAGCAGACGGCACGGATGACGCCGAACGTTCGGCTCCTGCGATGCTATCGGTCGCCTCCGCCGCCACGGTGGCCGACGCCACCGCCCCGGGATCCGTGGGACGGGCGGCGCCCCGTCGACGTCGTGCCCGGGCGGGTCGGGCGGTCGCGTTGAACCTTTCCGCCGCCGCATCCGAACTACCGGGTGTGGCCGGAGCCGATGCCGGCCCCCGTGGAGACGGATGGGACCGACGATGGCGACGATGCACGGCACGCGCTCCCGGCGCCGGGCCGGGACGGTGGCGGTCCTGGTGGCGGCCGGGGTGCTGACCTGGCCCGCCCCGGCGTACGCGGCCGACGTGACGACCAGCCCGACGCAGGCGCGCCAGGGCGGTTCGGTGAAGCTGGAGTTCGTGGTGCCCGACGAGCTGCCGGGCGCCCGCGCCGAGCGCATCGAGATCCGGTTGCCGGCCGACGCCCCGATCGCCGAGGTCTACCCGATGTCGGTGACCGGCTGGGCGCCCCGGATCACCTCGCGCAGGCTCGACCAGCCCCTCGCGGGCATCCACTCCGCCCGCGTCGACGAGGTCGCCAGCGCGGTGACGTGGATCCGGATGCCCGGAGCGGCCCCCGGTCCGGCCCGGCTCACCCTCTCCATGGGACCGCTGCCGCAGGCCGACCGGCTCACCTTCGAGGTGATCCGGACGTACGCCGACGGCACGGTCGTGCGCTGGGCCGGGCCGAGCGGGGCCCGCCGGTCGCCGGCGCTCACCCTGCTGCCGGCGGCCCCCGGCGCGGCGGCCGGGCACGGCGGACACGGCGCCGGTCCGGGGGCCGGGACGGCCGGACACGGCGGCGGCCCGGCGGCCGGAACGCCGGCCGGCGGAGCGGGCGGCATGCCGGGGACGGCCGGCGGAGCGGGCGGCGTGCCGGGGACGGCCGGCGGCACGTCGGCCGAGGGCGGGAACGCGGACGCGATGCTGGCCGCCGGGCTACTCGCCGGCCTCGGCGGGGGCGCGGCGGTCGGCTGGCTGGTCAGCCGCTGGCGTCGCCGCGAGCCGGTCGACCCGGTCGACCTGTCGGTGCTGCGGGAGATGCCGGCGGCCCCCGCCGACGCCGGGGCGCGGTCCCCGGGCGGGCCGGTCGCCGCACACTGAGCGCGGCGCGCGCGGGTCAGCCGGTCCCGTGCCGGGTGCGACGCGTGGAACCCCGGTCCGGCGCGCGGCGCCGCGAGGATCAGCCGGCCCAGTCCGGCAGGGGTTCACGGGCGGCCAGCCAGTCGGTCGGCACCCCGCCCGGGGCGCCGACCCCGGTGTGCGCGGCCACCACCGACCCGACGATCGCGGCGGTGGTGTCGACGTCCCCGCCGGCCTCGACGCAGGCGCGGATCGCCGCCGGGTAGTCGTCGAGGTGCACGGCGGCGACCCAGCAGGTGAAGGCGACGGTGTCCTGGGCGGTGACCCGGGAGCCGTTGCCGAGCACGTCGGCGGCCTCGGGGACCGACCGGTCGAGCAGGCCGGCCGCCCGGCGTACGCCCCGGTGCACCTCGGTGGTCGGGTCCAGCGCGGCGGTCACGCCGGCCAGCAGCCGGGCCGGGGCGGGCCGATGGCCGTCGAGACGGGCGCGGGCGGCCAGCGACGCGGCCACCGCGACCGCCACCGCGCCGGCGACGCCCTCGGGGTGCGCGTGGGTCACCTCGGCCGACGCCCGGGCCTGCGCCGCCGCCCGCGGCGTGGAGTCGGCGAACCACGCGCCCAGCGGCCCGACCCGCATGGCCGCGCCGTTGCCGCAGGAGCCCTGTCCGTCGAAGGCCGAGGCGGCCGCCACCGGCCACGGCGTGCCGGTGCGGATCAGCCGCAGGACGGTCACGGCGCCCGGCCCGTACCCCCGGTAGGGCTCGCAGCGCTCGGCGAAGGCCGTGGCGAGGGCGTCGGAGTCGATGCGGCCGGCGTCGGCGAGGGCGGCGACGACGGAGCAGGCCATCTCGGTGTCGTCGGTCCACTGCCACGGCGGCGGGGGCAGCTTCCCGGCGGCCAGGTCGCCGGGGTGCCGGCCGGGGACGAAGAACTGTGAGCCGAGCGCGTCGCCGACCGACAGGCCGACGAGCGAGTCCCGGGCGAGCGCGAGACGGGTGTCGGGAAAGAGCGTGAAGGACATCGTTGTACCAGCTTGCCCCTTTGCCTCGTGCGCCGCAAACGCGATCGACTTGCCACCACGAGTACGGTCTTGCTGTGGCCACCGTGCTCCTGGTCGAAGACGATCACGTCGTACGCGGCGCGATGCTGCGATCCCTCGCCGACCGGGGGCACGCCGTGCACGCCGTCGGCACGGCGCTGGACGCGCTGCGCCGGGTGGCGGCCGAGACCCCCGACCTCGTGGTGCTCGACCTCGGGCTGCCCGACCTCGACGGCTCGGACGCGCTGCGGATGCTGCGCGGCATCACCGACGTGCCGATCATCATCGCCACCGCCCGCGACGACGAGCAGTCGGTGGTACGCCTGCTGCGCGCCGGGGCCGACGACTACATGGTCAAGCCGTTCACCGGCGCGCACCTCGACGCCCGGATCACCACCGTGCTGCGCCGGGCCGGGCGGGCCAGCCGGACGGTGCAGCCGGCCGTGCACAGCGTCGGCGGGCTGCGGGTGGACGTCGGCGAGCGCAGCGCCCACCTCGACGGTGAGCCGCTGGCGCTGACCCGCAAGGAATTCGACCTGCTGGCCTATCTCGCCGCCCGGCCGGGCCGGGTAGTGTCCCGCCGGGAACTTCTGGAGGAGGTATGGCGGCAGCCATCGGTCGGCGAGGACCAGACCATCGACGTTCATCTGTACTGGCTGCGCCGCAAAATGGGCGAGTCCGCGGCGAAGCCGCGCTACCTGCGCACCGTGCGGGGGGTCGGCTTCCGGCTGGTGGCGCCGGACTGAGGTCGTCGCTGGCCCTGCTCACGGCCGGCATGTGCACCCTGGTCGCGCTCGCGTTCCTCGTCCCGCTCGCCGTCGGTCTCGGTGACCGGGCGCGCGAGGAGGCCATCGCGGACGCGGCCCGGCGCAGCGCGCTGGTGACGGGCGCGCTCGCCGTCAGCACCGACCCCGCCGTGGTGGAGCGCGCCGTGGCGGCCAGCGGCGACGACCCGGCCACCCGGCCCGTCGTGCACGGGCTGGGGGTGGACGAGTCCACGGCCCGGGCCGACGCCGCGGGCCTGGAGCGGGCGCGGGCCGAGCGGCGCTCCGTGGTCGTCGACGTCGAGGGTGGCGTGCTCCGGCTGGACCCGGTGGTGCTCGGCGACACCACGGCCGTGGTCGAGGTCTTCGTGCCCGAGTCGGCGCTGGCCGGCAACAGCCGGTGGCTGCTGCTGCTCGGGGTGGCCGCCGCCCTGGTGGGCGCCACGGTGCTGGTGGTCGACCGGGTCGCCGCCCGCGCGGTCGACTCGGCCCGGGGCCTGGTCCGCGCGGCGCTCGCGATCGGCGACGGCGACCAGGGCGTACGCGTCGACCCGAGCGGCCCGCGGGAGCTGGCCGAGGCCGGGCACGCCTTCAACCGGATGGCCGACCGGCTGGACGCGGCCCGTACCGACGAGCGGGAACTGGTCGCCGACCTGTCGCACCGCCTGCGTACCCCGCTGACGGTGCTGCGGCTCGACGCCGAGGCGCTGGAGTCCGACGACACCAGCGTGGGCTCGTTCAGCGAGGCGGAGCTGGACCGCCGCCGGGGCATCCGGCGGATCCGGCAGGCGATCGTCACCCTCGAGGGCGAGATCGACGTGCTGATCAAGACCACCCGCAAGGCCGTCGCGCACGAGGCCGGGCCGGCCATGTGCGACGTCAGCGAGGTGGTACGCGACCGGATGGTGTTCTGGGCCGCGCTGGCCGGCGACCAGAACCGCCCGCACCGGGTCAGCGGCGCCCAGCTGCGCATTCCCGCGCCGGTGCCCCGGGCCGAGCTGGCCGCCGCGCTGGACGCGGTGATCGGCAACGTCTTCCGCTACACCCCGCAGGGCACCGCGTTCGAGGTGGCGGTCTCCCGCCGCGACGGGTACGTGGCCATCCGGATCGACGACGCCGGTCCGGGGATCGCCAACCCGGACCGGGCCCTGCGCCGGGGCGCCAGCGACCAGGGCTCGACGGGGCTGGGGCTCGACATCGCCAAGCGGGTGGCGTTGCAGGCGAACGGCTCGGTGAGCATCGACCGGGCCCGGCTGGGCGGGGCGAGCGTGGTGATGCTGCTCGCCGACCCGGAGGCGACGCCCCGGCAGGTCAGCCGCTTCGGTCTGGTCGGCCGGATGGCCCGGGAGCAGAAGACCGGCAGCCGCCGCTGGCCCCGTCAGCGGCCCACCGACGACTGACGCGGCGGCCCGCACGTCGATCGGCTTCCCGTCCCGGGAAGACGGGCCGGTTGTGCGGCGGCGCAAGTCTTCCTTAGATCGGAATTAACCGCGCTGCCGTGGCGGGCCGGCGCTGACAGGATCGAATCCGAACCCATCAGTTCCACCGGCCATTGCCTCGGGGCACCCCACCGGTCGGTGGAGCCGGGCGCGCGGCGGGAGACTCGGTCCCCCCACACCTCCTCCCGCCGCGCGCCGTCCCCTCGCGGCGCTCAGCCGGTGGCGGCGGCCAGGTAGGCGTCGATCTCGGCGGTGATCCGCCGCTTCGCCGCCGCATCCAGGAACGAGGCGGTCACCGCGTCGCGGGCCAGCGCGGCCAGCCCCTCCGGCCCCGCGTCGAGCAGCCGGGCCGCGACGGCGTACTCGTCGTTGAGGGTGGTGCCGAACATCGGCGGGTCGTCGGAGTTGATGGTGACCAGCAGGCCGGCGTCGACCAGCTGCCGCAGCGGGTGCTCCTCGATGGCGGCGACCGCCCGGGTACGCACGTTGGAGGTCGGACAGACCTCCATGCCGATCCGGTGCTCGGCGAGGTACGCCAGCAGCTCCGGATCCCGGGCGGCGGAGATGCCGTGCCCGATCCGCTCGGCGCCGAGCTCGCGCAGCGCGTCCCAGACGGTCTCGGGGCCGGTGGTCTCGCCGGCGTGCGGCACCGAGCGCAGGCCGGCCGCCCGGGCCCGGTCGAAGTACGGCTTGAACTGCGGCCGGGGCACCCCGATCTCGGGGCCGCCGAGGCCGAAGCTGATCAGCCCGTCCGGGCGCTGCTCCAGGGAGATGCGCAGCGTCTCCTCGGCGGCCGCCAGGCCGGCCTCGCCGGGGATGTCGAAGCACCAGCGCAGCTCGATGCCGAAGTCGGCCTCGGCCCGCTTGCGGGCGTCCTCGATCGCCTCGCAGAAGGCGGGCGCGGGGATCCCCCGGTGCACGTGCGAGTAGGGCGTGACGGTCAGCTCGGCGTAGCGGACCTGCTGGCGGGCCAGCTCGCGGGCGACCTCGTGGGTGAGCAGCCAGACGTCGTCGGGGTCGCGGATGAGGTCCACGACGCTCAGGTAGACCTCGATGAAGTGCGCGAAGTCGCGGAAGGCGAAGTAGTCGGCGAGCGCGGCCGGGTCGGCGGGCACGGGGCTGCGGCCCTCGTGGCGGGCCGCCAGCTCGGCGACGATCCGGGGCGAGGCGGAGCCGACGTGGTGCACGTGCAGCTCCACCTTGGGCAGTCCGGCGATGAAGGTTTGCAGGTCGGTCACAGGTTCTCCTCTGCGCGGGCGCCGGTGCGGGCGACGAAGAAGACGCGGCGGAACGGGAAGTGCACCTGGGCGTGCCGCACCGGGTACGCCTCGGCGAGGCGTACGCCCAGCTCGGCCCGGAAGCCGGACCAGCGCTCGGCGTCCAGGGCCGCCCGGACCGGCCGGAGCGCGGTGCCCTCCAGCCAGCTCAGCACGGGGTGGTCCGCGTCGGCGCGGGCCGGCAGCAGGTGCACGTAGGTAGTCTCCCAGGCGTCCACCGCGCAGCCGGCACCGGTCAGCAGCTCCGCGTAGCCGATGGCGGTGTCGTCGGCCGGGGGCCGGCGCAGCAGGGGTGCCACGTCGGCGCGCCACGCCGGCCGATCGGCGACCTCCCGCAGCGCCCGGTGCGAAGGCGCGTCGAAGTTGCCCGGCACCTGCACGGCCAGCCAGGCGCCGGCGGGCAGTTCCCGGGCCCAGCGGGTCAGCAGCTCCCGGTGCCCGGGCACCCACTGGAGCACGGCGTTGCTGACCACCACGTCCACGTCGGACGCGGGGCGCCAGTGCCGCACGTCGCCCACGGCGAAGCGGACCCCGGGGGCGGTGGCGGCGGCCCGGTCGATCATCTCGGGCGAGGAGTCGAGGCCGGCGACCCGGCTGCCCGGCCATCGCTGGGCGAGGGTGGCGGTCAGGTTGCCCGGGCCGCAGCCGAGGTCGACCACCGCGCGCGGTCGCTGCGCGGGGACCCGGGCGAGCAGGTCGTGGAAGGGCCGGGAGCGCTCGTCGCCGTAGCGCAGGTACGTCGTCGGATCCCACATCGTCGCCTCCCAAACCGTACGTCCGTCTTGTTAACCCTACGGGCCGGCGCGCGGCACCACAAGGCGATCACTAGGCTCAGTCCCATGGAGCAGCGCACCTTCCCCCGGCTGGGGCGGCACGTCGGGGTGATCGGGCTGGGCGCCTGGCAGCTCGGCGCGGACTGGGGCACGGTCAGCGAGGCCGACGCCACCGCCGTACTGAGCGCCGCCGTCGAGTCGGGGGTCACCTTCCTCGACACGGCGGACGTCTACGGCGACGGGCGCAGCGAGCAGCTCATCGGGCGGTTCCTGCGCAGCCGGCCCGACGCCGCGCTGACCGTCGCCACCAAGATGGGCCGCCGGGTCGCGCAGACGCCCGAGGCGTACACCCTGGCGCACTTCCGCGAATGGACCGACCGGTCCCGGCGCAACCTCGGCACCGACACCCTGGACCTGGTGCAGCTGCACTGCCCGCCCTCCGCCGTCGTCGCCGACGACGCCGTCTTCGACGCGCTGGACACCCTGGTCGCCGAGGAGCGGATCGCCGGCTACGGGGTGAGCGTGGAGACCTGCGACCAGGCGCTCACCGCCATCGCCAGGCCGGGCGTCGCCAGCGTCCAGATCATCCTCAACGCGCTGCGGCACAAGCCCCTCGACCGGGTGCTCCCGGCCGCGGCCGCCGCCGGGGTCGGCATCGTCGCCCGGGTCCCGCTGGCCAGCGGGCTGCTCTCCGGCCGGTACGACGAGCACACCACCTTCGCCGCCGACGACCACCGCACCTACAACCGGCACGGCGAGGCGTTCGACGTCGGCGAGACCTTCTCCGGCGTGGACTTCACGCTGGGCCTGGCCGCCGTACGCCGGCTGGCGCCGCTGGTCGGCGACGGGCGCACCATGGCCCAGTTCGCGCTGCGCTGGGTCGTCGACCAGCCCGGGGTCACCGTGGTCATCCCCGGTGCCCGGGACGCCACCCAGGCCCGGGGCAACGCCGCCGTGGCCGGTCAGGCGCCGTTGACGCGACGGGAACTGGCGGCGGTCGCGGAGGTCTACGACGGACTCGTCCGACCCCGGGTGCACGACCGGTGGTGAGTTGGGCGACCGGGACCCGGACCGACGGAGGGGGATCGCGATGAAGGGCTGGCTGCCGCTGACCCTCGGACTGCTCGCCGTTGTCGGCGGTGCGTTGTGGACGGTGCAGGGCCTCGGCTACGTCGAGGGCAGCGTGATGACCGACCGGCGGTTCTGGGCCGCCCTCGGGCCGCTCGTCGTCCTGGTCGGACTCGTCGTGCTCTGGTTCGGGCTGCGCGCCCGCAGGCGCCGCTGAGCGCCCCCGCAGCCGTCCCACCGGTCCGGCGTCCCGGTACGCGGAAAGCCCCGCATCCCGGGCGGAATACGGGGCTTCGCTGTGATCCGGGCGCCGGATCACCACTGGCCGGCGGCTGCCGACCGGCACTGCTCAGATGGGGCGGACCTGCTCGGCCTGCGGACCCTTCTGACCCTGGGCGATCTCGAACTCCACCCGCTGGTTCTCCTCCAGCGTGCGGTAGCCGCTGGTCTGGATGGCCGAGAAGTGGACGAACACGTCAGCACCCCCGCCGTCGACGGTGATGAAGCCGAAGCCCTTGTCTGCGTTGAACCACTTCACGGTTCCCTGCGCCATGTGTATCTCCTTCTAAAACTGGCGGCCGAGCACGCCGTGCGGCCGATTGGCCGTTTTCGAGCAGCGGTGCCTGAGGCGCCCCCACGAAGGAGACTTCACTCAACCCACGCCATCTCTCAACAGCGTGGAACAGCAAACCACGTAGCGAAAACTCTGCACAGACTACCGGACGAAATTCTTCGACATGTGACCTGACGGATGTCGAAGATCCGCTGGGTGGGCCCTTGTCCCCGCGCGAAAAGACCCCCGCACCATCGCGCCGGTGCGGGGATCCTTTTCGTCGTCGTCCGGTCAGTCCGGCCAGCTTCCGGTGAACCGGCGTACGCCCACCGCGCCACCCCGGTCGACGGCGGCCCGTACGACCGCGAAGATGGCGCCCTGCAACGCCGCCGCCGCCAGGACCTCGCCCCAGCCGCGGTCCTCGTCGGTGGCGCTGGGCGCCTCGCCGTCGCCCGCCGTCATCTTCCACACCTGCCGGAAGATCGCGCCCGCGACCGTACCGGCGGCGATGCCCATCAGCACGCCGACCGGCTTGTACGCGGCCTTCCCGATACCCCTGCTCACCGCTGCCTCCCCCGAACGATCACCAACACGATCACCGCGGCCACCGCCCCGGCCGCGAGGGCGACGAACGGCGTCGGGTTACGCCGCACGACCGCGCCCGTCTCCTGCGCCTGGCCCCGCGCGAGCTGCGCCTTCTGCGCCGCCTGCCCGCGCACCCGGGCCACGGTCTGCGCGGCCTGGCCCCGCACCCGCTCCTTCGCCTGGTCGGCGGAGGACCTCAGGCGCGCCTTGACGTCGGCCTTGGCCGCCAACGCCTCCATCGTCTCGCCCAGCTCGACCCGGGTTCGCCGGATCTCCTCCCGCAGCGCCTCGGTGTCGCCGCTGCCCCGGCCGTTGCCCGTCGTCATGCCCGTCCCCTGTCCTTCACGGCGGCGGTGACCGTGTCCACGTCCGCCCGGACGCTACGGACCGCGGCCTGCGGCACCGGTGGGACCGCCTGGCTGACCTGCTTCTTGCCCACCAGGGCCAGGATGCCGGCCATCGCGAAGAGCACCACCGCGACGATCAGGGCCGCCGCCCAGGCCGGCAGCACCAGGTCGAGCAGCAGGATCGCGGTGGCGACCAGGGCACCCAGGCCGTAGAGCGCCAGCGCCCCGCCACCGCCGAAGAGACCGATACCGATACCGGCGTGCTTGCCCTTCTCGGTCAGCTCCGCCCGGGCCAGGGCCAGTTCGTCGCGGACCAGGCGGGAGACCTGCTCCGTGGCCCGCTGCACCAGCTCGGCGGTGGACGGCTCGCTCCCGTTGCGGGGTGTGCGGGCGTTCGCCACGTCAGCCATGCTGTCCTCCTTTCATCATCACCGCGCTGTATGCCCGGAGTCGCCGCCCGTCAATCCTTCGCCGGTGCACCCGGACCGTCGGGCCCCCCGAGCCGCCGCACGGCGCGGAAGAAGGTGCAGAAGCGTCGCGCAGCAGGTCCCCACGAAACGCCCGGTCAAACCCCCCGAGCCGCCGCACTCCACCCCGGGCGCCCCCAGCAGGCACAACCCACCCACACCACCAACGCCCCCACCCCCCACAGGTCACGACCCCACTCCCCCGCCCCGACCTCCGCCGCGCCGATCGCGCAGCTGTGGTGGGCTTTACGCGACCTACGCACCTCTTGCGGGGCGCCACGACTGCATCATCGACGCGGGGGCGGCCCGGGCGGCCGGCGCCCTCGGCACGGGTGGGTGGGTCAGCGGCGGGAGTCGGCGGGTTCGTCGGGGCCGACGAAGGCCTCGCTGCGGGCGTCGCCGTCATCGCTGCCCCCGAAGACCCGCGCGTCGTCGGGTACGTCGGCGTCGGTGCGGCGGCGCACCGGCCGTCGGGGGCGTACCCACTGCCACGGCAGGTTGCTCTCCACGTCCCCGATCTCGGTACGCATCCGGGGCATGGCGGTCGGCCGGTGGTCCCGGATCCAGGCGACCAGGTGCTCACGCACCAGGCAGCGCAGGTCCCACAGGCTGCCGGCGTCGGCGGCGCTGACCAGGGCGCGCACCTTGATCGTCCCGCCGGTCGCGTCGGTCACCTGGAGTACGCAGACCCGCCCGTCCCACAGCTCGGTGCCCTCGGCGAGGCGGCGCAACTCCTCCCGCATGGCCTGCACCGGCACCGCCCAGTCGACGTCGAACTCGGCGGTGCCCAGCACCGCCGCCTCGGTGCGGGTCCAGTTCTGGAACGGCTTGCTGGTGAAGTACGAGGTCGGCAGGATCAGCCGCCGGTCGTCCCAGATCTGCACGACCACGTAGCTGAGCGTCAACTCCTCGATGCGGCCCCACTCCCCCTCGACCACCACCACGTCGTCGAGGCGGACCGCGTCGCTGAAGGCGAGTTGGAGGCCGGCGAAGACGTTGCCCAGCAGGCTCTGCGCGGCCAGCGCGGCGACCACACCGACCACACCGGCGCTGGTCAGCACGCCGGCGCCGATGCCGCGTACGGCCGGGAAGGTCATCAGCATCACGCCGACCGCCAGCACCACGATCACCGCGATCGTCAGCCGGCGCAGCATGACCACCTGGGTCCGTACGCGCCGCGCGTGCCGGTTGTCCGGCACGTCGACCCGGAAGCGGGCCAGGGCGGTGTCCTCGGCCACGACGAGCAGCGAGGCGACCAGCCAGGCGACGCTGGCGATCACGCCGAGCACCAGCAGGTGCAGCAGCACCTGCCGCCACTGGTCGCCGACCGCGTAGCCGGTGCTGAACCGCACGGCGAACTGGACGGCGACGACGGTGGCGGCGACCTGGATCGAGCGGTGCGCGTGATCCGTCAGCTCGGTCAGCAGCAGCGAACGCCGGCCGACGCGCCGGATCACGCGGTGCGCGACCTCGACCGCGAACAGGGCGATCGCCGCCGCGGCGAGCGCGGCGACGATCGTCCCGAGGTAGCTCTGCACAGGTTGTTTCCTCCCCCTGACGCCGGTTGCCTGTTTCGGGCAAGGGCCCAATGGTGCCCGGCGGCACCGGAATCGACCAGGTCTCAGACCTTGCGATACCGGGACTGGAGGAAGCAGAAGACGCCGAAGGCGGCGATACCGAGCGCCACCAGGGTGAGCAGGAGCTGGCCGTACGCCTGGTCGCGCAGCGTGCGCAGGGCCGCGTCCAGACCGCGGGCCTTCTCGGGGTCGTAGTTGACGGCGGCCAGGATGATCAGCAGGCCGGAGATGCCGTACGCGACGCCCTTGGCGATGTAGCCGGCCATGCCCAGCCGGCGGGTGAGCTGCCGCGTCTTGGCGTTCATCTCGCCGGTCTTGAGGTGCTTCTCGAAGCGCTTGATCAGCCCGTAGATCACCAGGCCGACGCCGATCGCGGCGAGGCCGAGCCCGGCCAGGCCGACCAGCCAGCGGCCACCGGAGGACTCCATGAGCCTGCCGGTCAGCGCCTCCTGCTGGTCGGCGCTGTTGGAGCCGGCGTCCTTGAAGACCTTGAAGGCCGTCCAGGCGAAGTAGAGGTAGACGACGGTGCGTCCCAGCGAGGCGAGCCGCTCCCAGACGCGCTCCTTGCCGCGCTCGGCGCGGTGCCCGACGGCCGCCTCCAGCGCCTGCCAGATCGCCATGGCGAGCAGGCCGACCGCGATGGCGATGACGAGGAACTTGCCCAGCGGCTGGGCGGCGAGGGTGCGCAGCGCGCCGGACTGGTCGCCGTCGGCGCCGGCCTTGCCGAACGCGATCTGCAACGCCAGCCAGGCGAACAGGAGGTGCACGATGCCGTAGCCGATGAAACCGACTCTGGCCAACAGTTCGAGCCACCTGCTGTTCGCCGTACGGGAGGCGGTGGCTTCGGCGTTCCGGGTGAGTGACATGGCGCCACAATCACCGAATACGAAGATTTCCAAACGTCGGCCACCGCCGCCCCGGCCAGGTCAGTTGCCGGGGTTCCTCGACACCCTGATCTTGACCTCCTGGTCGGTGACGCTGTCCAGCGTCACCGCGAAGCCGCCGACCTCGGTGGCCTGCTGGCCCGTCGTCAGCGACAGCTGCTCGCCGGCGACCTCGACGGTCACCTGGTCGTCCTGCGCGCCGATGAGCTTGGCCTCCACGCCGAGGATGGTGGCGCTGGCGTTCACGCCCCGGTCGAAGGTGACCGTGCAGGCGTCCAGGCCGCAGTCGGTGCTGGCGCCCTCGGAGCTGCAACCGGCGAGCACGGCGACGCCGAGCGCGAGGCCGGCCAGCAGGCCGGCGGCCCGGCGGGTGGGGGTCAGCGGGAAGGCAACACGTCGATTCGTCACCCCGCCAAGGGTACGAGACGCCGGCCACTGCGGCAGCGCGTGATCATCCGCCGAGGTGGGGGGCCCGCGGCGGGGCGTTAGGGTCCCGGCATGCCGTTCGACATCGCCCGCACCCGGGCCGCCTACCCCGCCCTCGCCGAGGGCTTCGTCCATCTCGACGGGGCCGGGGGCACCCAGACCGCCGCCGGAGTCGTCGACGCGGTCACCGCCGCCATGCGCGCGGCGGTGGGCAACCGCAGCGCCGCCTTCGCGCCCGGCCGGCGGTCGCTGGAGATGGTGGCCGCCGCCCGGTCGGCCGTGGCCGACCTGCTCGGCGCCGAGCCCGACGGGGTGGTGCTGGGCCCGAGCGCGACGGCGCTGACGTACACCCTGGCCCGGGCCCTGGGCGCCGGATGGGGGCCCGGCGACGAGGTCGTGGTCTCCCGGCTCGACCACGACGCGAACGTACGCCCCTGGGTGCAGGCCGCCGAGGCGGCCGGCGCGACGGTGCGCTGGGCCGAGTTCGACCGCGACACCGCGGAACTGCCGGCGGCCCGCTACGCGGAGCTGGTCGGCGAGCGCACCCGCCTGGTCGCGGTGACCGCGGGCAGCAACGCCACCGGCACCGTCCCGGACGTGGCGGCGATCGCCGCCACCGCGCACGCCGCCGGCGCGCTGGTCTGCGTCGACGGGGTGCACTCGGTGCCGCACGGCCCCACCGACCTCGCCGCGCTGGGCGCCGACTTCCTGGTCACCAGCGCCTACAAGTGGTCGGGGCCGCACCTGGCCGCGATGGTGGCCGCGCCCGCGACGTGGGAGCGGCTGCGCCCGGCGAAGCTGCTGCCCTCCTCCGACGCGGTGCCGGACCGCTTCGAGTACGGCACCCCGAGCTTCCCCCTGCTGGCCGGCGTGGCCGCCGCCGTGGACCACCTGGCCGGGCTGGACCCGACGGCCACCGGCAGCCGGCGCGAACGGCTGCTCGCCGGGCTGGGCGCCGCGCAGGCGTACGAGGAGGCGCTGCTTCAGCGGCTGCTCGCCGGGCTGGCCGCGCTGCCCGGCGTCACGGTGCTCGGCGCTCCCGTCCGGCGCTGCCCGACGGTGTCCTTCCGGCTGGCCGGGCTCTCGCCGCAGCGGACCCAGGAGGAGCTGGGCGCGGCCGGGTTCTGTCTCTCCGCCGGCGACTACTACGCGTACGAGTACTTCCAGGCGATGGGGCTGCGCGACAGCGGCGGGGCGGTGCGGGCCAGCCTCTACCACTACAACACGGCAGACGAGGTGGACCGGTTGCTCGGCGAACTGGACCGCCTCGTCGCCGGCGGGGGCAGAATGGCCGGGTGAGCACCCTGGTCGAGGACAACCCCGCCAAGCACCGGTTCGAGATCCTGGTCGACGACGCGCTGGCCGGGTTCACCGCGTACCTGCCGCGCGGCGAGGTGCTGGTCTTCACCCACACCGAGATCGACCCGAGGTTCCAGAACATGGGCGTCGGCGCGGCCCTGGTCCGGGGCACCCTCGACCAGCTGCGCGAGCGCGGCACGACGGTGGTGCCGCGCTGCCCGTTCATGGCGGCCTTCATCGACCGCCACCTCGAGTACGCCGACCTGGTCACCCCCGAGCCGTAACCGGGGGCGCCGGGATGCTCCGGCGCCCCTCGACGGCGGGGGGGACGCCAGGGCACCGCCGCAACGGTCCGAGCAGGCGCGGGAGCGGTCAGCGGCCCGCCAGCAGGCCGGCGGCGGCGTGGGCGGCCGCCCGGGTGGCGCCGTGGGTGGCGACGTGCACCGCCCCGGTGACCAGCTCGGGAACGCCCAGCTCGACCACGACCGCGTCCGGGCGGGCCGCCAGCGCACGGGTCACCGAGGCCCGCATCCAGTCGTGCCGGTGCAGGTCGCGGACCACCAGCACCACGCACCGGCCGGCCGCCCCGGCGGTCGGGTCGGCGGGCACGTCGGCCTCGGCGTAGCGGACGGTGGTGGTGCCGGCGAGCAGGTCGGCCAGCGGGGCGGCGAGTCCCCACGGGGTCTCCGGACCGATCGCGATGTTGCGCGGCGGCTCGAACTCGACCACGTGCGCGGGGCCGGCCAGCGGCAGGGCGCCGACGCCGGCGGGCGCGGTGGTGACCCGCAGCGCCCGGCGGGCGGCGGCCAGCCCGACGGCCGAACCGGCGGCGGTGGGGCGGGGCCGTGACGGCCGCTCGGCCCGGGCCGCGACGGTCCAGGCGGCGAGCTGCCCCACCCGCTTGGCCGCCTCGGTGAGCCGTTCCTCCGGCAGCTCGCCGGAGACGACCGCCGCGACGATGGCGTCGCGCAGCAGCCGGGCCGTCTCCTCGTCGGCGCGTTCCCCGCCCACGCAGATCGCGTCGGCGCCGGCCGCGAGGGCGCGTACCGCCGCGCCCGCGAAGCCGTACCGGTCGGCGACCGCCCGCATCTCCACCGCGTCGGTGACGACGACGCCGGAGAAGCCCAGCTCGTCGCGGAGCAGCCCGCCGAGGATCCGGCCGCTGAGGGTGGCCGGCAGCTCCGGGTCCAGCGCCGGCACCAGCAGGTGGCCGGTCATCACGGCCTGCACCCCGGCCGCCACGGCGGCCCGGAACGGGGCCAGCTCCACGGCGTCGAGGCGGGCCCGGTCGGCGGTGATGCGGGGCAGGTCGTGGTGCGAGTCGACCTTGGTGTCGCCGTGCCCGGGGAAGTGCTTGGCGCAGGCGGCGACCCCGCCCGCCTGGAGGCCGCGTACCCAGGCGGCGGTGTGCCGGGCGACCAGCGCGGGCTCGGCGCCGAAGGCGCGTACGCCGATGACCGGGTTGGCGGGGTTGGAGTTGACGTCGGCGTCGGGGGCGTAGTTGAGGGTGACGCCCAGCGCGGCGAGGTCGGCGCCCAGGTCGTGGGCGACCTCCTCGGTCAGGGCCGGGTCGTCCACCGCGCCGAGGGCGAAGTTGCCGGGCCGGGAGCTGCCCCGGGCGGACTCGATGCGGGTCACGTCGCCGGCCTCCTCGTCGATGGCGACGACGACGTCGGGGCGTTCGGCCCGCAGGGTGGCGGTGAGCGCGGCCACCTGCTCCGGATGGACCACGTTGCGGGCGAAGAGCACCACGGAGCCCAGGCCCTCGCCGAGCCAGCGGCAGATCCAGGGCGGCGGTGTGGTGCCGACGAACCCCGGTTGCAGGACGGCCGCGGCCAGGGCCGTCAGGCTCTCGTCGCGCCCGCTCACGCCGGCCCGCCCGCGTGGTGGCTGTTGTGTCGCTCGCTCATGCGGTCGTCGTACCCCCGTCTTCTCCGCGCCCGGCGGCCCGCCACCCGCGGCGGTGCTGACATGGTCACACCGCGCGAAAAAATAGTCAATAAACCTTACAGTTGCCGTCCGGCGCGGAGCTGGGGACAGTTCGGGGATGGATCCCCTGCTGCTGGCCGACGCGACGAGCCCGGCCGACATCCCCGGCGTACGCCTGCTCGGCCTGGTCGTCGGCGGCCTGCTGCTGCTCGCCGCGATCCGCGCGATGTTCCGGCGCTGAGGCCGCGCACCCGGCGCCGGCGCCCGGGGTTCGACGGCGGCCGTCGGGGTACCGCCTGCCTCGTTGGACCGGTAGGAGACCGCGAGGGGGAACGATGAGGATCGGCTACTTTCTGTCCACCGAGGAGTACACGCCGGCCGAGCTGCTCGAACAGGCGCGCGGCGCGGAGCGGGCCGGCTTCGAGGCGCTCTGGATCTCCGACCACTACCACCCGTGGACGGACGCGCAGGGCCAGAGCCCCTTCGTCTGGTCGGTCATCGGCGCGCTCAGCCAGGTCTGCCAGCTCCCGGTCACCACCGCCGTAACCTGCCCGACCGTGCGCATCCACCCGGCCGTCGTGGCGCAGGCGGCGGCCACCAGCGCGGTCATGCACTCCGGTCGGTTCGTGCTCGGCGTGGGCAGCGGCGAGGCGCTCAACGAGCACATCCTCGGCGACGCCTGGCCGCAGACCGACGTGCGGCTGGAGATGCTGGAGGAGGCCGTCGAGGTGATGCGCGAGCTGTGGCGGGGCGGCTTCGTCAACCACCACGGCAAGCACTACACCGTCGAGCACGCCCGGATCTACACGCTGCCCGAGACTCCCCCGTCGGTGTACGTCTCGGGCTTCGGCCCCAAGGCCGTCGACCTGGCCGCGCGCATCGGCGACGGCTTCGTCAACACCTCACCCGACGCCGGACTCGTCCGGCGGTTCCGGGAGAACGGCGGCGGCGACAAGCCGTGCCAGGCCGGCTTCAAGGCGGCGTACGCGTCGACCGAGGAGGAGGGCGTACGGATCGCGTACGAGCGCTGGCCCAACGCCGGGGTGCCGGGCGAGCTGTCCCAGGTGCTGCCCTCGCCGCGGCACTTCGAGCAGGCCGCCGAGCTGGTCCGGCCGGAGATGATGAAGGACGCGTTCGTCTGCGGGCGGGACACCGACGCGCACCTGGCGAAGATCGAGGAGTACGCCGAGGCCGGCTTCGACGAGGTCTACGTGGCCAACACCGGCCCGAACTGGCAGGGCCTGCTCGACCTCTACCAGCGCGAGGTCTTCCCCCGCGTACGCTGACCGCGCCGGCCCCGGGCACCCCGCCGGTGGGGGTGCCCGGGCTCAGCGCGAGCCCGGAGCCGGGCCGCGATGGAGGAGGCCATCCGCGGCTTCCTCGCCGAGATCGATCCCGCTACCGGCTACCTGGCGGAGTGACGGCAACCGGCGGCATCACGAATGGTTCCCATCCCATCAGTTCTCCGCGCGCCGGGTCGCCGGCGTCACCCGAGCCGCCGGTTTCGCCGCTGAACACGTCGGGTACCTCCGGCCCTCGATGAAACTGTCCACGCACTCGACGACACTGCGCCGCGCGGCGAAGAGCCTCTTCGGCTGGACCGCACTGCGGCCCCACCAGCTGGCCGCCATGCGGGCGGTGATGAAGCGCCGTGACGCCCTGGTGGTGCTGCCCACCGGTGCCGGCAAGTCGGCGATCTACCAGATCCCGGCCAGCCTGATCCCCGGCCCGACCGTGGTGATCTCCCCGCTGCTCGCCCTCCAGCAGGACCAGATCGCGGCGCTCAACGAGCGGCAGCGGCCGGAACTGCGCGCCGTGCGGATCAGCTCGAACGAGTCGGCCGGCCAGCAGGCGGAGGCGATCGCCGAGATCCGCGACGGGCGGGCCGAGTTCCTCTTCATCACCCCGGAGCAGCTCGCCAACCCCGACCGGATGGCCGAGGTCAGGTCGCTGAAGCCGGCGCTGGTGGCGATCGACGAGGCGCACTGCATCTCGGCCTGGGGGCACGACTTCCGCCCCGACTACCTGGCGCTGGGGCACCTGATCGACGGCATCGGCCGGCCTCCGGTGGTGGCGCTGACGGCCACGGCCTCCCCGCCCGTACGCGACGACATCATCGCCCGGCTGCGGCTGACCGAGCCCGAGGTGGTGGTCTCCGGGCTGGACCGGCCGAACCTGTTCCTCGAGGTGGCGCACTGCCCGACGGAGGACTACCGGTGGCGGCGGCTGATCGCCCTGCTGCGCGACGACACCCGCCCCGGCATCATCTACGTGCCCACCCGGCGCTCCGCCGAGGAGCTGGCGGCCCGGCTCACCGACGCCGGCTTCCCGGCCCAGTACTACCACGGCGGGATGGCGGCCGGCGCCCGCGCCGAGCTGCACGAGGCGTTCCTCGCCGACCAGGTGCCGATCATGGTGGCCACCTCTGCGTTCGGCATGGGCATCGACAAGCCGAACATCGCCTGGGTGGTGCACATGGCGCTGCCGGACTCGCCCGACAGCTACTTCCAGGAGATCGGGCGGGCCGGCCGCGACGGCGCCCCGGCCCGGGTGCTGCTGCTGTGGCAGGCCGAGGACGTCGGGTTGCAACGCTTCTTCAGCGGCGGCCTGCCGGACCCCGACGAGCTGCGCGACCTGTCCGCGCTGCTGCGCAAGAAGGCGCGCAACAAGAAGGAGCTGCGCGAGGTCACCGGCCTGGGCCCGCGCAAGCTCGGCCAGTACCTGGCCCTGCTGGAGCAGGCGGGCGCGGCCGAGCCGAGGGCGAAGCAGCGTATCGGCGCGCCCCGCTACTCCCCCGCGCCCGTGGACGCCGCCGCGGCGGCCCTGGCGGAGGCCGAGCGGCAGCAGACCGTGACCCGTTCGCGTACGGACATGATGCGGGCGTTCGCCGAGACCACCGCCTGCCGGGGGCAGACGCTGCTGGCGTACTTCGGCGAGCAGATGACCGAGGTCTGCGGGCACTGCGACAACTGCCACGCCGGCACCAGCACCCCCGACGACGGCTCGGTGGGGCCCTTCCCCGTGCACAGCCAGGTCCGGCACCCGGAGTGGGGGCACGGCCTGGTGCTGAGCTACGAGGAGGACCGGATGACGGTTCTCTTCGACGAGGTGGGGTACAAGACGCTGTCCGTCAGCGTGGTGTCCGAACAGGGCCTGCTGACCCTCGACTAGCCTGAGCCGGGCTCCCCCTGTCGGGGCCGCGGACGACGAGCGACATCAGTACGGAAGGAGCGTTGTCGTGATCGAGCAGCCGGCGTACACCGGGTTCGGTTTCTCCGACGAGGAGTGGGGGCTGCTGGTCGGCCTGCCGCAGTCGGTGCTGACCGCGGCGAGCGCCGCCGAGTCCGACGGCACCCGCCGCACCATGGCCGAGAACGCGGCCGGGCTGGAGACCATCGCCGCCGGCCGGGAGTCGGCCAGCCCGCTGGTCGCGGCCGTGGCCGGCGAGATCGTCTCGCGGGTCGGCGACCCGGAAGCGGGCGAGGAACTGCCGGTCATCGCGCCGTCCGACCCGCGCGCCTACCTGGAGGACGTGCTTGGCCGGGCCCGGGAGGCGGCGGTGCTGCTGGCCGCCCGGACCGACGAGGGCGAGGCCGGCGCGTACAAGCACTGGCTCGTGGACATCGCCGAGCAGGTGGTGGGCGCGGCGTCCAGCGGCGGCATCCTGGGCCTCGGCGGGGACGTGGTCAGCGACTCGGAGCGGCGCTTCCGCGACCGGCTCTCCCAGGTGCTCAACGACTGACGCGACGACGACGGCGGCACCGGACGAGGTCCGGTGCCGCCGTCGCGTACCCGGGGTGGCGCGCGGTCAGGCCACGCGGCGGCGGAACAGCACGGCGGTCAGCGGCACCGAGACGGCCAGGACGCCGAGGCACCAGGCCACCGCCAGGGTCGGGGCCGTGCCCGTCGGGGTGCCCAGCAGCAGGGCGCGCAGCGTCTCGATGACGGGCGTGACGGGCTGGTGGTCGGCGAAGCCGCGGATCCAGCTCGGCATCGTCTCCACCGGCACGAACGCGCTGCTCGGATAGGGCAGGAACATCGCCAGGAAGGTGAAGCCGCTGGCGGCCTCCGGGGTGCGGGCCAGCAGGCCGAACGCGGCCGACAGCCAGGACACGGCGAGCAGGAAGAGCAGCAGCACCCCGAACGCGGCCAGCCAGCGCAGCGGGTCCACGGCCGGCCGGAAGCCGATGGCGACGGCGAGGACCAGCACCAGCACGGTGGAGACGGTGTTGCGGGCGATGCTGGCGGCGACGTGCCCGCCGAGGATCGCGGTGGCGCTGACGTCCATCGTGCGGAACCGCTCGATGATCCCGTTGGTCAGGTCGGTGGTCACGCTGACGGCGGTGCTCGCCGCGCCGAAGCTGGCGCAGAGCAGCAGGACGCCGGGCACCACGTAGGTGACGTAGCGGGTGCCGGTGTCGATCGCGCCGCCGAACAGGTAGACGAAGAGCAGCATCAGCAGCACCGGCAGCAGCAGCGACGTGAGCAGCGCGTCGACGTTGCGGCGGGACAGCCGCAGGCAGCGCGCCACCATGACGGCGGCCTCGCCGGCGCGGGTCGGACGCAGGGTCAGCTCAGACACGGGCCACCTCCGGGTGGGCGGTCACCGGGTCGCCGGTGAGGGTGAGGAAGACGTCGTCCAGGGTCGCCTCGCGGACGATGAAGCGGGCGAGGCCCCGCCGGTCGGGGTCGGCATGGTCGAGCAGGTGGCGGATCTCCGCCGCGTCGCCGCCGGTGGTCACCGCCAGCTCCAGGCGGGCCGGGTCGCGGTGCGTGACCCGGTCGCCGAGCCGTTGTCCGGCGGCGGCGAAGCTCTGCGCGTCGCGCAGCGTCAGTTCCAGCCGGTGGGCGCCGAAGCGGCGCTTGAGGTCGGCCGCGCTCCCCTCGGCGGCGAGCCGGCCGCCGTGCAGCACGGCGATCCGGTCGGCGAGCCGGTCGGCCTCCTCCAGGTACTGCGTGGTGAGCAGCACCGTGACCCCGGCCCCGGCCAGCTCGGCGACCACCTCCCACAGGCCCTGCCGGCTGCGCGGGTCGAGGCCGGTCGTCGGCTCGTCGAGGAAGATCACGGACGGCTCGCCGACCAGGCTGGCCGCGAGGTCGAGGCGGCGGCGCATCCCGCCGGAGTAGGTCACCACCCGACGGCCGCCGGCGGCGACCAGGTCGAAGCGCTCCAGCAGGTCGGCGGCCCGCCGCCGGGCGGCGGGCGGGGCCAGCCCGGCCAGCCGGGCCATCATGCGCAGGTTCTCCGCGCCCGTCTGCTGGTCGTCGAGCGCCGCGTGCTGGCCGGCGAGGCTGATCGCCCGCCGCACCCGGCGCCGGTCGCGGACCACGTCGTGGCCGTCCACCCGGGCCGCGCCCCCGTCGGGCGCGGTCAGCGTGGCCAGGATCCGTACGGTCGTGGTCTTGCCCGCCCCGTTGGGGCCGAGCAGGGCGTGCACGCTGCCCCGGGCCACCCGCATGGTCAGCCCGTCGAGCACCGCCACCCCGCCGTAGCGCTTGCACAGGTCGACGGTCTGCACCGCTGCTGTCTCCATCACCCCTCACCCTCCGCTTTCTGCGTACCACGTACGCTGTTCTGCGTAGACCATACGCAGAAGTTAGGATGGCGGTCAAACACGCACCGGGAGGTGGGATGAGCGACGCCGACGTCGAGCTGCCGGAGAGCATCGAGCTCGCCTGGGGCCTGCGGGAGCGCCCCGGCAAGGGCCCCCGGCGCAGCCTCACCATGGAGCAGGTGGTGGCCGCCGGCATCCGGGTGGCCGAGGCCGACGGGCTGGCGGCGGTGTCGATGAACCGGGTGGCCGGCGAGCTGGGCGTGGGGACCATGTCGCTCTACCGCTACGTCCCCGCCAAGACCGACCTGCTCGAACTCATGGCCGACGCCGGCTACGGGGACCCACCCGCGCCACGCGGCCCGGACGAGGGCTGGCGGCCGGCCCTCGCCCGCTGGGCGCACGCCAACGTCGCGGCGATCCACCGCCACCCGTGGATCCGGCAGGTCCCGATCGGCGGCCCGCCGATGGGCCCCAACGGGGTCCGCTGGATGGAGCAGGGGCTCGCCGCCCTGCGCGGCACCGGCCTGCGCGGCATCGAGCGGCTCTCGACGATCCTGCTGGTCAGCGGGTACGCCCGGTACTGGGCCACGCTCACCGCCGACCTCACCGAGGCGGCGGCGCGGGAGCAACTGAGCCCGGACGAGGTCGGCGCGCGGTACTGGCAGCAGCTCGAACGGCTGACCCGCAACGGACCGTACCCGGCGGTCCGGGAGTTGCTGGCGGACGCCGAGGACGAGCTGGACGAGGAGCTCGATGCGGAGTGGCGGTTCGGCCTCGACCGGATCCTCGACGGCGTCGAGGCGCTGATCCGCAGCCGGACGGCCACGCGCTGAGCCGGCCGGCGCGCCCCGGCCGCGTCGACGGGCGGGCCGGGAACGCCCTGGGCACACGGACGCCCACGATGGACAATGGCCACTCGAACGGCGCGAGGACGGGGAGCGGATGCTGCTGCGCAACACCGTCGACACGACTGCGGTGCCGGCGGCCGAACGCTTCGAGATGTGGCTCGACCTGGTGGCGCGTACGGCGTCGCCGCTGCGGATCCGCACCGAGCACGCGCACGACTTCGCCGCCCGGGCGGAGATCGTCGAGCTCGACCCGATCCGGGTGGTCAACTACCGGTATCCGTCCCTGGATGCCGTCGGGAGCTCCCGGCTGGTGCGCGAGTCGGCCCCGGAGATCTACACGCTGGCGCTCACCGTCGACGGCGACGGCGCGGCCAGCCAGGCCGGTCAGAGCAGCGTGCTGGGGCCGCGCGAGTTCATCTTCTACGACGGGTCACGGCCACACGGGGTACGGCACGTCGGCGACGACGGCGGCCGCAAGCCGGCCCGCTCGGTCGTGGCGATCATCCCGCACGCCGCCCTGCCGCTGTCGCCGGACCGGCTGGCGCCGCTGCTCGGCCGCCGGATGTCGGGCACCGAGGGGATCGGCGCGCTGCTGGCCCAGTTCCTCCTCCAGATCGCCCGCCACCCCGAGCAGTACCACGCCGCCGACGCCCCCCGCCTCGGCACCGTCGGGCTCGACCTGGTGTCCACCATGCTGGGTCGGCACCTGGTGGCCGAGGACGCGGTGCCGACGGAGGCCCGCCGGCGCGCCCTCGTCACCCAGATGCGGGCGTACATCCAGCGGCACCTCGGCGACGCGACGCTGAGCCCGCAGGTGGTGGCGGACGCCCACCACGTCTCGCTACGTACCCTGCACCGGCTCTTCGAGGCCGAGGAGTCGACGGTCGCGTCGTACATCCGGGAGCTGCGGCTCGCACGGTGCCGGCACGACCTCGCCGACCCGGGCCTGCGCGGCCAGCCGGTCCAGGCGGTCGGGGCCCGCTGGGGCTTTCCCGACAAGGCGCACTTCAGCCGGGCCTTCCGCAAGGCGCACGGCGTCGGGCCGCAGGCGTGGCGGGCCGGCCAGGCGCAGGACGCGGCACGGGAAGTCAACCCGGCGGCATCCACGGTCAACCCGGTCGCGGCAGACTGACGCCGAGATGGCCGATCCTCGCCCGCCACGGCACCGGCGGAGCGGGATCGCCAACGGGGGCCGCGGCGAGCCGCCCGCCGCCACGGGGGAGGCGGGCGGCCGCCCGGTGACCACCGGGGACGGCCCCCGCACCGACGGCCGGCTCAGGCGTCCTGGAGCAACTCGAGCACGATCCGCTCGGCCTTCTCGCGGGGCGTGGCGGGGTCGACCGGGGCGACCACGCCGTCGTGGAAGAGGTCGACCACGCGCGGGTCGACGTAGGACGTGCGCGCCACCGTGGGGGTGTTGCCGAGCAGCTCCGCGACGTCGCGCATCACCGCCGCCACCGCCCGCCGGCCGGCGGTGGCCGAGCGCGGCGGGCCCACCGTCGCCAGCTCGGTCGCCGCCAGCACCGTGGCGTGCCAGGTCCGGAAGTCCTTCGCCGTCATCTCGCCGCCGCTGGCGTCGCGCAGGTACTCGTTGACCTCGTCGCTGCGCACGTCGCGCCAGTCCCCGCCGTCGCGGTAGCCGAACAGCCGGTCGGCCGAGCGCCGCCGACGGCGCAGGTTGACCAGCACCCGGCACAGCTCCGGGTCCTCGATGCGGCGCACCTGCTCGATGCCGCCCTTCGCGGGGAACTCGAAGACCACGCAGCCGCCCCGGGAGCGGGCGTGCTCGGGGCGCAGGGTCGACACCCCGAACGTCGGGTCGTCGCCGGCCGCGTACTGGTCGCTGCCGACGCGGAACATGCCCATGTCGAGCAGCCGGGTCACCGTCGCCAGCACCCGGTCGCGGTACAGGCCCCGGCCGGACAGGTCCCGCCCGACCCGCTCGCGCAGCACCGGCAGCCGGCGGGCCACCTCCAGCACGTGGTCGAACTTCGCCTCGTCGCGCTTCTCGCGCCACTTCGGGTGGTAGAGGTACTGCTTGCGCCCCGCCGCGTCGATGCCGGTGGCCTGGATGTGCCCGTTCGGGTACGGGCAGATCCACACGTCCCGCCAGGCGGGCGGGATCACCAGCTCGCGCAGCCGCCCCAGCTGGTCGGGGTCGCGCACCGACTGGCCGGACGGGTCGAGGAAGAGCCAGCCCCGGCCGCGCCGGCGTCGCCCGTACCCCGGCCTGCCCGGATCACTACGCCGCAACCGCACCGGACACCCGCACCGCCCGTTCCACCTCGTCCACGGCGGCCACCACCTCGTCGACCCCGATGGCCGCCAACGTCGGATGGCTTCCTACCCCCTCCCACCTGCGCCAACCCTGTCCGCCCGCCCACAGCGCCCGGTGCCGGGGCCGGCCCGGCGGCGGCCCCCACCGCGCCGGGGAGACCGGCCCGAAGAGCACCACCGACGGGGTGCGGTAGCCGGTCGCCAGGTGCGCCACGCCCGTGTCCCCGCTGACCACCAGCCGGGCGTACGCCACCAGCGCCGCCAGCCGGCCCAGGTCCGTCCGGCCGGCCAGCACCGCGTCGGCGGGCAGCCCCGCCCCCGCAGCGATCCGCTGCGCCGTCGCCCGCTCGTCGGGGCTGCCGGTGAGCACCACCCGGTGCCCCCGGGCGGCCAACTCCCGGGCCAGCGCGGCGAACCGCCCGGGCGGCCAGCGCTTGGCGGGGACCTTGGAGCCCGGGTGCAGCACGGTCACGCCGGTCGGAACGTCGCCGGGGGCCGGGCGCAACAGGTCCAGGTTGGTGCGGTCGGCGGGGATGCCGTACCAGTCGAGCAGCCGGCACCAGCGGTCGACCTCGTGTTCGTCGGCGCGCCAGTCGGGGCCGTCGCGGTGACCGGCCTCCGGGCTGGCGTAGGCGAGCAGCCGGCCCGGGTGGGTGCCCGCGAGCATCCGGTGCGACTCGGGGCCCCGCCCGTGCAGGTTGACGGCGACGCGCGGCGCCCGCAGGGCCGCACCGGGGCGGCCCAGCCCGTCCGTGGGCACCAGCCGGTCGACGCCGCCGACCAGCTCCACCAGCGGCGCCAGCCAGCCGGGCGCGGCGAGCACGAGCTCCCGGTCGGGATGGGCGGCGCGCAGGGCGCGCAGGGCCGGGGCGGCGGTGGCGAGGTCGCCGACGCCGAGGGCGCGCAGGACGAGGATCACGGGTACGAGGTCTCCTGGTCGGCGCAGACGACCATCTCGCGTACGGCGCAGCCGGCGGGTTGGGACAGCGCGAACATGACGGCGGCGGCGGTGTCGGCGGGGTCGTTCAGCACGGCGTCGGGACCGGGCTTGTACGCGGCGTCGCGCTCGTCGAAGAAGGCCGTGCGCATGCCGCCGGGCACGAGCAGCGTGACGCCGACCCTGCCGGCCAGCTCGGCGGCGAGGGCCCGGGTGAAGCCGACGACCCCGAACTTGGCCGCGCAGTACGCGGTCGCGTCGGCGACGGCCTTGACCCCCAGCGTGGAGGCGACGGTGACGACGCTGCCCCGGGAGGTCTCCAGGAACGGCAGGGCGGCCCGCACCACGGCCGCCGTGGCGAGCAGGTCCACGGCCACGATCCGGTCCCAGGTCTCGCCCGGCACGTCCGCCAGCTTTCCCGGCACGTCCATCCCCGCCGCGGTGACCACCGCGTCCAGCCCGCCCGAACGCTCGGCGAGCTGCCGGGTGGCGGCCTCGGCGGCGCGGGTGTCGGCCAGGTCGCACTCCACCCACGGCACCCCGTCGGCGGGCGCCTGGCGGTCCAGCACCAGCGGCCGACCGCCGGCGCGGGCGACGGCCGCGACCACGGCGGCGCCCAGCCCGCTCGATCCGCCGGTGACCAGCACGGTGCGCCCCGCGCCGGGCGAACCGGCGCTCATCGGGTGCCCTCCGCCGCGCCCGGTCCCGGGACGGGCCGGACGGCCCGCGCCCGTGGGCGTTCGCCGCCGGAGGGCGCCGACCCGCCACCGGGGGCGGGGCCGGGTGGTTGCGCACAGGCCGGCGGCACGGTGTCGGTGAGCGGCGGCCCGCCGACCGGCCCGGCCGCGACGGCGGTGCCGGTCGACCGGGCGGCGGCGATCAGTCCGGTGGTGGAGCGGCCGTCCAGGTACGGCACCACCACGGCGTTGCCGCCCCACCGGCGCAGCACCTCCGCCTCGGGCAGGGCCGGCTCGCCGCCGTCGCCGGCGTAGTCGCCGCCCTTGACCCAGACGTCCGGGCGCAGCCAGGACAGCGCCGCGTGCGGGGTGGACTCGTCGAAGATCATGACCGCGTCGACGCAGCTCAGCGCCGCGAGCAGCCGGGCCCGGTCGCTCTGCGGGATCACCGGCCGGTCCGGGCCCTTCAGCCCCGCCACGCTCGCGTCGGAGTTCAGGCAGACCACCAGGCAGTCGCCGAGCTGACGGGCGGCCTGCAACGTCGCCACGTGCCCGGCGTGCAGCAGGTCGAAGCAGCCGCCGGTGGCCACCACCGTGCCACCGGACGCGCGTACCGCCGACACCACGCCGGCCGCCGCGGCCACGCCGACGCGCTCGCCGCCGGGGCTGGAGACCGCCGGCGGCAGCGGGCGCACCGGCCGCGGCAGCGCCGTCGCCACTCCCCCGCCGGCCACGTACGCCGACGCCTCGGCCACCGCCTCCTGCACCGCCTCGGAGACCAGCGCCCCCCGCGCCAGGGCGAGGCTGGCAGTGGCCGCGAACCGGTCACCGGCGCCGCACGTGTCCCCCTCGGCGGTGGCCGGGGCGGGCACCACCATCGGCGTCGCGCCGGCGTGGCAGAGCAGCGCGCCGTCCCCGCCGAGGGTCACCGCGACCGCGCCGGCGCGCCAACGCTGGCGCAGTCCCTGCGCGCCCCGCGACGCCGTCGCCAGCCGGGTCGCGCCGGGCGCGACCGTGACCAGCTCCCGCACCTCGGACTCGTTGGGCGTGACGAGGTGCACCCCCGGGACGGCCGCCGGTCCCCGCGGGTGCGGGTCCCAGACCACCGGCGCCCGGGTCGCGGCCAGCGCCGCCCGCAACGCGGGCTGCCGCGCGACACCCCGCCCGTAGTCGCTGACCAGCACGGCGGAGGCCCGCGCGACCACCCGCAGCACCGCCTCCGACGGCTCGCCCGGCGTGCCGGCCGCCCCGCCCCGGTCGTGGCGCAGCAGCACCCGGCCCCGGGCGCGCAGCCGGACCTTCTCCGGCGTGCCGCCGCGCAGCCCGAGGGGATAGACCTGCACGCCGGCGTCGGCCAGCAGAGAGCTGAGCCGGGCGCCGCCCGCGTCGTCCGCCAGCGCGGTCACCAGCACCACGTCGACGCCCCGCGCGGCGGCGGCGAAGACCGCGGCCAGCCCGGCGCCGCCGGGCCGGTCGACGTGGGCGGTCTCGTCCAGCACCGGCACCGGCGAGTCCGGGCAGAGCCGGTTCACCACCCCCTCGACGTCCCGGTCCAGCAGGGTGTCACCGACCACCACGACGGGTCCCCTCACGCTTCCCCCCTCATCACGCCCTGGGCCTGCTGACCTGCACCGCCGTCGAGCACCACCTCGACCCCGGTCCGTACGGGCGCCCCGGGGGCGGCCAACGCCAGCGGCAGCTCCCGCTCCACGTACTCGCAGAGGAGGTGGCTGGTCACGAGATGGAGTTCCTGCACGACCTGGCTGTCGGCCGAGCCGACGGCGAGCACGTCGTGGCACAGCTCCGCCAGCGGGTTGGGGGCGGGGCCGGTCAGGGCCCAGCAGGTGAGCCCGCTGTCGCGCCCGGCGCGGGCCGCGGCGAGCAGGTTGGCGCTGCTGCCGCTGGTCGACAGCAGCAGCAGGATGTCGCCGTCGCGGCCGTGGGCGCGTACCTGGCGGGCGAAGACCTCGTCGTAGCCGTAGTCGTTGCCGATGGCGGTCATCGCGGAGGTCTCGGCGTGCAGGGCGATGGCGGACAGGGGCTGGCGGTCCTCGCGCAGCTTCCCGACCAGCTCGGCGGTGAGGTGCTGGGCCTCGGCGGCGCTGCCCCCGTTGCCGGCCACCAGCAGCCGGCCGCCGTCGACCAGCCGGCGGGCGAGCGCCGTCCCCCACCGGGACAGCAGCGGTTCGTGCCGCCGGAAGGGCACCAGCGCCGCCGCCAGGTTCGTCAGGTGCGCGTCCAGCGGGGTGCCCGCCGCCATCAGGCCACCACCCGGGTCGGCCGGCGCAGGGCCGCCACGTCGCCGTAGACCTCCACCAGCCGCTCCGCGGTGGCCGCCCAGGAGTACCGCCGCCGGGCCCGTTCCCGCGCCGCCGCCGCGTACGCGAAGCGACGGATCCGGTCGTCGAGCAGCCCCTGGATCGCGGCACCCAGCGCACGGGGATCACGGGCCGGCACCAGGTCGCCGGTGACGCCCTCGACCACGGTGTCCTTGATCCCGCCGACGGCGGTGCCCACCACGGGCACGCCGCACGCCATCGCCTCCAGCGGGGTGAGCCCGAACGGCTCGTACCAGGGGGCGGCCACCAGGACGTCCGCCGAGCGGTACCAGCGGCCCATCTCCTCGCGGGGCACCGCGCCGACCAGCCGCACCCGGTCGGCCACCCCGCAGCTGACCGCGAGGGCGCGCAGCCGGCGGGCGTACGGGTCGGTCTCCAGCAGGCCGGCGGGCGGGCCGCCGACCACCACGCACTCGGCCTCCGGCACGTACGCCATGGCCCGCACCACGGTCTGGAAGCCCTTGCGTTCGACCAGGCGGCCGACGGTCAGGATGCGCGGCCGGTCGTCCTCCCGCTCGGCGGTCGGCCCGAGCGGGGCGAACGTGCCCAGGTTCACCCCGGACGGCACGACCGTCATCCGGGACCGGGGCACGCCCATCCGGACCAGCTCGCCTACCTCGTCGCGGCACTGGGCGATGATCCGGTCGACGGCCCGGCCCAGCTCCCGCTCGTAGCCGATCCGCCGGGCCGGGCTGGTGTCCTGCACGCCCTGGTGCCGCCGCTTGACCACCCCGAGGGCGTGGTACGTCTGCACGACCGGCACCCCGGTCTGCCGGCCGGCGGCCAGGGCGGCGAGGCCGCTCATCCAGAAGTGCGCGTGGACGACCTCGGGCATCCAGTCGTCGCCCCGCCACCGCTCGACCAGCCAGCGGCTGAACTCCTTCATGTGCGGCAGCAGGGCGTCCTTGGCGACCGGCTCGGCCGGCCCCGCCGGTACGTGCACCACGTCGTAGCCGTCGGCGCTGCGTACGGTCACCGGCAGGTCCACGGCGTCGCGGCGGGTGTAGACCCGCACGTCGTGTCCGGCGGCCGCGAGGGCGGCGGAGAGCTCGGCGACATGCGTGTTCTGACCGCCGGCGTCCTCGCCGCCCAGGATGGCGAGCGGGCTGGCGTGCTCCGAGATCATCGCGATGCGCATACTTCCTCCTCCAGCAGCCGGTCCCAGTCGGCGAGGAAACGGTCGAGGCCGTAGCGGTCCCGGGCGGCGAGGCGGGCCTGCTCCCCCGCCCGACGCGCCTGCGCCGGCTCGTCGATGTACCGGCGGGCAGCGTCGAGCAGGGTGTCGAGCCGGGTGGACAGGGCGCCCGCCCCGGGTGGCACCGCCATCGCCGCCTCCGTGGCGGCCAGGGCCACCACCGGCATCCCCATCGACATCGCCTCGATGAGGCTCAGCCCCAGCGAGGTCCACCGGCACAGGTGCAGGTACGCCCGCCGCCGCCCCAGCTCGGCGTGCATCCGGTGCTGGGGCACGTCGTCGTGGCTGACGATCCGGTCGGCGGGCAGGCCCAGGTGCTCGGCCAGCCCGGCGACCTTCATGCCGAAGACGTCCAGCGGGGCGATCTCGGCGAAGCGGGGCAGCAGGTCGGTGCCCGTGACCCGCCAGCGGCGTACCGGCTCGTTGATCACCACCGCGAGCCGGTCGAGTTCGCCCGTGTACTCCACTGCCGGGGTGACGATGCCGTGGTCGACCACCGTGGTGCGGGTGGCGCCGGTGTCCCAGAACAGCTCGTTGAACCCGGTGACGTGGGCGACGAGCAGGTCGTCGCGGTCGGCCATGGGGTGCCGGCTGTTGGGCACGTCGCCGTCCTTGGGCGTGTTGTGCTCGACGTAGACGGCGGGGACGTCGCGGCCGGGCCGGCGCCCGAGCCACCGCTCGGCGAGGTCGAGCTCCTCGGGGCGTTGCAGGACGACCAGGTCGACGTCGGCGGTGCGCAGCTGCTCGGGGGTCACCTCGACGACCGTGTCGGGCCACGGGTAGGTACGGGCGCGGCCGAGCCCGTACGGGCCGCGGTCCGGGGTGACGGGCACCAGGTACCGGTGCTTGCCGTGCACGAACGACGTGGTCCAGGAGCCGTGCACGTGCCAGAGCAGCAGGTTCATCGGCCGCTCCCGCCGGTGCTGGTCCCCGCCGGCACGCCGGCCGCCCGGTCGGCGGCGGCCGGCGCGGGCCGGACCGGTGGGCCCACCCCGAGCAGCCGCAGCGCCTCGAGGACCTGGTCGGGTTCGAGGCCGCTGAGGCAGGGGTGTCCGGGCACCGGGCAGCGCGCCGCGCGGGTGTCGCGGCAGGGCGCCTCCGCGTCGCCGAGCCGCACCGTGGGCACCCGCCACGGCCCCCACTGCCCGAACGGGACCGTGGGGGCGAAGAGACTGACCACCGGCACGCCGTGGGCGGCGGCGAGGTGGGCGGGGCCGGTGTTGCCGACCACGACCGCGCCGGCGCCGGCGACCGTCGCGGCCAGCCCGGCGAGCGTGGTACGCCCGCCCAGGTCGACGGCGACGTCGCCGGCCACCCACGCGGTCAGCTCCCGCTCGCCGGGGTCGCCGGTGACCACCACCCGGTGGCCGGCGACGGCCAGGGCGCGGGCGATCCGCGCGGCCAGCTCCGGCGGGCAGCCCCGGGCCTGCGCCGCCGAGCCGGGGTGCAGCACCACGTAGCCCGGCTCGCCGACCTCGGGCGGCGGCGCCGGCACCGGACGCAGGCGGGGCGCGGGTCCGTCGGGCTCGGCGGGGGCGAAGCCGGCGGCGGCGGCGAGTGACAACGCCCGCTCCGCTTCGGGTACGCCGGGCGGCACCCGGTGCCGCACGTCGAGCAGGCTGCCCGGGTAGTCGTCGCTGATGGCGCTGACCCGGCGGATCCCGGCCAGGCGCAGCAGCAGGGCCAGGGGCAGGGGCGACTGGTGGAAGCTGGTGAAGACGACCGCCTCGTCGGCGCCCACGGCGGCGAGCCGGTCGACGAGCCGACGCATGTCGGCGGGGTCGACCGGGTCGGGCGCGGGGTCGATCCACGGCAGCCGGTGCTCGACGATCTCGTCGACGCCGGGCAGCAGTTCCGCCGCGGCCCGCCCCCGTGGCCCGCACAGCAGCACCACGCGCCGGGCGCCGGCCGCCACCGCGCGGATGCCCGGACCGGTGACCAGGACGTCCCCCGCCGAGTCGGCGCGTACCACCAGCACCGTCCCCACCCGCGGCGCGTCGACGTGCCCGTAGGTGGCCGGGTCGACCGCCGCCTGGCGGCGGAGGATCTCCGCCACGGCCGCCGACAGGTCGGGCGCGACCTGCGGCGCGGCGGCCACCTCCTGAGGGCGGGTCACCGGCGTGGGCACCAGGATCCCCGATGCCCCCGCGGCCGAGGCGGCGGTCATGTCCCGCCCGATGTCCCCCACCAGCACGCACCGCGCCGGCACGGTGCCCAGCTGCCGCGCCGCCGCGTACACCAGTCCCGGGGCCGGCTTGCGGCATCCGCATCCGTCGCCGTCGTCGTGGGGGCACACCGCCCAGGCGTCGAACGGCCCCAGCAACTGCTCCACGCGGGCGTGCACCGCCCGCATCTGCGCCTCGGTGAACAGCCCCCGGGCCAGGCCGGACTGGTTCGTCACCACCGCCAGTCGCAGGCCCGCCGCGCGCAACCGGTCCAGGGCGTCCCGTGCCCCGGGCATCGGCCGCACCTTGTCGGGATCGCCGTTGTACGGCACGTCCTCGATGAGCGTGCCGTCGCGGTCCAACAGCACCGCGTCGAACAGGACGGGCCCGGAGGCGGTCCGGTCAGCGCCGGCAAAAACCCGGGCTGACCTGCGCTGATCCGGCTCGACCTGGTCCTGTCGCACAGCCGGCGGGTTCCCGGCGCCCCGGGGAGTAAACGTCATCTTGAACGCGCCGCCGCGTCCTTCGCCGGCGGTGCCCCACGCCGGCCCGCAGGTGCCGTTACCCGTCGCCCGGGAGAAGCTAACCCGCCGGCGCCGTTAGCCCCCGGTACGGCCGGGGTATGGGAGCGCAGTGGCGATTGTGGAGAAAGTGATCGAGGCTGCCCCGGAGCAGGTCTGGGCGGTGCTGGCGGACGGGTGGACGTACAGCGACTGGGTCGTGGGCACCGTGCACGTACGCGACGTCGACGACGCCTGGCCCCGGGTGGGCAGCCAGCTGCACCACAAGGCCGGCCCGTGGCCGTTCTCGCTGCACGACTCGTCGACGGTGCTGACCTGCGAGCCGCCACGCCGGTTGGTCATCCGCGCCGGCCTGTGGCCGGCCGGGGAGGCCATCGTGGTGTTCACCCTCGAAGGGGTCGGCACGGGCGCGACCCGGGTACGCATCGGCGAGGACTTCGCCGCCGGCCCGCTGCGCTGGGTACGCAACAAGGTCAACGACCTGGTGCTGCACCAGCGCAACAAGGAGACCCTGACCAGGCTGGCCGACATCGCGATGCGACAGAAGGGCGACGCATGACGCAGACCGTCGTCATCACGGGGGCGAGCGCCGGCGTGGGACGGGCCGTCGCCCGCCGCTACGCCGAGCGCGGCGCCCGGCTCGCGCTGCTCGCCCGGGGCGGGGCCGGGCTGGCCGCCGCCGAGCGCGACTGCCGGGAGCTGGGCGCCTCGGACGTACGCACGTACCGGGTGGACGTGGCCGACGCCGGCGCGGTGCAGCAGGCCGCCGACGACGTGGCGCACCGCTTCGGCGGCATCGACGTGTGGGTGAACAACGCGATGGTCTCGGTCTTCGCCCCGGCGTGGGAGATCCCGGCCACCGAGTTCCGCCGGGTCACCGAGGTCAACTACCTCGGTACCGTGCACGGCACCCTCGCGGCGCTGCGGCACATGCGGGCCCGTGGCCGGGGCGCGATCGTGCAGGTGGGCTCCGCCCTGGCCTACCGTGGGATCCCGTTGCAGTCGGCGTACTGCGCGAGCAAGCACGCCGTCCAGGGCTTCAACGACTCGCTGCGGGCGGAGCTGCTGCACGACTGCCCCGGGGTGAAGCTGTCGATGGTGCAGCTGCCGGCCATCAACACCCCGCAGTTCTCCTGGGTACGCACCCGGCTGCCCCGGCACCCCCAGCCCGTACCGCCGATCTTCGCGCCCGACGTGGCCGCCAGGGCGATCGTCTGGGCGGCCGAGCACGGGCCGCGCGAGCTGAACGTGGGTGGCCCGACCTGGCGGGCCCGGCTCGGCGACATCCTCGCGCCCGGCCTGCTCGACCGGAAGCTGGCGCGCGACGGCTACGACAGTCAGCAGACCGAGACCCCGATCGATCCGGCCACCTGGCGGGACAACCTGGACAGCCCCGGCGACGACGAACGGGACCGGGGCGCGGAGGGCGTCTTCACCGACCGGGCCCACGGCCGCTCGGCCGCCCTGTGGGTCGGTACGCACAAACCGGCCGTCTCCGGCATCGCCCTGGCGGGGTTGACGGTGGCCCTCACCGCGCTCGCCCGACGCCTCCGCTGACCCGGATCCGTCCTCGCCAGGGGCGGGAAGACGGGGCGGTAGGGGTGGCCTTTTCGACCCGGATGTGGCAACTGGCTACGCTCTCAGGGAGCCCTGTCCGCCGACCGAGGATGTCCGACATGATCGAACCCGTGCAGTTGCCCGTGCCGTGGCGGGACGCACGCCTGACCGTCGTGGTTCCCACCTACAACGAGGCGGGCAACCTCCCGGTGCTGGTCGAGCGGCTGCTGGCCCTGCCGCTGCCGGGCCTGAAGATCCTGGTCGCCGACGACAACTCGCCGGACGGCACGGGTGAGGTGGCCGACAAGCTGGCCATCGAGCACCCCGACCGGGTCGAGGTCGTGCACCGGGCCGGCAAGGAGGGCCTGGGCCGGGCGTACGTGGACGGCATCGGGCGTGCCCTCGACGGCGGTGCCGAGTACGTGGCGCAGATGGACGCCGACCTGTCGCACCCGCCGGAGGCGCTGCCGGGCATGCTCGGCGCGCTGCTCTCCACCCAGGCCGGCGTGGTGATCGGCTCCCGCTACGTACCCGGCGGCGAGCTGGACGAGAACTGGCCGCTGTACCGACGGGCGCTTAGCGGCTGGGCCAACCTGTACGTGCACACGCTGCTACGGGTCCGGATCCGCGACCTCACCGCCGGTTTCAAGATCTGGCGGGCGGACGCGCTGCGCGACATCGGCCTGGAGCGGGTGCAGTCCAACGGCTACAGCTTCCAGGTGGAGATGCACTACCTGGCCACCAAGCTGGGACACACCATCCTGGAGGTGCCGATCCGCTTCGAGGAGCGGCGTGACGGCGCCTCCAAGATGACCACCGCAACCAAGATCGAGAGCGCGCTGATGCCGTTCAAGCTGCGCAGCAAGCACCGCAACATCGAACCCTGACCCCGCCCGGAGCCTGCGGCCCTCCGGCCCCGGGCTCCCTCCGGCCTCGGGCTCCTCCGGTCGCTGCGGTCCGCCGCCGCCCCACCCTGCCCCGTGGCTCAGCCCTGCCCTGTCCCGTCCTCCGCCCTGCCCTTCCCCGCCAGTCCTTCCCCGCCTGTCCGTAGCCCTGCCTGTCCGTCGCCCTGCCCTGCCTGCTTCCGCCGGCCAGGCCCGGCCCGCCACGGCCGCCGCCCCGGCCCTGCCGCCTCACGGCCTTGCCCCACCCCAGGCTGGCGGGGCGGCTCGGGCGAGCCTGGCCCACGCGCCCGGTCCGGCTGCGGGCAGGGCACGTGGGGCGGCGAGGCCGGCAGTGAGGCGAGGCGGCAGGGCCGGGGCCTTCACGGCGGACGGATCGAATGACACGTGGCCTCGGCCCACGGCAGCGGATCAGCGAGCGCGGCCTAGGCGTACCGCGAATCGGCAAGCGCGCTCGCCGCACGGCGGGCGCGGCGGCAAGGCCGTCGGCTGGTCGCGGCGGTCGCGGTCGCGACACGGCGGGCGGGGCGGGTGCGGCGCGGCGGGCGGGGCGGCGGATGCGGCGCGGCGGGCGGGGCGGGCGCGGCGGCTGGCGAACGACCTCAGGCACCCCACCCCGGCCATCCGATCACTGAGCATGCGATTACCACGCGTAATCTGACTCTAAGTAGCCCCCGCCTGGAAGCTCCGGACCGTCCCGTCGGCCCTTTGCTCTGCAGCCATGGACGCACCAGCCCGCTGAACTGGCGCTATGCAATCGTCGCTGCGGGCGCGCAGTCGATAAACGGTTACCTTCGGTAACCGTTGCGTATATGGCTGCAGAGCAAAGGGCGGAGCGAGGGTTCCCCGCCGTCCACCAACCCCGCACCCTGCGTATCCAACGCGTGTCCAAGAGCTGCTTGGTACCAGAAACTTCTCCGCGCACCGGGCGGCTGGCCGGACCTACGCACGCAGATGCCGTCGAAGGCGATCGGCGATCGCGAGAAGCCCCGGTTCGCCTCGACCAGGTTCGGATCTCGCGATGGAGAAGGACCAGAGGGGCCCCCGGGGAGGCCGACGAGGCCGACGGCACCCCTGGAACTGGCGAGACAGGCAGAGAAGGCTGGCGGGACCGGGCAGGCCGGCGGGGAGGCCGAGGAGGCCGAGGAGGCCGAGGCTCGCGGGACCGACCGAGGACAGGCGGGGAGGCCGAGGCCGAGGCTCGCGGGACCGACCGAGGACAGGCGGGGAGGCCGAGGCCGAGGCTCGCGGGACCGACCGAGGACAGGCGGGGAGGCCGAGGCCGAGGCTCGCGGGACCGACCGAGGACAGGCGGGGAGGCCGAGGCCGAGGCTCGCGGGACCGACCGAGGACAGGCGGGGAGGCCGAGGCCGAGGCTCGCGGGACCGACCGAGGACAGGCGGGGAGGCCGAGGACGGCACTCCCCGCCGGGTCGTCATCCGACTGGAGCGGCGGCGCAGCGTGGGTCGGCGCGCCGCTGGCGTCAGCGGTAGACGGCGCGGTGCGCCGCGTCGATCCCGGCCGCGTACAGCGGGCCGGTGAGGGCGCGGTCGCGGGCCAGGGCGGCGCGGGCGGCGTTCGCGCCGGGCGCGCCGTGCACGCCGCCGCCCGGGTGCGCCGACGCGCTGGCCAGGAAGAGCCGGTCCACCGGGGTGTCCGCGCGGCCCAGGCCGGGGATCGGGCGCAGGAACAGCTGCTGGTACGCGGCGGCGGTACCGCCGCCCAACGCGCCGCCGACCAGGCTCGGGTCGCCCGCCTCCAGGTCGGCCGGCCCGGCCACGTGTCGCCCGATGACAAGGCTGCGGAAGCCCGGCGCGGCCTCCTCCAGCACCTGCTCCATCCGCTCGACGTGCGCGGCGATGTCCTCGGCCCGCCACTGCCGGCGGAACGGCAGGTGGGTGTACGACCACAGCGACTCGGTGCCCGGCGGCGAGTGGCTCGGGTCGGCCACCGACATCTGCCCGAGCAGCAGGAACGGGTCGCGCGGAATCTCCTTGCGGGCCAACGCGGCGGCGTAGCTGGTGAGCCCGTCCAGGTCCGCGCCGAGGTGCACCGTGCCGGCGGTGGCGACCGCCCGGTTGGTCCACGGCACGGGGGCCGACAGCGCCCAGTCCACCTTCAGCGTCGAGCCGTCCCAGCGGAAGTGCGCCAGGTCCTCCACCAGCCGGGGCGGCAGCGCCGCCGCGCCGACCAGGTCCAGGTAGAGCGCGGGCGCGGGGACGTCGGCGAGCACCGCCCGGCGCGCCCGCCACAGGGTGCCGCCGACGGTACGCACGCCCATCGCCCGGCCGCGCGCGGTCAGCACCCGGTCGACGTGTGCGCCGTAGAGGATCCGGCCGCCGCGCTCGGTCAGCCGGGCCACCAGCGCGTCGGTGATCTTCTGCGCGCCGCCGTCTGGCACCGGCCAGCCGACCTGCTGGCCGAGCATGGCGAGCAGCCAGCCGTACACGCCCGAGCCGGCCTCCTCGGGTGACAGGTCGGTGTGCAGGGCGCAGCCGGCCAGCAACGCCGGGCCGCCCTCGCCCTCGAAGAGTTCGTCGCCGAGCTTGCGTACCGGCACCACCAGCCGCCGGGCCAGGCGCAGCGCCCCGGACACCCGCAGCCGGCGCAGCAGGCTCAGGCCCCCTCGCACCGGCGGAAACGGCGTGGTGATGGTCTCCAGCATCGGCTCGGCCACCTGGCGCCAGTCGTCGTACGCGTGCAGCCAGCGCTTGCCGTCGCCCGGCGCGAACGCCTCCAGCGACGCCGCCGTGGCCTCCGGGTCGCGGTTGAGCACCGCCGCCCGGCCGTCGGGCAGCAGGTGGGCCAGCACGTCCGGGGAGTGCCGCCAGCGCAGCCCGTAACGGTCGAGCTCCAGCCCGCGCAACACCGGCGAGGCGTAGCCGAGCGGGTAGAAGGAGCTGTAGAGGTCGCTCAGGTAGCCGGGAGCCGTCACCTCGGCCGAGCGCACCGCCCCGCCCGGCGTGGCCGTGGCCTCCAGCACCAGCACGTCCCAACCGGCGTCGGCCAGCAGGTTGGCGGCGACCAGACCGTTGTGTCCGGCTCCGACGACGACGGCGTCCGCGCTCTCCGCGCCGGGGGAACTCATCCGATCCGCCTACCCGGCCAGCAACCGGGCGAAACGCGTTTGCCGCGCCGGGACCGGGGCATGCACTGCCATGTACACGGTTGCGCAGCTCATTGGCGGAGTGTGGGGCGCGGGCGGCGAGGGTGGCGAGCTGGTCGTACACGATCCGGCCGACGGCTCCCCGGTCAGCTCGGCGCCGGTGGCGACGGCCGACGAGGTCGGCAAGGCGGTGGAGGCGACGCGCGGCGCCGCGGCGGAGTGGGCGGCGACCGCGCCCGCGGAACGGGCGGCGGCCCTGCACCGGGCGGCGGACGCCGTGGCGGCGGTCGCCGACGACCTGGCCCGGGCGACGACCGCCGAGATGGGCAAGCCCCTGTCGGACGCCCGGGGCGGCGTGGAGGCGGGGATCGGCACGCTGCGACAGTACGCGGAGCTGGCCCCCGTGCGCGGCGGGCGGACCCTGCACGGCGGCACCCACGCCCTCGACTTCATGACGCCGCAGCCACGCGGAGTGGTCGCCGCGATCACCCCGTGGAACGATCCGGTGGCGGTCTCCTGCGGGCTGCTCGGCGCGGCCCTGGTCACCGGCAACGTGGTGCTGCACAAGCCGAGCGAGCGCGCTCCGGCGACCGGCTGGTTGCTGGCGAAGGCGCTGGACTCGGCGCTGCCGCCCGGGGTGCTGTCGCTGCTGACCGGGGGTCCGGAGGTCGGCGCGGCGCTGGCCGCGCAGCAGGTGGACGTCGTCGCCCACGTCGGCTCCACCGCCACCGGGCGGGCCATCGCGGCCGCGGCGGCGCGGACCGGGGCGAAGGTGCTGCTGGAGAACGGCGGCAGCGACCCGCTCGTCGTGGACGGCGACGTCGACCCGGTGTGGGCGGCCGGGCAGGCGGCGCTCGGGGCGTTCGCCAACGCGGGGCAGATCTGCGTCGCGGTGGAGCGGATCTACGTGCACCGCGACGTCGCGGAGGACTTCACGCACGCGCTGGTGGAGCGGGCCGAGCGGCTGCGTACGGGCCCCGGCGGCGACCCGGACACCGAGCTGGGGCCGCTGGTGGACCGGCGGCACCGCGACCACGTGCACGGGCAGGTGACCGCGGCCGTGGCCCAGGGCGCGCGGATCCGTACCGGCGGCAGGCTGCCCGACGGCCCCGGGTCGTTCTACCCGGCGACCGTGCTGAGCGACTGTCGGCACGAGATGACGGTGGTGCGGGAGGAGACGTTCGGGCCGGTCGCCCCGATCGTCACCGTCGACTCGTTCTCCGAGGCGCTGCGGTGCGCCGCCGACTCCCCGTACGGGCTGGCCGCGACGGTGCTGACCGGGTCGATGAGCCACGCCCAGCGCGCCTGGCGGGAACTGCCCGTGGGCACGGTGAAGGTCAACGCCGTGTTCGGCGGGGCGCCGGGCGGCGCCGCGCACCCGCGCCGGGGCAGCGGGCACGGCTTCGGCTACGGACCGGAGCTGCTGGACGAGTTCACCGCGACGAAGGCGGTCCACATCGAGGCGCCCGGCGGCGGGCACTGGTGAGGCACACGCAGGGGCTCTTGAGACACGCGCAGGGGCCGCCCGCGCCGGACAGCCCCTGCGTCGCGTACCCGAAAGGTGGGCTCAGCGGCCGCGGGCCTTGGCGGTCTGGCGGTTGTTCGCCTTCTCGATGGCCTTGACGAGTTCCGGCTTCGTCATCGTCGAACGACCGGGGACGTCCAGCTTGCGGGCCACCTTCATCAGGTGGTCCTTGGTGGCGTTGGCGTCCACCCCGCCGGCCGTGGGTGCCCGGCGCTCCGGTCCGCCGCCGGCCGCCTGGCGGTCGCTCGGTCCCTTGCGGCCCTTGGGCTCCCAGTGGTCGCCGACCTTCTCGAACTCGTGCTTGACGGCCGCGAAGGCGGTGCGGTGGGCCCGCTCCCCCTCGCCGTACGTCTCCACGGCCGAGTCGTGCGTCTTCTCCCAGGTGCGCTGCGCCTTCTTGGGGGAGCGTCGCAGCGTGCTGGGCAGTACCTCGCGCCCGGGCATCTCGTCCTCCTCCGCGTCGTGGGTTCCCGGTTGACCGTTCCCCCGCGCCCGGTCGGCAAACCGGGTGGTCGGGTTTGTCGATTTCCGGCCACGGGTACCGGCGGGGCCAGGCGACGCCGGATGCACCGGGTCATCCGGGGCCGGGCACAGGGAGCGGGCATGACGACGACGGAACCCGGCGCGGCGCCCACCGAGGAGCGGCGACCGCGGATGCCCCGCCGGGTACGCCAGCTGAGCTGGCGGACGTGGCGCGGGGTGCTGGTACGCAGCGTGCGCAACTTCGTGAAGGACAACTGCGCGGACTGGGCCGCCGCGCTCACCTACTACGGGGTGCTCGCGCTCTTCCCGTCCACGATCGTGGTGGTCGCCCTGGTCGGGCTGGTGTCCAACGGCGAGCAGACCGTCGACACCGTGCTGGACCTGGCCCGGGACATGGGCGCCGGTTCGGTGGTGGCCAACGAGGGCTTCGTCGGCGTCGTACGGGGTGTGGTGGACCAGAACGACTCGGCCAGCGTGCTGCTGAGTTTCGGTCTGCTCGGCGCCCTCTGGTCGGCCTCCGGCTTCATCGGGGCGTTCACCCGGGCCTCCAACGCCGTCTACGGGGTCGAGGAGGGGCGGCCGGTCTGGAAGCTGCGACCGATGCAGATCGGCCTGGCGGGGGTCTCGCTGGTGCTGCTGGCGGTCGTCGCCACCGGGCTGATCGTCAGCGGGCCGGTCACCGACGCCGTGGGCGACCTGGTCAACGCCGGCGGGCTGGCGCGTACGGCGTGGAGCGTCGCCAAGTGGCCCGTGCTCGCGCTGATCATGATGGTGCTGCTGAGCCTGTTGTTCTGGATCGCGCCCAACGTCCGGCAGCCCCGGTTCCGCTGGCTCACCCCGGGCGGCGCGGTCGCCCTGGTCGCCTGGGCCCTCGCCTCCTTCGGCTTCGGCCTGTACGTGGCCAACTTCGGCTCGTACGACGCCACGTACGGCAGCCTGGGGGCCGTGATCGCGTTCCTGGTCTGGCTCTACCTGTCCAACTCGGCGCTGATGCTCGGCGTGCAGATCAACGCGGAACTTCAGCGCGGCCGGGTGCTCCAGGCCGGCGAGCCGGACGCCGAGGAGCCCGTCCTGCCCCCGAAGACGCCCGCCACCACGTGACCCGCGACGGGTTTACCGGCCCTCACCGTCGCCGCCCGCGCCAAGGAGCCGCGCCGCACCGTTTACCGGCGGTGCCACCGGGTAGCGCAGAAGGCATGGAACGTGGCAGCAGCAAGCACGGACCGAGGGTCGACGAGCAGATGAGCCGGGAGGTCAGCGGCCTCGTGCAGGGGCCGGGGACCGGTGGCTCACGGGTCGACGAGTCCCGTGTGCCGGAGCCGGCGGGTGAGGACCAGCCGGAACCGACCACGGCCCCGGCCGGCGACCTGCGTACGGGCGCGCCCAAGGGGATGAGCTCCGAGGACGTCGAACGACGCAGCCGGCTCGGACGGTTCATCACGATGACCGCCCTGCCCGGTGACCGGGAGACGCTGATCGCCAACGCGCGGGACAACGAGGCGCCGGCGGACATCGTCGCCGAACTGGAGCGGCTGCCCGAGGGCACCCGCTACCAGACGGTCTCCGAGGTGTGGGCGGCGCTCGGCCACAAGAACGAGACGACCCGCTGGTGACCGGATCCCCGCACGATCCGGCCCGTCACCGGTGGACGAAGGAGGATGGCTGATGAGTGGCGTTACCGAACACGTGGACGTCTCCGTCCCGGTGCGCACCGCGTACGACCAGTGGACCCAGTTCGAGGACTTCCCCCAGTTCATGGAGGGGGTGCAGGAGGTCCGGCAGCTGACCGACACGATGACCCACTGGACGGTGGAGATCGCCGGGGTGAAACGGGAGTTCGACGCCGAGATCACCGAGCAGCTTCCGGACGAGCGGGTCGCCTGGCGTTCGACGGGCGGCACCCAGCAGGCCGGCGTGGTCACCTTCCACCGGCTGGACCCGGAGACCACCCGGGTCACGCTCCAGCTCGAGTTCGAACCGCACGGCGTGGTCGAGCAGGCCGGCGACAAGCTCGGCATCGTCGACCGGCGCGCGAAGGGCGACCTGGAGCGGTTCAAGCAGTTCATCGAGCGCCGCGGTCAGGAGACTGGCGCCTGGCGCGGCAAGGTCGACCGGCCGCAGCCCTGATCTCCCTCCCCCCGAAAGAACATCCGATGGCCGCCGGCTCTCCGGCGGCCATCGTCGTTTGCGTGCACCGGGCCGGGGTACCGCGATGGGCATGACGGACGACGACAAGGTGTGGCGGGACGAGGAACGCACTCCCCTGCGGGAACTGGACCGGGCCGTGGCGCGGTCGACGCTGGACGGCCAGGCCGACGACGTGACGGCGAACGACGCCGGCGAGGAGGCGGCCTTCGGCCACGGCCCGGAGGCGGTGGACCGGGGTGGGCAGGCCGCCGGAGCGGGCCGCGAGCCGACGGACCCGGACCGCGCGTACCGGCCCTCGACGACGGGGCGGACCGGGCCCGACACGATGTGAGCCGCGCCGTGCGGCGGGCGGGCCGGCCGGCGGAAGACGTGGAAGGCGCGCCGGCCGTCGAGGTCGGGCGCGGCCGGCCACGGTCATGGAACGGACCGTGGCCCCGCCACGCTCAGCCGGACGCCGGTCGGCGGGTGCCGGCCGCGTGCAGGGCGATCAGGCCCAGCGCGAGCACGACCAGCGCCGGCCCGAGCAGCTCGACCGACGTGTTGCCGAGCAGCACCCCGATCCCGGCCGGCACCAGCGCGCCGCCCAGCCCGGCCGCGGCGATCTGGAGTCCGATGGTCCGGTCGGCGTGCGCCGTACCGACCCGCTCGGCGGTGGTGAGCGTGAGCAGCGGGAAGACCGGGGCGGCGGCGAAGCCGACGACGAACAGCCCCGCCACGGCGACCCAGGCCGGTGCGGGCAACGCGATCAGGACCGCGCCGAGCGCCATCCCGACCAGGCTGCCCCGCAGCACCGTCGCCGCGCCCAGCCGCTCGGCCACCACGCCCTGCACCACGCGCCCGACGAAGAGGCTCCCCCAGTAGCCCGAGACGCAGACGCCGGCGACGGCCGCGCCGAGGCCACGCCCCTCGGTGAGCAGCAGGAACGCCCAGAGCCCGGCGGCCACCTCGATGGCCACGTAGACGGCGAAGGCCGCCGCGCCGAGCCAGACCGCCGGCAGGCGCAACGTCTCGCGTACCCGGGTGACGGCCGGCGGGGCGACGGCGGCCTCCCCCGTCGCGGGCCCCGCGGACCCCCGGGCCGGGGTGCGGTCCCGCCAGGCGCGGACGGTGAGCGCGAACGCGGCGGCCAGCGCGAGCTGTGCCCCGGCGACCAGGCCGTAGCCCCAGCGCCAGGAGAGCCCGGCGCTGAGCGCGCCGGTCATGATGAGCGGCCCGAGCGCCACGCCGAGACCGAAGAACGCGTGCATCCAGTTCATGTGCCGGGGTCCGAAGGCACCCGCCGCGTACGCGTTCAGGCCGGAGTCGATCGCGCCGGAGCCCAGACCGAGCACCAGCGCGCAGCCCACCATCAGGATCAGCCCGGGGGTCAGCGCGTAACCGGTGAGCGCGAGGCTGGCCAGCAGCGTGCTGCCGGCGAGCAGCCAGCCGACGCCGAGCCGGGCCAGCGTGAAGCCGGCCAGCACGCTGGAGGTCAGGTAGCCGGCCGTGCCCGCCGTGAGCACGAGGCCGACGGCCTCGGTGGGTACGCCGAAGTCGGCCCGGATCGAGGGCCAGCCCACGCCGATCAGGCCGTCGGGCAGGCCGAGGCTGACGAACGCGAGGTAGGCCAGCAGGAGCAGCGAGGCGCGGGGCGGGGCGGTGGACACGAAGGACCATCCTGCCCGGAGTCGGCGGCGGCGCCAGTCCGCGTCCCCCGGTGGGATGAAGATTACGGTCCGGACGGGTGGTGAAACGGACAGCTCATCCAGAATCGGCCGTTCGGCTGACGGCAAGGCCCGGGTCACGCGCAAGACTTTCGGGATGCATCAGGGCTCCGGCATCCTCTCCACGCGTCAGCGCCGCCTGGCATGGCTCGGCTTTCTCCTCGCCGCGCTCCAGGCTCCCGTCTCCGCCAAGCTGGTCTCGGACGACTCCTGGTTGTTCAGCCTCTGCGTGGCGCTGATGGTGGCGACCGTGATCATCGCCGACGACGCGGCCCGGCGCCGCCCGGCGGACGCCCGCCCCACGGACTGACGGCCCTCCGGGGTCGGTTCAGCCCTCGCCGGCGGGGCGCGCCTCGTGCCCGGGCAGGCCCCGGGTGCGCCGCCGCTCCTTCATCTCCGCCTCGTAGAGGTGCCGGCGGCCGCCGACCAGCTCCTCGCGGGCGGCCCGGTCGAGGTCGCGGAAGAGGGCGTAGTAGCCGTCGTCGAAGTCCTCGACGATCTGGAACGTCCACCGCCCGGCGATGACGTTGCGACCCAGCAGGTCGGCGTCGATGCGGTCGGCGATGCGGTCGTGCCCGGCGGCGCGGAACATCTCCACGGCGTCGTCGAGCATCAGGTCGGCGTGCCCCACGAGCTGGTGCAGCGAGTAGAGGTGACCGCGCACCCGCTCGACGCACTCCAGCGCCTCGCTGAGCTTGCCCAGCGCCGCCACCGTCTCGTCGCTGACCCCGGCCGGCCTGCGGTGCCGCTCGTCCGGCCCGTCCCCGTGTCGTTCCATCCGTTCCTCCAGGTGTCGACTTCGCCCCCGCGGGGCGGTTCTCCTCCTGCCCCGCCCGGGCCGACTCAATCCCCCGTGGGCGGTTGACCGTTCGGGGGAGGGTCAAAAACCCGCCGACCGGCCGAGGTCGACCCCGGTCGTGGCCGGATAGCCTCGGTCACCATGCGTGTGCCGTTCACCCGGGTCGAGGCCCGTTCCGCCGCCAGCTCGGCGCGATCCACCCTCGCCCTCCTGTCCGCCTCCGTCGGCGCCGAGGGGCTGGCCGCCGCCGCCGCGCGTCCGGGCCTGCTGGCCCTGGTCGACCAGCACGCCGCGGCGGTACGGGAGAGCCTGGACGGCGACCGCCGGCCGCTGAGCGCCGCCGCGCTCGCCGGCTACGCGGAGGGCGTACGAGCCGCCGCGCTGGAGCACGGCTGGGAGCCCCCGGTGGCGCCGGTCGACTGGTCCGCGCCGGACTGGCTGCTCACCCGGCTGCTCGCGGTCTGCGCGCTGACCCGCTCGCTAGGCACCCCGGCGCCCGCCCCGCTCCCGCTGGCCTGACCGACGGCCCGACACGCCGGAGGGGCGCCCGCGGTCCGCGGACACCCCTCCCCGTCGCGCCTCACCGGTCAGCGGCGGAACTGCTGGGTCTCGTCACCCACGTTCCCCGACTGGTAGGTGCCGCGCCCGCCGGCCGTCGCGGACTCCTGCCCGCGCGGCATGACCTCGGTGCGCTCGGCCGCCGTACGGTCGGCCATCTGCCGGCCGACGTCGACCTGGCCGGCCTCCCGGGCCCGACGGTGCTCCTGCACCGCCCGCGACTCCTCGGCCATCCGGTTCAGCCAGCCCTCCCAACGGTTCTGCATGGGCCGCACCAGACCGCCGCCAACGCCGACGATCAGGATGCCGGCCACCGTGGCGAGCACCGCCACCAGCACCGGCGTGGTCACCGCCGTGGCGATGCCGACCTGGTTCAGCGCGGCGATGACACCCAGCGCGATGATGAAGATCGCCGTCAGGTCGGCGAGGATCTTGCCGTACGAGAGGCCGCCCAGTGCCCCGGTGACGATGTCGCGGACGGCGCTGGCGATCGCGGCGGCCACGACGATGATGACGATCGCCACGAAGGCGCGTGGCAGCCAGGCGACCACGCCGCCGATCAGGTCACTGATCGCGTTGGGTCCCCACACCCCGAAGGCGAACTGCAGGGTGAACAGCAGCACCGCGTAGTACGCGAGCTTCGCCAGGATGTCACTGGCGTCGTACCTGGTGCGTTCCAGCGCGCGTTTGATGCCGCCCCGTTCCACCGCTCTGTCGAAACCGACCCGTTCCAGCGCCGCGTCGACGATCTTGAGCACGGCCTTGGCGATGAGCCATCCGACCACGAGGATCGCGATGAACGCGATGGCCCGCGGTATGAACAGCAGCACCGACCTCCACATGTCGGCCACGGCGTCGCCGATGTCGACCTGCCTGACCGCGAGGCTATCCGGCATGATGTCCCTCCTGTCGCATGGACTGCGCCGGGCGCATACCCGGTCACCGACGCGGCACGCCGTACCGCTCAACGAGTTTTTCCCGACATGTCACCGCAGATCCGCCCTGACCTGCCCGAACGTCCAGCCCCGGGGACGCGCGCGGCATGATCGGAAACGGCCGGTAGGGGCTGCGGCTAGGCTGCGGTCATGCCAGGAACGGTCGGACGGGTCCCGAACCCCCCAGCCCCGGTCTCGGGAACACCCTCCGTGTCACACACGGCGGCCACCGTCCTGCGCCACGACTGGGGCGGCACCCCGTTGGGCCCGTGGCGCGCGTGGGACCCGGCGGTCCGCGCCGCCGCCGAGTTGCTCCTCGCCTCGCCCGTACCGATGGCCCTCACGCTGGGCGACGAGCACCTGCTGGTCTACAACGACGCGTACGCCGACCTCATCGGTGACCGACACCCCGACGCGGTGGGGCGGCCGGCGGCCGAGGTGTTCGCCGAGTCCTGGCCGCTGCCCGGCGTCGGCGACGCCATCGAGCACACCTACCGCTCCGGGGAGCCGTTCCTGGAGAAGGAGACGACCCTTCCGCTGCACCGTGGCCCCGGCCTGGTCGAGCAGTCCGTCTTCACCCGGGGCTACTCCCCCGTGCGCGACAGCGCCGGGCGGATCGTCGGCGTGCTGACCGTGGCCGCGGAGACCACCCAGGTCACCCAGCAGTTGCAGAGCCTCAGCGACTTCGCCGCGGCGCTCGCCGGCACCCTCACCCTGGACGACGTGGCCCGGGTCGCGCTGCGCTACGCGATCACCGCGTTCGACGCCGACCGGGTCACGTTCGCCGTCGACGAGGGCGGCGGCGGCTGGCGGATGGTCCGGCGCGTCCGGGGCGAGCTGATGGACGAGGCCGACGAGCGGCTGCCCCCGCTGTGGCGACGCATTCCGCCGGACTCGCAGGGGCCGGTGGTGGCCGCCGCCCGCAGCGGGGTGCCGCACTTCGTCGACGACGGCCAGCCGCTGCGGGAGACCGCGGTGGACCGGCACGACCAGAAGGTCCGCTCGCTCGCGGCGGTGCCGCTGCGGGCGTCGGTGGTGCGCGGCGGGTTGACGGTCGGCTACCAGGTCCCGCACGTCTGGTCGGCCGCGCGGCGCGCGCTGCTGGCCGCCTCCGCCGAGCTGGTCGGCCAGGCCGCCGAGCGGGCCCGCCGGTTCGAGACCCAGCACGGCACCGCCCAGCTGCTGCAACGCAGCATGCTGCCGGAGCACCTGCCCGACCTGCCCCGGATGCGGATCGCCGCCCGCTACGACCCGGGCGTCGACGGCAACGCCGCCGGCGGGGACTTCTACGACGCCTTCCTGCTGCCCGACGGCGGTCTGGGCATCGTGCTCGGCGACGTCGCCGGCCACGACGTGCAGGCCGCGGCCCGGATGGGTCAGGTGCGCGCGGCGCTGCGGGCGCTGGCGCTGGCCGATCCCCGCCCGGACGCCGTGCTGGCCGGGCTCGACCGGCTGGTCACCAGCCTGGGTGCCGAGGGCGACACCCACGAGCTCTTCGTCACGGTGGTCTTCGGTGTCGTCGACGCCGACCGGCAGCGGCTCACCCTGGCCAGCGCCGGTCACCCCGCGCCGCTGATCCGCCGGTGCGCCTCCGACGGCGAGCCGGTCGCCGAGTACCTCGACCTGCCCGCGGGCGCCCCCCTGGGCCTGGGCTGCCGGCCACCGACGGCCACGGTGCGCTTCGCCCCGGGCGACACGCTGCTGCTGTTCAGCGACGGGGTGGTGGAGCGGCGCTGGCAGGACCTGACGGCCGGCCTGGACGCCCTGGCCGCCGCCGTCGCGGGCGCGGGCAGCGGCGACCCCCGCGCGCTGTGCGCGGTGGCCACCGCGGCGGTGCCCGGTGCCACCGAGGACGACGTCGCCGTGCTGGCGGTGGAGTACGCGCTGCGGCCGTCGCGGTCGGCGAGCATGGAGGTGCCGGCCGAGCCGACGGCGCCGAGCCGGGTGCGGCACTGGATGACCGGGCAGCTCACGGAGTGGCAGGTGCCCGAGTCGATCATCGGCGCGGCCGTGCTCTGCACCAGCGAGCTGACCACCAACGCCCTGCTGCACGCGGGCACCGCCGCCCGGGTGGAGATCGACCTCAGCCCGGAGCGGCTGCTGGTGTCGGTCGCCGACTCGGGCACCCGGGGCACGGTGACCCGCGCGCAGACCGACACGCTCAGCAGCCGTGGTCGGGGGCTGGGGCTGATCGAGGAGCTGAGCGACGCCTGGGGGACGGACCCGACCGTACGCGGCTCGACGGTCTGGTTCGAGATCCTGGTCCCGTCCGGGTGAGCGGCGTCAGCCCCGTCCAGAGGGGGTAGGAGGAGGTCATGCCCACCGACAAGCCCGCCGGTGTCCTCTTCGACGTGGACGGCACCCTGGTCGACACCACCTACCTGCACACCGTGAGCTGGTGGGAGGCGCTTCGCCAGCTCGACCGGCCCCCGCCCATGGCGACGATCCACCGCGCCATCGGGATGGGCTCGGACAAGCTGCTCGACCACCTGCTCGGCCCCGAGCGCGACCGCGGCGCGGACCGGAAGCTGCGCGACGCCCACGACACCCTCTTCGCCGAGTACTGGGAGCGGCTGGTCCCGCTGCCCCGCGCCGCCGACCTGCTGCGGGCCTGCGCGGAGCGGGGGCTACGGGTCGTGCTCGCCACCTCCGCCGCCGAGCACGAGGTGGCCGCGCTACGCCGGGCGCTGGCCGCCGACGACGTGATCCACACGATCACCAGCTCGGCGGACGCGCGGGAGAGCAAGCCGGCGCCGGACATCCTGGTCGCCGCGCTGGAGCAGTCCGGGCTCGCCGCCGAACGGGTGGTCTTCGTCGGCGACTCGGTGTGGGACGTCGCCGCCGCCGGCGAACTGGACGTGCCCTGTGTGGGGCTGACCTGCGGCGGCACCAGCCGGGGCGAGCTGGCCGGGGCCGGCGCGGTGGCCGTCTACGAGGACCCGGCCGCGCTGCTCGCCGCCCTCGACGACTCGCCGGTCGCCCGGGTGAGGTGACCGGCGCCGGTTCCGTCGCTCCGGACAGGAATACGAGAAGTCCTCCGGGGGCAAGGAACTGCACCACCTGCCCGCACGCCGTGGGCGAGGCGGAGAGGTGGGGTCGTGGAGCCGGTAGACGTGGCGTTCGCGGTGGTCGGTCTGGGCGCGCTGCTGGCGGGGATCCTGCCCCGGGTGCTCGAGCGCCGGCCGCTGTCCATGCCGATCGCGTTCCTCGGGCTGGGCATGCTGGTCTTCGCCCTCCCCGTCGGGCTGCCGAACCCCGATCCGCTCGCGTACCCGGACGTCGCCACCCACCTCACCGAGATCGGCGTCATCGTGGCGCTGATGGGCGCCGGTCTCAAGATCGACCGGCCGTTCAGTTGGCGCCGCTGGTCGTCGACGTGGCGGCTGCTGGCCGTCGCCATGCCGCTGTGCATCGCGGCGGTGGCGCTGCTCGGCTGGTGGTGGGCCGGGCTGGTGCCGGCCGCCGCGCTGCTGCTGGCGGCGGCCCTCGCGCCGACCGACCCGGTGCTCGCCGCCGACGTGCAGGTCGGCGAGCCCAACGACGAGGAGGACTCCGAGGACGAGGTCCGATTCGCCCTCACCTCGGAGGCCGGGCTCAACGACGGGTTGGCCTTCCCCTTCGTGTACGCGGCCATCGCCATCGCCACCACCAGCCTGGCCCCGGCGGACTGGCTGGGTCACTGGTTCGGCGTGGACGTGCTCTGGAAGGTCGGGGCGGGCGTGGCGGGCGGTTGGCTGGTCGGCTGGCTGCTCGGCAAGCTCTTCTTCCGGGCCCCGAGCGAGCTGCGGTTGGCCCGGCACTCGGAGGGCTTCCTGGCGCTGGCCGCGACGTTCCTGGCGTACGGGCTGGTGGAACTCGTCAGCGGGTACGGCTTCCTGGCGGTCTTCGTCGCGGCGCGGGCGATCCGGGCCGCCGAACGCACCCACGAGTTCCACTCCGTGCTGCACGACTTCGCCGAGCAGGTCGAGCGGCTGCTCACCGTGCTGTTGCTGCTGCTCTTCGGCGGCGCCGTCGTGGGCGGCCTGCTGGGCCCGCTGACGTGGCCGGCCGCCGCGGTCGGGCTGGCGCTGCTCTTCCTGGTCCGCCCGCTGATCGGCTGGCTGTCGCTGCGGGGGGCGCCCGGCCGGCCGGCCGAGCACTGGGTGATCGCCCTGTTCGGCATCCGGGGCGTCGGCTCGTTCTACTACGTGGCGTACGCGACGACGAAGGCCGACTTCCCCCAGGCGGACCTGATCTGGGCGACCGTCGGCCTCGTCGTGATCGTCTCGGTGGTGGTGCACGGCGTCGCGGCGACGCCGGTGATGCAGTTGCTGGACCGGGCGGGACAGCGCACCTCCGACCCGTCCGAGCGGGGCCGCTCCGGCGAACCCGTCGCCGCCTCGAGCTGACCCGGCCCGGCGGTGCGCGCGAGGGCTGCCCTCACCCGCCGCCCAGGCGGGTGACCAGGGCGCGGCCGAGGTCGCGGCCGGAGCGCCAGGCGCTCTGCACCCGGGGCTTGCCGAAGGCGTCGCCGGCCAGCCCGACGCTGTCGGCGTCAAGGTGGTACGTGCCGCCCGGCCCGGCGGTCGGCTTCGCGTACGTCCAGCGGTGCACGTGCACGTGCTCCGCCGGTTCGGGCAGCCCCAGCAGGTCCCGTACGGCCTCCTCGACCGCTGGCCCGGCCCCGGTGGGCAGGGCGAGATGACCGGCGGCGTAATCGGGTGTGGTGTGGGCGACCAGCACCGGCGCGTCGTCGCCGCGGCGGTCGCCGTCGTCGCAGACGAGGTTGAGCACCGGGTGGTCGTTGACGAAGGCGCCCCGGAAGGCGGCCCACCGGCGGGCCGGGAAGCGCAACACCGCCGCCAGCGACGGCGACCAGCGCTGGGCCTGGGTGGCGCGGGTGGCGGCGCCCAGGGTCGGGGCGAGCAGCAGCGCCGCCTGCGGCCCCGGCATGGCGAGCGCCACCGCCTCACAGGCCCGCCCGTCCACCACGGGTCCCGGTTCGACGCCGAGCACGAGCCGGTTCACGGTCACCGGCAGGTCCCGGGCCAGGTGCTCCACCAGCGAGCGCAGCCCCCGGGTCGCCGCCCAGCGCATCGGGCCGGGCGCCTCGCGCCGACCGGCGCCGTCGTACGCGACGAAGGTGTCGGTCCACTCGCGGGCCAGGCCGGCCGACCGCCATCCTTCGGCCACCTGCGCGAAGTCCGGATCGTCGACCGTGAAGTACGCCGCGCCGAGGTCGGCGGGACGGCCGTCGAAGCGGCGGCTGGCCATCCGGCCGCCGGACACCCGGGCGCGCTCCCGGATCTCCACCGGGATGCCCGCGCGGGCCAGCTCCGTCGCGCACGCCACCCCGGCGATGCCCGCGCCGACCACGATCACACCCGCCCGCTGCCGCGCACCCACCCGGTGATCGTATGCGGGCCCGGGTCGCCGGGGCGGCGGAGTCGCCCGCGCGGCGCGCCCGGGGAGACGACGCGCCGGGGCGCCGCATGGATCGGGGCCGCGCGGGGTATTGGCACGTCTGTTCGAAGGAAGGTGGAGACCATGACGGACCGCACCAGCAGCCAGGCCAACCCGCAGGGCGCCATCAAGGACCCGGACGAGTGGGTCACCGGCGAGGAACCGCCGACCGCCGCCCAGGAGTCCTACCTGGCGACCCTGGCCCGGGAGGCCGGCGAGGAGCCGCCGGAGGGACTCACCAAGGCCGAGGCCTCGAAGCGGATCGACCAGCTCCAGGAGGAGACCGGCCGGGGTCAGTGACCGGACGGGCGGCGCGGTGGCAGGCGGTGTAGCTCGACCTCGTCGAGCCGGCCCGCCGCCACCCGCGCCGTCAGGTACGTGGCGTACGGCTGGGCCCGGCGGTCGGTGGGCGAGCCCGGGTTGAGCAACCGCAGACCGCCCGGGGCGAGCGTGTCCCAGGGGATGTGCGAGTGCCCGAAGACCAGCACGTCGGCGTCGGGGAAGCGGGCCGCGCAGCGGCTCTCCCGACCGGCCTTCGGGCCGGTCTCGTGCACGACGGCGACCCGCAGTCCGTGCAGTTCGACCCGGGCGACCTCCGGCAGCCGGGCGCGCAGCGCCGGGGAGTCGTTGTTGCCGTAGACCCCGACGAGGCGGCGGGCCCGGGCGGCCAGGGCGTCCAGCAGCGCCTCGTCGACCCAGTCCCCCGCGTGCAGCACCACGTCGGCGGCGTCGACCGCCGTCCAGAGCGGCTCCGGCAGATCCCTGGCCCGCTTCGGCACGTGGGTGTCCGCGGTGATCACCAGGCGCATCCCGCCATTCTCCCGGGCGGGCGCGCCTCGCGCCGCGCCGGTGGGGGAAATGTCGCCGACGGCGACGCGGCCCCTTCACATCGCCGTCATCACCACGTAGTTTGACGGCGGTATATGGGAGCGCTTCCAGCGGTGCTCCTCGATGGAATGGGAGAGTCCCGTGAGAAGTAGACCCGCACTCGCCGCGGCGGGCGCCGCCGCGGCCGCGCTCACCGTCGCCGCCACCGTCGCCGTCGGCATCGTCCGCGCTCCCGCCGCCGTCGCCGCCGACTCGGCGTTCTACGTCGACCCGGCCACGGCCGCCGCGGCCTGGGTCGCCGCCAACCCCGGCGATCCCCGGGCCGCCGTCATCTCCGACCGGATCGCCAACGTCCCCCAGGGCCGCTGGTTCACCCGCACCAACACCTCGACCGTACGGTCCGAGGTCGACGCCCTCGTCGGGGCGGCGGCAGCCGCCGGCAAGGTGCCGATCCTGGTCGTCTACAACATCCCCAACCGCGACTGCAGCGGCGCGAGCGGCGGCGGTGCCCCCGACCACGCCACCTACCGGCATTGGGTCGACCAGGTGGCGGCCGGACTGGCCGGGCGGCCGGCGACCATCGTGCTGGAACCGGACGTGCTGCCACTGATGACCAGCTGCCAGAACGCCGCCCAGCAGGCCGAGACGAGGGCCTCCATGGCGTACGCCGGCAAGAAACTCAAGGCCGGCTCCGCCGCCGCCCGGGTCTACTTCGACATCGGGCACTCGGCGTGGCTCGCCCCCGGCGAGGCGGCCTCCCGGCTGCTCGGCGCGGACGTCGCCAACAGCGCGGACGGCATCTCGCTCAACGTCTCCAACTACCGGCGCACCGCCGACGAGGTCGCCTACGCCAAGGCCGTCATCGCGGCCACCGGGGTGTCCCGGCTCAGGGCGGTCGTCGACACCAGCCGCAACGGCAACGGGCCGGCCGGCTCCGAGTGGTGCGACCCGGCCGGGCGGGCCATCGGCACCCCGAGCACCACCGCGACCGGCGACTCCGCCATCGACGCGTACCTGTGGGTGAAGCTGCCCGGCGAGGCCGACGGGTGCATCGCGCCGGCCGGCCAGTTCGTGCCGCAGCGGGCGTACGACCTGGCCGTGGCCGCCGGCCCGGCCCCCACCACCGCGCCGCCGACCACCGCACCGCCCACGACGGCGCCCCCGACCACCGCGCCGCCCACGACGCCTCCGGCGACCACTCCCCCGCCGGCCGGCGGCTGCGCGGTGTCGTACACCCCGAACTCGTGGTCCGGCGGCTTCACCGCCGAACTGCGGGTGACCAACCACGGCGCCGCGCTCACCGGCTGGACCCTCACCTTCGCCCCCGGTGCCGGGGTCCGGTTGACCAACGGCTGGAACGGCGACTGGACCCAGTCGGGCGACCGGATCACCGTGCGCAACGCCGCGTGGAACGCCGGCCTGCCCGCGGACGGCACGGTCTCGATCGGCTTCCAGGGCACCTGGCCGGGCGGCACCCTGCCCGCCCCGACCGGGTTCACGCTCAACGGCACCGCCTGCTCCTGACCCCCGACGCCCCGCCCGCCCCGCACGGGCGGGCGGGGCGGCACCGGGGCAGCGCCTAGTATCGGCGCGTGAGCGCGGCGGTGGAGCAGCGGCGGGCGCCGGTCGGCACGCTGCTGCGGCAGTGGCGCAGGCGGCGCGGGCTCAGCCAGCTCGCCCTCGCGGTCGAGGCGGAGGTCTCCACCCGGCACCTCAGCTTCGTGGAGACCGGGCGCTCCGCGCCGAGCCGGGAGATGGTCCTGCGGTTGGCCGAGCACCTCGACGTGCCGCTGCGGGAGCGCAACCGGCTGCTGCTGGCCGCCGGGTACGCCCCGGTCTACTCCCACGCCCCGCTGGACTCCCCCGGGCTGCGCCGGGTCCTCGACGCGGTACGCCGGGTCCTGCGGGCGCACGAGCCGTACCCGGCCGTCGCGGTGGACCGGCGCTGGAACCTGGTCGCCGGCAACGCCGCCCTGCCGCTGCTCACCGAGGGGGTGGCCGGGCACCTGCTCCGGCCGCCGGCCAACGCGCTGCGGCTGACCCTGCACCCCGAGGGCATGGCGCCCCGGATCGCCAACCTCACCGAGTGGCGGGCCCACCTGCTCGGCCGGCTGCGCCGACACCTGGGGCTTACCGCCGACGCCGAGCTGACCGCGCTGCACGACGAGCTGCGCGGCTATCCGGGCGGGTCGGCCGAGCCGGACGCCGGCCTGCCGCGTGCCGGGGACGTGGTGGTGCCCCTGCGGCTGCGTCACCCGGCGGGCGAGCTGGCCTTCCTCAGCACCGTCTCGACCTTCGGCACCCCGCTGGACGTGACGGTCGAGGAGCTCTCCATCGAGTCCTTCTTCCCGGCCGACGAGGCCACCGCCGCGTACCTGCGCGCCGCCGCCCGCTGAGCGTTACCTCGCGACGGCGGCGGGAACGCGGGCGGTCGACGAAGGAGGAACTCATGACCACACCGTCGAGTCCCACCTCGGCATGGCGGCCCGGGATGCCGGGCGCCGACACCCTGCCGTCCGGTCCCGCCGGCCGGCCCAGCGCCCCCGGTCAGGACGGGCACGGCCCGGAGACCGGCCCGCCCACCGTGACGATCGGGTCGTACCCGGACTATCCGTCCGCCCAGCGGGTCGTCGACTACCTGGCGGACAACCGGTTCCCGGTCGAACACAGCGCCATCGTCGGCACGAACCTCACCCTGGTCGAGACCGTCCTCGGGCGGATGACGACCGGACGGGCGGCCCTCGCGGGCGCCGGCACGGGCGCCTGGTTCGGTCTCTTCATCGGGCTGCTGTTCGGCATCTTCACGGCCGGCAACTGGCTCGCGGTGATCCTGGTCGGGCTGGTCGTCGGCGCGATCTGGGGAGCGGTGTTCGGCGCGGTCGCACACGCGATGACCGGCGGGCGCCGCGACTTCACCTCGGCCAGCTCGCTGCGTGCCGGCCAGTACGCCGTGATCGTCGACGCGCAGTTCGCCGAGCAGGCCCGGCAGCTCCTCGGCCGGATGCACATGCCGGCCTCGTCACCCGGCCGCTGACGGCCCGGGTCGGGGCGCCCGAGCGGACGGCGCCCCGACCTGGCACGCACGCACATCGTTCAAAGCTGCACGGCCATCCCCTAGAAGTGAGGTGACCGCACTCACGGGCACTAGTTAAATTTTGAAATAGTGCTACTGTCGTGGCATGACCGACAGCCTGGACAGGGCCCGCCTCGCCGCCTGGCGCGCCTACATCGAGGCCAGCCAGCGGCTCTACACGCGGCTGGAGGACGACCTGCGCGCCGACAGCGCGCTCAGCTTCGCCGACTACCACGTGCTCGTCCTGCTCTCCGAGGCGCCGGGCCAGCGGCTGCGGATGGGCGAGCTGGCCAGCCGCCTGGTCTTCTCCCCGAGCCGGCTGACGTACCAGATCACCACGATGCAGCGGCGCGGCCTCGTCGCCCGGGAGTCCTGTCCGGACGACCGCCGCGGCAGCGAGGCCGTGCTCACCGCTGCCGGGCTGCTGGCCCTGCGCGAGGCCGCCCCGCACCACCTGCGGTCGGTACGCGCCCACCTCATGGACGACCTCGACGACGCCGAGGTCGCCTGCCTCACCCGGATCTTCGAGCGACTCGGCCGGCGCCTGCGCGCGGACCGCGACGCGTCGACCGCCCACCCCCACAGCTGAGGAGTCCCCGATGCCCGCCATCACCGTCGACAACGTGCTCGTCCTGCCCCGCCTGCCCCGGCTCGACGAGTCCACCGCGTTCCGGCCGGTCCGCCGGCTGACCACCGCGCCCAGCGGCTACGAGGGCGAGGGCTTCCCGGTCCGCCGGGCGTTCGCCGGCGTGCCGGTGAGCGAGCTGGACCCTTTCATCCACCTGGACCAGATGGGCGAGGTGGACTACGCCCCGGGCGAGCCGAGGGGCACGGCCTGGCACCCGCACCGCGGCTTCGAGACGGTGACCTACATGATCGACGGGATCATGGACCACCAGGACTCGCAGGGCGGCGGCGGCACGATCACCAACGGCGACACCCAGTGGATGACGGCCGCGAGCGGGCTGCTGCACATCGAGGCGCCGCCGGAGCACCTCGTCATGAGTGGCGGGCTGTTCCACGGCACCCAGCTCTGGGTCAACCTGCCCCGGGCCGCCAAGATGAACCCGCCCCGCTACCAGGACATCCGTGGCCGGGAGGCGGCTCTGCTGACCACGCCCGACGGTGGCGCGCTGATCCGGGTCATCGCCGGGGAGATCGCCGGGCACCGGGGGCCGGGCTCCACCCACACCCCGATCACCATCACCCACGTGACCGTGCAGCCGGGCGCGCGCGTCGACCTGCCGTGGCGGCCGGACTTCAACGCTTTGGTCTACGTGCTGGGCGGGCGGGGCACGGTGGGCACCGACGGGCGGCCGGTGCACACGGGCCAGCTCGCCGTGCACGGCCCCGGCGACGCGCTGACCTTCGCCGCGGACGCCAGCCAGGACGGCCACACCCCGACGCTGGACCTCTACATCATGGGCGGCGAGCCCATCCGGGAGCCGGTGGCCCACTACGGCCCGTTCGTCATGAACACCCGTGACGAGCTGCTCCAGGCGTTCGAGGACTTCAAGGCCGGTCGGCTCGGTGTCGTCCCCGCCGAGCGGCTGCCGCACACCGGCGGCCAGGCCCCGAGGCCCTGAGCCCACGGCGGGCGGCGGGCGCCCCCGGCCACGGCCGGGCGGCGCCCACCGGCGCGTCGCGCGACGCGGCGTCAGGAGACGGCGAATATGCCCGCGACGCCCAGGATCACCATGAGCAACACCGTCACCAGCGCACCCCGCTCGCTCTCGACCGCCGGCTCGCGGTGCTCGTTCGCGGAGTTCGTCGTCTCGCCGGGCATGGTGTTGCCTCCTCGGTGTCGCGTCGTGTTCGGGCGGGCTGTCGGGGGTCGTCCGGCCGGGTCACCGGGGTGCCGGTCGGGATGCGGGCCCGCGACGTGGGTCCTACCGTGAGGACGTTGTCGACCTCGGGGGGCTGGAACGTGGCACCACGCAACTGGTTCCTCAGCGCGGCCGAACGCGCCAACCCGGTGTCAGAGTTACCCGTCTGGACCAGCGGTAACCTTGCCGAGCCGTTAATTCACGGTGTCGCGTACTTCGACCGGCTGGTCGACGAGGTGGAGGCCCTGGAGGCCGGCGACCACCTCTTCTTCACCGACTGGCGGGGCGACCCGGACCAGCGGCTGCGCCCGGACGGGCCGACCGTGGCGCAGCTCTTCGCGCGGGCCGCGCAGCGGGGCGTGGTGGTCAAGGGCCTGATCTGGCGCTCCCACCTCGACCTGCTGGCCTACAGCGAGGCGGAGAACCGCAACCTGAGCGAGACGGTCTCCGCCGCCGGCGGCGAGGTGCTGCTCGATCAGCGGGTCCGCCGGGGTGGCTCGCACCACCAGAAGCTGGTGGTGCTGCGGCACCCACGGGCGCCGGAACGCGACGTCGCCTTCGCCGGCGGGATCGACCTGTGCCACAGCCGGCGTGACGACGCCGCGCACCGGGGCGACCCGCAGGCGGTGCAGATGTCCACCCGCTACGGGGACCACCCGCCCTGGCACGACGTGCAGCTCGCGGTGCGGGGGCCGGCGGTGGGCGCGCTGGACACCACCTTCCGGGAGCGGTGGAGCGACCCGATGCCGCTGGATTCGGAGAACCCCCTCGCCTACCTGCGCGACCGGCTGCGCGGCGCGGACCTGCGACCCGACCCGCTGCCGCCGCAGCCGGCCGACCCACCGCCCTGCGGGCCGCACCACGTCCAGGTGCTGCGCACCTACCCGGCGGTACGGCCCCGCTACTCCTTCGCCCCGGACGGCGAGCGCACGGTGGCACGCGGCTACACCAAGGCGGTCCGGCGGGCCCGGCGGCTGATCTACCTGGAGGACCAGTACCTGTGGTCCACCGAGGTGGCCGACCTGTTCGCCAAGGCGCTGCGCGACAACCCCGACCTGCACCTGGTCGCGGTGGTCCCCCGGTATCCGGACGTGGACGGCCGGTTGGCGCTGCCGCCCAACACGGTCGGCCGCGAGCAGGCACTCTCACTCTGCGAGCGGGCGGCCCCGGAGCGGGTGCACGTGCTCGACGTCGAGAACCACGCCGGCACCCCGGTGTACGTGCACGCCAAGGTCTGCGTGGTCGACGACGTGTGGGCCAGCGTCGGCAGCGACAACTTCAACCGCCGTTCCTGGACGCACGACAGCGAGCTGTCCTGCGCCGTACTGGACGAGACCCGGGACGAACGGGCGCCGACCGACCCGGCCGGCCTCGGCGACGGGGCCCGGGTCTTCGCCCGGGAGCTGCGGTTGCGGCTGTGGCGCGAGCACCTTGACCGCGATCCCGACGGCGGCGAGGACGCCGACCTGGTCGACCCGGCCGACGCCGTGGCGGCGATCACCGCCGCCGCCGACGCGCTGCAACGGTGGTACGACACCGGGCGGGCCGGTCCCCGGCCGCCGGGCCGGCTGCTGCCGCACCGGGCCGAACGGCTGCCCTGGTACACCCGGGCCTGGGCGCTGCCGGCGTACCGGCTGGTCTACGACCCCGACGGCCGGCCGCTGCGGGCCCGCCGGTCCGGCACCTGGTGAGCGCGCGGGTGGGCGTTCAGGCGGGTACGGAGAGGGCGTCGATCCTGCCGAAGGCGGGCACGGCCCCGGTGTCGGCGTCGGTGGCGTGGACCGTCAGCCCGCCGGGATAGGCGAACGAGGCGCGCGGCGAGTAGAAGCCGAAGCCGATGGTGAGCGGGTTCTCCGGGCGCAGCGCGTAGATCGGGTGGGCCGGCTCCAGGAACTCCAGCGACTCGATCACGAACGGGTCGACCGGTTCGGCGACGAACGGGTGCACGGAGCTGAGCAGCTGCCCGTCGCGGGCCGTGAAGTAGCGGTGGTGGCCCCGGCTGATCGTGCCGCCGGTCTCGCCCACCTGGCAGCGGGCGCGGATCACCGGCACGCCGTCGATCTCCGTCTCGGCGACGATGTCCCCGCCGTGGCGCTCGATGTGGGTACGGCCGACGACGGCGGGCGCGCCCCGCGCGGCGGCGTAGGCCCGGACCCGCTCGCTGCACGTCACGTAGTGCGTCCACCAGCCGCCGGGGTTGAGCCCACCCGGCGCGTCCACCCCGCTCAGCGCCACGCCGAGGTAGGTCAGCGAGTACGCGCCGAAGCCGGAGGTCTGGCTGTCGTCGTCGACCACGTACTGGTTCATGAAGACCAGCCGCTCGGGCGACGGGCGCAGCCCGGCCGGGACCAGCGCCGCGACCGCGTCCGGGTCCGCCGGCAGCCAGCCGAAGTAGAGCGTGCGGCTGTTGACGACCAGGTGGGGAGCGGCGGGGTCGAGCACGGCACCTCCGGCGTGGGGCATGTACCCGCACGCTACGGGCCGTCCCGTTGACGGGACAACGACGGAAAGCCGACATTCGACGCCGGTCGTCCGGTGGACCGTGGCCGCCCGGCCGGCCCGCCGTGGCCACCCGGATGCGTCGACGTCGATGTACGGCGGGGCTGGCCGGCCGCTCGCCGGCGTAGCCCGGCCCACAATCGGAGGCGCATTTGCCCGCTTTGCGACTCTGATGGTCGAAAATCGCTTAAGTACATCGTACTTTCGGCTAGATTTCGTCGGACCGATCGGGCTAAGGTGGCTCCCGAACGGACATCTGAAGTTAAACCTAAGCGTCACGTCTTTCATCCGCGGACGAGGTGCAGGGAGGACCACCCATGACCGCGCCAACGATCAGCGAACAGGCGACCACAACAACGCCGAGCACCACCGAGAAGCTCGACCCGCGTGCGCTCACCGACAGCGCGGCCGACCTGCTCAACGCGATGGCCGCGCTGCCGGCCGGCCACCCGTCCCGCGCCGCCCTGCGCGACCGGGCGATCGAGGCCTGGCTGCCGCTCGCCAACCACCTCGCCCACCGCTACAGCGGCCGGGGCGAGCCCACCGACGACCTCGCCCAGACCGCCGCCGTCGGCCTGATCAAGGCCATCGACAAGTTCGACCCGACCCGCGGCGTCGACTTCGCCGGCTACGCGATCCCCACCATCATCGGCGAGCTCAAGCGGCACTTCCGCGACCGCACCTGGGACATCCGGGTGCCGCGTCGCCTCCAGGAGCTGCGCCTGGCCATCTCCGACGCCAACAGCACGCTGTTGCAGACCCTCGGCCGCTCCCCCACGGTCGCCGACATCGCGGCCCACCTCAAGCTCACCGAGGAAGAGGTGCTGGAGGGCCTGGAGGGTGCCCGCGCCTACAACGCGGTCTCGCTCTCCACGCCGACCGGAGACGGCGACCGCGCGACCGAACTGGGCGACATGCTCGGCGGCGAGGACGGCGAGTTCGAGCTGGCCGAGCTGCGGGTGGCCCTCGGCCCGGCGCTGGCGACGCTCGACGAGCGCGAGCAGAAGATCCTCACGCTGCGGTTCTACGGCAACCTGACGCAGTCGCAGATCGCCGAGCAGATCGGCGTCTCGCAGATGCACGTCTCCCGGCTGCTGGCCCGCGCGCTGACCAAGCTGCGTGGGCAGCTCGACGGCACGTACTAGGGATACGACCCAGGGGTAGCCCAGCCGGCGCACCCAGCCGGAAGTGGATGCGAAGGCCTCCGGTCGTGGAGTGGGACCGTCCAGGTCCCGCTCCGCCGGCCCGGAGGCCTTCGTGTCGCTCCGACATGTCCCGGCCGGTCAGCGCCGCCCGTCGAACCGCCCGGGTCGCCCCTGCGACGGGTGACCCGGGCGTCGGCGTTCAGCGGACGGGCTCGCGCCACATCGGCCAGAACGGGGTGCCGTCGGGCAGGTGGAACGGCTCGGCGACCCGGTAGCCGTGCCGCGCGTACAGGTCGCGTCCGGTCTCGCTGGCGGCCTCCAGGTAGCCGGGCACGCCCTCGGCGTCCAGGACCGCGTGGTGGTGCCGCAGCAGCGCGCTGCCCAGCCCCCGCCCCTGTCGCTCCGGCGCGACGGCGAGGAACGCCAGGTGGTGGTGGTCCGCGTGCGGGTGGTGTGCCTCGAAGAGCTTGTCCAGGTGCGCGAACCGGTCCGTCCACTGCCCGCACGCCGCGGTCAGGCGGGCGTCGTAGTCCTCCGGCGGCGGGGCGGGCTCGCCCACCGAGGGGAACCAGACCGCCACCCCCGCCCGGTCCGCGGTCGCGTACACGAGGCCGTGCCGCATCGCGTGGTCCACCAGGATCGCGAACTGGCCGGCCAGCACGGACTGCCGCCGCGCCGCGTCGGGCACCAGCCAGCGCGGCGCGTCCAGGGCCATGAAAGCCTCGGCGATCCGGTCGGCCACCAGCGACGTCTCCGGCGGCCCGAGCCGCTCCACCCGTACGCCGTTCATCGCCGGACCCCCGTCGTGCTCGGCACGGGCCCGCCCGCGTGCCCGGTCGTCGGCACCGTCGCCGCCACGCTCTCCGCGCCCAGGCCGATCCGGGCGTACGTGTCGGGGCGGCTGCCGCGCAGCACCAGCGCCCACAGCAGGCCGAGCAGCGCGGCGACCGGATAGACCGCCGGGACCGCCCAGCGCAGGGGCGAGTCCGGCGCCACGCCGAGCAGGTCGGCGAAGTTGGCCACCGCCAGCGCGACGATCACGGTCAAGGCCACGGCGGCGAGGCCGGGGGCGACCGCGCGGCGCCACAGCGTCTCCTCCACCCGGCCGCGGGCGAAGAACGCGATCACCGCGACCGAGGTGGTGGCGATCAGCAGCAGCACGCCGAAGCCGCCGGCCGTGCCGACCCAGTAGAACAGCTGCACCACCGGGTCCCAGCCGTTGAGCGCGTAGAGCACGATCACCACCAGCCCGAGCGCGCTCTGCGCGAGGGACGCCGCCCGGGGCGACCCGGTGCGCGGTGAGGTCTGCCCGAACACGGCCGGCAGCACCCGCTCCCGGCCGAGCGCGAAGGCGTACCGGGCGGTGGTGTTGTGGAAGGAGATCATCGCGGCGAGCACCGAGGTCAGGAAGAGCGCCTGGCCGATGGCCACGGCGGTGCCCCCGAGGTGCGCCTCGGCCAGGTTGAAGATCAGCCCGATGCTCTGCTCGCCCGCCTCGGCGGCGATCCGGTCCGGCCCGACGGCGACGGTCATGCTCCACGACGACAGCGCGTAGATCCCCGCGATGATGGCGATGGAGAGGTAGGTGGCCAACCGCACCGTCCGCCGGGGGTCCTTGCTCTCCTCGCTGAACACCACGGCCGACTCGAACCCGACGAAGCCCAGGATGGCCAGCACCAGCACCGCGCCCGCCCCGGGCACGACGAGGTTCTCCGGGGAGAGGGCGGCGAAGCTCACGTCCCCGCCGGCCGGGTGGGCCAGCTGCCCGAGGTCGAAGACGACGATCACCACCATCTCGGCGACCAGCAGCGCCGCCAGCACCAGGCCGTTGAGGTCGACCCGGAGCAGGCCGAGTACGCCGACCGTCGCCCAGGCGATCAACGCCACGAGCCACCACGCGGGGGCCACCCCGAACAGGCGGCCCAGCACCGGCTCCGCGGCGGCGCCGATGGTGCCGTACAGCCCCACCTGGAGGGCGTTGTACGCGATCAGCGCCACCCAGGCGGCGCCGACGCCGGCCGGGCGGCCCAGCCCCCGCGAGACGTAGGCGTAGAACGCGCCGGCGTTGGCCATCCGCCGCGCCATGGCCACGTAGCCGATGGAGAAGAGGGCGAGCACGGCGGCCACGGTCAGGAAGGCCACCGGGATGCCGAGCACCCCGACGACCCCGTAGCCGGTGGTGACGACGCCGGCCACCACGGTCAGCGGGGCGGCGGCGGAGAGGACGAAGAAGATCACCGACGGCACGCCGAGCCGGCCACGGGCCAGGGCCTCGGAGACGTTGCTCGGTCGGCCGAGCGTAGGTGTCGACATGTGCGGACTCCGGTTCGAGGGGAGGGGGGTGGAGGGGCGGTCAGCCCACGCCGCGCAGCACGGCGGCGCCGACCGCGGCCTCGGTGTGCGCCACGAGTTCCCGCAGCGGCGGGGGCAGCGCCGGGATGAGCACGCCCAGCCGGTGGTGCGCCCGGGGGCCGGCGCTCCACAGCACCTCGCGGCTCAGCCCGGCGGCGACGACCAGACCCAGCAGCGTCCCGTCGGGCACGCTCGGCGGTTCGGGCCGGTCGAGCAGGGCGCGCAGCCGGGTGGCCGGCCAGGCCACCGCGTTGAGGTCGATCGGCAGGTAGCTGACGGTGGTACGGAGCAGCCGGCGGCTCTCCTGCCGGCGCAGCACCCCCGCCCTGACCAGCCGCTCCCCGACCGAGGTGGTGGCGGTCTGCGCCAGGAAGCTGAGCCAGGTGCGCACCGGGTGCTGCTGCGTCTCGCCGACCAACTGGTCGAGCACGGTGTGCGCCAGCGCGTCCGCCGGGGGGCGGCGGTCGAGCACCGTGACCAGTCCGGAGGAGACGGTGGCGTGGCCGTGGAGGACCAGTTCGGCGAGCAGCCCGCCGGCGAGTCCGAGGCCGGTCGCCGTGGGGTGCAGCTTCGCCTTGCCCCGACTGTCGTTGTGGGTGATCAGGAAGAACTCGTCGGCGATGAGCAACCGGTCCTCCCACGCGGGTTGTCCACAGTGATCGCAACCGGGCAAGGATGCACCGGCCGTGACTGCAACGCAACTCCCGTTTGTGGAAGTTGCACTCCGTACTGGCGCGACCTGCGGATCTTGCCGTGACAGACTCGGAGGGTGACCGCGAGCCCCACCGTCCGCCGCCGCCGCATCGCCCGGGAACTCCGCCAGTTGCGCGAGCGCGCGGGCATGACCCTGGATGTCGCCGCCCGGCAACTGGACATGTCCAAGAGCAACCTGTCCCGCATCGAGAACGCCCAGATCGGCATCAAGCCGCGCGACGTCCGGGCCGCGCTGGCCCTGTACGAGGTGACCGGGGCGGACGCCGAGGCGCTGATCGAGATAGCCCGCGGGGCGCAACAGCGCGGCTGGTGGCAGAGCTACAGCGACGTGCTGCCGGAGTGGTTCGAGTTCTACGTCGGGCTGGAGGCGGAGGCGGCGACCCTGCGCACGTACGAGGTCGAGGCGGTGCCCGGCCTGTTGCAGACGGAGGCGTACGCGCGGGAGGTCTTCCGGCGCACCGCGGGCGAGGACGGGATCGAGCGCAAGGTCGCCGCCCGGCTGCACCGGCAGAACGTGCTGCACCGCGACGGCCCGGTCGAGCTGTCCGTGGTGCTCAACGAGGCGGCGCTCTGCCGACCCGTTGGCGGCGCGACCGTGATGTCCGATCAGATGGCCCATCTCGCGAAGGTCGCTCAGTTACCAAACGTGACTCTCCAGGTACTTCCGTTCTCGGCCGGCGGGCACCCTGCGATGAACGCGCCGTACGTCGTGCTGACGTTCGCCGACGCCGCCGACGCGGCCGTGGTTTACCTGGAAAACCTCACGATGGGACTGGCTCTGGAGGAGGCCGTCCAGGTGCGCGGGTATAGCCTTGTGCACGAGGAGCTGTGCCGCATGGCACTCGGTCCGGAGGCGTCTCTGACGCGCCTGGCGGAAGCTTCTCGTCACTTTGCGTGACCGCTGACGCGGCGCGCCGGCACAGACGGGGGTACCGCCCGATGACCGCGTTCGACCTCACCCGGGCCCAGTGGCGCACCAGCACCCGCAGCGTCGGCAACGGCAACTGCGTGGAGGTCGCCGTCGCGGCGGACCGGGTCGCCGTCCGCGACAGCAAGGACCGGTCCGGTCCCGTCCTGGCCTTCCCGGCGCCGGCCTGGCGTGCCTTCGTCACGAACGTCGACGGGGTCCGCCCCGACTGAGCCGCGCCGGGCGGTGCGAGACTGGGCCGTGCTCTCGGACGTGCCCCTCGACCTGCCCGTACGGCCCGTGCTGCCGGAGCTGGTCGCGGCGCTGCGCGCCACCGGCGCCGGGGTGCTGGTCGCCCCGCCCGGGACCGGCAAGACGACCCTCGCCCCGCTGGCCGTGGCCGACGAGGTCGCCGGCCGCGTGCTGGTCGCCCAGCCGCGCCGGGTGGCCGCCCGCGCGGCGGCGCGCCGGATGGCCGCGCTGCTCGGCGAGCCGCTCGGCGAGCGGATCGGCTACGCCGTACGCGGCGAGCGTCGCAGCGGACCGCGTACCCGCGTCGAGGTGGTCACCACCGGGCTGCTCGTGCGGCGGCTGCACCGCGATCCCGAGCTGGCCGGCGCCGGCGCCGTGCTGCTCGACGAGTGCCACGAACGGCAGCTCGACGCCGACCTGGCGCTCGCGTTCACCGTGGAGGCGCGGGCCGCGCTGCGCCCCGACCTGTGGCTGCTGGCGATGTCGGCCACCCCCGAGGCGGACCGGTTCGCCGCGCTGCTCGGCGGCGGGGGCGCGCCCGCGCCGATCGTACGGGCGTCCTCGGCCCTGCACCCGGTGGCCCGGATCTGGGCGCCGCCGCCCCGGCCGGTGGCCGCGCCCGGGGCCGGCCCGGTCGACCGGGGACTGCTCGACCACGTCGCGGCGACGGTGCGCCGGGCGCTGCGCGAGCGCGCCGGGGACGTGCTGGTCTTCCTGCCCGGCGCCGGCGAGATCGGCGCCGTCGCCGGCCGGCTGGCCGACCTGCGCGGCGAGGTCGCCGTCCTGCCGCTGCACGGGCGGCAGCGCGGCGCCGACCAGGACGCGGCGCTTCGCCCCGCCGACCGGCGGCGGGTGGTGCTGGCGACCGCCGTGGCCGAGAGCAGCCTGACCGTGCCGGGCGTGCGGGTGGTGGTGGACGCCGGGCTGTCCCGGGTCGCCCGGATGGACCTGGCCCGGGGCCTGGGCGCGCTGGTCACCGTCACGGTGTCCCGGGCGGCGGCCACCCAGCGGGCCGGCCGCGCCGGCCGGGAGGCCCCGGGGTACGTCTACCGCTGCTGGTCGGCGGCCACCCACGAGCGGCTCGCCGCGCAACCCGAGCCGGAGATCGCGACCGCCGACCTGACCGGCTTCGCGCTGGAGCTGGCCGCCTGGGGGTCGCCGGACGGCACCGGGCTGGCCCTGCCCGACCCGCCCCCGGCGGCGTCCATGGCCGTCGCCCGCGACACCCTCACCACGCTCGGCGCGCTCGACGCGGACGGCCGGATCACCGACCGGGGTCGGGCGATCGCCGCGGTCGGGGCTCACCCCCGGCTGGCCAGGGCACTGCTCGACGGGGCCGCCCGGGTGGGCGCGGACCGGGCGGCGGAGATCGTGGCGGTGCTCGCCGAGGACACCGCCGCCGGGCCGGGCGACGACCTGACCGCCGCCTGGCGCCGGCTGCGCGCGGGCGCGGATCCGGGTGCCACCGCCCGCTGGCGCACGGAGGTACGCCGGCTGCGCGCCGCCCTGCCCGACGCCGCGCCGACGGGGCGACCCGGCCGGGCACGCGCGACCCACGGTGCGGCGACGGCGGAAGGCACCGGCCGGGCGCGGCCGGACGCCGATACGGGCCGGACCGGGGACACAGGCCGGGACCGGCTGACCGACGACCTGGCCGCCGGGCTGCTCGTCGGGCTCGCCCACCCGCAGCGGCTGGCCCGGGCACGGCGTCCGGGCGGCTCGGCGTACCTGATGAGCGGCGGGACCGCCGCGGAGCTGGCGCCCGGGTCGGGGCTGGCCGGCGCCGACTGGCTGGCCGTCGCGGTGGCGGACCGCTCCCCCGGCGCGCCGACGGCCCGGGTGCGGCTGGCCACCCCGCTCGACGAGGCGACCGCCCGGGAGGCGGGCGGGCCGCTGCTGCGCACCGAGCGGGAGGTCGGCTGGGTCGGCGACGACGTGGTGGCCCGGGAGGTGGTGCGGCTGGGCGCGATCGAGCTGGTCGAGCGACCCCTCGCCCGGCCCGAACCGGCGCAGGTGGCACAGGCGCTGCTGACGGGCCTGCGGCGTACCGGCCTGGGCCTGCTGACCTGGAGCCCGGCGGCGCGGGCCCTGCGCGAGCGGCTGGCGTTCTGCCGGCACGCGCTCGGCGGCGACTGGCCCGACGTGGGCGACGAGGCGCTGCTCGCCGACGCGCCCGCCTGGCTGGGCCCGGAGCTGGCCCGCGCCCGGCGCCGCGCCGACCTGGCCCGGGTCGACGTGGCCGGGGCGCTGCGCCGGCTGCTGCCGTGGGCGCTGGCGGCCCGGCTGGACGAGGTCGCGCCCGAGCGGATCGCCGTGCCGAGCGGATCGCGGATCCGGCTCGACTACGCCGACCCGGCGGCGCCGGTGCTCGCGGTCAAGCTCCAGGAGACCTTCGGCTGGCGCGACGCGCCCCGCGTCGCCGACGGCCGGGTGCCGGTGCTGCTGCACCTGCTCTCACCGGCCGGGCGGCCGGTGGCGGTCACCGCCGACCTGGCGTCGTTCTGGCGGACCGGCTATCCGCAGGTGCGGGGCGAACTGCGCGGGCGCTACCCGCGCCACCCGTGGCCCGAGGACCCGACGACGGCCCCGCCCACCCGGCACGCCACGCCGCGTCGCCGCTGAGCGGGCGTACGCCGTCACCTCCCGGCGGCGACCGCCGGGCGCCCGCTCACTCCTCCACGACGTCGGCGACGACCACCGTGACGTTGTCCGGCCCGCCCGCGCGCAGCGCGAGGTCGATGAGCCGGCGGGCGCAGTCCGCGCGGTCCGGGTGCTCCGCGAGCACCTCGGCGAGGGTGTCCGGGCGGACGACGTTGGACAGCCCGTCGCTGCACAGCAGCCAACGGTCGCCGGGCCACGGCACCATCGTCGCGTACGCCGGGGAGACCTCCTCGCCCTGCAACGCCTGGGTGACCACCGCCCGGCGGGGGTGGCTGCTGGCCTGGTCGGGGGTGATCACCCCCTGGTCGACGAGCAGCTGCACGAACGTGTCGTCGCGGGTGATCTGCTTGAGCACGCCTTCGCGGAACAGGTAGGCGCGGGAGTCGCCGACGTGGGCGAGGGCCAGGCAGCTGCCCGTACGGGCGAAGAGCAGGGCGGTGAGGGTGGTGCCCATGCCCTGCCGCTCCGGATCCTCGGCGACCGCCTGGTGGATCCGCGCGGTGGCCTGCTCGATGCCGCTCTGCAGTGCGGCCACCAGCGCGTGCTCCGGGGTCTCCACGTCGAGCGGAGCGACCGCCTCGATGGCGATCGCGCTGGCCAGGTCGCCGGCCGCCATCCCGCCCATGCCGTCGGCGACGGCGACGAGCCAGGTGCCGGCGTGCAGGGCGTCCTGGTTGCCACTGCGGATCAGCCCACGGTCGCTCGTTCCCACGGAACGCAGCTTCAGGGTCATGGGTGGCAGCCTGCCAGGCGGAGGGCTCGGTTGTCTCTAGGAGATCGGGACCTCGGCGCGTCGCGCGGCGAATCTCACTGTCCCGGGTGCCTCCGGGGGGGGCGGTTCCGAACCATCCAGCCGGATCGATTGACAGGGTGGCGGAGGCACTGGAACCATCGAGACGACCTGGGAGCGCTCCCAGGTCGCCACCACCTTCCCGTCCCCACAGCCGTCCGGAAGGAACACCCGTGACGCCATCCCCACGCCGCCTCGCGCTGCTCGCGGCCGCGACCGCCGTCGCCCTGACCGCAGTCACCGCCGGCGCCGCCCACGCCGAACCGCCCCCCGACGCCCCCGAGCAGATCGACAACGGCGACTTCAGCGCCGGCGTGTCCCCCTGGTTCTCCTACGGCACCGGCGCGCTCGGCGTCACCGACGGCCGGCTCTGCACCACCGTGCCCGGCGGCCTGGCCAACCCGTGGGACGCCGGCATCGGCCAGGACGGCGTGCCGCTGGTCGCCGGGGCGGAGTACACCCTCGGCTTCGACGTCTCCGCCACCCCCGGCACCGCCGTCAAGGCCGTGCTGCAACTGGGTACCGCCCCCTACACGACGTACGCCAGCGTCGACGCGACCGCCGGCGGCACCGCCCAGCGGTTCGAGAAGACGTTCACGGTCGCCGAGGGCAACCCGGCCGCCCAACTGATCTTCCAGGTCGGCGGCAACGCGGCCGAGCAGACCGTCTGCCTGGACGACGTCTCCCTGCGCGGCGGCGACCCGCCCGAGCCGTACGTGCCCGACACCGGGCCACGGGTGCGGGTCAACCAGGTCGGCTACCTACCCGGCGGGCCGAAGAACGCCACCGTGGTGACGGCGGCGACCGACGCCCTGCCCTGGCAGCTGCGCTCGGCCGCCGGCGCCGTCCTGGCCAGCGGCACCACCACCCCGCGCGGCGTCGACGCCGCCTCCGGGCAGAACGTGCAGACGCTCGACTTCTCGTCGTACCGGACGCCGGGGGCGGGGCTCACCCTGACCGTCGACGGCGAGACCAGCCACCCCTTCGACATCTCGGGCACCCTCTACGACCGACTGCGCGCCGACTCCCTCCAGTTCTTCTACGCCCAGCGCAGCGGCATCGCCATCGACGGCGACCTGATCGGCGCGGAGTACGCCCGCCCCGCCGGGCACCTCGGCGTGGCACCCAACAAGGGCGACACCTCCGTGCCCTGCCAGCCCGGCGTCTGCGACTACTCCCTGGACGTGCGCGGCGGCTGGTACGACGCCGGCGACCACGGCAAGTACGTGGTCAACGGGGGCATCGCCACCTACCAGCTGCTGAACACCTTCGAGCGGACCCGCACGGCCGCCACCGCCGGACACGGCGCCGCCCTCGGCGACAGCACGCTGCGGGTGCCCGAGCGCGGCAACGGCGTACCGGACGTCCTCGACGAGGCCCGCTGGGAGCTGGAGTTCCTGCTGCGCATGCAGGTGCCGGCCGGCAAGCCGCTCGCGGGGATGGCCCACCACAAGATCCACGACCGGAACTGGACCGGGCTGCCGCTCGCCCCGCACGACGACCCCGAGCAGCGCGAGCTGCACCCGCCGTCCACGGCCGCCACGCTCAACCTGGCCGCCGTCGCCGCGCAGTGCGCGCGGCTGTTCGCCCCCTACGACGCGGCCTTCGCGAAGCGCTGCGGCACCGCGGCGAAGACGGCCTACGCCGCCGCGAAGGCCAACCCGGCGCGGTACGCCAGCCCCGCCGACAGCACCGGCGGCGGCGCGTACGACGACACGAACGTCACCGACGAGTTCTACTGGGCCGCCGTCGAGCTCTACCTGACCACCGGCGAGCAGGCGTACCTGGCGGACCTCACCGCGTCGGCGCACCACACCGGCGACGTGTTCGACCCGCGCGGCTTCGGTTGGCAGGGTGTCGCCGCGCTGGGCCGCCTCGACCTGGCCACCGTGCCGAACGGGCTGCCGGCAGCCGACCTGGCCCGCGTGCGCGCCTCGGTCACCGCCGCCGCCGACGCCCACCTCGCCGAGGCGGCCCGGCAGGCGTACGGGCTGCCCATGCCCGGCGACGCGGGCAGCTACTTCTGGGGCGGCAACAGCAACATCATCAACAACGCGGTCGTGCTGGCCACCGCCTTCGACCTGACCCGCGACGCGAAGTACCGCGACGGCGCGGTGCAGGCGATGGACTACGTCCTCGGCCGCAACGCGCTGAACATCTCGTACGTGACCGGCTGGGGCGAGCACGCGGCGGAGAACCAGCACAGCCGGATCTTCGGCCACCAGCTCGACCCCGACCTGCCGAAGCCGCCCGCCGGCTCCCTGGCCGGCGGCCCGAACGCCGCCCTCCAGGATCCGTTCGCCGCCAAGCTGCTCGCCGGCTGCAAGCCGATGTTCTGCTACGTCGACGACATCAACTCGTACGCGACCAACGAGGTGGCGATCAACTGGAACTCGGCGCTGGCCTGGATCGCCTCGTTCCTGGCCGACCAGGGTGACTCGGCGGCGGTGCCGGCGCCCACCTGCTCCGCCACGTACACCAACTACGGCACCTGGCAGGGCGGCACCGGGTTCACCGCCCAGGTGACCATCCGCAACACCGGCACCAGCGCCGTCGACGGGTGGACGGCCCGCTTCGCCTTCACCGGCGACCAGCAGGTACGCGAGGCGTGGCTGGCGAAGACGACCCAGGCGGGGGCCACGGTCACCGCGAAGAACGAGTCGTACAACGCCCGCATCGCCCCCGGCGGCACCGTCACCTTCGGCTTCAACGCCATGACCGGCGGCGGCGCCAACCCGGCACCCGGCCTGATCACCGTCAACGGCGCGGCCTGCGCCCTGTCCTGACGGACCCACCCCGGCGATCGGTCGTCGCGATCGCACCACGCGGCTGGGCGCTGCTGGTGCTGCTGACCCCGCTCGTGTGGTGGCCTCCCCCGAATCCGAGGGAGGCCACCACACTGGTCGGACCTCGTCACGCGACGCGGGCGTGCCGCCCGCCCAATTCCGGTGGACGGCCGCCGGGGCGTACGACAGGGTGGCCGCATGGACGACGTGGAGCGGCGGGTGTGGCAGCGGCTGCCGGACGGCACCCGTACCGCCCTGGCCCGCCTCGCCACGGCGGACCTGCGCACGCTGCTGCTGGCGGTGGCGCGGGACCGGGCGGCGGCGGTACGCCCGGCGGACCTGGTACGCCGCTGGCGCAGCGACCGCTTCACCCGGCCGGCGGCGGCCGACCCGCGTGCGCTGGCCGCCGTCGAGGCCCGCCTGTGGCAACTGCTCCCGGCGCAGTTCGCCGGCGTCGACCTCTCCCCCGTCGTGCCGCTCGGCACCTGCTCGGCGGTCGCGCCGGTGAGCCAGGACCGGATCGTCACGACCCTGCGCGCCACCGAGGTGGTCAGCGACCCCACCAACGCCCTCGCGATCGAGGCCGCGGTACGCCGCCGCGGGCAGCCGGGCGACGGCGCCGTGCACCTGGCCGCCTGCCACCGGGTGCTGCGGGCGCAGGACTTCGGGCCGGGCCTCTCGGCGCACTTCCGGCTCTTCACGCTGGTCTCGAGCGCCCGCGACACCGGCTCGGGGCGCACCGAGGCACGGCTGCTCACCCTGCACCTGGCGTACTGGCGCACGGTGCTCGCCGCCCTGCTGCCGCAGTCGGCGGCGGCCCGGGTGCGCCTGACCGTGCTCGACAGCCCGGTCGTCGGCGAGCGGATCGCCGACACCGTCCGGCCGGCGCTCGGCCCGTCGGCCGTGCCGCTGGTGGACGAGCCGGAGCGCCGGCGCGGCCGGGGCTACTACGTCGACGCCGCGCTGCGGATCACCGCCGGCGACGGTGTCGACGAGGTCGAACTCGGCGACGGCGGCTTCACCGACTGGACGGCCCGCCTGACCAGCGACGCCAAGGAACGCTGCCTGACCTCCTGCCTGTCCACGGAGCGGCTCGTCGCGCTCACCGGGGGCTGGCGGCCGGCGGCGCCCTGACCACGGTCAGCCGGCCCAGAGCCTGGCGATTGGCGTAGCTGACGCCCGGAGCGGTGAATCGTCCACGACATCAGCTCGACAGCACGAGCGCGGGGAGACCGCCACCCTGGCCGGGGCTCGCGGCGTCGAGGGCCGACGTCCAGTCCGGCCTGCTCGCGTCGAGGCACCTGGTTGTAGCAGCATGTCCGTCATGAGCGACCAGCAGAGCCCGGGTCTGCGTCCCGGCGGGCCGACCGACGCGCCCGCCGTGCTGCGGCTGCTCGACGACGCCACCGCCTGGCTGGCGGCGCGGGGCCGCACCGGCCAGTGGGGCACCGGACCGGCCTCGACCGACCCACGGCGCATCGCGCAGGCCGAGGCCTGGGCGACCGGCGGCGGGCTGTGGCTGGCGACGCTCGCCGAGCGCCCCGTCGGCGCGCTCGTGGTGGGGGCGGCGACCGCGTACGTGCCACCCGCCACCGAACCCGAGCTGTACGTGAACCTGCTGGTCACCGACCGCGCGCACGCCGGGTCGGGCATCGGCGGCCGGCTGCTGGCGTACGCCGCGGAGCTGGCCCGGGAGCGCGGGCTCGGCCTGCTCCGGGTGGACTGCTACGCGGGCGACGACGGCGCGCTGGTCCGGTGGTACGAGCGGCAGGGCTTCACGGCCACCGATCCGTTCACGGTCGAGCGCCCGGGCCGCGACCCGTGGCCGGGACAGGTCCTCGTGCGCCGCCTGCCCTGACCCGGGCCGCTCGGCCCTGGCCGCCGGGCGCCCCGACTGGCCGCCAGGCCGGGCGGGGTGGGGCGGGGCGGCGTGCCGCCGGGGCCGGGTTGCCCGCGCGTCTTGGTCAACCGGTTCAGGAGGAACGTGTTGTTGGCTTCAGCACGAAGACTTGGTCCGCGGCTCCGGTACATGTTGCTTGAGCGACCTCGGCTCCGTTCTCTACGTCCGCCAGTCCGCCGAGAATTCCGAGGCAGAGGCTGCTGTGGGTCGGCCGGATCCGGTAGCCGGTCGACTCCGGTGTCCGAGTCGGCTCCAGTTGGTAGCGCTGGTGGGGTGCCCCGCTGCACTCAGCGGGCGCTACCAGTGCTTCGTCGACTGTCAGCGCTTCGTCGACCGTGAGGCATCCAACGCCTTCCTCCGGATGGTGCCACCGGATCTCGTAGACACTGCCGATGCCCGTCGCGGCGAGGTAGGTGTCCGGAACGATCGCGGCACACGGGCGTTGGACAGCGAGAGGGCGATCGGTACGACGATTGCGCTCACGGCCCTCGCCGATACAGAAGCCGTGGTCGGGAATGTGGGCAGGCTGGATGAGGAACCAGCCCTCAGGTGGCAACTCGGGCTCGGCTACGACGCCTTTGTGTTGGCTACCGGTTCGTTCCTGCAGCAGAAACGCCGCGATGCTGATCACCAGCCCGAGGGCGCCCAAGCCGGCCACCACTGGCCGCAATCGCGAGTGTCGCTTCACCTGGGACTCCGCTGGTGTCTGCCCGGCGCTGCTGTCCGATGGCGGTGCCAATGACTCGGGAGACCGTGACACCGGGCGCTCGGATTCCAGGGCGATGCTGTTACGCACCGCGGCCCACCGGTCAGCAGTTTCCTGATCCAGGCCGCAAGCCAGGACGAACGTCACGATCAGTGGGGCACGTGGCAGGGTGTTGCGGCCGAGCATCGAGGTGATCGTGCTGGGCGGAAGCGTCCCTCCCGACGCCCGTGCCTTCGCGGCCAGTTCCCGGTACGACAGCCCTGACCACAGGCGTAGAGCCCGCAGGGCAACGACGAACTCTCGGACGTTCATGGACGGATCCGGTTCCGGCGGTCGCAACACAGGACACTCCCCCATAGGCGGTCTCGATTCAGTTGGGACCACCAGCATCCCGGCGGTCACATATTCATACTTTCGGATATCCGGCTTCGTTGCCGACTGTGACCGCCATCACTTCGACCGCGCGGGCCAGGGTCGACCGTCAAGGCGGCGTGTGCGGAACTGTTCCGCCCAGCTCAGACCCTTCCCCGCATCACCAAACGCCGCTCAGGCTTGACGCCAGATCGATGCAGAACCCTCTCGATCCGTTCCCTACCAGAGGAGGAGCACATGCTGGAACTGAAGCGAAGGGCACTTGCGGGGGGCGCCGCCATCGCGTTCGGTGTCACGGCGGCAGCCTTCGCGGTGATGCCGTCGGCGTCAGCAGCCGCTCAGGCGGACACCATGTCCGCCCCCCAGGCTCCCGCAGGCGTGAACTGCAACTGGGACCCCAGCGGCGGGACCACCGGCGTGAGCATTGTGACCACCAAATCGATCCGACTGAGGTATGGGCCGGCTGCGGGCTGCTCTTTCATCGGGTGGTCCGACATGGGCGTGCCCACGCAACTGTGGGCTGTGTGCAAGTACCGCAACCCCGATTCGGGCAACACCTGGTACTACGTCGACCCGGACGACACCGGTTGGCGGAAGGGCTGGATCTATTCCGGCAACGTCAGGGTCGGTTCAGGGACGATCCCCACCTGCTGAACGTGATCCGGAGTTCGTGTCCTAAGCCCTCCTGGAGCGTGGTACACCGACGGCCCACTGTCCGAGGACCCAACGGCCCCCGGACCTGACCGGCGACACCGCAGCGGCCCCGGACCGGGTTGGTCCGGGGCCGCTACTCAATCAGGAAAGCTCCAAACGCCCCCGAAGGAGATTCGGGCCGCTCGCAGTGTGTACAGCAATTGATGCGTCTTACAGACAAGATCAAGATCAGCCGGCGCTGCGCAGCTTCGGCAGCACCTCGGCGCCGAACGCGTCGATGAAGTCCCGCTGCTCCTGCCCGACGTGGTGCAGGGCGATCTGGTCGAAGCCGAGCTCCAGGTACTCCTCCAGCCAGCCGACGTGCCGCCCGAGGTCGGCGGAGACGTTCACGACGTCGTGGACCTTCTCCATCGGCACGTCCTGCGAGACCGCGTCGAAGTGCTCCGGGGTCTCCAGGTCCCAACAGACCGGCGGGGCGAAGACGTTGCTGCGCCACTGGTCGTACGCGATCCGCTCCGCCTCGGCCTGCGCCGGCGCCCAGCTCACGTGCACCTGCAGGTGCAGCGGCCCGCGCCCGCCGGCGTCCCGGTACGCGTCGATCATCTCCCGCAGGTGCGCGGTCGGGGCGTTCACGGTGATCAGACCGTCCGCCCACTCGGCGCACCAGCGGGCGGTGGCCACGCTGACCGCCGCCCCGATCAGCGCCGGCGGCTGCTCCGGTCGGGTCCACAGCTTCGCCCGGTCGACCCGTACCAGGCCGTCGTGGCTGACCTCCTCGCCGGCCAGCAGCGCGCGGATCACGTCCACGCACTCGCGCAGCCGGGCGTTGCGGACGTCCTTGCGCGGCCAGGCGTCGCCGGTGATGTGCTCGTTGCTCGCCTCGCCGGTGCCGAGGGCGGCCCAGAACCGGCCCGGGTACATCGCGCCCAGGGTGCCGATCGCCTGGGCGATGATCGCCGGGTGGTAGCGCTGCCCGGGGGCGTTGACCACCCCGAACGGCAGGTTGGTCGCCTGGAGCGCGGCCCCCAGCCAGGACCAGGCGAAACCGGACTGGCCCTGCCGCTCGCTCCAGGGCGCGAAGTGGTCCGAGGACATGGCGGCGTCGAAGCCGGCCCGCTCGGCGTGGATCACCGCCTCCAGCAGGGCGCGGGGATCGATCTGCTCGTGGGACGCGTGGAAGCCGAACACCGTCATGGCGTCACTCCGTACCCATGACGGCGCCCGGCTACGCCGGCGAACCGGAGCGGGCTACTCCGCGTGCGCCCCGGCGCCCGCCGAGGCGGCCCCCTCGCCCACCCAGACGGTCTTCGTGTTGCAGAACTCCCGCATGCCGAGCGCGGAGAGCTCGCGGCCGTAGCCGGAGTTCTTCACGCCGCCGAAGGGCAGTTCGGGGTAGGAGGTGGTCATCCCGTTGATGAAGACGTTTCCGGCGTCCAGGTCGGTGGCGAAGCGCTCCTGCTCCTCGGGGTCGCGGGTCCAGGCGTTGGAGCCCAGGCCGAAGGAGGTGCCGTTGGCCACCTCGATCGCCTCCTCGTACGACGACACCCGGTAGAGGCCCGCGACGGGGCCGAAGACCTCCTCGGACCACATCCGCATCTCGGGGCGCAGGTCGGTGACCACCGTCGGCGGGTAGTACCAGCCGGGGCCGGCGGGCGGCTCGCCGCCGCAGAGCACGGTGGCGCCCTTGTCGACGGCGTCGCGTACCTGGGCGTGGACCTCGTCGCGCCCGCCCTCGCTGGCCAGTGGGCCGACGTCGGTGTCGGGGTCCATCGGGTCGCCGACCCGCAGGGCCGACATCTTCGCGGCGAACGTCTCGGCGAAGGCGTCGAAGACGTCGGCGTGCACGATGAAGCGCTTGGCGGCGATGCAGGACTGACCGTTGTTCTGGCAGCGGGCGGTGGTGGCGACCTCGGCGGCCCGGTCGAGGTCGGCCGACGGCATCACCACGAACGGGTCGCTGCCGCCGAGTTCCAGCACGGTCTTCTTCAGCTCCCGGCCGGCGATCTGGGCGATCGACCGGCCGGCACCCTCGCTGCCCGTCAACGTCGCCGCGAGCACCCGGGGGTCGCTGAGCACCCGGTCGACCTCGGCCGAGCCGACGAGCAGGGTGGTGAACGCCCCCTCCGGGAAGCCGGCGCGGCGGAACAGGTCCTCCAGCAGCAGCGCGGTCTGCGGCACGTTGGAGGCGTGCTTGAGCAAGCCGGTGTTGCCGGCCATCAGGGCCGGCGCGGCGAAGCGCAGCACCTGCCAGAGCGGAAAGTTCCACGGCATCACCGCGAGCACGGGCCCGATCGGCTGGTAGCGGACGAAGGCCCGGGTGGCCTTGACCGCCCCCGCGTCGGCGGGCTCGTCGGCGAGGAAGTCGGCCGCCCTCGCCGCGTAGAAGCGGCAGGCGGTGGCGCACTTGGTGACCTCGGCCCTGGCCGACGCGTACGTCTTGCCCATCTCGGTGGTCATCAGCCGGGCGATCTCGTCGCGTTCGGCCTCCAGCAGGTCGGCCGCCGCGTTCAGCCAGCGACCGCGCTGGTCGATCGTGGTGCCGCGCAGCTGCCGGTACGCCAGGTCGGCCCGCTCGATCGCGGCGTCGATCTGCTCCGCCGACATCGGGTCGTAGGTCTTGAGCGTCTGTCCGGTCGCGGGATTCGTGGTCGCGATGGGCATGTCGTACTCCTGTCACTCGAAGAGTGAGTGGCGGGCTCCCGGTTCCTCCCGGCGGCGGGCGGCACGGCGGCGCTGGATGATGATCAGATCGACCACCGCGACCACCGCGAAGACCACGCAGAGGACGCCCAGCCACACCACGTCGGCGTTGAACGCCAGCACCGCGAAGACGGTCATGGTCACCAGCCCGAACCCGGCCAGCAGGAGCCGCATGTTGAGCGCGCTGTAGGCGTGGCCGACCGTGCCACGGGCACGCCGGGGCTGCGATCTCGTCATTGCACCGACCTACCCCCGATCGACCCGCTTAACCCGCCCCGGCCGGTCGGCTCCCCCGGGCGCCCTCGTCGGTGCGCCAGGCGCCCCGGGCCGCCGCGTCGGCGGCGTACGCCGTGAAGTCCTTCGGCGCCCGCCCCGTGACCTGCCGGACGACCCCGCAGGTCGCCCGCGTCGGCCCCCGCCGGCGCACCGTCGTCAGCCCTGATGGTGGGCCGCGTCACCCCGCTGGTGGGGTGCGTTACACCGGCGGCCGGTGAGCCTGTCGAACCGGCTCCGACCGGAGAGGATGGCCGGTATGACGATGACCCACGCGCTGCCGGTGACCGTCGCCGTCGCCCGGCGCACCGACCCCGCCCGGACCAGCGAGATGGTGGCCTGGATGCGGGCCGGCACGGCGCTGGCCGAGGCGTTCCCGGGGTTCCTCGGGTCCGGCTGGGTACGCAGCGCGCCCGGCTCCGGGGAGTGGCACATCATCTACCGCTTCGCCGACCACGAGACGCTGCACCGCTGGGAGGAGTCCCCGCAGCGGCACTGGTGGCTCTCGTCCGCCCAGGGCATCGTCGAGCACACCCGGGTCGAGCGGCGTACCGGCGTCGAGGGCTGGTTCGACCCACCACGGGAGCACGTGGCGCAGACCGTGCCGGTCAGCGCCGAGCCGACGGTCCCGCCGCCCTCCCCACCGCGCTGGAAGCAGGCGGTGACCATCTGGCTGGCGTTCTTCCCGCTCAGCCTGACCGCGACGCTGCTCACCAGCCGGTTCCTCCCGGACGTGCCGCTGGCCGCCCGGGTGCTCCTGATGACCCTCACGCTGACCCCGCTGATGACCTACCTCGTGCTGCCCCGGATCACCCGGACCCTGCACTGGTGGCTGCACGGCCAGGCCGCGCCCTGGCGCCTGGCGCGCTGACCTCCGTCTGAGTCCCTGATCCCGCCCGACACGCCGACCGCCGCCTGGCGCGCGATCCGCGCGCCTAGCACGCGCAGCCGCGCCGGAACAGCCCTCTGCCGCATAGTCGACAGCGGCGGGCCACCCCACCGGGCCCGCGCTTAGAGTTGCCGCGCTGTCGCTCTCCGCTGCGGGACTGGGGATGGTATGCCTCGACGTTGGGTCACCGTGGCCGCCTGCCTGCTGGCGCTGGTCGCGCTCGCCTGCGAGGGCGGCGGGGAGCCGGGCTCCCGCCCGCCCCGGGAGACCCCGTCGCCCGGCTCGCCCGGCGGCATCGCGGCCCTCGGCGACTCGATCAGCACCGGCTTCGGCTCCTGCCTGGTGCTCGTCTCGTGCGAGCGCAACTCCTGGTCAACCGGCGACGGGTTGCGCGTCGACAGCCTCTACCGGCGCCTACTGGACCGGAACCCGGCGATCCGGGGCCGGGCCCACAACCACGCCAGCCCCGGGGCCCGCGCGGCGTCGCTGGAGGGGCAGGCCCAGCGGGCGGTACGCGACCGCGTCGACCACGTCACCGTGCTGATCGGCGCCAACGACGTGTGCCGCGGCGGCATCGAGGCGATGACCCCGGTCAAGCAGTTCCGCGCCGACGTCGACCGCGGCCTGCGGGTGCTGCGGCAGGTCCGGCCGAAGGCGCGGGTGCTGGTGGTGAGCGTGCCGAACCTGCACCGGCTCTGGGAGGTCGGGCACACCGACGCGCGGGCGGTGCGGGCCTGGAAGCGGGGTGTCTGCCCGGCGCTGCTGGCGAACCCCACCTCGACGGATCCGCTCGACCGGGCGCGCCGGGCGGCCGTGCGGGAGCGCATCGCCGACTACAACACGCAGCTCGCCGCCGCCTGCAAGGCGTACGGCTCGCGCTGCCGGCACGACGGCGGGGCGGTGCACCGGGTGCGGTTCGACCTGGAGCTGGTCAACCCGCTGGACTGGTTCCACCCGAACGCCGCGGGGCAGGACCGCCTGGCCGACGTGGCGTGGCGCGCCTCGGGCCTCGGCTCCTGACCCCACCACCCGGCGCACCGGCCCGTACGGACCGGGCGCGCAGGCGGCGTCGAGGGGCCCGGATCAGGGCTGGCGGGGTTCGGGGACGCTGGGCCCGCCGTGCTGCCGGTAGAGGGCGCGGGAACGCACCGCGAGGTCCTTGGTGGCCGACGAGTTGGCCCAGGTGCCCAGGACGATCGCCGCGCCGGGCACCACCTTGGCGAAGACCCGCTTCGCCGCGCGCACCCCGGCCATCTGGGCCAGGCGTACGCCGAGGCGCAGCATCACCTTCCCGAGCGGGTTCTGCCCGCCGCTGCCGAAGAGGGCCCCGGCGCGCTCCCGGCCGGCGGCCACCCCGAGCGCGAGCCGGGCGCTCTCGGCGACCTTGTGCACCTTCTGCAACACCAGCAGGTCGGTGGCCCGGTCGCCGTGCAGCGGGTCGACGCCGTACGCGGCGGCGATGTGCAGCACCATCCGGGCCTGGGTCCAGGCCAGCACCCCCACGTCGATCACGGCACCGGGCAGCCCGGCGGCGCCCGAGACCGCCCCGGAGAGGCGGGCGTGGTTGACGAACTTGCGTACCGCCTGCTCCGCCAGGGCCTCGGCGGAGGCCCCGGGCTGCTCGGCCCGGGCCCGCGCGGCCCACTGCGCCGCCTCCGGCCCCAGCCGGCGTACGGCCTCCAGGGCGAGGTGCTCCGGGGCGTACTGCGGGTCCTCCCGCATCCGGTCCCAGAGCTTCAGCGGCGGCGCCTCGGTGGCCTCCTGCGTCGGTGCCGGAACCACGGCCGGCGGCTGCGGTCCCCCGGCGACGGGCTGGTCGTCGGTGGGCGCGGAATCGGTCACAGGGTCTCCCGGGGGTCGGAGAGGGCGTCGGTGACGGTCAGCGGCGGTTCTGGAACTTGGCCGCGAGGCCCCTCAGCTTCTGCTGGGTGCCGGGCTTGGCCAGCTCGCGCCGGCCACGGTCGACCATCTGCTGGCCCTTGGGCGAGCGCAGGAAGGTGGTGATCCGCTGCATCAGTGACATGTCGTCCTCCAGTCGGTGGCGCCTGTTCCATGTGTACCTCGGAGCGACAACACCTGTACCCCGGATGCCCGAACCGCAACCGTCCACTATGGTCGGTGAGAGCCTACTGCCCGGCCTCCAGGCACGCCGCGACGACCTTGGTGGCGCGCCACTCGTGCTTGGCGTAGTGCTCCGGGTAGGCGGAGATCTGCACCGCCTGGGCGGCATCGGTGAGCCGCATCTGCTGCCAGCCCGGCACCCGCGCCAGCGCCGAGAGGAACTGCCGGGTGGCGAACTCCGGGTCCATCAGGTCGCCGACCTCGCCCCAGCCGCTGCTGGAGCGCTGCTGGAACAGCCCGACCGAGTCGTGGTCCCACCCGATGCCCTGGTGCGGATACTCGCGGGACTCGGGAAGCACCCCGCTCGCGACGTTGTAGAGGTTGCTCTCCTGCATCGCGGTGGCGACCGCGATCACCAGCGCGCGCCGGGGCATCCCCATCTCGCGCCCGGTCCGCACGATCTCCTCGGCGTTCTCCATCTGGGCGTTGTCGAGCCCGACCACCGGGGCGGGGTCGACCGGCCTGCGGGTGGTCTTCTTCGGGGCGGGGGTGGTGGTGTCGGGGTCGGCGGTGCGGGTGGGGCTGGCGGAGACGGCGACGCGTTCGAGGCTGCGGGAGGCCGGGTCCGGCTCGGCGCGCTCGGCGAGCGCGGAGGGGGCAGCGGCGGGGGCAGGGTCGACGGAGCCATCCCGGCCCCCCTGGGCGACGGCGGTCAGTCCGAGGCAGCACAGGACGCCGGTGGCGAGGGCGATCCGGGCCCGGACCGGCCCGCGCGTCAGCAGGCGGGCGTACGCCGTGGCGGCGCGCAGACTGGTTGACCGATCGTACGAGGGGGTATCGTCCGAACGGTCGATCGGCTCACTCGGGGCGAGCTGGTCATCGAGGGTGCGGTCGTCAGGCATCAGCCGAGGCTAGGCAGGCCGACACGCCGAGCACCCGAGGTGATCTCGTGGCTTTCCTCACGATATGGCCCAGGCCGGGTGGACGCCCGTGCCGTGCCGGGCAGTCGCCGGGACGCACCTCGCGGACCGGTCGAACCTCCGGAGGGCCCCGGGGCGACCCGGTGCGCCCGGAAGGCGGACAAACCACCGGCGACCGGCCCATGATCTACAAACTCCCCCGTTCGGTCGATAGTCTGGTCACCCTGACGGCCACGCTTCGTCGCCCGACGGCGGGCTTGCGGGCATACGCCCGATTACCGGTCACGTGGCGACCCGCGGCGGGGCGCGGCGAGGAATGCACGAGGATGACGGGTACGTTCCCCGAACCGGGTGCCGGCTCCGCACGGCGACCCGTACGCACGACCAGGGAGGTCCGCACCGGTGCTCGACCCACACGAGCTCTACGAGCTCACCGACGATCTGCCCGACCTCGGTCAGCCGGTGCTGATCCAGACCCTCACCGGCTTCGTCGACGCCGGCAGCGCCGCCCGACTGGCCAGGGAGCAGCTGCTCACCTCCCTGGACACCCGCCCGATCGCCCGCTTCGACGTGGACCAGCTCTTCGACTACCGCTCGCGCCGGCCGGTGATGACCTTCGTCGAGGACCACTGGGAGTCGTACGACGCCCCGGCGCTGGAGCTGCACCTGCTCCGCGACGACGACGAGACGCCCTTCCTGCTGCTCACCGGCCCGGAGCCGGACCTTCAGTGGGAGCGTTTCGTGGCCGCGATCGCCGGGATCTCGGCGCGGCTGGACGTCCGGCTCACCGTCGGGCTCAACTCGATCCCCATGGCCGTGCCGCACACCCGGCCGGCCGGGGTGACCGCACACGCCACCCGCCGTGAGCTGATCGCCGGCTACGAACCGTGGTTGCAGCGCGTACAGGTGCCCGGCAGCGTCGGCCACCTGCTGGAGTACCGCCTCGGTGAGCTGGGCCGCGACGCCCTCGGCTTCGCCGCCCACGTGCCGCACTACGTGGCGCAGACGGAGTACCCGGCCGCCGCCGAGGTGCTGCTCGCCTCCGTGTCGCGCAGCACCGGGCTGCTGCTGCCCCGCGACGGCCTGCGCTCGGCGGCCGAGGTGGTCCGGGTGGAGATCGACCGGCAGGTCGCCCAGACCGACGACGCCGCCCAGCTGGTGCAGGCCCTGGAGGAGCAGTACGACGCGTTCGCGCGCGGCCGGGGCGAGAAGAACCTGCTCGCCGCCGAGGCCGGGCCGCTGCCCACCGCCGACGAACTGGGCGCCGAGCTGGAACGGTTCCTGGCCGAGCAGACCCGCCCGGGCGACACCCCGGGCAGCTGACCCGGCGACGCGCGCGCGGATGGGGCAGGCTGGTCACATGCGTCTGGCGACCTGGAACGTGAACTCGGTGAAGGCCCGCCTGCCCCGGCTGCTGGACTGGTTGGCCGGCACCGGGCCGGACGTCGTCTGCCTCCAGGAGACGAAGTGCCCGGACGGCGCCTTCCCGGTGGCCGAGGTGGGCGAGCTGGGCTACACGGTGGCCAGCCACAGCGACGGCCGGTGGAACGGGGTGGCGATCCTGTCCCGGGTCGGCCTGGCCGACGTCACGGTGGGGTTCCCGGGGGAACCGGGCTTCCCCGAGCCGGAGGCCCGCGCCATCTCGGCGACCTGCGACGGGGTCCGGGTCTGGTCGGTGTACGTGCCGAACGGCCGGGCCCCGGACGACCCGCACTACGCGTACAAGCTGAACTGGTTCGCGGCGCTGCGCGACGCGCTGGAGGCGGAGCTGACCAGCGGCCTGCCGCTGGCGGTCTGCGGCGACTTCAACGTGGCGCCCACCGACGCCGACGTCTGGGACCCCGCGGTGTTCACCCACTCCACGCACGTCACCCCGGCGGAGCGGGCGGCCCTCGCGGCGCTGCGCGACCTCGGGCTCTCCGACGTGGTGCCCACCCCGATGAAGGGCCCGCACCCGTTCACCTACTGGGACTACCGGGCGGGCATGTTCCACCAGAACAAGGGCATGCGCATCGACCTCGTGTACGCCTCCGCGCCGCTCGCCCGGGCGGTCCGCTCGGCGTACGTGGACCGGGAGGCGCGCAAGGGCAAGGGCCCCTCCGACCACGCGCCGATCGTCCTCGACGCCGACCTGGTTCCGGCGGTCGAGTCGTTCTGAGTTCCGACGTCGTCGCTAGGGTGGAGCCATGGCAGTCGTGAAGATCAACGCAATCGACGTCCCTCCCGGCGCGGGCGAGGAACTGGAGAAGCGGTTCGCCGCCCGGGCGGGAGCCGTGGAGAACTCACCCGGCTTCCTCGGCTTCGAGCTGCTGCGTCCCGTCGCCGGCGAGAGCCGCTACTTCGTGTACACCCGCTGGGAGACCGAGGAGGCCTATCAGGCATGGGCCGCCGGCCCGTCGCGTGCCGCCCACGCCGGCGAGAAGCGTGCCCCGGTCGCCTCCGGCGCCACCCTCCTGGAGTTCGAGGTCGTCCAGCAGGTCCCGGGCCGGTCCTGACCCGCCCTCCCGCCGCTCAGGCAGGGCGGGAGGAGAGCAGCGTGGCGAAGGCGATGATGTTGTCGGCGTAGCCCGTCCGGCCGCCCAGCCAGTCGCCGCCGCAGGTGATCAGGCGCAGGCCCGGCGGGCCCTCGTCGCCGTAGACCCGTTCCGCCGGCAGCCGCTCCTTGGGGAAGTGCTCCACGGAGTCGACCTTGAACACCACGACCGAGCCGTCGGCCCGGGTCACGTCGACGGTGTCGCCCGGGCGAAGTTTGTGCAGGTCGTAGAAGACCGCCGGGCCGCGCTTGGTGTCCACGTGCCCGACGATGACCGACGGGCCCGGCTCGCCCGGGGTGGGGCCCCGGTCGTACCAGCCGGTCTCGTCGGCGCGCTCCAGCGGCGGTACGGCGATCGAGCCGTCCCGGGCCTGACCCACGGGGGCCACCGGGGCGGACACCTTGATCGCGGGAACCGACAGGCGCACCGGCCGGCTGGCCGACAGTGCCCCGCTCTCGCTGCGCGCCGGCCGCTCCTGCCCGCCGCCGGCGGCCCAGTCGAGCGGGCCGGCGGTGCGCCCCAGCCCCGCGCCGGTGGCGAAGACCCCGGCCAGCACCAGCACCACGGCCAGCGGCACCGACCAGGGGCGACGTCCGGGCGGCCGCGCCCCCCGGGCCGCTGCGGCGGCCGGCTGCGGGGCGGGCGTGGTGGCCATGAGGCGGCTCAGCGTCGGGCGGCGCCACGGGCGGTACGCGGACGGCGCGCCGCCCGGACCGCGAGCACGATGCCGGTCACGGTCAGGGCGAGGCCACCCGGCAGCAGCAGCCCGCCGGTGAAGCCGCCGGCGCCACCGCCGAACCCGGTCGCCGGGCCGCGGCTGGGCTTCACCGCCTTGACGACCTGGAGCATCGTCGAGGCGGTCTCGCCGTCGCGGCATTCCAGCTTGATCCGGTAGTTGCCGGGGCGGGTGCGCTCCCGCACCATCGGCGCGGCGGTCAACGTGCCGCCCTGCGGCTGCACCTGCACCCGACCGAAGGCGTCCGAGACCACGGTCGCCGGGATGGAGTTGTTGCGGCAACTGGCCCGGATCCCCACGAGGAACCCCGGCTCGACCGTGCTCGGGCTGACCTCGACGAAGACGTTCGGCCCCGGCGGCCCCGGCTGGGGCGCACCGGCGAGGGCGGGCGCGGCCGCGAGCAGCGGCCCGACGAACACGGTCGCGATCGCGAGCGCCACACCGCCACGGTGCACCGACACGACGCCCCCTCCCGGCGCGTTGGGGCAGCGCCGGGGCAACACCAGGCTCCCGGCCTGCCGTACGGGATGGATCCTCTCATCCCCGGGCGAACATCACATCCGATTCGGCGCGGTCGTCGCGTACGCTCAGGTCGTTGTGACCTCCACCGACTTCCCCGCCGCCGTCCCCGCGCCGCCCACCGCCCGGACGATCCGGACCTTCCACCCGCGCCGTGGCCGGATGAGCAGCCGCCAGACGGAGGCCCTCGATCGGCTCTGGCCGGTCTACGGCCTGCACGTCCCGGAGCGGCCCGGCACGCCGGTGGACCTGGCCGCCCTGTTCGGCCGCCGGGCCCCAGTGGTGCTGGAGATCGGTTCCGGGATGGGCGACACCACGGCCGAGATGGCCGCCGCCGACCCCGGTCGAGATTATCTGGCGGTCGAGGTGCACACGCCCGGAATCGCCAACCTGCTGGACCTGGTGGAGCGGCACGGCCTGCGCAACGTACGGGTGGCCCAGGGCGACGCCCTGGACCTCGTGGCGGGCCTGCCGGAGGCGTCGCTGGACGCCGTGCACGTCTTCTTCCCCGACCCCTGGCCCAAGTCCCGGCACCACAAGCGGCGGATCATCCAGCCGGCCCACGTCGCGCTGCTGCGCTCCCGGCTGACGCCCGGCGGCACCCTGCACTGCGCGACCGACTGGGCCGAGTACGCCGAGGCGATGCGCAAGACCCTGGACGCCGACCCGGGGCTGGTCGACGCGCACGACGGCTTCGCGCCCCGCCCCGCCCACCGCCCGGTCACCAAGTTCGAGCGCCGGGCCCTGCGGGCGGACCGCCCGATCTTCGACCTGATCCACCGCCGGTCGTGAAGGCGGGGGCCGCTCCGGCGCCGAAGCGGCCCTTTCCCGCCTCTCCCGCCCGGCCGGTTGGCGCTCGGGGGCATGATCCAGGCACCATGGACGCGCTATGACGCTCACCGCCGCGCTGCCGACAAGCGCCGACCCCGACACCCTCTTCGACGCGTTCGCCGGCTGGGCGAAGGAGCGCGGCCTCGACCTCTACCCCCATCAGGAGGAGGCGGTCATCGAGATCGTCTCCGGCGCCAACCTGATCATGAACACGCCGACCGGGTCCGGCAAGAGCCTGGTCGCGATCGCGGCGCACTTCGCGGCCCTGGCCGACGACCGGACGACCTTCTACACCGCCCCGATCAAGGCGCTGGTGTCGGAGAAGTTCTTCGCCCTCTGCGAGGTCTTCGGCGCCGACAACGTCGGCATGCTGACCGGCGACGCCAGCGTCAACGCCGACGCGCCGATCATCTGCTGCACCGCCGAGATCCTGGCCAACCTCGCGCTGCGCGAGGGCGACCGCGCCGACGTCGGCCAGGTGGTCATGGACGAGTTCCACTTCTACGCCGAGCCCGACCGGGGCTGGGCATGGCAGGTGCCGCTGATCGAGCTGCCGCAGGCGCAGTTCGTCCTGATGTCCGCCACGCTGGGCGACACCACCCGCTTCGTCGACGACCTGACCCGGCGCACCGGCCGGCCCACCGCCGTGGTCCGCTCCGCCGAGCGGCCGGTTCCGCTGATCTTCTCGTACGCGATGACTCCGCTGCACGAGACCCTCGAGGAGCTGCTGGAGACGAAGCAGGCACCCGTCTACGTCGTGCACTTCACCCAGGCCGCCGCCCTGGAACGCGCGCAGGCCCTGATGAGCGTCAACGTCTGCACCCGCGCCGAGAAGGACATGATCGCCACCGCGATCGGGAACTTCCGGTTCACCTCCGGGTTCGGCAAGACCCTGTCCCGGCTGGTGCGGCACGGCATCGGCGTGCACCACGCCGGGATGCTGCCCAAGTACCGCCGGCTCGTCGAGACCCTGGCCCAGGCCGGCCTACTCAAGGTCATCTGCGGCACCGACACCCTCGGGGTGGGCATCAACGTGCCCATCCGCACCGTGCTGTTCACCGGCCTGTCCAAGTACGACGGGGTGCGCACCCGGCTGCTCAAGGCCCGCGAGTTCCACCAGATCGCCGGGCGGGCCGGGCGGGCCGGGTTCGACACCGTCGGCCGGGTCGTCGTGCAGGCCCCCGAGCACGTCATCGAGAACGAGAAGGCGCTCGCCAAAGCCGGCGACGACCCGAAGAAGCGGCGCAAGGTGGTGCGCAAGAAGCCGCCGGAGGGGTCGATCGGCTGGGGGAAGCCCACCTTCGACCGCCTGGTCGAGGCCGAGCCGGAGCCGCTGACCTCCAGCTTCCACGTCAGCCACTCGATGCTGCTCAACGTCATCGGCCGCCCCGGCGACGCGTTCGCCGCGATGCGCCACCTGCTCACCGACAACCACGAGGAGCGCGCCGCCCAGCGGCGGCACATCCGCCGCGCCATCGCCATCTACCGGGCGCTGCGCGCGGGCGGCGTCGTCGAGCAGCTCGACGAGCCCGACGAGACCGGGCGGCGGGTCCGCCTCACCGTCGACCTCCAGCTCGACTTCGCCCTCAACCAGCCGCTCTCCCCGCTGGCGCTGGCCACGATCGAGCTGCTCGACGTCGAGTCCCCCGCGTACGCCCTCGACGTGCTCTCGGTTGTCGAGTCGATCCTGGACGACCCGCGTCAGGTGCTCTCCGCGCAGCAGTTCAAGGCCCGCGGCGAGGCGGTCGCCGCCATGAAGGCGGAGGGCATCGAGTACGAGGCCCGCCTCGAACTGCTCGACGGGGTGACCTGGCCGAAGCCGCTGGCGGAACTGCTGGACTCGGCGTACGAGATGTACCGGCAGGGTCACCCGTGGGTGGCCGACCACCAGCTCTCCCCCAAGTCCGTCGTCCGGGACATGTACGAGCGGGCGATGACCTTCACCGAGTACGTGCAGTTCTACGGGCTGACCCGCTCCGAGGGCCTCGTGCTGCGCTACCTCGCCGACGCGTACAAGACGCTGCGGCAGACGGTGCCCGAGGACGCCAAGACCGAGGAGCTGATCGACCTCATCGAGTGGCTCGGCGAGCTGGTCCGCCAGGTCGACTCCAGCCTCATCGACGAGTGGGAGCGACTGCGCAACCCCACCGACGCCGCCGAGGCCGCCGAGGCGCTGGACGACCGAGTTCCGGCGGTCACCCGCAACGCCCGCGCCTTCCGGGTGCTGGTGCGCAACGCCCTGTTCCGCCGGGTCGAGCTGGCCGCCCTGCGCCGCTGGTACGACCTCGGTGAGCTGGACGCCGCGTCGGGCTGGGACGCGGACGCCTGGGCCGACGCCCTGGAGCCGTACTTCGAGGCGTACGGGGAGATCGGGGTGGGGCCGGACGCGCGCGGCCCCGCGCTGCTCATGATCGAGCAGGGTCGGGAACGGTGGACGGTCCGGCAGATCCTCGACGACCCCGAGGGTGACCACGACTGGGGCATCAGCGCCGAGGTCGACCTCGCGGCCTCCGACGAGGCAGGCGCGGCGGTCGTCCGGATCACCTCGGTCGGGCAGCTCTAGCCACCGCCACGACCGGGCGGGGCCGGCTCCGGCCGGCCCCGCTGCGGTGCTCCGGGACCCCGCCCACAGGTATCGCGTTGCCGGGGTGAACCGCCCTGGACTAGGTTGACCCCGTGCCCGCCTCGGACAGGGTGCGCCGCCCGTAGCGGCGGCGCGAAACCCCAGACTCCCGAACGCTCTGCGTTTCCGCTCCGCCGCATCAGCGACCCTTCGCCGGTGTGGCCGTCCGAGCTACCCGGCTCCGCATGCGATGTCCGGAGCCTTTCGTGCACAGTTCTGCATTCGCCTGTCCCGTCCCCCGTGACGCCCCCCGCTCTCGTCTCCTCCCGACCGCGGCCGTCCCGGGTCGGTGGTCGCGGTGAACGCGCGCGCCCTCACCCTGACGGCGGTGCTGTTGTCGTCGCTGTCGTTTCCGCTGACGATCACCGGGGCGTCCGTCGCTCTTCCCGGAATCCAGCACGACCTCGACGCGTCGCTCACCGCGGCGCAGTGGGTCGTCAACGGCTACAACCTCTGCTTCGCCGCGTTCCTGGCCCTCGGCGGCTCGCTGGCGGACCTGCTCGGCAAGCGCCGCCTCTTCGCCGCCGGGGTCGCGGTCTTCTTCGCCGGCAGCGTGCTCTGCGTGCTCGCCCCGGACGCCACGGTCCTGAACCTCGCACGCGTCCTCGCCGGCATCGGCGCGGCAGCGGCGACGGCAACCGGCCAGTCCACCCTCGCCGCGACCTTCGCCGGACCGGCCCGGACCCGGGTGTTCGGCGCGCTCGGCGCGGTCCTCGGTGCCGGCCTCGCGTTCGGACCCACGAGCTCCGGCCTGCTCGTGGACGCGCTCGGGTGGCGGGCCGTCTTCGCGGTCCCCGCCGCGCTGGCGGGAGTCGTGCTGCTGTTGTGCCCCTTCCTCCCCGCCCTGCCCGGTGCCGGGAAGGGCGTCGACTGGGGCGGCGGCATCCTGTTCACCGCCGCGCTCGCGCTTCTCATCTGGCTCTTCGTCGAGACACCCACCCTGGGGGCCGCGCATCCGTTGGTGATCGCCGCGCTGCTCGCCCTCGCGGCGTGCGGGATCGGGTTCGTACGGGTCGAGAAGCGCCGTGCCGACCCGATGTTCGACCTCGGCCTCCTGCGCAACCAGCGCTTCGTCGGGTACTCGCTGGTCGCCGCGACCATGATGGGACTGCTCGTGCCCCTTCTGGTCTACCTGCCCTCCTACCTCATCGACGTCGCCGGCCTCGACGCCGGGCGAGCCGGGCTGTGGATGCTCATGCTCACCCTGCCCTCGGTCGCCCTGCCCCCGGTCGGAGCGGCGGTCGCGCGTCGATCACCCCGCCTGCTCTGCGTCGGGGCGATCGCCCTCGGCACGGCCGGCATGTGCGCCCTCATCACCATCGGTCCCGACAGCACGCCGGGTTCCCTGCTCCTGCCGCTGCTGCTGATCGGGACCGGTGTCGGCGCCACCACCGGCGTGATCGACGGACTCGCCATCTCCAGCGCGCCCCTCCGTCAGGCCGGTACCGTGGCGGGGCTGTTCAACACCGGCCGGCTCGGCACCGAGACCATCGCGCTCGCGGTCGTCGGCTCCACCCTCGCCGTCGTCAGCGGCGGGCAGCTCGCCGGCGACGGCGTCACCGCCGCCCTGCACGTCGTCGCGATGGCGCTCGGGTGCTTCGGCACCGTCTCCGCCGTCGCCGTCGGCCTCCTCCTGCGGCGACGAGACGCCGGGCGCCCGGCGTCGTGACACCGCCGACGCTGCTCGTCGCGACACGGCCGACGCTGCTCGTCGCGGCACCGCCGACGTCGCGGCGCCCGGCGCCCGGCGTGCGTGGCAGGGGCCGCCGCGCTCGCCTCTCAGGACGTGGTGAGGATGACGAGCTGCCGGGTCGCCCGGGTCATCGCGACGTAGCGGTCGACCGCTCCCTCGACGCCTGCGCCGAAGGCCTCCGGGTCGACGAGGACGACCAGGTCGAACTCGAGCCCCTTCGCCAGCTCCGGCGTCAGCGACCGGACCCGGGACGTCGCCCGGAACGTGGGATCGCCGATGACGCACGCGGTCCCCTCGGCGTGCGCGGCGAGCCACGTGTCGAGGATCGGGCCCAGGTCGGCGGCGGATCCGCGTACGACGGGAGCGCCGCCGCCGCGGATGGAGGTCGGCACGTTGGCGTCGGGGAGCACGGCCCGGATGACGGGCTCGGCCTCCGCCATGACCTCTTCCGGCGTCCGGTAGTTGACGGTCAGGGAGGTCAGGGTGATCCGGTCGAGCCCGATGCGCTCCAGCCGTTCCCGCCACGACTCGGTGAACCCGCGCCGGGCCTGGGCGCGGTCCCCGACGATGGTGAAGCTCCCCGACGGGCAGCGCATCAGCAGCATCTGCCACTCGGCGTCGGTCAGCTCCTGAGCCTCGTCCACCACGATGTGGGCGAACGGTCCGGCGAGCAGGTCCGGCTCGACGTGGGGCAGGGCGCTCTCGTCGACCAGGGCGTCCTGGAGGTCCAGCTGGCGCAGGCTCGACAGCACGCCCTCGCCGTCGTCGTAGGTGTCGGCCTCGATCAGGTCGTCGACGACGGCGGCCATGCGCGCGCGTTCGACGGCGACGACGGCCTCCTGCCGGCGCCTGCGCCCGGACGCCTCCGCGTCACCGAGCCGTTGCCGTGCCGCGTCCAGCAGCGGCAGGTCGGACACCGTCCAGGCCCGGGCGTCGGGGCGCTGCAACGTGCGGACCTCGTCGGGGCCGAGCCAGGGAGCGCACCGGCGCAGATAGGCGGGCACCGACCACAGGTCGCCGACGAGGTCGGTCGCCTCGATCAGCGGCCAGGCCCGGTTGAACGCCGTACGCAGCTCCCGGTTGCGCAGCAGCGAGGCGCGGACCAGGTCGTCGGGCTCGTCGCCGTCGTACTTCTCCACCAGGATCGTGAGCAGTTCCTCCCAGACCTCGTCGCGCGCCTCGTTGTGGGGCGTACCGGGCCCCGGCGCCTCGAACGCCTCGGCCCAGTCGGCGGCGCGCAGCCGGATGTCGGCCTCGTCGGTGCTGACCGTCATCGGTGCGGTCGGCGGCTCCTCGTAGAACCTGACGGCCGACTCGATCGCCTTCACCATCGCCGCCGACGACTTCAGCCGGGCCACCTCCGGATCGGTCTCGACGCTCGCCGAGGCGCCCTCGGGCACGAGGTCGCGCAGGGTGCAGGTCTGCACCTCCTCCTCCCCCAGGCTGGGCAGCACGTCGGAGACGTACGCCAGGTAGGGCTGGTGCGGCCCGACGAACAGCACGCCGCCGCGGCGGTGACCGAGGCGCGGGTCGGCGTAGAGGAGGTACGCGGTGCGGTGCAGGGCGACGACGGTCTTGCCGGTGCCGGGACCGCCGTCCACGACGAGGGCACCGCTCGATCCCGCGCGGATGATGGCGTCCTGGTCGGCCTGGATCGTGCCGAGCACGTCGCGCATCCGCGGCGACCTGCTGGCGCCCAGGCTGGCGATGAAGGCGGACTGGTCGTCGAGCGTGGCGGTGTGCCCCGCGAGGGCGTCCGGGGTGAACACCTCGTCCCAGTAGTCGGTGATCCGGCCGCGCGTCCAGCGGTACCGGCGGCGGCTCGCCAGGCCCATCGGGTTGGCGTGGGTCGCCGCGAAGAACGGTTCGGCCGCGGGGGAACGCCAGTCGAGCAGCAGTCGTGCACCCGCGCCGTCGGTGAGGCCGCGTCGTCCGACGTACACGGGCGCGGAATCGTCGGCGCCGACCATGCGGCCGAGGCACAGGTCCACGCCGAAGCGGCGCAGTGTGCGCAGGCGGGCGGCCAGCCGACGGACCTCCATGTCCCGGTCCACCGCCTGCCGGCCCTTGCCACCGGGGGCCCGGCGCTCGGCGTCGAGGCGGTCGGACAACTCGGTGCTCGACTGCTCGATGCTCCGCGCGACGGCCGCGAAGTGCCGCTCGTCGGCGGCGATCAGCGTCGGATCGGCCTTGGCGGCGAGGTGGTCGGGAAGGTCGAACGCGCTGGCCGTCAGAGGATTCACGGCAACTCCGATCTCGTTCAGGATCCTGGCTCGCGGTACCGCGCGGTTCGCGCGGTACCCGCCCCGGGCGCGCCACCACCGGCCCGACGTTTCCGCGCGGGCCGCACGACGACGACTCATACATTTCATGGCTTTCCGTTTCCGCAGCTCGCGGCCTCGGCCGGTGATTCTGCGGCACGAACGGGGTCTTGCCGCAAGCCCCCCGGTGCGATATACGTTGAGAAGGGAAAGGGGCGGACGCTCCCTTTCCCTTTATTTCTTCCCGGGGCGGAAAACCCTTCGGGAATGGGTGCCGCGCACGACGGCGCAGCGGCCAGGCGGACATTCCCCGGCCGGCACGTGCGACCGGGCCGCGGCGCGCCTCGGCGGGGCCGTCGGCACGGTGTGGATCTTCCGCCACGCAGGGGTGACCTTCCATCGTGCCCGCCCTCGCCAGGCCGCCCGAGGAACGCTCCGCAAAGCCTGGGAGATGTCACACCCGTCGATTAGAATGTATGTACTAATCGAGGTCCTGACCTGGGAGGACGCCCGTGACCACGCCCGCCTCCGCCCCACCCACCCCCTACGCCACCCTGCTCGGCTTCACCCGCTACGTCGACCGCACCGGCCCGACGAAGGCCACCTTCGTCGGGGGCCTGCGCAAGCAGCGGGCCAGCCGCTCCGGCTTCAACCCGCACGGCCAGTTCGTCAAGGCGCTCAAGGCCGACATCGCCTTCCACACCGGCGGCACCCACCTCGACCAGGTGGTCGACGTGGTCAAGCCGCGTTGGCGCCCGCTCTACCAGGCCCTCGTCCCCGGCGCGACGGCCTGGCTGCGTTCCCTCGGCGAGCCGAGGTCCGTCGACCTCGCCCAGACCCGCGACGCGCTCGCGATGCTCGGCGACCTCCCCGTCAAGGTCAACCCCCAGTTCGGCGTACGGCACGCCGACGGTCGCGTCGAGGCCGTCCGACTGCACTTCGACGAGGCGCCGCCCAGCGAGGAGGCGACGCTCGCCACCCTGCACCTGATGGCCCGGCACATGGACGCGGTGCTCCCGCACGCCGAGCCGGTCCTGGTCGACGTGCGTCGGGGCGAGGCCCACCGCATGCCCGCCGACGCCCGCGCCGAGCAGATCGAGCGCTGGCTGGCCGGGGAGGCGGCGGCCTTCCGGGCCATCTGGGCCACCGCCGCCTGATCCCTTCCCACCACCCGATCCGCTCGCCCGGCCCGGCCGACATGGCCGGGCCGGGCGCCTACCGGGGATCCGCGTGGAAGCCCACATCCCGGGCGGCGGATCGACACGGCGCCCAGCATCGTGAATCATCTATCTTCATGACCACCGGGTCCATGGACGCCCGTCCACCCGCCGAGATCGCCGAAGACGAACAGGTGCCCGCCCCCGGGCCCCCCGGCCGGCGGGAGCGGTGGCGATGGCTGTGGCACGAATGGACGCTGGCGGTGCTCGGCGGGCTGCTGCTGGCGGTGGTGCTGACCTGGCCGACGATGCGGCATCCGGCGAGCACGATCCCCGGCGACATCGGCGACCCCACGTTGCAGGCGTGGCAGATGGCCTGGGCCGGGCACGCCCTGCTGAACAACCCGGCCGGCCTCTGGCACTCCAACACGTTCTTCCCCGAGACCCACACGTACGCCTACAGCGACACCCTGCTCGGCTACGCCCCGCTCGGCATGCTCGGCTCGGGCTTCGAGGCCGCCCTGGTCCGCTACAACGTGGCGTACGTGCTGGTGCACGCGCTGGCCTTCGTCGGGGCGTACGCGCTGGCCCGGCAGCTCGGCGCGGGCCGGCTGGGCGGGGCGGTCGCCGGCGTCGCGTGGGCGTACGCGCCCTGGCGCCTGGCGCACGCCGGGCACCTCAACATCCTCTCCAGCGGCGGGATCGCGCTGTGCCTGGCGATGCTGGCGCGCGGCCACGGCTGGTCGTTGCGGCACGGGTACCGCCCGGAGCGCCGGCGACCGGGCTGGGCCCTCGCGGGGTGGCTCGTCGCCGCCTGGCAGATCAGCCTGGGCTTCGGCATCGGGCTGCCCCTGGTCTACTTCCTGCTGGCCGCGGTGCTGGTCGGGGCCGGCGGCTACGGCTGGTCGTGGTGGCGGCGGGGGCGACGGCCCGCGTTCGGCCGGCGGCTGCTGGTCGCCGACCTGGCCGGCGGGGCCGTCTTCGGGGCGGTGACGCTGCTGCTGGGCCTGGTCTACCTGCGCGTCGTCGACCTCAATCCGCAGGCCGAACGGTCGCTGGCCTGGACGGAGATGTTCTCGCCGCCGCTGATCGGCTTCGTCACCGCCCCGGCGGACTCGTGGTGGTGGGGCGAGCGGCACGCGGCGGCCCGCGAACAGCTGACCTGGCCGCCGGAGATGGCGCTGCTGCCCGGGATGGTCCTGCTCGCGTTGGCCGCGGCGGGGCTGTTCGTCTCGGTCTACCCGGCCCGGCGTCGGGTCGCGGTGGCGCTCGGCGTGCTCGGCACGGTGCTGCTGGGCCTGGGGGTCACCCTCGGCGGCGACGGCGATCCGGGCTACCTGACGCTGTCGAAGCACCTGCCGGGCTGGGACGCGTTGCGCACGCCGGGGCGGATGATGCACTGGACCAGCCTGCTGCTGGCGGTGCTGGCGGCGGGTGCCGTGACGGTGTTCGCCACGGCGGTGCGCCGGTGGGCGTCCCACGGTCGGGCGAGGTTCCTGGCGCCGGTGCTGCTGCTGGTGCCGCTGGCCCTCGTGGGGCTGGAGGGGGTCAACCGGACGGCGCACCCGGTGGTGCCCACGCCACCGGCGGCGATGCGTACGGCGGCGGAACCGATGCTGGTGCTGCCGGCCGGCGGCGCGCTCGATCTGATCTTCATGTCCTGGACGACGGACGGGTTCCCCCGGGTGACGAACGGGCTCGCCGGGTTCGAGCCGGTCACCCAGGCGCAGACCCGGGCTGCGACGGCCGCCTTCCCCGACGCGGGCAGCGTGGCGTACCTGCGGGGCATCGGGGTGCGCTCCGTGGTGGCCCTGCCGGGCTGGGCCGCCGGCACCCCGTGGGAGGGCATCGCGCAACGGCCGTACGACGGGCTGGGCATCACCCGGGAGGAGATCGATGGTGTGCTGGTCTACCGCCTCTGACCGGGCCGGCGCGAGGCGGCGCGGTGGGCGCCGCCGGGCGTCCTCGGGCGCCGGCCGGACGGGGTGACGGACGTGCGCCTGTCGGTGGTGGTGCCCTGCTTCAACGAGGAGGCCTCGGTGGAGCGGCTGCACGCGGCGGTGAACGCCGCCGTCGCCGAGCTGACCGACGTCGAGATCGAGGTGGTGTACGTCGACGACGGCAGCTCCGACGGCACCCTCGTGGCGCTGCGCCGGCTCGCCGCCGCCGACCCCCGCGTGCGGTACACGTCGCTGAGCCGCAACTTCGGCAAGGAGGCGGCGATGCTGGCCGGGCTGGAGCGGGCCACCGGCGACGCGGTCGTCATCATGGACGCCGACCTCCAGCACCCGCCGTGGCTGCTGCCCGACATGGTGGCGCTGTATCGGCAGGGCTTCGACCAGGTGATCGCCCGCCGGGACCGGCGCGGTGACCGGTTCGTACGGATGCTGGCGTCGCGCTCCTTCTACCGGCTGGTCAACTGGTGGATCGACGTGCGGCTGCTGGACGGGGCGGGCGACTTCCGGCTGCTGTCCCGGCTCGCGGTGGACGCGGTGCTGGCGATGCCCGAGTACAACCGCTTCTCGAAGGGGCTGTTCTCCTGGATCGGGTTCCGCACGGTGGTTGTCGCGCACGGCAACCAGACCCGGCAGGCGGGCCGGAGCAGGTGGACGTTCGGCAAGCTGTTCAACTACGCGTTCGACGGGCTGCTGTCGTTCAACAACCGGCCGCTGCGTCTGGCGATCTACGGCGGCCTGTTCCTCACCCTGATCGCGGTGGTCTACATGGCCTGGGTGGTCGCCGACGCCGTCAGCAAGGGGATCGACGTTCCCGGCTACACCACCATCATCGTCAGCGTGATCGGCCTCGGCGGCATCCAGATGACGATCCTGGGCGTGATCGGGGAGTACATCGGCCGGATCTACTACGAGACCAAACGTCGGCCGCACTACCTGGTCCAGGAGACCGAGGACCTGGTCACGCAGGGCGGGGAGGCACCACGGGTGCCGGACCAGCCGGCGGTGCGGCCGACGGAGCGGATCCGCCGGGACGGGCCGGCCCGCGAGGACCTGCCCCGGTACCGCTCGCTGCGGCGCGCCGCCGGCGAGTCCGTGACGGGTGACGCGCGGCAGCCGTAGGGGGCTGCCGCGCGCGTACCGGTCAGGCGGTGAGGTACTTGGCCAGGTCGTCAAGGATCTTGTTGGCGGCGCCGATGCCGATGCCGGTCATCCAAATCTCGTCGGACACCACGTGCGCCTTGCCCGCCTTGACCGCCGACAGCCCCTTCCAGAGCGTCCCGCCGGTGACCTTGGCCTGCTCGGCGGCGGCCTTCTCGCCGTACGCGGTCACGAAGATGACGTCGCCGTCGACCTCGCCGACGCGCTCCGGGCTGACCCGGTCCATCCGCCGGTCCTCCTTGCCGGTGAGCTGCTGGCGCTCGGGGCGGCCCAGGCCGGTGTCGCCGATGACGATGCCGGAGAACGAGTCCGGCCCGTACACCCGGATCTCGGTCGGCATGAAGCGGACGATGGAGACCTTGCGGGTGGCGGCGTCGCCGAGCTTGCCGCCGAACTCCCTGGCCCGCGTCTCGTACGCGGCCAGCAGGTCCTTGGCCTGCTGCTCCTTGCCGAGCGCCGCGCCGTCGAAGAGGAAGTTCTCCTTCCAGGTGACGCCGACCTTCTCGGTGAAGACGGTCGGCGCGATGGCGGCCAGCTCGTCGTAGAACTTCTCCTGGCGGAACTTGCTGCCCAGGATGAGGTCCGGCTTGAGGGCGTTGATGGCCTCCAGGTCGGGCTCGGTGAGCACCCCGACCTCCTTGATGCCGGCGAGCTTCTCCTCGCCGAAGTAGGTCGGCCAGCTCCTCGCCTCGCCGGCGGTGGCGGCGCCGACCGGTGTGACGCCGAGGGTCAGGGCGGTGTCGATCTTGTCGGTGTCGAGCACGACGACCCGCTTGGGCTCCGTCGGCACCTTGGTGGTGCCCATGGCGTGGGTGATCTCCCGGGTCTGCCCGGTGGTGGTGTCGGCGACCGGGTCGCTCTCACCACAGGCGGTGAGACCGACGCCGAGAGCGAGGGCCGCGGTGAGGGCGGCGGCGAGACGACGCATCAGATTCCTTTCGAGGGGTACGAGCCGGTCAGCGGCGTCGCCGCGTCCCCGGCCGAGGGGCGAGGCAGGGAGGCGCCGGTGAGCGCGGGCACCACCAGGGGCGCCCCGGTCACCGGGCAGGGCACGACCACGCAGTCCAGGCCGAAGACGTCCCGGACCAGGTCGGCGGTGAGGATCTCCCGGGGCGGCCCGGCGGCCACCACGGCGCCGGAGCGCATCGCGATCAGGTGGTCGGCGTACCGGGCGGCCTGGTTGAGGTCGTGCAGCACGGCGACGACGGTGCGGCCCCGCTCGACGCGCAGCCGGTGCAGCAGGTCCAGCACCTCGACCTGGTGGGCGAGGTCGAGGAAGGTTGTGGGCTCGTCCAGCAGCAGCGCCTCGGTGTCCTGCGCGAGGGTCATGGCGATCCAGACGCGCTGCCGCTGGCCCCCGGAGAGGGTGTCCACCGGCCGGTCGGCCAGCCCGGTCACGTCGGCGAGCGCCATGGCCTGCTCGACGGCGACGCCGTCGGACTCCGACCACTGCCGCCACCACCGCTGGTACGGCTGCCGGCCCCGGCCCACCAGGTCGGCCACGGTGACGCCCTCCGGCACCAGCGGGCTCTGCGGCAGCACGCCGAGGCGGCGGGCGACCTCGCGGGTCGGCAGGTCGCGGATGGCGGTGCCGTCCAGCAGCACGGCGCCGCGCCGGGGCGTGAGCAGGCGGGCCATGGTGCGCAGCAGGGTGGACTTGCCGCAGGCGTTCGGACCGACGATCACCGTGAACGCGTCGCCCGGCAGTTCCAGGTCGAGCCCGTCCAGCACGGTCCGTTCGTCGTAACCGGCGACCAGGTCGCGGGTGGAGAGCATCACGCCTCCTTGCCAGGGTCGGACTTCACGAGGACCGCCGCCGGCCGCGCAGCAGCAGGAAGATCAGGTACGGGCCGCCGATGGCGGCGGTCAGCACGCCGGCGGGCAGCTGGGTGGGGGCGAACAGCCGCCGGCCGCCCAGGTCGGCCAGCACCAGCAGCAGCGCCCCGAGCAACGCGGCGCCGACCAGCGGCGGACGCTCGGCGCGGACCAGCCGGCGGGCCAGCTGCGGGGCGACCAGGGCGACGAAGTCCACCGCGCCCACCTGGGCGGTGACCATCGCGGCGGCCAGCACCCCGGTCCCGGCGAGGCCGACCCGACGGGCCGTCGGACGCAGGCCGATCCCCCGGGCGGTGTCGTCGTCCAGGGCGGTGCTGTTCAGCGCCCAGCCGGCCCAGGCCAGCACCGGCAGGAGCGCGACCAGGGTGAGGGCGATCCACAGGCTCTCGGTCCAGCCCCTGCCGGCGAGCGTGCCGATCAGCCAGATCTGCGCGCGCAGCCCGTCGATCGGGTCGGCGGTGAGCATGACCACCTCGGTCAGGGCCCGCAGCGCGAAGGCGACCGCCACGCCGGCGAGCACGAACCGCTGGGCGGCCAGGCCGTGCCGGGCGCCGAGGGCGAACAGCAGCGCGGCGGCGACCAGCCCGCCGACCAGCGCGGCCGGCGCCACGAGCACGGCGGCGACGCCACCGGTCAGGGCCACCGTCGCGGCGAGGCCGGCGCCCTGGGTGATGCCGACGACGTCGGGGCTGGCGAGCGGGTTGCGCGCCACGCTCTGGATCAGGGTGCCCGCCACCCCGAAGGCCGCGCCGGCCACCGCCGCCAGCACCAGCCGGGGCAGCCGCAGGTCCAGGACCACCAGGTCGTACGGGGTGCCGGCGCCGGAGAGGGCGCGCAGCACGTCGACCGGGGCGACGTACGGGGTGCCCAGCGAGAGGCTGAGCAGCCCCGCGGCGAGCAGCAGCACGACCAGCACGGCGGCGACCAGCACCGAGCGGCGGCGGACCTGCACGGCGACCGGACCGATCCGCACCAGCGAACGCCCGGGCAGCGCGGTGACGCCGACGCGGGGCCGCCCCGCCGGCCGTCCGGCGGCCGGGGCGGTGGGGGCGGTCACGCCGTCACGACCTTCGCGCGGCGCACCAGGAAGGCCAGCAGCGGGGCGCCGACCAGGGCGGTCACGATGCCCGCGGGCACCTCCCCGGGCGGCGCGACGAGCCGGCCGACGACGTCGGCGCCCAGCAGCAGCGCGGGTCCCAGCAGCGCGGAGACCGCGAGGGTCCACCGGTGGTCGGCGCCGACCAGGGCGCGGGCCAGGTGCGGCACCGCGAGCCCGACGAACGCGATCGGGCCGGCGGCGGCGACGGCCGCCCCGGTGAGCAGGACCGCGGCGAGACCGCCGCCGAGACGGACCAGGCCGATCCGGTGCCCGAGGCCCCGGGCCACGTCGTCGCCGAGGGCCAGCGCGTCCAGGCCCCGGGCGACCAGCGCGGCCAGGAACAGCCCGGCCAGCACGAACGGCACCACCTGTACGGCCACCGTGAGGTCCCGGCCGGTCAGCCCGCCGACCACCCAGAAGCGGTACTCCTCGAAGGTGCGGGCGTCCATGCTGAGCAGCGCGTACACCACGGAGGCGAGACTGGCGTCGAGGGCCGCGCCGACCAGCGCGAGGGTGACCGGGCTGGCGCCCTCGCGGGCCTTGGCGGCGACGGCGAAGACCAGCACGCCGGCGCCGAGCGCGCCGCCGATGCCGAACCAGACGTACCCGGCCAGGGTGCTCACGCCGAAGACGGAGATGGCCAGCACCACGCCGAACGAGGCGCCGGCGCTGATGCCGAGGATCCGCGGCTCGGCCAGCGGGTTGCGGGTGAGGGCCTGGAAGAGGACCCCGGCGACGGCGAGGGCGAGCCCGACGGCGAGGCCCAGCGCGGTACGCGGCATCCGCAGTTCCCGCACGATGGTGGCGGCCTCGCCGCCGTCGGGGGCGACCAGCGCTCGCCACACCTCGTCGACGGCCAGCGCCCGGCTGCCGAGCGCGAAGCTCGCCAGCACGGCCAGCCCCAGCACCACGGCGGCGGCCACGGTGACTGCGAGCCGACGACCGCCACGCGCCCGGGGCCGGGCGCCGGCAGGCGCCGGTCGGATGGCGAGGCTGGTCACGAGGCTCCTGCACGTTCGGGCTTAGGGTCGCCTTACCGTAGCGGAACGCCCTGGCCGGGCCTAACTCGCCGTCGTCGATCCGAGCGGCGCTGAGCAGGGCGGACGGCGCCGGATCCGGGCGGACGGCGGCCCCGGCCGCCCTAGTGTGTGGGCATGCGATTCGACCAGCACACGGTGGTGCTCCTGCTCCGGCCGGCGGACGCGCCGGACCTGCCGCTGGACGCGGCCGACCGGTTGCAGGACGCCCACCTGGCGCACCAGGCGGGGCTGGTGGAGCAGGGGCTCGTCCTGGCGGCGGGGCCGTTCGTCGACGCCGACGACGAGCGGCTGCGCGGGTTCGTCGTGCTCTCCGTCTCGCCGCAGGAGGCCCGCGAGCTCTACCACAACGACCCGGCCGTGCGGGCCGGGCGGCTCGGCGTGCAGGTGATGAGCTGGATGGTGCCGGAGGGAATCGTGCGCTTCGAGAGCGTGCCGCTGCCCCGGTCGGTCCTGGAAGCCGCCGCCGGCGACTGACGGCCCGGCGGCCGGGCGTCAGCGGGCGCCGGTCCGCCGTCGGCGGGCCGGGCGTCAGTTAGGCGGCCGGGGGCGTCAGTCGGCCGGCCGTGGCGCGGGGACCGGGCCGGCCGGCCCGTCGAGCTGCTGGTCGGCCCAGACGTACGTCTCCGGCAGCAGCTCGGCGACGTGCACCACGCGCAGCGCGTCCATCGGCCCGACGATGACCCGGACCGTGGGGAAGTAGTCGCGCAGCACCTGCCGGCAGCGCCCGCAGGGCGGGATCACCCCGCGCCCCCGGTCGCCCACCGCGACGATCGTCTCCAGCTCGGTGACGCCCTGCGTGGCGGCGGCGCCGACCGCGACCACCTCGGCGCAGGGACCGCCGGTGAAGTGGTAGACGTTGACCCCGGTGAAGACCCGGCCGTCGGTGGTCCGCGCGGCGGCGGCGACCGTGTGGTTCTCGCTGCGGCAGCGCAGCTTGGCGACCGCCGTGGCGGCCTGCACGAGGGCCCGGTCGGTGTCGCGCATCGTCATCCAGTCCCCCGTGGCCAAGGTCGGTCGACGCCCCACTCTAGTCCGAGGCGGCGCCGCCCGCGCGCCCCTCGTGGGGCGCCGCCGACGGGCGTGGGCGCGGGCGGGCCGGGGCGGTGCGGCGGTAACCCGGGGGCGGTCCGGCCGGCGGCTGCCTATCCTTGGCGACGACATGCAGAATCCAGCCGCACCCGCCGCGACCGACCCCGTCCGCGAGCTGCACCGCCGCCTCCGTCCCCTGATGTTCCGCGACCAGCGCCGCCTGCAACGGCGCCTGGACGGGGTACGCCGGCTGCGCGACCCGCAGCGCCGGGAGTCGGCGCTCGGGGAGATCGCCGCCGACGTGGCGCGGGCCGAGGCCGTGCTCGAGAACCGCCGCGCCGCCGTACCGGTGATCACGTATCCGGCCCAGCTGCCGGTGAGCGAGCGCAAGGACGACATCGCCGCCGCGATCCGCGACCACCAGGTGGTGATCGTGGCCGGCGAGACGGGCTCCGGCAAGACCACCCAGCTGCCGAAGATCTGCCTGGAGCTGGGGCGCGGGATCACCGGCCTGATCGGGCACACCCAGCCGCGCCGGCTGGCCGCGCGTACGGTGGCGGACCGCATCGCCGAGGAGCTCGGCACCGAGCTGGGCGACGTGGTCGGCTACAAGGTGCGCTTCGCCGACCAGGTCAGCGACCGCAGCCTGGTCAAGCTGATGACCGACGGCATCCTGCTCGCCGAGTTGCAGACCGACCGGATGCTGCGCCAGTACGACACGCTGATCATCGACGAGGCGCACGAGCGCAGCCTCAACATCGACTTCATCCTCGGCTACCTGCGCCAGCTCCTCCCCCGCCGACCCGACCTCAAGGTGGTCATCACCTCGGCGACCATCGAGACCGAGCGCTTCGCCCGACACTTCGCGGGGCCGCCCACCGCCGACGAGCCCGACGGCGTGCCGGCGCCCGTGGTCGAGGTCTCCGGGCGCACGTACCCGGTCGAGGTGCGCTACCGGCCGCTGGTCGAGGTGGCCGAGGGCGAGGACGACGGCGAGGACGAGGAGAACGTCCGCGACCAGGTCCAGGCCATCGGCGACGCCGTCGAGGAACTGGCCGCCGAGGGGCCCGGCGACGTCCTGGTCTTCCTCAGCGGCGAGCGGGAGATCCGCGACACCGCCGACGCGCTGGGCAAGCTGGTGGAGAAGAAACCGGCGCTGCGCGGCACCGAGATCCTGCCGCTGTACGCCCGGCTCTCCACCGCCGAGCAGCACCGGGTCTTCGCCCCGCACGCCGGGCGCCGGGTGGTGCTGGCGACCAACGTGGCGGAGACCTCGCTCACCGTGCCCGGCATCAAGTACGTGGTGGACCCGGGCACGGCCCGCATCTCCCGCTACAGCAGCCGGCTCAAGGTGCAGCGGCTGCCGATCGAGCCGGTCTCACAGGCGTCGGCCAACCAGCGCAAGGGGCGCTGCGGGCGTACCTCGGACGGCATCTGCATCCGCCTCTACGACGAGCAGGACTTCCTGTCCCGCCCGGAGTTCACCGACCCGGAGATCCTGCGTACCAATCTCGCCTCGGTCATCCTCCAGATGACCTCCATCGGGCTGGGCGACATCGCCGCGTTCCCGTTCATCGACCCGCCGGACCGGCGCAACGTCGCCGACGGCGTGAACCTGCTGCACGAGCTCGGGGCGCTCGACCCGGCCGAGGCCGACCCGGCGAAGCGGCTCACCCCGCTGGGCCGGCGGCTGGCGCAGCTCCCCGTCGACCCGCGGCTGGCCCGGATGGTCGTCGAGGGCGAGCGCAACGGCTGCGCCACCGAGGTGATGGTGATCGCCGCCGCGCTGTCGATCCAGGACCCGCGCGAGCGGCCCGCCGAGAAGCAGGCCCAGGCCGACCAGGCGCACGCGCGGTTCACCGACCGCGAGTCGGACTTCGTGACGCTGCTCAACCTGTGGCGGCACCTGCGCGAGCAGCAGCGCGAGCTGTCGTCCAGCGCGTTCCGGCGGATGTGCAAGGCCGAATACCTCAACTACCTGCGGGTACGCGAGTGGCAGGACATCGTCAGCCAGTTGCGACAGGTGAGACGTACGCCCGAAGAAGGGCGACCGACGCGCGACGCAGGCGGCGGGCGCCGGGGCGGCGCGGACCTGCCGGAGGAGATCGACACGCCGAAGGTGCACCAGTCGCTGCTGGCCGGCCTGCTGTCGCACGTCGGGCTCAAGGACGCGCAGAAGCACGAGTATCTCGGCGCCCGGGGCGCGAAGTTCGCGCTCTTCCCCGGCTCGGCGCTGTTCAGGAAGCCGCCGCGCTGGGTGATGGCCGCCGAGCTGGTGGAGACCTCCCGGCTCTGGGGCCGGGTGGCCGGCCGGGTCGAGCCCGAGTGGGTCGAGCCCCTGGCGACGCACCTGGTCAAGCGCAGCTACAGCGAGCCGCACTGGGAGAAGAAGCAGGCGGCCGTGATGGCCTACGAGAAGGTGACCCTCTACGGCGTCCCGCTGGTCACCTCGCGGAAGGTCAACTTCGGCCGGATCGACCCGGCGCTGTCGCGGGAGCTGTTCATCCGGCACGCCCTCGTCGAGGGCGACTGGCAGACCCACCACCACTTCTGGCGGGACAACCAGCGGCTGCTGACGGAGATCGAGGAGCTGGAGCACCGGGCCCGGCGCCGCGACATCCTCGTCGACGACCAGACCGTCTTCGACTTCTACGACGCCCGCATCCCGGCCGACGTGGTCTCCGGGCGGCACTTCGACGCCTGGTGGAAGAAGACCCGACGGGAGCAGCCCGACCTGCTCACCTTCACCCGGGAGCTGCTGGTCAACGCCGGCCGCACCGGCGTGGACGAGGCCGACTACCCCGACGAGTGGTCAGCCGACGGGGTGACCCTGCCGTTGACCTACCGCTTCGAGCCGGGCACCCCCACCGACGGCGTGACCGTCGACATCCCGCTGCCCCTGCTCAACCAGGTGCCGGCGGAGAGCTTCGACTGGCAGGTGCCCGGGCTGCGCGAGGAACTGGTGATCGCGCTGATCCGCTCGCTGCCCAAGGCGGTACGCCGCAACTTCGTACCGGTGCCGGACTTCGCGCGCGCGGCGCTGGCCGCGATGCCGGCCGGCGAGGAGCCGCTGCTGGACGCGCTGACCCGGCAGCTGCGCCGGATGACCGGCGTCACCGTGCCCCGCGACGCGTGGGACACCGAGCGGCTCCCCGCGCACCTGCGGGTCAGCTTCCGGGTGCTCGACGAGGAGAACAAGCCGGTCGCCGAGGGCAAGGACCTACCGGCCCTGCAACGTCGGCTCAAGGCGGAGGTACGCCAGGTCGTGGCCGCCGCCGCGCCGGACGTGGCCCGCACCGGGCTGCGCGAGTGGAGCATCGACGTTCTTCCTCGCACCATCGAGCAGGTGCGCGCCGGGTACGCCGTGACCGCGTACCCGGCCCTGGTCGACGAGGGCGACACCGTCGGGGTGAAGGTCTTCGACTCGCCCGCCGAGCAGGAGGCGGCGCACTGGGCGGGTACGCGGCGGCTGCTGCGGCTCACCGTGCCGTCGCCGGCGAAGTTCCTGCAGGGGCGGCTGAGCAACGAGGCGAAGCTGGCGCTGAGCCGCAATCCGCACGGCGGCGTACAGGAGCTGATCTCGGACGCGGCGGGGGCGGCGATCGACAAGCTGATCGGTGACGCCGGCGGCCCGGCCTGGGACGCCGAGGGCTTCGCCGCCCTGCGGGAGAAGGTCCGGGCCGACCTGGTGGACACCGTAGTCGAGATCATGGATCGGGTCCGCCGGGTGCTCGCCGCCGCGTACGCGGTCGAGCAGCGCCTCGGCGCCACGCGGAACCTGGCGGTGGTGGCCGCGCTGGCCGACATCCGGGCTCAGCTGAACGGCCTGGTGCACAAGGGGTTCGTCACCGAGACCGGGTACGCGCGCCTGCCCGACCTGCTGCGCTACCTCACCGCGATCGAGCGGCGGCTGGACCGGCTGCCGGGCAACCCGCAGCGCGACAAGCAGCAGCAGGACCGGGTCGCGGTGGTACAGAAGGAGTACCAGGAGATGCTCGCCGCGCTGCCGCAGAGCCGCCGGCAGTCGACGGCGGTGCGGCAGATCCGCTGGATGATCGAGGAGCTGCGGGTGAACGTGTTCGCCCAGGCGCTGGGCACCCCGTACCCGGTGTCGGAGCAGCGGATCTACCGCGCGATGGACGAGGCGGAGGGCAGGTAGGGCGGCACGCCCGCACCCGTCGGACGGCGTCCGCCCGGCTCAGGGTGCCGACGCCGGGACGGTCATGGCGCCGATGCCGGGACGGTCATGGCGCGGACGCCGGGGCACCGCGCAGCACCCGCAGCAGCACCGGCGGGGAGAGCAGCCGCGTCGGCGGGTCGACGAGGTTCACCACCCGCAGGAACGCCGCGCCCAGCGCCGGGTCCCGGGTCGCCGCCGCGTGCAGCCGGCCCACGTACGCGTTGACCAGGCGTACCCGCGGCGAGCGGCGGCCGGGCACCTCGGGGAAGCGCAGGTCGGTGCCGACCGCGATGGACCACGGCCCGTCGATCAGCCGGGCGGCGCCCCGGAAGAACCGCCGGGCGAGCCGGTCGGGCGAGCGCCGCAGCAGCCGGCGCAGCAGCAGGGCCTCCAGCGCGGCCACCGTCATGCCCTGCCCGTAGACCGGATTGAAGCTGCACACGGCGTCGGCCACCACCAGGTAGCCGGCCGGGAAGCGGCGCAGCCGCTCGTAGCGCCGCCGCACGCTGGCCGGGAACTTCATCGTCGCCGGCGGGCTCTCCGGCTGCGCCGTACGCAGCAGCTCGGCGATCTGCGGGGCGGCGAGGGTCTCGGCGAAGGCGGTCATGCCGTCGTCGTCGGCCGGCGGCTCCTCGCCGAGCATGCCGCTGAGCGCCACCGCGAACCGGCCCTGCTCCTGCACGGCGACGATGCCGCCCCGGGGCTGGCCGGGCACGGCGTTGGTGAGCGCGCCGAGCAGCCCCTCCAGGTGGTGCGGCTCCCGGCGGTAGGTGCGGGTGAGGTAGGTGACGCCGACCTTGACCCGTTCCTCCGGCGCGGGCCGGTAGCCCAGCTCGGCCAGCCACACCGGGCTGCGGGTGCCCCGGCCGCCGGCGTCGACGACGAGGTCGGCGGCGACGGTCGTGGGCTCCCCGTCGCGGGGGTGCAGCCGCACCCCGGTGACCCGCCGCCGGTCGACGGTGGTGGTCAGGCCCGCCACCTCGCAGCCCGAGACGATCCGCACCCCGGGCAGGGCGGCCACCCGCTCCCGGACGACCTGTTCCAGCAGCGGTCGGCTGACCCCGAGGGCGAACAGCGGCGACGGGGCGCGGCGCATCCGGTGGCCGTTGTTGTACCAGTGGACCTGCTCGTGCAGGTCGACCGTGGGCACGCCGCGCGCGGCCAGCTCCGCCGAGATGCCCGGCAGCAGCTCCTCGAACGCCTGCCGGCCCCGGGTCAGCAGGACGTGCAGCTGCCGTCCCTGGGGTACGCCCCGGCGGCTGTCCGCCCGCTCGGGCAGCAGGTCACGGTCCACGAGGGTGACCCGCTCGTACGCCTCGGTGAGAGCGCGCGCCGTCAGCAGGCCGCCCATGCTGGCGCCGATCACCACGGCGCTACCCGTTGCCATGCGGGCAGCGTAGGCACGCCGACGGGGGCCGGTCGTCTTCCGTCGTGCGCACCTGACGGCGGGGAACGGCGCGGCCGGGCGTGCGGCGGCCGACCTCCGCGCGGTTCGCCGGCGGGCCTCAGAGCGGTTCGACGCCCGGCGGCAGGTCCCCGTCGGTGGTGGCGTCGCGGACGTAGTCCAGCAGTATCCTGCGCAGCTCCCGGCCGGCGTGGGTGGGCACCACGTCGCGGCGCCGGGCGACCGCGATGGTGCGCCGGACGCCGGGCGGGGCCAGCCGGGTGACGCGTACGCCCGGCCGGCGGGCCACCACGATGCCGGGGACCAGCGCGACGCCCAGCCCGGCCTCGACGAAGCTCAGCACCGCGTCCATCTCGCCGCCGTCGACGGCGATGGTCGGCTCGAAGCCGGCCTCCCGGCAGGCCTGGAGGGTGGCGTCGCGCAGGTCGTAGCCCTCCCGGAACATGACCATCGGCTGGTCGCGCAGGTCGGCGACGCGCAGTTGCCCGGCCTCCGGGGCCACCGGCAGCTCCTCGACGGAGGCGACCACCAGGCTCTCCCGCAGGATGGGGTCGGCGCGCAGCCCGGGGTCGGTGCCCTGGGCCGGCATGATGATCAGTGCCAGGTCGAGGTCGCCGCGGAGCAGGCCGCGGACCAGGTCCTGCGAGCCGCTCTCCTCCACCCGCAGGTCGATGGTGGGGTGGGCGTCGCGGAAGCGGCGCAGCACGGGCGGGGCGAGCGAGGTGGCGAGGCTGGGGGTGGCGCCGAGCCGGACCCGGCCACGGCGCAGGCCGACCAGCTCCTGCACCTCGCGGGTCGCGGTGTCGACGTCGGCGAGGATCCGCTTGGCCAGCGGCAGCAGCACCTCACCGGCCGCGGTGAGCGTGATGTTGCCCCTTACCCGCTCGAACAGTGGGGCACCGAGGCCCTCCTCCAGGGCGTGAACTTGCTTACTCAACGAAGGCTGGGTGATGCCCACGATGTCGGCGGCTTGGGTGAAATGTCGTACTTCTGCGACCGCTACGAAGTACTTCAGCTGATGGAGCTGCATCTACATAGCCTATAGCTATCAAGACTGCGAGTTCGATGCATTGGACGACTGAATCAAGTGCTCCTAGCGTCGATCGCGTGGTAGTCACGAGAACTCGGTCGCCCATCCGTTCCAGCGTCGGCCTCAAGGCCGTCATGGCGGTGACGGGCATCATCCTGGTGTCATTCCTGATCGCGCACATGCTCGGCAACCTGAAGATCTTCACGGGGGCGACCTCGTTCGACCACTACGCGCACTGGCTACGCGAGATCGGCACCCCGCTGCTGCCGGGCGTGTGGTTCCTGTGGATCATGCGGATCGGCCTGGTGGTGGCGGCAGTCGGCCACATCTGGGCCGCGACCGCCCTCGCCGTACGCGCCCGCGCCGCCCGCCCGGTGCAGTACGCGCACCGCAAGAAGGTGCAGGGCAGCTACGCCGCCCGCACGATGCGCTGGGGTGGCGTGATCATCCTGCTGTTCGTGATCTACCACCTGCTGGACCTCACCACCGGCACGCTCAACCCCGTCGGCGACCCCGCCCGGCCGTACGCCAACGTGGTGGCCGACTTCGCCCCGGAGCGCTGGTACGTGACGCTCTTCTACACCCTGGCGATCGTCACCCTCGGCTTCCACCTGCGGCACGGCCTGTTCAGCGCGCTGCGCAGCCTCGGCCAGCAGAGCCCGCGCGGCGAGCGGCGGGCCCGGGCCGTGGCCCTCGGCTTCTCCGTGGCGCTCTGCGTCGGCTACCTGGTGGTCCCGTTCGCCGTACTCACCGGATTGGTGTCCTGACATGGATCTCTACACCGAGGGCGACCCGATCGCCGACACCAAGGCTCCCGACGGCCCGATCGAGACCCGGTGGGAACGCCGCCGCTTCGAGGCCAAGCTGGTCAACCCGGCCAACCGCCGCAAGATGACCGTGATCGTGGTCGGCACCGGTCTGGCCGGCGGCTCGGCCGCCGCCACGCTGGGCGAGCAGGGCTACCGGGTCAAGACCTACTGCTACCAGGACAGCCCGCGCCGGGCGCACTCCATCGCCGCGCAGGGCGGCATCAACGCCGCCAAGAACTACCGCAACGACGGCGACTCGGTGCACCGCCTCTTCTACGACACCGTCAAGGGCGGCGACTTCCGCTCCCGCGAGTCGAACGTGCACCGGCTCGCCGAGGTCTCGGTCAACATCATCGACCAGTGCGTCGCGCAGGGCGTCCCGTTCGCCCGCGAGTACGGCGGCCTGCTGGACACCCGCTCCTTCGGCGGCGCGCAGGTGCAGCGCACCTTCTACGCCCGGGGCCAGACGGGCCAGCAGCTGCTGCTCGGCGCGTACCAGGCGCTGGAGCGGCAGATCGGCCTCGGCAACGTGGAGATGAACACCCGGCACGAGATGCTGGAGCTGATCGTCGTCGACGGCAAGGCCCGCGGCATCGTGGTCCGGGACATGGTCACCGGCGAGATCACCACCGAGTTCGCGGACGCGGTCGTGCTCGCCTCCGGCGGCTACGGCAACGTCTTCTACCTCTCCACCAACGCCAAGGGCTGCAACGTCACCGCCACCTGGCGGGCCCACCGCAAGGGCGCGTACTTCGCCAACCCCTGCTACACGCAGATCCACCCGACCTGCATCCCGGTCTCCGGCGACCACCAGTCGAAGCTGACCCTGATGAGCGAGTCGCTGCGCAACGACGGCCGGGTCTGGGTGCCCAAGGCCAAGGGCGACACCCGCAGCCCGCGGGACATCCCCGAGGACGAGCGGGACTACTACCTGGAGCGGATCTACCCCTCCTTCGGCAACCTGGTCCCCCGCGACATCGCCTCCCGCGCCGCGAAGAACGTCTGCGACGAGGGGCGCGGCGTCGGCCAGACGGGGCTCGGCGTCTACCTGGACTTCGGCGACGCGATCAACCGGCTCGGCCGCAAGGCCATCGAGGCCAAGTACGGCAACCTCTTCGAGATGTACGAGCGGATCACCGGCGAGGACCCGTACGAGGTGCCGATGCGCATCTACCCCGCCGTGCACTACACGATGGGCGGCCTCTGGGTCGACTACGACCTCCAGTCGACGATCCCGGGCCTCTTCGTGATCGGCGAGGCGAACTTCTCCGACCACGGCGCGAACCGTCTCGGCGCCTCGGCGCTGATGCAGGGCCTGGCCGACGGCTACTTCGTGCTGCCGAACACCATCGCGCACTACCTGGCGTCCGGCCCGATGGAGAAGGTCGACGCCACGCACCCGGCGGCCGTGCAGGCCCGCGCCGACGTCGAGGACCGGATCCAGCGGCTGCTGGCCGTCGACGGCGACCGGACCGTGGACTCGTTCCACCGCGAGCTGGGCCAGATCATGTGGGAGCACTGCGGCATGGAACGCAGTGAGGCCGGGCTGCGCAAGGCGATCGACGAGATCCGCGCCCTGCGCGAGCAGTTCTGGCAGCGGGTTCGGGTGCCGGGCAGCGGCGAGGGGCTCAACCAGTCGCTGGAGAAGGCCGGCCGGGTGGCCGACTTCTTCGAGCTGGCGGAGCTGATGTGCATCGACGCCCTGCACCGCGAGGAGTCCTGCGGCGGTCACTTCCGGGCCGAGCACCAGACGCCCGACGGCGAGGCGGAGCGCGACGACGACCGCTTCGCGTACGTGGCGGCCTGGGAGTTCACCGCCACCGGCGAGCCCTCGGTGCTGCACAAGGAAGACCTGAACTTCGAATACGTCCACCCCACGCAGCGGAGCTACAAGTGAACCTGACCCTGCGCATCTGGCGCCAGTCCGGCCCCGAGGACAAGGGTCGGATGGTGACCTACAAGGTCGACGACGTCTCCCCCGACATGTCCTTCCTGGAGATGCTCGACGTCCTCAACGAGCGGCTGATCCTCGCCGGCGAGGAGCCGGTGGCGTTCGACCACGACTGCCGCGAGGGCATCTGCGGCATGTGCGGCCTGATGATCAACGGCGACGCGCACGGGCCGCAGCGCGGCACCACCGCCTGCCAGCTGCACATGCGGCAGTTCTCCGACGGCGAGACGATCGACATCGAGCCGTGGCGGGCCCGGGCCTTCCCGGTCATCAAGGACCTGGTGGTCAACCGGGGCGCGTTCGACAAGATCATCGCCGCCGGCGGCTACATCACCGCGCCGACCGGCAGCGCCCCCGAGGCGCACTCGACCCCGGTCGCCAAGGCCAACGCGGACGCCGCCTTCGAGGCGGCGGAGTGCATCGGCTGCGGCGCCTGCGTGGCGGCCTGCCCGAACGGCTCCGCGATGCTCTTCACCGCCGCGAAGGTCACCCAGCTCTCGCTGCTGCCGCAGGGCCAGCCGGAGCGCTACACCCGGGTGGTCGGCATGGTCGACGCGCACGACGAGGCCGGCTTCGGCGGCTGCACCAACGCCGGTGAGTGCACCGTGGTCTGCCCCAAGGGCATCCCGCTGAACACCATCGGCCGGCTCAACCGCGACTTCCTGATGGCCACCTCGAAGCGGGGCGACAACACCCCCGGTTCCTGAGCCTCAGCAGGTCACGCCGGCGAGGTCGGCGCAGGGCCGCCGCGTCTTCCGAACGCGGCGGCCCTCGCCGTACCACCCGCCCGGCCGTCGGCCCGCAGTCCCTGCTCCCCCGTCGCGTCGGCCCCGCCCGACGCGGCCCCACGCCGGCCGCACCGGGCGGCCGCGCCTGCCTGCTCGCGCCCTGTCGAGCTGAATCGTCTGCGACATCAGCCGAGTCGTCTACGACATCAGCTCGACAGGCGGCCCAGCCGTCGTCGTCGCCGGACGCGGGATCAGCGCCCGGATGCCGGAGCCCTTCCGGGAGCCGGCACCCGGCCCCACGCACCCGGCTCGCGCACCGGCCCGCGCATCGTGCCCCCGACATCCGGCCCGCCAGCCGACACCCGGGCACCGGTTCAAGTCGGCAAGGACGGGTAGCACCCCCGGGGACGGCACGAGGAGGGACGAGGGACATGAAGGCGCTGACCTGGCAGGGCAAACGGGACGTCCGGGTGGAGGAGGTGCCCGATCCGCGGATCGAGGAGCCGACCGACGCCGTCGTCCGGATCACCTCGACCGCGATCTGCGGCTCGGACCTGCACCTGTACGAGGTGCTCGGGCCGTACCTGAAGCCCGGCGACGTCCTCGGCCACGAGCCGATGGGCATCGTCGAGGAGGTGGGCGCGGGGGTGACCCGGCTCAAGCCGGGCGACCGGGTGGTGGTGCCGTTCAACATCTCCTGCGGCTCCTGCTGGATGTGCGACCGGCAGCTGTACGCGCAGTGCGAGACCACCCAGGTCACCGCCGAGGGCAAGGGCGCCGCGCTGTTCGGCTACACCTCGCTCTACGGCTCGGTGCCCGGCGGGCAGGCAGAGTACCTGCGGGTGCCGCACGCCCAGTTCGGCCCGATCAAGGTGCCCGACACCGGGCCCGACGAGCGCTGGCTCTACCTGTCCGACATCCTGCCGACCGCCTGGCAGGCGGTGAAGTACGCCGACACCCCGCGCGGCGGCACCCTCGCCGTCTTCGGGCTCGGGCCCGTCGGCCAGTTCTGCGCCCGCATCGGCCGGCACCTCGGCGCGGACCGGGTCATCGGGCTCGACCTGGTGCCGGAGCGGTTGGCGATGGCCCGCCGGCACGGCGTCGAGGTGCTCGACGTCAGCGAACTGGACGACGTGCCTGGCGCGCTGATCGACCTCGTCGACGGACGCGGCCCCGACGCGGTCATCGACGCGGTGGGCATGGAGGCCCACGGCGCGCCCCTCGGCAAGCTCGCCCAGACCGCCGCCGGGCTGCTGCCCGACAAGCTCGCGCAGACCATGACCGACAAGGTTGGCGTCGACCGGCTGGTCGTGCTCAAGGCCGCGATCAAGGCCGTCCGCCGGGGCGGCACCGTCTCCGTCTCCGGCGTCTACGGCGGCGAGGTCGACCCGATGCCCCTGATGGAGATGTTCGACCGGGGCATCCAGCTGCGCATGGGGCAGTGCCACGTACGCCGGTGGACCGACGAGATCATCCCGCTGCTCTCCGGCGACGACGACCCGCTGGGCGTGGCGGACCTGCGTACCCACCGGGTGCCGCTGTCGGAGGCGCCGCAGGCGTACGAGATGTTCCAGAAGAAGGAGGACGGCTGCGTCAAGGTCGTGCTGGCACCGTGACCCGGACGGTGGTCGTGACCGGCGCGACCAGCGGGATCGGCCGGGCGGCGGCCCGGGCCTTCGCCGACCGCGGGGACCGCCTCGTGCTCGCCGCCCGGTCCGCCGCAGCCCTCGCCGCCGTCGGCGACGAGTGCCGGGCCGCCGGCGCGCAGGCGCTGGAGGTGCCCACCGACGTCACCGCCGACGGCGCCCTGGCGGCGCTCGCCGACGCGACCCTCGACCGGTTCGGCGGCATCGACGTCTGGGTGCACACCGCGGCGGTGATGGCGTACGGCCGGTTCGAGGAGACCCCGGAGCGGGTCTTCGAGCAGGTGGTACGCACCGACCTGCTCGCCGCCGCCGCGGTGGCCCGGGTGGCGCTGCGCCGCTTCCGGGCGGACGGCGGGGGCACGCTGATCCTCACCGGGTCGGTGCTGGGGCACATCACGGCGCCGTACATGAGCGGCTACGTGGCGAGCAAGTGGGGGTTGCAGGGGCTGACCCGCACGTTGCAGCAGGAGGCCCGGGAGACCCCGGGGGTGCACGTGTGCATCGTGAACCCCGGCAGCGTGGACACCCCGGTCTACCAGCGGGCCGCGAACTACCTGGGCCGCGTCGGCCGACCCCCGCTGCCGGTCACCACCCCGGAACGGGTGGCCCGGGCCATCGTGGACTGCGCCGACCGGCCCCGCCGGGAGGTGTCGGTGGGCCGGATCAACGTGGTCATGCGGGTCGGCTTCACCCTGCTGCCGGGCGTCTACGACGCCCTCGTCGGGCCGTTGATGCGGCTGCTCGGGCTGACCGACCGGCCGGTCGCGCCGCACGACGGCACGGTGTTCGCGCCGGACCCGGCCGCCGCGTCCGTACGCGGCGGCTGGCTGCCCGACCTCGGGCGGGTGGTGCGGGCCGTCGGGGAACTGCCCGGCCCGGTCGTGGCGGCCGTCCGGCGTCGGCTGCCGTGAACCCCGCGCGGGATCACCGGCGTCGATCGTTTCGCCTAGGGTGGTGGGCCGGCCCACCACGACGGGAGAGACGATTGACTATCCGGGTGAACCGCAGGACCGCGCTGGGACTGGGCACGGTGGCCACGGCGGGAACGGTGCTCGGCGCCGCCGCGCCGGCGTCCGCCGCCCCCGAGGTCGCCGAGCCGGCTCCGACGACGCCCCGGCAGGCGGCCCGCCGGGTGGCCGCGATCTACGAGCGGGAGACGGTGGCAGCGGGGGGCAACTGGCAGGCGTACGTCAGCGTCGCCGACCCGGCCGGCGCCCCGCAGGTGGCGGTGTCCGACGAGCCCGACCGGCGCCTCGAGGCGTACAGCGTCAACAAGATCGCGGTGGCCGTGGCGGTGCTCGACAAGGTCGACCGGGGGCTGCTGACGCTCGACCAGCGGGTCGAGGTGACCGAGGCGATCGTGGTGCCCGGCGGCGACGGCATGTTCAGCCTCGACGGGGCGTACCCGAGCTTCGTGACACTCGGCCACGTGCTGGCCAACCTGCTGACCGTCTCCGACGACACGGCGGTACGGCTCTGCGGCCTGGTCTGCCCCGCCGCCGAACTCAACGACATCCTGCGCGGCAAGGGCTTCCCGAACACCCAGGTGCAGCCCGTGGCCAACCCCAACCGGTTCTTCCTCGGCACCAGCACGCCCCGGGAGACCCACGACCTGCTGCGCGCGCTGGTGGCCGGCACGCTGCTCTCGCCGGCCGGCACGGCGTTCGTGCTGCGGCTGCTGCGCGCCCCCGTCGCGTACACCGACGGGATCCGGCGGGTCATGTCCTCCACCGAGCGGGCCCGGGTCGCCACGAAGGCCGGCTGGTTCGCCGACGCCCGGCACGAGGCCGGGGTGATCTTCGACACGGCCGGCGCGCCCGTGCTCACGTACGCCCTCTTCGCCGACGGCCAGGCCGAGCCGGACGACTACGGCGCCACGCACCCCGCCGTCGCGGCCCGCGCCCGGATGGGCCGGCGCTTCCTCGCCGCGGTCGACCGCCTCACCGGCACCGGCGTCACCCACCGACCGACCGTGCAGCGACCCAGCAACGGCGGCTGAGCCGCCCTCGACGCCCGGGGCCCGCCGCGCGGCGGGCCCCGCCGACCTTCCGGCGCTCCCCCGACCGCCGGGCTACCGTGTACGACGGGACACGGCGGAGGGACGGCGATGGGCGCACCAGCGGAACGCGCGGGACCCGAGGGGACCCTCGGACGGCGGCTGCGCGGGGCGGCCGGGCTGGCCGCGCTGGCCGGGCTCGCGTGGGTGGTCCGGGACGTGCCGGCGGCGCTCGGCGGCCGGCTCACCGGCGCCCGCGCGGAGCGGGCCGCCCGCTCGCCCCGGTTCCACGACGGCGTCTTCCGCAACCCGGGCGGCTCCCGCTCGATGGCCGGCACCCCCGACCGCAACCTGGTCCGTGAGCTGCTCTTCGGCAAGCAGAAGCGCCGGCCGGGCGTCGCGGTGCCGCTGCTGCGTCCCGGCGCCGCACCGGCCGACGACGCGGGGCGTCAGCTGAACGTCGTCTGGTACGGCCACGCCTCCGCCCTGATCGAGATCGAGGGCCGACGGGTGCTGCTCGACCCGGTGTGGAGCGACCGGTGCTCCCCGTCGAGCATGGTCGGCCCGCGCCGCCTGCACCGGCCACCGGTGCGCCTCGACGAACTGCCCCCGGTCGACGCGATCCTGATCTCGCACGACCACTACGACCACCTCGACATGGCGACCGTCCAGGCGCTGACCGCCCTGCAGTCGGCGCCGTTCCTGGTGCCCCTGGGCGTGGGCGCGCACCTGGACCGCTGGGGCGTACCGGCCGGGCGGATCGTCGAGCTGGACTGGGCGGAGAGCCACCGGGTGGCGGGGCTGGAGATCACGGCCACCGCCGCCCAGCACTTCTCCGGCCGGGGGCTGCGCCGCGACGGCACGCTCTGGAGTTCCTGGGTCGTCGCCGGCGCGCACCGGAAGGTCTTCTACACCGGCGACTCCGGCTACTTCGACGGCTACGCCGAGATCGGCGAGCGGCACGGTCCGTTCGACGTGACGCTGATGCAGATCGGCGCGTACGACCGGGCCTGGCCGAGCATCCACATGTTCCCCGAGGAGGCCGTCGCCGCCCACCTCGACCTGCGCGGCGGGCTGCTCGTGCCGGTGCACTGGGCGACGTTCAACCTGGCCCTGCACGCCTGGTCCGAGCCGGTGGACCGGATCTGGGCCGAGGCGAAGGCCAGGGACGTGCGCCTCGCCGTGCCCCGCCCCGGCGAGCGGGTGGTGGTGGACGACCCGCCCGCCGTCGACGGCTGGTGGCAGGCCGTCGCCTGAGCGCCGGGGCACCGCCCCTCAGAGGACGAAGGCGTCGGTCCAGAGCGCCCCGGATCGGCCCGACAGGGCGTCCAGCATGGCGACCGCCTGGCCGTCGGTGAGCTGGGCGACGAAGTCGACGATCGCCCGCCCGCGGGCCTTGCCGATCCGGTCCGGCGTACGCGGGTGCAGCTCCGCCTCTGCCAACTCCACCAGGTCGTGCAGCCGGCGCGGCAGCCGGGACTCCTCCTCGGGGTCGAGCAGCCACTCCAGCAACGCCTCCACCAGGGTGCCCAGCAGCCGGGCCTGCCCGCGCTGGTGCAGGGCCAGGTCGGGCCGGGCCAGCACGAACCGGTGGTGGACGAACTTGAGCACCTGCACCTCGTGCCACTGCGCGGGGGCCAGCAGCACGTGCCCGGAGCGCACCGCCGGCTGTTCGACCACGGTGATCGCGTCGACGAAGCGGGTCGTCCAGCGGGCGGAGAACCGGGCCACGTACTGCTCCGCCTCGATGGAGCCGTCGAAGGGCATGGCCAGCAGCCCCTCCACCAGCTCCTCGCGGACGTGCTCGACAGCGGCGGCGAACGCCTCGTCGTCGGCGATCCAGGCGTCCTTGCGGTGCAGTTGCCGGCGCAGTCGCTCGATCGCCGAGCCGGGTCGGCGGGCGGCGGCGGCCAGGGCCGCGTCGGTGATCGCACGCAGGTGCCCGCTCTCGCGCTGCCAGGCCATCAGTTCGGCGGCCACGGCACCCTGCTGGAGCACCCCGACCCGGTAGAAGTCCTCGACGTCGTGGATCGCGTACGCGATGTCGTCGGCGGTGTCCATGATCGACGCTTCGGGGGTCTGCTGCCAGTCCGGGATGCGCCCCACGAACGGTTCCCGGGCCTGCCGCAGGTCGCCGATCTCCGTGCGGTACGCCCCGAACTTCGACGAGCCGCTGCCCGGGTCGTCCGGCGGCGGGGTGGCGCCGCGCGGCGGCGGGTCCAGCAGCCGGGGGTGCGGGTCGGGATGGTCCAGCCGCGTCCACGGGTACTTCAGCAGCGCGGCCCGCACCGCCGCCGTGAGGTCCAGGCCGGTGGTCGCCGCGCCGCGGATCTCGGTGCTGGTGACGATCCGGTACGACTGGGCGTTGCCCTCGAAGCCGTCGGTCAGCCCGAGGCGCTGGCGGGCCAGCCGGTCCAGCACCCGCTCCCCCAGGTGCCCGAACGGCGGGTGGCCGAGGTCGTGGGCGAGCGCGGCGGCCTCCACCACGTCCGGGTCGCAGCCGCCCAGCTTCTCCAGCAGGTCGCGGTGTCGCTCGTCGGCGGTGAGCCGCTCGGCGATGGCCCGCGCGACCTGCGCCACCTTGAGGCTGTGGGTCAGCCGGTTGTGCACGAGCAGGCCGGAGCCGCCGGGGCTGACGACCTGGGTGACGCCGTTGAGCCGGGCGAAGAACGGCGAGGCCACGATGCGGTCCCGGTCGGCCCGGAACGGGCTGGCGGCCAGGTCGCCGAGCGCCCGGGCGCTGCCGCCGAAGAGCCGCCGGGCGCGCGGGTCCGCGGGAGGTTCCATGATCGCCACGCTAGCGCAGCGCGGGCCGCGGTGCCGACGGTCGCCGCCGGCACGCCGGGCCGGGGGCGGCGACGCGCGTCGGTGCGGGCCGGCAGAATGCACAGCGGAACCCACACCGAAGGCGGATCGAGATCGTGACCCTCTCTGTTCATCAGCGGATCGCCGACGAGCTCGGCGTCGCCGAGCGTCAGGTACGGGCGGCCGTGGAGCTGCTCGACGGCGGCGCCACCGTGCCGTTCATCGCCCGCTACCGCAAGGAGGCCACCGGCCTGCTCGACGACACCCAGCTGCGCACCCTGGAGGAGCGGCTGCGCTACCTGCGCGAGCTGGACGAACGGCGCGCGGCGGTGCTGGAGTCGATCCGCGGTCAGGGCAAGCTCGACGAGGCCCTGGAAGCGCAGATCATGGCGGCCGACTCGAAGTCCCGCCTGGAGGACATCTACCTGCCCTACAAGCCCAAGCGCCGCACGCGGGCGCAGATCGCCCGCGAGGCCGGGCTGGAGCCGCTGGCCGAGTCGCTGCTGACCGACCCGTCGCAGGACCCCCGGGAGGCCGCCGCCGGCTACGTCGACGCGGAGAAGGGCGTGGCCGACCCGGCCGCCGCCCTGGAGGGCGCCCGCGCCATCCTCATCGAGCGCTTCGCCGAGGACGCCGACCTCATCGGCACGCTGCGCGAGCAGATGTGGTCGCGGGGCCGGCTGGTCTCCCGCGTACGCGACGGGCAGGAGGCGGCCGGCGCCAAGTTCGCCGACTACTTCGACTTCGCCGAGCCGTACCCGAAGCTGCCCTCGCACCGGATCCTGGCCATGTTCCGGGGCGAGAAGGAGGGCGTGCTCGACCTGACGATGGAGCCCGAGGAGGCCGGCGACGCCGACGCGGCGCCGACGGGGCCGAGCCGCTACGAGGCGGTGATCGCGGGACGGTTCGGCGTCACCGACAAGGGCCGGCCGGCGGACCGGTGGCTGGGCGACACGGTGCGCTGGGCGTGGCGCACCCGGATCCTCATCCACCTCGGGGCCGACCTGCGGATGCGCCTGTGGCAGGCGGCCGAGGAGGAGGCGGTGCGGGTCTTCGCCACGAACCTGCGGGACCTGCTGCTCGCCGCGCCGGCCGGCACCCGGCCCACCATGGGACTGGACCCGGGCCTGCGTACCGGGGTGAAGGTCGCCGTCGTGGACGCCACCGGCAAGGTGGTCGCCACCGACACGATCTACCCGCACGAGCCGCGCCGGCAGTGGGACGCCTCGATCGAGACCCTCGCCCGGCTGGCCGGGGCGCACGGCGTCGAGCTGGTCGCCATCGGCAACGGCACCGCCAGCCGGGAGACCGACAAGCTCGCCGGTGAGCTGATCAAGCGGTACCCGCAGCTCAACCTGACCAAGGTGGTGGTCTCCGAGGCCGGCGCGTCGGTCTACTCCGCCTCCGCGTACGCCTCGCAGGAGCTGCCCGGGCTGGACGTCTCGCTGCGCGGCGCGGTCTCCATCGCCCGGCGTCTCCAGGACCCGCTCGCCGAGCTGGTGAAGATCGACCCGCGCTCGATCGGGGTCGGCCAGTACCAGCACGACCTGTCGGAGGTGAAGCTCTCCCGCTCGCTGGACGCGGTGGTCGAGGACTGCGTCAACGCGGTGGGCGTCGACGTCAACACCGCCTCCGCGCCGCTGCTGACCCGGGTCTCGGGAATCGGCGCCGGGCTGGCGGAGAACATCGTGCTGCACCGCGACGCGAACGGCCCGTTCCGCACCCGCGCGGAGTTGAAGAAGGTCGCCCGGCTCGGGCCGAAGGCCTTCGAGCAGTGCGCCGGCTTCCTGCGCATCCCCGGCGGCGACGACCCGCTGGACTCCTCCAGCGTGCACCCCGAGGCGTACCCGGTGGTGCGCCGGATCCTGTCCACCACGGGGCAGGACCTGCGGTCGCTGATCGGCAGGAGCAACATCCTGCGGGGGCTGCGGGCCACCGACTTCGTCGACGACACCTTCGGCCTGCCCACCGTCACCGACATCCTGGCCGAGTTGGAGAAGCCGGGCCGCGACCCGCGGCCGGAGTTCCGCACCGCCACCTTCGTCGAGGGGGTGGAGAAGATCAGCGACCTGGTGCCGGGCATGGTGCTGGAGGGCGTGGTGACCAACGTGGCCGCGTTCGGCGCGTTCGTGGACGTCGGCGTGCACCAGGACGGGCTCGTGCACGTCTCGGCGATGTCCCGCACGTTCGTCAAGGACCCGCGCGAGGTGGTCAAGTCCGGCGACGTGGTCCGGGTCAAGGTGCTGGACGTCGACGTACCCCGCAAGCGGATCTCGCTCACCCTCCGGTTGGAGGACGACGCGGAGGCGGGGCGCGGCGAACCGCAGGGCGGTGGCCGGCGGGAGCGCGGCGGCGGGCAGGGCGGCGGCCGTGGCGGCCCGGGCGCCGGTGGTCGCGGTGGACAGGGCGGCAGTCGCGGCGGGCAGGGCGGTGGCCGCGAGGGCCGCGGCGGCGGGCCGCAGCAGCGGCAGGGCCGCGGCGGTGGCGCGGCGGCGCCGGCCAACGACGCGATGGCCGAGGCGCTGCGCCGCGCCGGCCTCGCCTGAGCGCCGGCCGGGCACGGCCCGGCCGTAAGAACGGACGCTATCGCGCTGACGTCGCTGGTGGGTCAGCCCGCCACGTGTGTGCGGCTCAGCGCGCCAGCGTCCTGCGCCACCATCCCGGGGCGCCACGCCGCCGGGCGGCGGGCAGGGCCCGAACCCGCCCCGGCGTTAACGGTGCGACACACCCGCCCGGTGGGAGACAGGACGCCACACCCCCGCCCGGCGGCGCGGGCGTCGCGTACCTTCGAGGTCGTGGCATCCCACGACAACCCGGACTGGCGGGAGCGGCGGCGACAGGCGGTGCGGGCGCACGCGGCGGCCGACGAGCAGCGCCGGGCGGCGGAACGGGCCGAGGCGGCTGAGCTGGTGGCCCGGTTCGTCGCCGAGGCCGTCCGGCGCGGGCTGCCGCCCACGCCCCTGACCGCGCGGTCCTACGACGGGCGGGGCCGGTACCGGACGCGGTTGCGCGGCTGGTACGTCGACCGGGCCCGGAGCCGCGCCGTGGACACCGACGGACGGTTCCATCTGCTGACCGTGCCGGGCGGTCTGCGCGCGCGGCTGTTCGGCGCCGATCCGGAGCCCAGCCCGCCGCCGCTGGTCGTCGGCGCGGGCGGTCGCGACGGCGAGTCGATCCCGCTGGAGGTCCTGCTGGCCCGGCGGCTCGACGGGAACGACGGCCCCTGACGCTGGTCAGCGCGGAGCGACTCCCGCCGGGGCTCCCTGGCGCCTCCCTGCCGGAGACCGATCACCGGAACGGACGTCAGGACTCCGGACCACATCGGTCAGCGGTCGCTCCGCGACCGCCACTGTCCCTCCCCGCCGAGCGCCCCGCTGTCGTCAGTGCCCGCGCCGGATACGAAGGTCGACCAGGTCGAAGCCGTGTCCTCGGCGGGACTTTCGAGGTTGATCCGACGGATTGCGGGGGGAGTGTCGAGGTTGTCGGCTCTCCGAGCGCAATTCACTGATAGGACTGTTTCGTAGTCTTTGACGGTTTTGCCGGGAGGTCGGATCGGTGTCGGTGTCTGGACTCGTGAACGCACCCGAGCGCCCTCTACCCGCCTCGACACGGCCGGAGCGGGGCAAACGGCTCCTCGACGTGACCGTGGCGATCGCCCTGCTGGTCCTGACCGCGCCGGTGCTCGCGGTGGTCGCCGCTCTCGTCGCGGTGGGACTCGGCCGACCGGTGCTCTTCCGGCAATGTCGTGCGGGGCGGCACGGTCTCCCCTTCGAGCTGGTCAAGTTCCGGACCATGCGTCCCATGGACGCGCGTCGCGGGCTGGTGACCGACGCCGAACGGCTCACGCCACTCGGGCGTTGGCTGCGGGCCACCAGCCTGGACGAGCTGCCCACGCTGTGGAACGTGCTGCGGGGCGACATGAGCCTGGTCGGCCCCCGGCCACTGCTGCCCGAGTACCTCACCCGGTACTCGCCCACCCAGGCCCGCCGGCACGAGGTCCGTCCCGGTGTCACCGGCCTGGCCCAGGTACGCGGACGCAACAGTCTGAGCTGGGAGGACAAGCTGGAACTCGACGTGGCCTACGTGGACACCCGGAACCTCCGTCTCGACCTGGCGATTCTCGGCGCGACGGTGTGGACCGTCCTGCGCCGCGAGGGGATCTCCGCGAAGGGATCGGCGACCGCACCCGAGTTCCTCGGGAGCCCGCGGTGAGCCGGACCATCTACCTCTCCCCGCCCGACGTCGGGCCACTGGAGGAGTCGTACGTCCTCGCGGCCCTCCGGTCGGGCTGGGTGGCCCCGGTCGGCCCGGACCTCGACGCCTTCGAGAGCGAGGTGGCCCGGCGGGTCGGCACGCAGGGCGCGGTGGCGGTCAGCTCCGGAACCGCCGCGTTGCACCTGGCCCTGCTCGGTGTCGGCGTCGGCCCCGGAGATGTGGTCGTCGTGCCGACGTTGACCTTCGTCGCCACGGCCAACGCGGTCCGCTACATCGGCGCGCGACCCGTCTTCGTCGACTGTGATCCGCACAGTGGCAACATCGACGTCGCCCTGCTGGCCGAACTGCTGGGTCGACTGCGCGACCGGGGTGAACGGGTCGCCGCCGTGGTGCCGGTCGACATGTTCGGCAGCTGCGTCGACTACACGGCGCTGCTGCCGGTGTGCGCCGAGGCGGACGTACCGGTGGTCGAGGACGCCGCAGAGGCGTTGGGCGCGCACCACCACGGTCGGGCCGCCGGCTCGTTCGGTCGGATCGGCGCGCTGTCGTTCAACGGCAACAAGATCATCACGACGTCGGGCGGAGGCATGCTGGTATCCGACGACCCGGCGCTGCTGAGCCGGGCCCGGCACCTCGCGACCCAGGCGCGGGAACCCACGCCGCACTACGAGCATCGTGAGACCGGCTTCAACTACCGCCTGAGCAACCTGCTCGCCGCGCTGGGTCGCGCCCAGCTGGTACGGCTGGACGGGATGATCTGGCGCCGCCGACAGCTCCGCGAGCACTACGCCAAACTGTTCGCGTCGGTGCCGGGCGTCGAGCTCATCGGTGCCGAGGACGCCGAAGCCAACTGCTGGCTCACGTGCATCCGCGTCGACCCGCAGCGGTCCGGTTGGCGTGCCGCCGACCTGGGTGCGCACCTGGCCGGCCGGGACATCGAGACGCGCCCGGTGTGGAAGCCGATGCACCGCCAGCCGGTCTTCGCGGGTGCCGAGAGCCTGCTGACCGGTGCCGCCGACGCGCTCTTCGCCGACGGGCTCACGCTGCCGAGCGGCAGCGCGCTCACCGAGCAGCAGGTGACGTCGGTCCTCGGGGCGATCGACGAGTTTCTGGCCGCCCGAGTGGGCGCGACGACAGCGTGACGATCCCACTGGTGGTCGTCGGCTGTGGCGGCCACGGCCGGGAGGTCCTCACGATCGCCCGCGCGATGGACGTCGACGCGCGCCGGCCGCGCTGGCGACTGCTCGGCTTCGTCGACGACCGCCCTTCGGAGGAGAACCTCAAGCGGGTGCAACGGCTCGATGTGCCCTTCCTCGGCGGAGTCGCCTGGCTACGGGACGCGCCGCCGGACACGCACCACGTGATCGGCATCGGCGATCCCCGCATCCGGCGTGCGGTGGCTCGGCGCGTCGAGGACTACGGCACCGCGGCGGCCAGCGTCGTCCACCCGGCGGCCACGATCGGGCCGGACATCGTGCACGGGCCGGGCTTCGTCGCGTTCCCGGGAGCCCGGGTCACCACCAACGTCACTCTCGGCCGGCACGTGCACCTCAACCAGAACGCCACGGTCGGGCACGACAGCACGCTCGCCGACTTCGTGTCCGTCAACCCGCTGGCCGCCGTCTCCGGTGACTGCCACCTGGCCGAGGGCGCGCTGATCGGTACGACCGCCGCCGTGTTGCAGGGCCTGCGGGTCGGACGGGACAGCACGGTCGGTGCGGGCGCCTGCGTGGTCCGGGACGTCCCCGACGGCGTGGTGGTCAAGGGCGTCCCGGCCCGCTGAGCCGGAAGGCGGGCCCGTTCGTCCCCCGATTCCGTCGCTCTCACGAAAACGCCCAAAAGACCATAAAAAGGTAGTAGAAACCTTTATAGAACGAATTTGCCCCGCCCGTGTGTGCGGGAAGTGGTCGACAGACGCGACAAGGAGCACACATGCCGCTGGACACGGACACCTCGCGACGCACACCGGCCGCCGATCGTCGTGCCCGGGCCCGACGCCGCACCGCCGGATTCCTGGCCACGGACACCGTCGCCTGGCTCGGGGGCTTCCTCGCGGCGGCGTGGACGCGCTACGAATTCCACCTGCCACCGGGCCTGTTGCCCCGGGCCGTCGGCGTCGGCGTCGCCGCCGCGCTGGTGCACATCGCCGTCGCGGCGGTCCGCCGGCTCTACTCCGGACGACACCCGCTGGGCAGCCTCCAGGAGGTGCAGGGTGTCGCCGGAACGGCGATCACGACCTCGGGAATCGTGCTGCTCGCGCTGCTCCCGTCGGCGGACCGGCCGGTCCCGGCGAGCACGCCGCTGGTCGCCGGCGCGCTGGCCCTGCTGTTCATGCTCGCCACGCGGTTCGCGTACCGGCACCGTCGCGACCTCGCCATGCGGCCGGACGTACGCTCCGCGACACCGGTGCTGCTGTTCGGGATGGGTGAAGCGGGACAGGGTCTGCTCCGGGCGATGCTCGGTGACCCGCGCAGCCGGTACCTACCCGTCGGCGCCCTCGACGACGACCCGGACAAGCGAAACCTCCGTATCGGTGGCGTACGCGTCCTCGGTGGGCGGCACCACGTCGCCGACGCCGTACGCCGCACCGGCGCGACGACGGTCATCTTCGCGGTGGCCAACGCCGACGCCGCCCTGATCCGTGAGATCCGCGAGGCGACGCTGGAGACCGGGGCCGCCTTCAAGGTGCTGCCGCCCATGCGGGATCTGGTGGACCACCGGATCACCGTCACGGACGTGCGGGACGTCCGCATCAGCGATCTGCTCGGTCGCCGTCAGGTCGTCGGTGACCTGCCGCTGAGCACCAGCAGCCTCACCGGCCGACGGGTCCTCGTCACCGGCGCCGGCGGCTCGATCGGCTCGGAACTCTGCCGGCAGGTGATGAAGGCCGATCCGGGCGAGCTGATGATGCTGGACCGCGACGAGTCCGCCCTGCACGGACTCCAGATGTCCCTCGACGGCCGGGCGCTGCTGGACGGGCCCGAACTCATCCTCGCCGACCTACGCGACGACGAGGGGATCCGGCGCATCATCCGGGAACGCCGGCCGGACGTCATCTTCCACGCGGCGGCGCTCAAGCACCTCCCCCTGCTCCAGCGGCACCCCGGCGAAGCGGTCATGACGAACGTCTGGGGCACACTGTCGGTGCTGGACGCCTGCCGCGAGGTGGAACGGTTCGTCAACATCTCCACCGACAAGGCCGCCGACCCGATCAGCGTGCTCGGCTACTCGAAGCGCATCACCGAGCGACTCACCGCGCACGCCGCCTCCCGGTTCCCCGGCACGTTCCTCAGCGTCCGGTTCGGCAACGTGCTCAGCAGCCGCGGCTCGGTGGTCACCGCGTTCCAGCGGCAGATCGAGGCCGGCAACCCCCTCACGGTCACCCACCCTGACGTGACCCGCTACCTGATGACCGTCGAGGAGGCGGTGCACCTGGTGCTCCAGGCCGCCGAGATCGGACGCGACGGCGAGGCGCTCGTGCTGGACATGGGTGAACCGGTCCGGATCCTCGACATGGCCCGACAGCTGATCGAGCAGGCCGCCAGCTCGGTGCCGATCGTCTACACCGGGCTCCGCGTGGGCGAGAAGCTGCACGAGGACCTGCTGGGCACCGGGGAGATCGACACTCGACCGTTCCACCCGCTCGTCTCCCATGTCCCGGTTCCGGCGCTGGACCCGATCGAGATCACCGGGCTGGACCCGTACGACGACCCGGAGAAGGTCATCGAGCAGCTCGCCCTGCTCTGCGTCTCGCCGCTCGACCCGCTCCTCGACCTCGCGCAGGAGACACCGCTGCGCCGCTGACGTGTGAACCGAGCGGCCCGGCGCGTCCAGGAGGCGACCGCCGGGCCGCTGCCGGCGCCCCACCGGTGTGTCGGCGAGCAGGACGAAGGGAGTTGCTCCAGGTGACATCGACCGACGAGAAGCAGGTGCCGGGGCGGGAGCGGCAGCCGGCGAGCAGGCCGCTCCGGATCGCCGTTCTGATCAAGACGAACGACGGCGGGCTCTGGATCCTGCCGCAGGTGGAGGCCATGCGCCAGCGGGGACACGAGGTCGTCGTGGTGCTCCCACCCGGCGCCGGCCGGCTCAGCGACGAGCTGCGCCGGCGCCACTTCGACATGGTCGACTGCCCGTTCCCCTTCCGGCCGGGGCCGTCGATGCTGGCGGGGCTGTGGCGGCTCCGGCGCCTCATCCGCCAACTGCGACCCGACGTGCTGCAATACCACCTGATCGCGTCCGCGTACGTGGCCCGGATGGCGACGGTCGGCCTGCCGGTGCGCCGGGTGCACACCGTGGCGGGGCCGCTCTACCTCGACTCCCCCGTGATCAGGGCGACCGAACGTCTGCTGTGGCGGTTGGACGACACCATCATCTGCGGCTGCGCGAACGCCTCCGAGCGGTACGGCGCCCTGGGATGTCCCGCGCCGCGCCGGGCCGTGGCCACGTACGGGGTGGACACCAGCGCCTTCGACCCCACGAGCGCGGACCCCGGGACCCGGCTGACCGCCCGCGCCGAACTGGGCATACCCCGCGACGCCTTCCTCGCCGTCATGGTCGCCTACGTGTACCCGCCGAAGCGGCTCGTCCACGGCGGGCGCGGCATCAAGGGACACGACGTGCTGCTGGCAGCGTGGCCGGAGTTCCGACGGCGGCACCCGGACGCGCACCTGCTGCTGGTCGGCGGCGGTTGGACGCAGGCGGGAGTGGCGCACCGCCGGGAGCTGATCGAACGGTTCCGGGTCGCCGAGGATCCAACCATCACCTGGTTGGAGACCGTGCCCGACGTCCGTCCCTGCTACCACGCCGCCGACGTGAGCGTGAGCCCGTCGTTGAGCGAGAGCCACGGCGCGGCGGTCGAGGCGGGCGCGATGGGCGTGCCGAGCATCGTCAGCGACGCCGGCGGGCTCCCGGAGACGGTCGACGAGCGGTCCGGCTGGGTGGTTCCCCGCGACGACCCGGCGGCGCTGCTGGCCGCGCTGGAGCACGCCTACGGCGAGTTCGAGGCCGGCACGCTGGCGGGCCGGGGCAAGGCCGCGCGGGACCGGATGGTCGAGCTGTTCGACAACCGGCGGACCGCCCGGACGGTCACCGACGTCTGCGAGCGGGTGGCGACCGTGGCGGGGCACCGGTGAGCGGCCCCGGCGGTGACCTGCCATCCCGGGTCGTGGTGACAACCGAGTCGCGGTTCAGTCGTACGCCCGATGGGCGGGTCTGGGTCGAGGCCGGACCGGACCACTCGGTCTGGCGGCGCTACCTGGTCGCGTTCGACCGGGTGCGGATAGCCGCCCGCACGCGTGACGTCCCCGAGGCACCCGCCGGCGCCGCCCGGGTGGACGGTGACGGTGTCGAGGTCTGGCCGCTGCCGTACTACGTGGGTCTCGGCCAGTACGTGCGGCAGCGCCGGGCGCTGGCCCGGGCGGCGGCGTCGGCGGCCGGCCCCAACGACGCGGTCATCCTCCGGGTGCCGTCGCCGGTCGGGTCGCTGCTGGCCGTGGCGCGGGAGCGCGCCCGACTGCCGTACGCCCTCGAGGTGATCGGTGACCCGTACGACGTGCTGGCCCCCGGCGTGGTCCGGCATCCGCTACGGCCCGTGCTGCGGGCCACGTCGACGCGGCGGCTGCGGCAGCAGTGCCGCAGCGCCGCCGCGGTGGCGTACGAGACGGAGCGGCACCTGCAGAGCCGCTACCCCTCCCTGCCGACGGTCCCGACGGCCGGCATCTCCAGCGTGGACCTGCCCCCGGCGGCGTACGTCCCCCGGGCGCGGCCGGTCCGCCCGCGGCTACGGGCGGCGACGCTCGTCTCGATCGGCTCGCTGGAGCAGCTCTACAAGGGCATCGACACCATCATCGAGGCGCTCGCGCTGCTGACCGGCGACGCTCCGGCCGTCCGGCTGGTGCACGTGGGGGTCGGCGCGTACCGTCCGCAGCTCGAACAGCTCGCGGCACGGCTCGGTGTCGCCGACCGGGTCACCTTCACCGGGCTGCTGCCCACCGTCGAGATGGTCCGCGCGCAGTTGGACGCGGCGGATCTGTTCGTGCTGCCGTCGCGGACCGAGGGCCTGCCGCGCGCCCTGATCGAGGCCATGGCCCGTGCCCTGCCGGCGGTCGGATCCACCGTCGGCGGCATCCCGGAGCTGCTCGCCCGGGACGACCTGGTCCGACCGGACGACCCGGCGGCGTTGGCCGACAGGGTCGCCGCCTTCCTGGCCGACCCGGACCGGCTGGCCGCGGCGTCGGCCCGCAACCTGGCGCGGGCCCGCCGGTACGCGGCCGGGGAGCTGGACGTACGGCGCGCCGCCTACTACCGCGCGGTCGCCGAGACGACGCGACGCCGAGCGGGACGGGGTGTCCCGGTGCCGGTCCCCCGCTGAGCGACGCACCCATCACGACGACGTCCCGGCACACCACGAGCGGTGTGCCGGGACGCTGCCGTACGGCGCCTAGTGGCGACGGCTGGTGGTCGCGGTGCGTGCCCGCGAGCCGGGCACGCCCCGCTCCGCGGCCTCCCGGAGGATCTCCAGGAACCCGCTGAGCTGGTCCTCCCGGTAGAGGCCGTCGAGGGCGGAAGCCGGAACGGCGGGAACCCGCCCGGTGCGGTCCTTCACCGCGAGCCACTCGCGCAGCCGAGCCGCGATCGACTCCCGGTCGTTGCCGACCACCCCGGCACCGCGGGTACGCAGCAGTTCGGCGGCCACGCCGCCCTCGTAGCCGAGCAGCAGGATCGGACGGCCGGCGAGGAGATAGTCGAAGATCTTGCCGGTGTAGGTGCCGGCGTCGCGCGGATCGTTCCACATCAGCAGGACGAGCACGTCCGCCTCGACCTGGATACGCCAGGACTTCTCGGCGGAGACGTGGCCGAGGAGCGTGACGGAGTCGACGACGCCGGCCCGCTCGGCTGCCGCCCGGACGATGCCGTGGTCGTCACCGGCGAAGACCACGTGCACCCGGGCCGCGTCCGGGCCGAGCAGCGCGATGGCGTCCAGGAGCGGCCCGGGGTCACGTTTGCCGGGATAGACGTAGCCGGTGTGGGCCAGGGTCAGCGTGGCCGCCGACGGGATCGTGGGGCCCCCGGCCGGCGGCGGGGCCGGACGTCGGTCGATCCCGTTCATCACCACGCGGGCGTCGACGCCGAAGGTGCTCCGCAACGCGTCCGCCAGCGGCTCCGAGACGGTCACGCAGGTGGTGACCGTCCGCAGCACCCGCTGCTCCAACCGCCGGTCGAGGGCGCGGCGGGGCCCGGACCGGACCCAGTACTCGTTGCCGACCGACCAGAGATCCCGGTAGTCGGCCACCCAGGGAACGCCGAACCGCCGGGCCAGGGACGCCGCCACGACGAACCCGGAGAACGGTGGGCCGGACGCGACGACCACGTCGGGGCGCCACCGGTCCGGCCCGCGCAGGAATCCCCGGACGGCCGCTCTGATCCAGTTGACCTGCGGGTCGGGAACGAGCAGTTCCATGCCGGCCTTCCAGACCCAGCCCTTCGCGACGGCGCGGACCGACGCCAGTGTCGCCGGCGCCGGTGCCGCGCCGCTGGTCGCCGACGCGCCCGTACCGGCCGACCGGTTCAGCCGGGGCAGCCGCGGCGTCGGTTCCGCCCGGACGATCGACGTCTCCGCCAGGCCGGCGTCGACCCCCTCGGGGGACGGCGCGATGGCGGTGAGGACGCGGACGTCCCAGCCGTGGTCCCGGGCGAACCGGGCGAGGGCGGCCGGCCGGCGAGCGCCGACCGTCTCCGCCGGCGGGAAGTGGTACGACACGAGGAGCAGCCGCGGCGCGTCGCGGCCGTCGGACGGCACGGGCGTCGGCAGGTCGGCGGGCTGGGCGTCGCCCGTACCGGCCCCGTCCGAGGGGTCACGTCTCATCGACGGCACCCCGCACCGGTGGTGACTGGCGTCTCGCCGTGGCGGTACGCATAGCTTCGGGCTCCTCTCCACTTCGACAACTGATCAACGAGTCGCCCGGCGGCCAGGACGCGCCGGAATCCGCCGGTCGTCCTCGCCGCCGGCATCCTCACCCTCTCGGGAGGAGTTCCCGCTCGGGCGGGACGGCCGGCACCACGCGGCCGGCGTCCGTGACCGCGCGCAGCGCCATCCACCACGACACCACGTACGCGAGGGCACCCGTGACGCTCATGGACCAGATCGCGGCCAGCGGCGGCAGACCGCCCACGGCGACCACGGTCACCGCGCCCGGGACGAGCAGGGTCCGGCCCACGTCCCAGCCGAGTTGTCGGCCGTGACGCTCGAAGACGACCAGTGTCTGGGACAGCGGTGCGGCGACGAACTGGGCGGCCATGAAGAGGGCCAGGGCCTGCGCGTACGTGCCGCTGGTCCGCCACTGCGCGCCGAAGAGGAAACCGAACGCGGTGGGTGCCACGACGACGACGGCCGTGGCGCTGGCCACGCCGATGAGCACGAGCTTCCTGGTCGCCCGAACGAAGATCAGCCGGGCCGAGCCGGGGTCCTCCCGGACCGCCCGGGACATCTCCGCGAGGTAGACCTGCGCGACGGCGGACGCTATCAGAGCGGCGGGTACGGCGATGATGCGCTGGGTCATGCCCAGCCACCCGGCGACGGCACCGCCGTACCAGGCGGCGACGAGGAGGACGGGAAGCTGTGTCCCGAGGACGTTCAGCAGCCCCGAAGGCGCGAGCAGGAGCGGGAAACGCCGGTAGCGGCGCGCGACCCGCAGCAGATCACGCCGTCCGGCGCGCGCCTGGCCGGCACGCAGGCCCGCGCCGCGCAGCAGCACCAGCGCCGAGGCGATCTGTCCGACCCCGAGGCCGAGCGCCAGCCCACCGGGGCGCAGCCCGGCCAGGCCCGCCGCGAGCTGGGTGGCCACGATGGCGGTGGACTGCGCCAGGTTCCGGCGGCCGATCGCGCCGTAGCGCCGGCGACGCACCGCGAGCTGGTTCAGCACCAGGACCACACCCATCGCCGCCGCCGTGGGCGGCACCACCCACAACCAGTGCTCCAGCGTGGGCTGGCCGAACAGGACCGCGAGCCGGTCGCCCCAGACCCCGACGACCACCGCACCCACCACGGCCGTGCCGCAGGCGGCGACGCAGCCCAGCGTGACCAGGGCGTGTGCGTCACGCTCCCGCTCGGGAAGCGGAACGGCCATCTCGAAGCGGAGGGCCGCGACCGTACCGATGATCGCCACCAGGGCCGCGACGACGGCGAACGTTCCGAAGTCGGTCGGGCGGTAGAGCCGGGCCAACAGAGGCACGGCCGCCAGCGCGAGCAGTTGCCCCCCGGCCGAGCCGGCGGCGATCGCGAGGACACCTCGCCGGCTCGCCGACATCCGCGCCGCTGGCAGGCCCCTCACCAGCGGACGGGCTCCCGGTCCTCGCGTCGGTGCGCCGCGGGACGGGTGCGCCACGGCGGAGCCGCCCCGATCGGGGCGGTGTCCGCCGCACTCCGCACCCGCAGCAGCACCAGCAGACCGAGGGCCAGCGACACGAAGAGCCCGCGGCTGGCGTTGACGTCCCCCGACGTCGACACGGCGACCGCGTTGAACGCCAGCATCGCGAGGACGAACCCGGCGAGGGCGTCCGACCGCGCCGCGCCCCACAGCCGCACCGCCATCACCAGGCAGAGGAGGATGAAGGCCCCGCCCACCAGCCAGCCCGCCTCGGCGAGCAGTTCCAGCCAGATGTTGTGCGGGTAGTTGTGCTCGAGCATCCAGGAGTGGCTGGTCCAGTTGCCGTAGCCGACGCCCCCCGGGTGCTCGGCGATGATCGACATCGTGCGGTCGCGCATCTCCGTCCGCGCGGTCCCGGCCAATTCGTTCGACGGATCCACGACGAAGGCGTACATCCGCGGCGGAAGCAGCGACGGCAGCGCCAGCACCACGACGACCAACGCGCCCAACAGGCCGACGCCGACCCACTCGCGGCGTCCGTGGCGGATCTTCCGCCGCAGCCCGGACAGGACGAGGACGAACAACGCGACGACCGTCGCCACCAGCGGCCCACGGGATCCGGTGGCGAACAGCCCCAGCGCGAGCAGCACGACGAGGCCGGAGGCGACTGCCATGGACAGTCGCCGACAGAAGTAGAGCCAGATGCAGGCGACGACCGCGATGCCGATGGCCCGGGCCAACCAGATGGGATTGGAGCCGAATCCGGCCGCCCGATCTTCACCCGAACCGCTGGCCAGCGCGGCGACGGCCAGTACGCCGCCGCAGCCGACCAGGGCCAGGGCGAACGCCTCGATGTCCCGCTGGCTCCGGATGACCGCGACGGCCGCCGTGGCGAGCAGGGTCACGGTGACGAGCAGGAAGAACTTGAGCTGGCCGTACTCCGTCTCCGGCCGGTGCAGGACGCCGGGCAGGGCGAGGACACCGAACACCACCACGGCCCAGAGGACGACGACCCGGGCCCGCGACTCCGGCCGCAGGATCTCGTTGAAGACGATCAGCACGGCGAGCGCCGCGGCGGTGAGCAGGAAGGCCCGGCCGAGCTGGCGTGGAAACTGGTCGAAGTTCAGCAGGAGCATCACGGTGACCGCACGCAGCAGCGTGGACCAGGCGCCCGTGCGGCGTTCGGGTCGTGTCGTCGGGAGCGGGCCGGCCGCCACCGGCATGGCGAGCCGGCTCACACCGCGCGCTCCGCCCGGTACCGGGCCAGGTTGGCCGGGTCGAGGAACCACTCCACGGTCGCCTTCAGCCCGTCGTCGAGCGTGGCGACAGGCTGCCACCCGGTGGCCGTACGCAGCTGACGGTTGTCGCCGACCAGCCGCTCCACCTCGGAGTCGGCCGGGCGCAGCCGCGCCTCGGAGACCCGGATCTGCGGTTCGCTGCCGAACATCGCCGCGATCCGGCGCACGAGTTCCCCGATGGCCGTCTCCTGACCGGTGGCCGCCTGGAAGACCCGACCCACCACGGCCGACTCCGGCGCCATGCCGACGGCGCGGAACGCGGCCACGGTGTCGGTGACGTAGAGCAGGTCCCGGGTGGTACGCAGCGCGCCCAGCTCCACCGCACCGGTCCCCCGGGCCAACTGGCTGACGATGGTCGGGATGACCGCCCGGGTGGACTGCCGGGGACCGTACGTGTTGAAGGGCCGCAGGGTGACCACCGGCAACCCGAAGCTGAGGTGGTAGCTCTCGGCCAGCTTGTCGGCGCCGATCTTCGTGGCGGCGTACGGGGACTGCCCACGCAGCCGGTGTTCCTCGGTCATCGGTACCGTCGTCGCGGTGCCGTACACCTCGCTGGTGGAGGTGACCACGACCCGGCCGGTGCCGGCGGACCGGGCGCTCTCCAGCACGTTCAGGGTGCCGGTGATGTTGGTGTCGACGTAGGACTGCGGCGCGAGGTAGGAGTACGGGATGCCGCCCAACGCGGCCAGGTGGTAGACGACGGAGGCGCCGTCGACCAGGCGTTGGACCATGCCGCGGTCCCGGATGTCCCCGGCGACCACCTCGACGTCGGCGAGCTGCTCGGGGCTGAACGTGTCCAGCCAGCCGTGCGTGCCGGCACCGTTGTAGTGCACGAAGGCGCGCACCCGGTGACCGGCGGCGGCGAGGGCCTCCACCAGGTGCGAGCCGATGAAGCCGCCCGCACCGGTGACCACCACCGGATCCGCGACGGGGTGTGCCGTCATGTCCTCTGCTCCTTCTTCTACTGGCGGCCCGCAGGGGCCGGGGTGGCGTCAGCCGGCCGGTGCGAACGGGCGGATCTCGGACGCGGCGGCCGCCGCGTGCCAGACGGCCCTGATCGAGTCGGCCAGGTCGTGTCGCGGCGCCCAGTCCAACGTGGAGCGGGCACGGCGGATGTCGGCGCGGATCCAGTCGACCGCCGCCGACCGGGTTGGCGGGGTGCGGTCCTCGGTGAGACGTACCGTCGCGCCCGCCGTCTCGACCAGCAGCCGCACCGCGTCGCGGACCCCGACGGCACGGCCGCTGCCGACGTTGACGAGCCGGACCGGGAGGGCGGGGGCGTGCACGGCGGCGCGCACCGCCGCCGCCACGTCGCGGACGTCGACGAAGTCGCGGCGGGCGTCCAGTGGACCGGTGCGCAGCTCGGCGCCGGGTGTGGGCCGGCTGAGCAGCGCGGCGACCCGCCCGAGCAGCGTCGTCGCCGGGAGCCCCGGACCGATCGGGTTGAAGACCCGCAGCACCACGGCGTCGACCCGGCCTGCGCGGGCCGCCAGCTCGGTCAGCCGGGTGGCCGCGGCCTGGCTGACGCCGTAGTCGCTGACCGGTTCCGCCGGGTCGTCCTCGCTCACCGAGGACCCGAACGGCGTCGGACCGTACTCGGCCGCCGAGCCGAGGCGCACCAGGCGGGCCGTCGGCGCCGCGACCGCGACCGCCTCCACCAGGCGCGCGGCGACGACCGTGTTCGCCAGGACGAGGTCGGCCGCGGTGCCGCTGACGGCGCCCGCGCAGGTGACCACCGCGTCGGGGCGTACGGAGCTGAGCAGCGCCCGCAGCTCCTCGGTGTCGCAGCGGGTGAGGTCGCACTCGGCGCGCGTGGGGCAGACCAGGTCGCCGTCGACCTCCAGGGCCCGCCGGACGTGTGTCCCGAGGAAGCCCGAGGCGCCGAGGACGAGGATCCTCCTCATACCGCGGAGGGTGCCCGCGCGGGCAGCAGCATCGGCTCCACCTCGGCGAAGCAGCGGTTGGCCTCGTCGTAGTCCTCGGGGCGGCCGATGTCGAGCCAGTAGCCGTCGAACGCGTAGCCGGCCGGCGGCTCACCCCGGCGCAGCAGGTCCAGCACCAGTTCGTCGAACCCGAAGGGCATGCCGGCCGGGTAGCCGGCGATGGTGCTGCGGGAGAGCCCGTAGACGCCCATGCTGACCCGGTAGTCCAGGACCGGCTTCTCCGAGAAGGAGGAGATCTTGTCACCCTCCAGCTCGAGCACACCGAAATCGATCTTCACCGTCCGGCGGTAGGTGGCGACGGTCAGCGGCGCCCCGGAGAGTCGGTGCGTGGCGAGCAGGTCGGCGTAGTCGAGATCGGTGAGGACGTCGCCGTTCATGACGAGGAAGTGCTCGGGAAGTTCGTCGCGCAGGTTGAACAGCGGGCCGATGGTGGACAGTGGCACTAGCTCCTCGGCGTACCGCACAACGAGCCCGAAGCGCGAGCCGTCGCCGACGAACGCCCGGATCAGCGAACCGAGGTGATTGATGGCCAGCGTGACATGGGTGAAGCCGCGTGCCGCCAACTGCCGGAGGATGATCTCCAGGATGGCGTAGTTCTCGCCGATCGGCACCAGCGGCTTCGGCAGGGTCGACGTGTAGGGGCGCAGTCGTACGCCCGCACCGCCGGCCATGATCACGACATGCATCGCCCCTCCGCTCGTCGCGCGACGCCTTTCATTGCCTGGTCAACGAGCAGGGCAGACGCAAGGTACGCATAACGCCCGTTCTTGTCACCCCGGCTGGGGACGGCCGACAAGCCGATCGGTCCCGCGGAGCACCGCCGCACCTGTGCGTTCCGGCCACCCGGCAGGCCCGGCGTGTGGTGAGCTGTAGCCATGGAACGGATCCGGCTCGGGCTGGTGCTGCACCCGACCCGGGACGTGACCGAGGTGGTGGAGATCATCGAACGCTGGGCGGACCGGCAGGGGATGACCCTCGCGGTCCGCGCCGAGGACAGCCACCGGGTGCCGGCGAGCGTCGAGCCACTGCCCGTCGACCAGGTGCCGGTGGTGTGCGACGCGCTGATCAGCATCGGCGGGGACGGCACGATGCTCGGTGCGCTGCGCTCGGCCGTACACGACCCGAAGCCGGTGCTCGGCGTGCACCTGGGCCGGCTGGGGTTCCTGGTGGAGGTCGAGCCGCCGGAGCTGCCGGCGGCGCTGGACCGGTTGGCCGCTCGGGACTTCACGGTGGAGCGGCACAGCTGCCTCGTCTGCGACGTGTGCGGCGACGACGTCGTGGCCTTCAACGACATCGCGCTGGTGCGGCAGCCCGGCGCCGGCTTCGTGTCCGCCACCCTCGCCGTGGACGGTCAGCGGTACGGCTTCTACCGCTGCGACGCGCTGGTGGTGAGCACCCCGAGCGGCTCGACCGCCTACAGCTACGCCGCCGGCGGCCCCCTGGTCTCGCCCGCCAGTGATGCCGTGGTGGTGACCCCGTCGGCGCCGATGGCGGGCATCTCGAGGGCGGTGGTGCTCTCCCCCGAGGAGGCCATCCAGTTGGAGCTGACGCCGGGCTCCGCCCCGGTCGCGGTCGAGATGGACGGCCGGATCTTCCGGGAGGCCGCCACCTCCGGCGCGTTGCAGGTGCGCTACCGCCGCGACGCCGGCCTGGTGGTACGCCTCGACCCGCGCCGCTACCAGGAGCGCAACCAGCTCAAGCTCAGCCTGCTGGACCTGCCGCTACTGCCCGAGCAGTTGCGCGAACTGCTCCCCGAGAACCTGCGCGAGCAGCTCAACCGTCGCCAGCTCCCGCCGCCCCGCTGATTGGTGGTGGTCAGGACTTGGCCAGGACGTCGGACACCAGGTCCTTCGCCTCCTGCTGGATCCGGGCCAGGTGCTCCGGGCCCTGGAAGGACTCGGCGTAGATCTTGTAGACGTCCTCGGTGCCCGACGGCCGGGCGGCGAACCAGCCGGACTCCGTGGTCACCTTCAGGCCGCCGATCGGCGCGTCGTTGCCCGGCGCGGTGGTGAGGGTCGCGGTGATCGGCTCGCCGGCCAGTTCGGTGGCGGTCACCTGCTCCGGTGAGAGCCTGCCGAGCACGGCCTTCTCCTCCCGGGTCGCGGGCGCGTCGATGCGGGCGTACGCGGGCGCGCCGAAGCGCTCGGCCAGCTCCGTCCAGTGCTGGCTGGGGGTGCGTCCCGTGGTCGCGATGATCTCGGCGGCGAGCAGGCAGAGCAGGAGGCCGTCCTTGTCGGTGGTCCACGTGCCGCCGTCGCGGCGCAGGAAGGACGCCCCCGCGCTCTCCTCGCCGCCGAAGCCCACCGCGCCGTCGAGCAGCCCCGGCACGAACCACTTGAAGCCGACCGGCACCTCCAGCAGCGGGCGGCCCAGGTCGGCGGCGACCCGGTCGATCATCGAGGAGGAGACGAGCGTCTTGCCGACCGCTGCGGCCGGGCCCCACCCCGTCCGCGTGCGGAACAGGTGGGCGATCGCCACCGCGAGGTAGTGGTTGGGGTTCATCAGGCCGCCGTCGGGGGTGACGATGCCGTGCCGGTCGGCGTCGGCGTCGTTGCCGGTGGAGACCTGGTAGTCGGCGCGGGCGGCGATCAGCGAGGCCATCGCGTTCGGCGAGGAGCAGTCCATCCGGATCTTGCCGTCGCCGTCCAGCGTCATGAACCGCCAGGTCGGGTCGACCGTCGGGTTGACCACGGTCAGGTCCAGGCGGTGCCGCTCGGCGATCTCGCCCCAGTAGGCCACGCTCGCGCCACCGAGCGGGTCAGCGCCGATGCGCACCCCGGCGTCGCGGATCGCGTCGACGTCGATCGCCGCCGGCAGGTCGTCGACGTAGCGGGCGAGGAAGTCGTACGACCCGGTGGTGTCGGCGGCGCGGGCCCGGGCGTACGGGATCCGCCGGACCTCCTTCAGGCCGTCGGCGAGGATCGCGTTGGCGCGGTCCTGGATCCACCTCGTGACGTCGGAGTCCGCCGGGCCGCCGTGGGTGGGGTTGTACTTGAAGCCGCCGTCGTCGGGCGGGTTGTGCGACGGGGTGATGACGATGCCGTCGGCGAGCCCGCTGGTGCGTCCCCGGTTGTGGGTGAGGATGGCGTGCGACACCGCCGGGGTGGGCGTGTAGCCGTCGCGGCTGTCCAGCAGCACGGTCACCTCGTTGGCGGCGAGCACCTCGAGCGCGTCCACGGCGGCCGGGGCCGAGAGCGCGTGGGTGTCGCGGCCGAGGAAGAGCGGCCCGTCCAGGCCCCGCTCCCGCCGGTAGTCGCAGAGCGCCTGGGTGACCGCGAGGATGTGGTCGGAGTTGAACGCGTTGCGCAGGCTCGACCCGCGGTGCCCGGACGTGCCGAAGGAGACCTGCTGCGCCGGGTCCTGCGGGTCGGGGTGCTCGGCGTAGTAGGCGGTCACCAGCCGCGGCACGTCGACCAGGTCGGCGGGCTGGGCGGGCTTGCCGGCCCGGGGATGACTGCTCACGGTTCCACCTTCTGTCCCTTGCCGATGACCACGATGCCGTTGTCGGAGACGGTGTAGCGCTGCCGGTCCTTCTCCAGGTCGACGCCGATCTCCGCGCCCTCGGGCACGACCACGTTCTTGTCGAGGATCGCCCGGCGGACGACCGCGTGCCGGCCGATGTCGACCCCCTCCATGAGCACCGCGCCGTCCACGTGCGCCCAAGAGTGCACCTTCACCTTGGGCGAGACGACCGAGTTCTCCACCAGGGAGCCGGAGATCACCGCGCCGGGCGAGACCATCGAGGCGACCGCCCGGCCGACCCGCTCGCCCCACTGGTGCACGAACTTGGCGGGCGGGTAGGTGAGCTGCCCGGTGTAGATGGGCCACTCGAAGTTGTAGAGGTTGAACACGGGGTGCACGTTGATCAGGTCCATGTGGGCGTCGTAGAAGGAGTCGAGCGTCCCCACGTCGCGCCAGTAGCCGCGGTCCCGGTCGGTGCTGCCCGGCACCTCGTTGTCGCGGAAGTCGTAGACGTTGGCCTCGCCGCGCTCCACGAGCATCGGGATGATGCTGCCGCCCATGTCGTGCTTGCTGGTCTTGTCCTCCGCGTCGCGCTCGACCGCCTCGCACAGCGCCTTCGTGCTGAACACGTAGTTGCCCATCGACGCGTAGATCTGGTCGGGCGCGTCGGGCAGGCCGGCCGCGTCCGTCGGCTTCTCGCGGAACGCCCGGATCCGCCGGCCGTCCTCGCCGACCTCGATCACGCCGAACTGGTCGGCCATCGACAGCGGCTGCCGGATGCCGGCCACGGTGACGCCGGCACCGGAGGCGATGTGGTCCTCCACCATCTGGCGCGGGTCCATCCGGTAGATGTGGTCGGCGCCGAAGACGATCACGTGGTCCGGCTGCTCGTCGTGGATCAGGTTGAAGCTCTGGTAGATGGCGTCGGCGGAGCCGGCGAACCACCACGGGCCGCGCCGCTGCTGCGCCGGCACGGGCGTGACGTAGTTGCCGAGCAGGGTCGACATCCGCCACGTCTTGGTGATGTGCCGGTCCAGCGAGTGGGACTTGTACTGGGTCAGCACGACGATCTTCAGATAGCCGGCGTTCGCCAGGTTGGACAGGACGAAGTCGACCATGCGGTACATCCCGCCGAACGGGACGGCCGGCTTGGCCCGGTCCGTGGTGAGCGGCATGAGGCGCTTGCCTTCTCCGCCGGCCAGGACGATCGCGAGCACCTTGGCAGCCATGTCCAGACGCTATCCATCCCCGTGGGACTTCACCACTCGTACGGGCACACTTCTGCACTAGGGTGCGGGGGATGACGGACTCCACACCACTTCGCGTCGATCTGCTGACCCGGGAGTACCCGCCGGAGGTGTACGGCGGGGCCGGCGTGCACGTGGAGTACCTGTCCCGTGAGCTGCGTGGACTCGCCGAGGTGCGGGTGCACTGCTTCGGCGCGGCGCGCACCGAGCCGGGCGTCACCGCGTACGCCGAGCCGGCGGGCCTGACCGGCGCGAACGCCGCGCTGCGGACGATGGGTGTGGACCTGGAGATGGCGGCGGCGTGCGCCGGCACCGACGTGGTGCACAGCCACACCTGGTACGCCAACTTCGCCGGGCACACGGCGAAGCTGCTGCACGGCGTGCCGCACGTGGTGACCGCGCACAGCCTGGAGCCGCTGCGGCCGTGGAAGGCCGAGCAGCTCGGCGGCGGCTACGCGCTCTCCTCCTGGTGCGAGCGCACGGCGTTCGAGGCGGCCGACGCGATCATCGCGGTCAGCGAGGGGATGCGCCGCGACGTGCTGACCGCCTACCCGGCGGTCAACCCGGACCGGGTGCGGGTGGTGCACAACGGCATCGACACGGCGCAGTACGCCCCGGACCACGGCACGGACGTCGTGGACCGGCTCGGGATCGACCCGGCCCGGCCCAGCGTCGTGTACGTGGGGCGGATCACCCGACAGAAGGGCCTGCCCTACCTGCTGCGCGCGGCGCGCGACCTGCCGGCGGACACCCAGCTGGTGCTGCTCGCCGGCGCGCCGGACACCCCGGAGATCGCCGCCGAGGTGGAGGGCCTGGTGGGCGAGCTGCGGGCGAACCGCTCCGGCGTGGTGTGGGTGGCCGAGATGCTGCCCAAGCACGAGGTGATCCAGGTGCTCACCCACGCCACCGTCTTCGTCTGCCCCTCCGTCTACGAGCCGATGGGCATCGTGAACCTGGAGGCGATGGCGTGCGAGACGGCGGTGGTGGCCACCGCCACCGGCGGCATCCCGGAGGTGGTCGCCGACGGCGAGACCGGGCTGCTGGTCGGAATCGAGCAGGCCACCGACGGCTCCGGCCGGCCGCTGGACCCGGGCCGGTTCGTCGCCGACCTCGCGGCCCGGATGAACGAGGTGCTCGCCGACCCGGGCCGCACCAAGGAACTCGGCCTCGCAGGCCGGCGCCGGGCGGTCGAGCACTTCTCCTGGGACGCCCTTGCCCGGCGGACCCTGGAGGTGTACCGGTCGGTGGGCGCCACGGGCTGAGCCGGCGAGGTCGCCGGATCCGGCCGCTGACCGTCGATGACGTGTCTTGCCGACGGCGGGCAGGATGGCGGCATGGGCTGGCGGAGAAGACGCGCGCCGCTCCGGCTGCGCAGCCGGTGGCTGCCCGGATACTGGCTGCGCCACCCCCTGCTCAGCCTCGTGGTCCTGCTGCTCGGAGCCGTGGTGTTCGTGCTGCTCGGGATCGACTCGGCACACCGCGCGCACCGGTTGGACGCGTACGGCGTGCGCGCCGCGGCGACGGTGCTGGAGGTGCACGACCTTCAGCGGGACTCGTACGTGGTGGCCGCCTTCACCACGGCCGACGGCCACCACGTCGTCACGCAGGTCAGCGACTACTACTGGCGTCCACGGCCCCGGGTGGGCGACGCGGCAACCGTGCTCTACGACCCCGCCGACCCCGCCGGGATCGTGCGCGACGTACGCATCGGCGACGACTCCGTCATGGCGTGGCTCGGCGTCGGCCTGGGTGTGGCGTTGGGTCTGGGCGGTGGTGTGTTCCTGTGGCGCACCTGGTCGATGTGGCGCGAGAACGCCGAAGACTGGCGGTCCGGACGCCACTTCGCCTGACGGCCGACTCTGGACCCTGGATGAGCGGGGCTGGATCGAGGTGCACCAGGGCAAGGGCTCGTTCGTGACGCCCGAGCCGCCCGCCTGAACCCCGATCTTCCACCGGCTGGGCATGGCGTTCCGAATCTCGGGACAGCAGTAGATCTTGGCAGGAACGGCCCTTCAAGGGGCCACTTCGTACCAAGACCTACGCCGCCACTACCCACGCCCGCCACCGGCCGCCAGGGCGATGGGGTGCTTGGCCGCGCGCGAAAGGATCTCGCGCAGTAGGTTGAACCGGTGACTGGACGGTTCCCGATCGAAGACGTCTCCCCCGTCGTCTCCTGCGGTCGCTACCCGGCCAAGGCGGTGGTCGACGAGCCGGTGCCGGTGTCGGCCCGCGCCTACCGCGAGGGGCACGACGCGCTCGGCTGCAACGTGGTCTGGCGCGGCCCCGACGGGCGGGCGCGGCCGTTCACCCGGATGCGTCCCGGCGAGCCGGGGCAGGACCGCTGGCACGCCGTGATCCGCCCCGACGCGGTCGGCGAGTGGACCTTCACGGTGGAGGCGTTCCAGGACCCGTACCTGACCTGGCAGAACGCGGTCACCAAGAAGATCGCCGCCGGGCAGGGGCCACAGGAGCTGGCCAACGACCTCGCCGAGGGCGTACGGGTGCTGACCGCCGCCGTCGAGCTGGTGCCGGCCGGCGACGCGAAGCGGGTCCGCGCGGCGGTGGCGGCGCTGGGTGACGCCGGGAAGGAGCTGCCCCGGCGGGTGGCCCCGGCGCTGGAGCTGGCCACCCTGCTCTGGGAGCACCCCGTCCGCGAGCTGGTCACCGCCGGCGAGGAGCACCGGCTCTGGGTGGACCGGCGGCGGGCGCTCTTCTCGGCCTGGTACGAGTTCTTCCCCCGCTCCGAGGGGGCCGTCCCGGCGACCGTCGACGCCCCGGCGCGCTCCGGCACGTTCACCACCGCCGTCGAGCGCCTGCCGGGCGTCGCCGCGATGGGCTTCGACGTGCTCTACCTGCCGCCGATCCACCCGATCGGCCGGGTCAACCGCAAGGGCCGCAACAACGCGCTCACCGCCGGGCCGGACGACGTCGGCTCGCCGTGGGCGATCGGCGCCGCCGAGGGCGGCCACGACGCCATCCACCCCGATCTGGGTACGCCGGAGGACTTCCGGGACTTCGTGGCTGCCGCCGCCGAGCAGGGCCTCGAGGTGGCGATGGACCTGGCGTTGCAGTGCGCGCCGGACCACCCGTGGGTGACCGAGCATCCGGAGTGGTTCACCACCCGGGCCGACGGCAGCATCGCGTACGCGGAGAACCCGCCGAAGAAGTACCAGGACATCTACCCGCTGAACTTCGACAACGATCCGGAGGGAATCCGGGCGGAGGTCCTGCGGGTGGTGCTGCACTGGGTCGGCGAGGGCATCCGGATCTTCCGGGTCGACAACCCGCACACCAAGCCGTTCGACTTCTGGCACTGGCTGATCGCCGAGGTGAAGAAGGTCGACCCGGGCGTGCTCTTCCTCGCCGAGGCGTTCACCCGGCCGGCGATCATGCACGGGCTGGGCCAGATCGGCTTCACCCAGTCGTACACCTACTTCACCTGGCGCACGTCGGCGGCGGAGATGCGGGCGTACTGCGAGGAGCTGGTCGAGGCGGCCGACTACATGCGGCCCAACTTCTGGCCCAACACGCCGGACATCCTGCACGAGTCGTTGCAGCACGGCGGCCCGCCGATGTTCAAGATCCGGGCGGTGCTGGCCGCGCTGCTCTCCCCCTCCTGGGGCATGTACGCCGGCTACGAGCTGTTCGAGCACACCGCCCGCCCCGGCGCGGAGGAGTACCTCGACAACGAGAAGTACGAGCTGCGCCCCCGCGACTGGGCCGGCGCGCAGGCCCAGGGCCGCTCGCTGGCCCCGTTCATCGCCGTGCTGAACCGGGTGCGCCGGGAGAACCCGGCCCTGCACCAGCTGCGCAACCTGGTCTTCCACGAGATCGACAACCCGGCGCTGCTCTGCTGGTCGAAGCACGACCCGGGCACGGGCAACACGGTCCTCGTCGTCTGCTCGTTCGACCCGCAGGCCGTGCAGTGGGGCAACACCACGCTGGACATGCCCGCGCTCGGGCTGGACTGGCACGACCGGTTCACGGTGCGCGACGAGCTGACCGGCGCCAGCTACGACTGGGGCCAGCGCAACGCCGTACGCCTCGACCCGTACCTGCAACCGGCGCACGTGCTGACCGTGCGCCGGGCGGCCCCCGATCCCGCCGCCGGTCCGGCGGCGGCCACCGGCGCGCCGGACCTGACCGTCGAAGACGTTCCCGACGACCTCTCGGGCGGCACCGCGCCCACCGCTCCCGCCCAGAAGGACGACGCCCGATGGACAAGCTGATCGCCGGCGCAACGCACGACCCGCACGCCGTCCTCGGCGCGCACCCGGCCGACGGGCGGACCCTCGTCCGGACGCTGCGCCGGGGTGCCGCCGACGTCGTCCTCGTCGTCGACGGCGAGCGGCACCCGATGCGGCGGGTGCACGACGTCGGGGTGTTCGAGGCGACGGTGGCGGGCGAGGTGCTCGACTACCGCGTCGAGGTCGACGGCCGGCTCCACGACGACCCGTACCGCTACCCGCCCACCCTGGGCGAGCTGGACCTGCACCTCATCGGCGAGGGCCGCCACGAGCGGCTCTGGGAGGCGCTCGGCGCCCGGGTCTTCGACGAGGGCGTCGCGTTCTCCGTCTGGGCGCCGAACGCGCGCGGGGTCCGGGTGGTCGGCGACTTCGCGGGCTGGGCGCCGGACGACGGCTGGCCGATGCGCTCGCTCGGCGGCAGCGGCGTGTGGGAGCTGTTCGTCCCCGGCGTCGGGGCGGGCGCCCGCTACAAGTACCGGATCCTGGGCGCCGACGGGCAGTGGCGGGACAAGGCCGACCCCCTGGCGGCGTACGCGGAGGTGCCGCCGGCCACCGCGTCGGTGGTGCACCACTCGACGTACGAGTGGGGCGACGCCGACTGGCTGGCGCGGCGGGGCCGGCGGCAGCCGCACCAGGAGCCGATGAGCGTCTACGAGGTGCACCTCGGCTCGTGGCGTCCCGGGCTGGGCTACCGGGAGCTGGCGGAGCAGCTGACCGCGTACGTCACCGAGCTGGGCTTCACGCACGTGGAGTTCATGCCCGTGATGGAGCACCCGTTCGGCGGCTCCTGGGGCTACCAGGTCACCGGCTACTACGCGCCCACGTCCCGCTTCGGCGACCCCGACGAGTTCCGGCACCTCGTGGACGCCCTGCACGCCGCCGGGATCGGCGTGATCCTGGACTGGGTGCCCGCGCACTTCCCCAAGGACGAGTGGGCGCTGGCCCGCTTCGACGGCACCGCCCTCTACGAGCACCCCGACCCGCGCCGGGGCGAGCACCCCGACTGGGGCACGTACGTCTTCGACTTCGGCCGCCCGGAGGTGCGCAACTTCCTGGTCGCCAACGCGCTCTACTGGTGCGAGCAGTTCCACGTCGACGGGCTGCGGGTGGACGCGGTGGCCTCGATGCTCTACCTGGACTACTCCCGGCAGGAGGGGCAGTGGCTGCCCAACCGCTACGGCGGCCGGGAGAACCTGGAGGCCATCGCGCTCATGCAGGAGGTGAACGCGACGGTCTACAAGCACCACGCCGGGGTGGTGCTGATCGCCGAGGAGTCCACCGCCTGGCCGGGCGTCACCCGCGCCACGGCCGACGGCGGGCTCGGTTTCGGTTTCAAGTGGAACATGGGCTGGATGCACGACACCCTGCTCTACACCTCCAAGGACCCGGTCTACCGGCAGCACCACCACCATCAGCTCACGTTCTCCCTGGCGTACGCCTGGAGCGAGAACTACGTGCTGCCGATCAGCCACGACGAGGTGGTGCACGGCAAGGGCTCCCTCGCGGGCAAGATGCCCGGCGACACCTGGCAGCGGTTGGCCAACGTACGCGCCCTGCTGGCGTACATGTGGGCGCACCCGGGCAAGCAACTGCTCTTCATGGGCTGCGAGCTGGCCGACGACCGGGAGTGGAGCGAGGAGCGGGGCCTCGACTGGTACCTGCTGCACGACCCGGCCCGCGCCGGCGTACAACGCCTCGTCGCCGACCTGAACCGCGTCTACCGGGACACCCCGGCGCTGTGGGCGCAGGACACCGAGCCGGCCGGCTTCCGCTGGATCGCCGGCGACGACGTCGCCAACAACACCGTCTCGTTCGTCCGGATCGCCCCCGACGGCGCGACCCTGGTCTGCGTGGCGAACTTCTCCGCCCGACCGCTCGAGGACTACCGGGTGGGGTTGCCGGCCGGCGGCACCTGGGCGGAGGTGCTCAACACCGACGCCCACCACTACGGCGGCTCGGGGGTGGGCAACCTGGGCGCGGTGCGGGCCGAGGACGTGCCGTGGCACGGGCTGCCCGCCTCGGCGGCGCTGCGGGTGCCGCCCCTCGGCGTCCTCTGGCTGCGCCGCGACTGAACGGGCGGCAGCCCGCACGCGCCCACCACCGGTCACCGGCCCCGACCCGCGCCGTTCGACCCCACGGAAGATCTTGGTAGGAACCGGCCCCTCGAGGGGTCAGTTCCTACCAAGATCTCCGGTCATCCCAAGAAGCCGAGCGGACCGGCACGGCTTCGACCGTACGACAGATTCTCCGTCGGCTCGGCTCAGAGTCGGGTGATCCGGACCGCGTCGGCGACGACGTACCCCTGGGTGCTGCTCCAGCGGCTGACCCCGACGACCTGGCGCGTCCCCGCGGCGAGGTCGTAGGTGCCCAGCACCCGCCACTGACCGCCGCCGGTGCGCTGGTCGACCCTGGCCGTCACGGTCCCGCTCGCCGTCGTCACCAGGTACGGCGTGGCGCTGTTGTAGCCGGGGTCGGCCGGATACCAGACCTCGACCCGGTAGCTGCCCGTGGCGGGCAGCGTCGCGCTGAACCAGGCCGGGTCGCTGACCGCCTCCGGGCTGGCGAAGCGGTAGTTGGCGCCGTAGCGCGCCGGAAGGTACGACGACGTGCCCCAGGTGGCGGCTGCGGTGAAGCCGCCGGCGGTGGCGTTGTCCACGATCACGCTGAACGTGCCTCCGGTGCCGGTGACGACCCGCGCGTTGCTGGCGGCGCTCTCGTGGTGCAGCCGGTCCAGGGCCGTCACCAGATAGCGGTACGTCGAGCCGGCCGCCGCGCTGGCGTCGGTGAACGTCCCTGTGGCGCCCGAGGCGCGGACCGTGCCGAGCAGGTGACGGGCGTCGGCCAGGTCGCAGGCGTCGACCGCGCCGTCGCCGGGCAGCCGGTAGACCGCGTACGCGGCGGTGCTGCCGGTGGCGCCGCGTTGCCAGGTGAGGGTCACGCCGCCGGTGCCGCGTACCGCCGAGGTGAGGTTGGGTGCGGCGGGCGCGACGCCGCCCACCCCGGCCGGTGCCAGCGCGGGCCGGCGGTAGTGGTCGGTCGCCACCCGGGAGACGGCGCCGATCCGGTCGGCGCGGACGTCCTTGGCGCTGAAGTGGATGTCGCCGACGATCCTCGGGTGGCTGCGGTTGAGCGTCAGGTGGTCGGTCAGCTCGGCCGGGTCCTGCCAGGCGGCGTCCTGCCCCGTTGCGCCGGCCCGGTAGGTGGCCTGCCCGACGAGCAACTGCACGTCGGTGCCGGTCACCGTCTCGGACCACCAGCGCACCAGCTCCGCGTAGTCGGCCGCCGGGTGGCCGATGTGCCAGTAGATCTGCGGGGCGATGTAGTCGACCCAACCCTGCCGCACCCAGCGCCGGGTGTCGGCGTAGATCGCGTCGTACGACTGGAGCCCGGTGGTACGCGAGCCGAGCGGATCGGTGCCGGCGTTGCGCCAGATGCCGAACGGGCTGACGCCCAGCTTCACCCACGGCTTGGCCGCCCGGATCCTGTCGCGCATCTCCCGCACCAGCAGGTTGACGTTGTTGCGCCGCCAGTCGCCGATGCTGCTGAAGCCTGAGCCGTACTGGGCGTAGGTGGCCTGGTCGGGGAAGGCCACCCCGCTGACCGGGTACGGGTAGAAGTAGTCGTCCCAGTGCACCGCGTCGATGTCGTAGCGCTTGACGGCGTCCATCATCGCGTCCTGCACGAAGGCGCGGACGGCCGGGATGCCGGGGTTGTAGTAGATGTGTCCGCCGTAGGTGACGGTCCAGCCCGGGTTCTTGCGGGCCGGGTGGCTGGCCGCCAGCTTGCTGAGGTCGGTGTGGTTCGCCACCCGGTACGGGTTGAACCAGGCGTGGAACTCCAGGTTGCGGGCGTGCGCCTCGGCGACCATGAAGGCCAGCGGGTCGTAGCCGGGGTTGGTGCCCTGGGTGCCGGTGAGCCACTGCGACCACGGCTCGTACGTCGACGGCCAGAACGCGTCGGCGGCGGGCCGGATCTGCACGACGACGGCGTTCATCCGCCGCTGCTGGGCCAGGTCGAGCCAGCCCCGGTACTCCGCCTGCTGGGCGGCCGGGGTGAGCCCGGTGCGGCTGGGCCAGTCGATGTTGGCCACGCTGGCGATCCACATGCCGCGCAGCTGCCGCTTCGGGGTGGCCGGGTCGGTCACGCAGGCCGCCTGGGCGGCGACCGGCACGGCGTCCGTCGCGGCGACCGGGACTGCGGGCCGGGAGGCGGGGGCGCCCGTGGGGACGGCCACGCCGAGCGCCAGCGCCGCAACGAGGGCAAGCCCGGACAGGTATCGACCATAATCTCTACGCACGAAAAGATGTTCAATGTTGCCGGCTTGTTGCGCAAGTATCCTTCACAACTTTTCGTCCGGCGAGCTCCACCACTGGCTGGAACGAGAGACTCCGACCCGCACACCGCTCACGGTGCGTCACCCCGAGCTGGACGGCCCCAGTTATCACTCTGCGTAATTAGTTTCCGCCCTGCGAGAAGCTCGGAATTCGACACTCCACGTCAAGGAACGGCACGACCAGGCAATTCACGGCACCCCGGCCGGAACGCCCCCATGCCCCCGCGCTGCGCTTTGCTCTGCAGCCATATCAGCACCACGCACGCTGCGTTAGTGGTGCCTATTTGGCTGCAGAGCAAAGCGACGGAGCAGGCACGGCCCGAAGCAGGAGTCAACCACTCCGCGTAACGCGAGCATCTGTTGCGGCTCCACTGCACGCGCACCCGAGGGGCGCCCCGTGCAGGTCGAACCAGCGTCCCCCGAGGGCATGCCGTGGAGGTGAGAGCGTGACGGGGCCGTGGGGTGCGGGTCAGACCAGGCCGACGTCGCGTAGGAGCTTCCAGAGGCCGGCGCCGTCGGGCGCGGAGAGCCACTTCTGCCCCACCGGCCCCGCCGACGACTCACCGCCCGGGGTGGGCAGGCTACCGGCCAGCACCGCCTGCGTGGGCGAGAGCCGACGGATCGCCACCCCGGCCACGTTCTCCGGGTGGGCTGCGGCGAACTCGCGGTAGATCTCCGGGTCGTGCTGCCCGTCGTCGCCGACCAGCAGCCACTTGACGTCGGGGAACTCGCGGGCCAGCCGGGCCAGGGTGACCCGCTTGTGCTCCCGCCCGCTGCGGAACCAGCGGTCGGCGGTCGGCCCCCAGTCGGTCAGCAGCAGCGGCCCGGCCGGGTAGAGGTGCCGGGACAGGAACCGGGTCAGCGTCGGCGCCACGTTCCAGGCGCCCGTGGAGAGGTAGAAGACCGGCGCGCCGGGGTGCGCGGTGACCAGCCGCTCGTAGAGCACCGCCATGCCGGGCACCGCGTTGCGGGCGTGCTCGTCGAGCACGAACGTGTTCCATGCGGCGAGCAGCGGTCGGGGCAGCGCGGTGACCATGACCGTGTCGTCGATGTCGGAGAGGATGCCGAAGCGCACCTCCGGGTCGAGGATGCGCACCGGCGCCTCCACCGGCTCGGCGTCCGGCAGGCTGATCCGCACCGAGCCCCAGCCGGGCGGCAGGTCCGCCTCGACCACCGCGTCGACGAAGCCGCTGCGGTCGGCGCGCGCCTCGTGCCGTTCTCCCCCGGCCTCGATGGTGACCGTGACGTGCTTGGCCGGCAGCGTGGTGAAGCTGCGCCAACCGCGTACCTTCTCCAGCCGGCCGCGCTGGCGGGTGTCCGGCCGGCCCAGCAGCACCCGGCACATCACCCGCACCCAGCCGGGCGCGCCGTAGCCGGTGTACGCGATGACGTTCGTGCGCCAGCCGGTGCGCCGCAGCCGGCGCTCGACCAGTGAGTGCACGGCGTCCTCGATCCGCGCGGCCCGGTGCAGGTTCGGTACGGCCAACTGGCCGGCGGGAGTGGGTGGCACGTCAGCAACCCTGCCACAACCCGGCCACCTCGGCCACGCGAGGCGATCTTCCCCGGCCACCGCGGACCTCGACGCCACCCCCGCCACAGTCCAGCAGCCGGCGGCCCTGAAGGTCGACGCCGCACCCGCGCGGATCGTCCGCGCTGCGCCGATCCGCCCCGCCCGGCCCCGGCGGCGTGAAACACTCCGGTCGGGACGACGACGGGGGCGTTGGTCGTGTCGCAACCAGTGCGCAAGCGTGGGCGGTGGCGCCCGCAGCTCGACCGGCCGGCGCTCGTCGCGCTCCTGTTCGGGCTGGCCGGGGTCGGCTACCGGCTGGTGCTGACCCTGTACACGGTGCCCGTCTCCAACAGCGACGAGGCGACGTTCGGGTTGGCCGCGCTGCACATCGCGCAGGGCCGTGAGCTGCCGGTCTTCCTCTACGGGCAGCGCTACATGGGAATGCTGGAGTCCTACCTGGCGGCGCCGCTGATCGCGGTGGCCGGGCCGAGCTGGCCGCTGCTGCGCCTGCCGCTGCTCGTGCTCTACGCCCTCTTCCTGTGGCTGATCCACCGGCTGACAAGGCGGATCTGCTCGCCCTGGTTCGCCGCCGGGATCGTCGGCCTGCTGGCGCTCGGCGGGGAACGGGTGGTGCGCGACCAACTGACCGTGGTCGGCGGCCGTCCCGAGGTCAAGGTCGCGGTGCTGCTGATGCTGCTGATCGCGGTGGGGCTCGCCCGGGGCACGGTGCGGCACCGCCGGCTGGCCGTCGGGCTCTTCGGCCTGCTCGCCGGGGTGGCCGCCTGGTCGGACTGGCTGATCCTGCCGTATCTGGGGGTGGCCGCGCTGGCGCTGCTCTGGGTGGCCCGCCGGGAGCTGCTCGGCCTGGCCGGGGTGCTGCTGCTGGCCGGGTTCGCCGTCGGAATCGCGCCGATGATCCGGGACAACCTCCTCGCCCCGCCGGGCGAGGACTCGCTGTCGGTGTTCCGCGAGATCAGCACCAAGGCCGGGCCGTCGCCGCCGTGGTCGCGGCGGCTCGACGGCGGGCTGCTGGAGGGGGTACCGCTCGCCGCCGGCCTCTGCCCGGTGGACGGCTGCGCCCGCTGGCAGGGGTGGTTCGGGCTGATCTATCCCGTACTGCTGGTGGTCGCCGCCGCGCTCGCCGTCGTCGCGTACCGCCGGGCCGCGGGCGCCCCCCGCGGCGAGCGGGTCGGCCCGGTGGTGCACCTCGCGCTGGTCGTCGGCGCGGTGCTGACCCTGCTGTCGTACGTGCGCAGCCCGCTCGCCGCCACCAGCCCCCTGGACAACGCCCGCTACCTGTCGGTGCTCCAGCTCTCCCTGCCGGCGGTGCTCTGGCCGCTCTGGCTGGCGGCGGTCGCCTGCTGGCGGGGCACCGTCGGGGCGCTCGGCCGGCTGGCGGGGGCGCTCGCCACCGCTGTGCTCGCCGCGCTGACCGCGACGACGCTGGTGGTCACCGTGCTGTTCGCCGTCACCGGCGCCGGGGCGTCCCGGATCGAGGAGCGGCAGGCACGCGAGCTGGCCGACCGGCTGCGCGCGGACGGCCCCCGCGAGGTGTACGGGGACTACTGGACCTGCAACCGGCTGATCTTCAACACCGCCGAGTCGGTGGTGTGCGGGGTGCTCGACGGCGACCTAACCCCCGGGCAGAACCGCTACCCGGCGTACTGGCGGCAGGTGGGGCGGGCCGACCGGCCCGGGTACGCGCTGGAGGCCGGATCGGCGGCGGAGCGGCGCCTGCGCGGGCTGCTGGGCGACCGGGCCGACGCCGCGCTCGTCGCCGAGGTCGGCGGGTATCGCGTGTACCACCCGCAGACGCCGGTGCGGCCGTGGCGGTAGGGCCGGCCCGTACGCTGGCCGCACCGGCGCGCGGATGCCGCGCCGAGCCGAGGAGTCCACCGATGCTCATCCTGCTGCCGCCCTCCGAGGGGAAGGCCGACGCCGGCACCGGCCGGCGGCTGGACCTCGCCCGGCTCTCCCTGCCGGAGTTGACCGGCGCGCGGGAGGAGGTGCTGACCGCCCTGGTGGCGCTCAGCGCCGACGGCGACGAGGAAGCGGCCCGGGCGGCGCTGGGGCTCAGCGAGGGCCAGCGCGGCGAGTTGCGCCGCAACGCGCGGCTGCGGGCGGCGGCCACCGCGCCTGCCGCGCGCGTCTACACGGGGGTGCTCTACGAGGCGCTCGACCTCGCCTCGCTGCCGGCGACCGCGCAGCGGGCGGCCCGCCGGTCGGTGCTGATCAGCTCGGGCCTCTGGGGGGCGGTACGCCTCACCGACCGGATCCCGCCCTACCGGTGCCCGGTCGGGGCGCGGCTGCCGGGGGTCGGCGCGCTGTCGGCGTACTGGCGGCGGGCGCTCGCACCGGCGATGGCCGCTGCGGCCGGCGACGGGCCCGTGCTCGACCTGCGCTCCGGCGCGTACGCGGCCACCTGGGCGCCGCGGGGCGAGGTGGCCGAGCGCACGGTGACCGTCCGGGTGCTGCACGAGCGGGAGGTCGACGGGGTGCCCGTCCGCTCGGTGGTGAGCCACTTCAACAAGGCGACCAAGGGCCGGCTGGTCCGCGACCTGCTGACCGTCGGCGTCCGGCCGCGTACGGTCGGCGGGCTGCTGACCGCGTTGCGCGACCTGAAGTATCCGGTGCTGGAGCAGCCGGGCGTGGCGGGTCGGCCACGCCAGGTCGACGTGGTCGTCACGGAGTTGTAGGGCAGCCGCAAGATTTCCTCAAGGCTGGGGCCGATCGGTTTCCCCCTCGGCGTCGACGGGCCACGGTATGAGGACCCCCGACGCCGACAAGGAGTGCCTGAGTTGGCTCCCGAACAGATCCTGCTCGACCGGCCGCGCCTGCCCTCGACCCCGCCGCCGCTGGACTGGTCGACCCTGGCCGACGCGTTCGAGGCCGCCTGCCTGCTGCGCTGCACGCCCCCGCCGGCCGTCGCCGGCACCCGCCGGCCGGTGCCGGAGCACCGTCCCCCGTTGGTGGAGTTCAACCGGGCGGAGGCGGCGCACCGGATGAGGCAGCTGCTCGGCCGGCTGGACGTCCCCATCGCGCACGAGGTGACCGTCGGCGGGCTGCGCCGCCGCTTCGAACTGCACCGGCTCTCCGTGGCGCCGGAGCACCGGCCGGCGTACGCCCGGACCTTGGAGACCGGCTGGCGGCAGGGCCGGCGCGAACTGCTGGGCGGGCCGGCTCCGGGCGCGTCGACCGTACGGCGGGCGTGGCGGCCCCGGCTGGCCGCGGCGGCCTGGCGGGCCGCCCTGCTCGCCGGGGGACGCCACGTCCGCCGGCACATCCTCGGCATCCGGATCACCGACCGGGAGTTGGCCGCCATCCTGGTACGCGGTGCCGCCCTGCTGGACGTGCCGGCGCTGCTGCGTCCCGGCACCGGGTGCTACCTGGTCTGCGTCGCGGACGGCCCGGACCGCGAGCGGATCCTGCACAGCACCGCCCTGGATCCCGCCCACCTGCGCGAGCGGTCATGACGGCCGGATGAGCACGCCCGGTGTCGTCCGCGAGCACCACTCCGAGGAGGGGTGGGGGGTGACCGCCGCCGACACGGTGCCCTAGCCCGACGGAGGGGGGCGGGTTGCGGCGGCGGCCCGCACGGCGCAGAGTGCAGCCCGTGAGTCGCACCCGGTCCCGCGGTGTCCGCCCGCGCCCCGTCCGTATGCCGGCACTGCTGGCGTTGCTGCTGCTGGTGACGTCGCCCGGCCTGACCGGCTGTCAGGACGCCCCCGACGCGCCGGTGCGGATCCGGATCGCGACCGGCAGCCCGACGGCGGTCTACCACGCCTTCGGGCAGTCGCTGGCCACCGTCCTCAACCGGGAGCTGCCGGGCGTGCGGGCCAGCGTGGTGGTGACCGCCGCCTCGGCGGAGAACGTCCGACTGGTCGGCTCCGGCGAGGCCGAGCTGGGTTTCACCCAGGCCGACGTGCTGCCGGCGGCACCGGCGGCGCACCCCTCGGTGGTCGCGGTCGCCCGGGTCTACGACGACCTGCTGCACCTGGTCACCACCGCCGGCGGGCCCGTCCGCACCCTGGCCGACCTGCGCGGCCGGCGGGTGTCCGTGGGCGCGCCCGGCTCCGGCACCGAGATCACCGCCATCCGGCTGCTGGAGGTGGCGCGCCTGGGCGGCGACCGGGTACGCCAGGAGCGGCTCGGCCTCGACGACTCGGTGGCGGCGCTGCGGGCCGGCACGATCGACGCGTTCTTCTTCTCCGGCGGGCTGCCGGTCCGGGCGGTGGAGCAGCTCACGGACGACAGCGCGACCCGGATCGTCGACCTGGGTGAGTGGACGGGGCCGCTGCGCGCGAGCAACCCGGAGGTCTACGTGTCCCGGGACATCCCCCGCTCGGTGTACGGGACGGATCCGGTGACCACGGTGGCCAACCCGAACTTCCTGATCGTCCGGGCCGACCTGCCGACGCCGCTGATCCGGGAGGTGACCCGGCTGCTGATGGAACGCCGCCAGGAGTTGGCCGCCGCGCACCCGGCCGCCGGCCGGATGAGCCCCCGGTCGGCCATCGCCACCGCCCCGCTGCCGCTGCATCCCGGCGCCGCCGACTGGTACCGCAACGCCAAGCCCTGACCCGCCACCCCCGACTGCCACCGCGCCACAGGGCCCGGACCGCCCCACCCCGGCGTCGCCGACGTCGGCCTGACCGAGCACATCGGGGTGCGCGACTGACACCGCACCCTCGAACCCCTGACCGGCCCCCCTCTGGCGTCGCTGCCGAGCTGCCCCGTCGGCGGGGCAGGTCTCATGGACGGGGCAGCTCGACAGGCCCGACGGCCTCAGCGCTCGACCGCCCCCGCCGGGAGCGACTCGGCAGCGTCGTCACGGGCCGACGCGGCGGGAGCACCGGACACGGTGTCGGCGGGAGCGGCGTCCCCGCGCGCGGGGTCAGTGGGGGCGGAAGCATCGGGGGCGGGGAACCAGAGGCCCGCGACCAGCCCCCGTGGCTCGCCGCCGCGCATGGTCAGCCGCCCGTCCGAGGCGTCGACCAGCACGGCGACGATGGTGAGGCCCAGCCCGGCCCCGTCGACGTTCTGCACCTCCGGGGCCCGCCAGAACCGCTCGGTCGCCTGGCCGAGCTGGCTCGCCGTCATGCCCGGCCCGGTGTCGCGGACCTCCAACGCGGTGCCGTCGTCGTCGTGCCGGACGGTCACCGTCACCTCGCCACCGGCGTCGCTGAACTTCACCGCGTTGTCGATCAACGCGTCCAGGGCCTGGTCGATGGCGGTCGGCACGGTGCGCGCGTACGCCGGAGCGTCCTCGACCACCAGCCGCAGGGCGATGCGGCGGTGCCGGGCCAGCGGGTCCCAGGCGGCGACCCGGGACGCGGCGACGGCCGCCGCGTCGACGGTGACCCGCTGGTTCTCCCGCCGTTCGGCGCGGGCCAGGGTCAGCAGCGCGTCCAGCACGAGCGCCAGCCGGTCGGTCTCCTCCAGGGCCAGTTGGTGCTCGGCGCGCCCGTCGGCGTCGGTCAGGCTCGGCCCCAGCTCCTCCACCCGCAGCCGCAGCGCGGTCAGCGGGTTGCGCAGCTGGTGGCTGGCGTGCGCGACGAACGCCCGCTGCCGGTCCATCACGTCGGAGACGACGTCGGCCATGTGGTTGAAGCTGGCCGCCAGGCGGCGCAGTTCCGGCGGGCCGAGCCGGTGCTGCACCCGCGCGCCCCGGTCCCCCTCGGCGATCTCGTGGGTGACCGCGTCCAGCTCGGTGACCGGGCGCAGCACCCATCCGGCCAGCCCGAACGCGGTCAGCACGCAGGCCAGCACGGCGAGCAGCCCCGTGCCGGCCAGCGCCAACCACCACACCGTCACGGCCCGCCGGACCGCGTCCGCGGGCGTGGTGATGACCACCGCCCCGAGCACCTCGCCGCCGTCGTTGATCGGCACCGCCACCACGATCGGCCCGTCGACCCAGGGCCAGACCGACTCCGGCCCGCTGGCCTGCTGGCCGGAGAGCGCGGTGTCCAGCGCCTCGTGCGAGCCGGGGGCCGGCTGCCAGCTCTCCGAGGCCGCCACCGTCCGGCGGTCCCGGTCGACCACCGCCGCGCCGATGCCGTACAGGGCGTCGTAGCTGCGCAGCTCGTTGTCGAGCGGGCCCGGGGTGCCGCCCCGCAGCGCCGGCCCGGCCAGCGAGGCGAACCGGGTGGCGTCGGCGAGCCGGTCGGCGCGTACCCGGTCGGTCTCCCGGGTCGCCAGGGTTACCGCCAGCGGGGTCTCCAGCGCGATCAGCACCAGCACCATGAGCAGCAGGTAGCTGATCACCAGTCGACGTCGCACGGCGTCACCTCACTCGCCGCGCAGCCGGTAGCCGACCCCGCGTACGGTCTCCACCAGGCCGGGGTCGCCCAGCTTGCCGCGCAGCGACCCGACGTGCACCTCGACGGTGTGCCCGTCGCCCCAGGTGGTGCCCCAGGCGTCGAGCAGGATCCGGTCCCGGGCGACCGCCACCCCGGGCTGCCGGGCCAGGGAGAGCAGGACGTCGAACTCCTTGCGGGTCAGCGCCACCGCCCGGCCCTCGACGGTGACCGTACGGGCGGCGACGTCGACGCGTACGGGCCCCACCTCGATCAGGTTGCGCTCCGGCACGGCGTGCGCCGCCCGGCGCAGCACCGCCTCGATGCGCGCCTGGAGCTCGGTCATGGAGAAGGGCTTGACCACGTAGTCGTCCGCGCCGAGCCGCAACCCGAGCACCCGGTCCCGTTCCTCGCCCCGGGCGGTGACCGCGATGATGCCGAGCTGGCTGCTGCGCCGCCGCAGCTCCCGGCACAGGTTGGTGCCGTCACCGTCGGGCAGGGTCAGGTCAAGCAGCACGAGGTCGCAGGGGGCCGCGCAGAGGGCGGCGGCGACGGTCGCGGCGTGCTCCACCTCGTACCCCCGGCGGGTGAGGGCGGCGGAGAGCGCGGCGGCCACCCGGCGGTCGTCCTCGACCAGCAGGATGCGCACCCGGGGCCCCCATTCGTCGGTCTGTCGAACCGAATGGTGGCAGAAGTACGCCCGCGACGGGAGAGCCGGCCCCGCACGGACCGCTCCCGGGGCGGGCCGGGTGAGCGGTCGGGGCGGCCGGGTGGGGCGGCCGGGGGCGCGCCGGCGGCGGGCCGGCCGGCAGGTCAGAGGCCGAAGACCTCGTCGGCCGTGGCGTCGTGGACCCCGTCGACGAAGCCCCGGAAGCCGGGGTCGTCGTGGCTGGCGGGCACGCTGGTGACGAGCTCGCCGGTGGCCTGGGTGACGGCGTCGACCAGGGGCGGGTAGTCGATCTCGGCGTCCGCGAGGGTGTCGTCGTCGGCCTGGCCGAGGTTGATCACGTGCTGCACGTCCTCGGCCGGCGTGTCCGGGTCGGCCGCCCACTCGCCGCCCGCCCGGTGGCACTCGTCGTACAGCGCCCGCTGGCTGTCGGTCCAGTCCTCGTCGTAGCTCTCCATCGCCATCCCTCCGCGACCCGCTGCCCCGAGCATGCCCGTAGGCGGCGGCCACCCGGGGCGGTACCGGGAAACCGGGACGGCCGCGGGCGGGACCGGCCGCGCGTAGGCTGCCCGGGTGATCTACAAGCTGCTCACCACCACCGAGTGGGACGACGCGCTGGCCGCGGGCCACTTCGAGGGTACGGCGGCGGACCGCCAGTCCGGGTTCGTCCACCTCTCCGGCGCCGACCAGGTGGTCGAGACCGCCCGGCGGCACTACGCCGGCGCCACCGGGCTGACCCTGCTGACCGTCGACCCGGACCGGCTGGGCGTCGCGCTGCGCTGGGAGCCGTCGCGCGACGGCGCGCTCTTCCCGCACCTGTACGGCCCGCTGCCGGTGCCCGCCGTCGTGGCCGCCGACGCGCTGCCCGCCGACCGGCCGGCCGCCGACGCGGTGGCGGCGCTGCTCGGCTGAGGGGTCGCTATGCTACGCCGAGTCCGCTCCCCCGGCCTCGCCTCCGCGCCCCGGGGCGGGTGTGGCAGAACCGATCCGCGCGATCGACGCCCGCCCGGCGTACGCCGACGTGGATCACCGACGGCGCGACGCCGCGCCCCGAGCCATGCGAGTTGAAGGATGACTGACAGCAGTTCCCTGTCCCCCTCCGTCTTCGTCCACCCGACGGCCGACGTCGAGGAGGGTGCCCGCGTCGGCGACGGCACGAAGGTCTGGCACCTGGCCCACGTCCGGTCCTCGGCGCAGGTCGGCGCCGGCTGCGTCATCGGCCGCAACGTGTACGTCGACGCCGGCGTCACGGTCGGCGACCTGGTGAAGATCCAGAACAACGTCTCGGTGTACCAGGGCGTCACCATCGAGGACGAGGTCTTCGTGGGTCCGTGCGCGGTCTTCACCAACGACTTCCGGCCCCGGGCGCAGAACCCGGACTGGACGATCACCCCGACCCTGGTCCGCAGGGGCGCGTCGATCGGCGCCAACGCCACTCTCGTCTGCGGCATCGAGGTCGGCGAGTACGCGATGATCGCGGCCGGGTCCGTGGTGACCCGGGACGTGGCGCCGTACCAGCTGGTCGCCGGCAACCCGGCGCGCCCGAAGGGCTGGGTCGACGAGCGCGGCGAGGTCGTCTCGCGGGACGTGGAGAACCCGCCGCAGCGGGGCTGAACGGACGACGCGGGGGCGGTGACCGGCACCACCGGTCACAGCCCCCGCGTCGACGCGTCAGCCGCAGAGCCGGTCGACCTCCGTCCGGAACCGGTCCATCGCGTTCGGCTCGTCCGGGCCCAGCAGGTACGTCTTCAGCTCCCGGCGCGCCTCGGTCATCGGGTCGTCACCGGCCCGGGTCACCGCGACGATCTTCGGCAGCTCCCCGCAGTCCGCACCGAGCAGGTACGCGGCCCGCGCGGTGGGGTACCGGCGGCGGAACTCGTCCTCGGGCAGTCCGGCCGGGTTCGCCACGACGTACGGCCGCTGGCTCTGCATGAAGTCCGAGACGACGCTGGAGATGTCGCTGACCAGCAGGTCGGTCTGGTTGAAGCAGTCGAACAGCCCCGGCGCCCGGCCGGTGACCACGAGGTGCGCGTCGCCGGCCAGCGAGGTCGCGTCGCTCTGCCCGCCAGCGGCCCGGATCCGACGGACGATCCGGTCGTTGGCCGACCGGGCCTTCGCTGACCGGCTGCCGGTGAGCGGGTGCGGCTTGTAGATCACCCGCACCCCGGGGGTCGCCAGCAGGCCGGCGACGATCCGCTCGCCCATCAGCACGACGGAGGTGTGGTAGACCTCCTCCTCCAGCCAGCCCTCCCACGTCGGGGCGTACAGCACGGTGAACGGCCGGCCGGTGGCCGTCGAGCCGAAGGTGTGCACGCCGGCCAGCTGCGGCCGGCCGATCTCGATGATGTCGCGGTCGAGCACGCCGACGCCGCTGAGGGCGTAGCGTTCCCGCCCCGCCGGACCGGCCACCCAGACCTCGTCGTACACCTTGCTGTAGGGGTTGACGCTGGCCTGCTTGTCGCTGTCGCCGTGGCCGACGAAGACGTGCTTCACGCCGGGCTCGCGCAGCAGGTGGATGTTGGCGCCAACGTTCGCCACGTAGAGGGCGGCCCGGAGGCTGCCCAGTTCGAGGTTCATGAAGTCGGTGCCGGCGGGTACGCAGACGACCGGCAGGCGGGTGTCCGCGAGCGCCCGGAACGCCTCCTCCTGGCGCATCAGCACCACCGCCCGGCGGCCCGTCGCCTCGACCGGGGCGAGCCACATGTTGGCCTGGTAGACGTCCTTGACCGGGCCGGCGAAGTAGAGGGCGAGGTCCGGCTGTTCCCGGGCGAGCCAGCTCTGCACGACCGGCAGCGCCGAGGTGGCCCGGCCCCGCCCGCGCAGCCACGTCAGCGCGAGCACGGCGGCGACCAGCGCCCCCGCCACCAGCGTCACCGCCGCGGTGAGCACCACCGGCGCCACCTCGTCGGCCAGCACCGCGACCACGGCGGCCGGTACCAGCAGCAGGTTCAGCAGGGGCAGTCGCTCCCCCTCGACGGCGACGGCCCAGGCCGGCGGTCGGGACGCCCCGGAGGACCGCCCGAGGTCGATGTTGCGGACGAAGGCGACGGCGGCGGCGCCCCGATCGCCGAGGCGCGCCAGCACCCCCGTACCGAGGGCGAGCGCCAGCAGCACCGCGGGCAGCAGCAGGACCAGGACCAGCGCCGTCGGGCCGGGGCGCAGCGTCGTCACGATCAGCAGGACGACCGCCAGGTCCCGGGCCAGGTGCCGGTGGAGCTGCCCGATCCCGGCCTTCTCCAGCAGTTCCCCGCCGGCCGGCCGGCGCAGCAGGGTGAGTTCGCCACCGATGGCGACCAGGCCGGCGAGCGCGAAGGGGACCACCCAGCCGAGGGCCCCGGCCAGCACCATGACGGCGTACGACAGCAGCAGCGCGCCGATGAGCCCGGCGTCCGGCTGCCTGCGCAGTTTGCTGAACAAAGACACTCTCCCCTGTCGATCACCGGCGAATCCGGGCAGGTGCGACCTTAACGTGGCATGTCCTTCGAGTATTGCCGGGGTGTCGCGTGGCCCACCGGCGGGCGGCGCGCCGGCCCACGGCGGCACCCCGCTCGACGCGACGGGGCCCCGGCCGTTGTCGACCGGGGCCCCGTGACGCGACGGCGGATCAGCCGCCGATGACCACCCGCCGTACGCCCGCCCAGCGGGCCGGGTCGGTGACCCGGCGGCCGTCCACCAGGACGGTCACGCCGGGCAGGTCGGACGGGCTGAGGGCGCGGTACTCCGCGTGGTCGGCCTGCACCACGGCCGCGCCGAGGGACTCCCCGGCGTACGGCGGCAGGCCGTGCGCGGTGAGCTCCTCGGCGGTGTACATCGGGTCCGAGACGTACGGGCGGGCGCCCCGCTGCCGCAGCGCCTCCACGGTCGGGAAGACACCGGAGAAGGCGGTCTCCTTGACCCCGCCCCGGTAGGCGGCGCCCAGCACCAGCACCCCGACGTCGGTCAGGTCGCCGTACGCGGCGGCGAGCAGGTCCACCGCGTACTCCGGCATGGCCGCGTTGGCCTCGCGGGCGGAGCGGACGACGGTGGCCGCCGGGTCGTTCCACAGGTACATGCGGGGGTAGATCGGGATGCAGTGCCCGCCGACCGCGATGCCCGGCTGGTGGATGTGGCTGTACGGCTGGGTGTTGCACGCCGCGATGACCTTCGTGACGTCCACGCCGACGGTGTCGGCGAAGCGGGCGAACTGGTTGGCCAGCCCGATGTTGACGTCCCGGTAGGTCGTCTCGGCCAGCTTCGCCAGCTCGGACGCCTCGGCGGAGCCGAGGTCCCACACGCCGTTGGGGTGCTCCAGGTCGGGCCGCTCGTCGAAGTCCAGCACCGCCTCGTAGAAGCGCACGCCGTGCGCCGCCGACGCCTCGTCGATGCCGCCGACGAGCTTCGGGTAGCGGCGCAGGTCGGCGAAGACCCGACCGGTGAGCACCCGCTCGGGGCTGAACACCAGGTGGAAGTCCTTGCCCGCGGTCAGCCCGGAGCCCTGCTCGAGCATCGGCGCCCAGCGGTTGCGGGTGGTGCCGACCGGCAGGGTGGTCTCGTAGCTGACGAGGGTGCCCGGCTTCAGGCCGGCGGCGATGGCGCGGGTCGCGTCGTCCATCCAGCCGAAGTCCGGCACGCCCTCGGCGTCCACGAAGAGCGGGACGACCACCACGACCGCCTCGGACTCGGCGACCGCGGCGGCGGTGTCGGTGGTGGCGGTCAGCAGCCCGGCGGCCACCGTCTCCTTGAGCTTGACGTCCAGGTCGGTCTCGCCCGGGAAGGGCACGGCCCCGTCGTTGACCAGCCCGACGACCCGCTCGGAGACGTCGGCACCGATCACCCGGTGGCCCTTCGTGGCGAACTGCACGGCGAGCGGCAGGCCGATCTTCCCCAGCGCGACGACGCAGATGTTCATGGAACTACTTTCCTCCTAGTGGAAGCCTGCGCCGCAGGCGGGCCACCACCCGGCGCAGCGTCACCGGCGAGACGGCGATCACCAGGTGGCCCTTGTGGTTCGTGGTCGTGGTGAACACGTACAGCTGTCCGCCGTGTCGGTGGAGCACCCGCTGCCGGACCGGCGGACGTGGCCCGCGCAGCGGGGTGGAACCGCTCTCCCCGGCCGCCACGGCGGTGACCCGGACGGTCCGGGTCCGCCCTCCCGGCGGGAGGCCGGCGAGCAGGTCGACGGCCCGGAACGTGACCCGGACGGTGGTCCCCAGCGGGTCCTCCGTCAGGCCGGTGACCGTGCCGGCGGCCGAACCCACCTTGAAGGTGAGCCCGCCGTCGGCGAGCTCGGCGAGCTCCGGCCAGGGGCTGCGCGCGACGACCGTCAACGTCCTCTCCCCGCCCCGGTCGGGGGACCAGGTCGCGGAGACCGCCTCCAGCCGGGCGAGCCACTTGGGGTCGGACCGGCTGACCTCGAACCACTCCTCGGACAGGGCGGATCGGGGGTCGCCGAAGCCAGGGTACAGGGCGTACCAGCGCTCGTCCTGCACCACCGTGGGCGGCAGGCCCTCTTCGACGTCCTGCCTGATCACCGCGCGAAGGTCGGCGAGCGACCCGAGCCAGGCGGCGCCGATACGGACCCGGGCGGTGACGCCCAGCCGGTTCCGGATGGAGTCCGTGAGGTGCTTGCGGGCCAGGTTGGCCACGCCCGCGCGGACCTGCTCCTGGACGTCGGGCTCCAGCGTGAGGAAGTCGTCCTGGAGCAGCTTGGCGATCTCCCAGGTGAAGTGGCGGTACAGGACCGCGTCGCGCCGCTCACCGGGCTCGATCAGCTCCGCCACCACCTCGACGACGCGCTCGACGCCGCGCAGCCGCGCCAGGTGGTTGCTGCGGTAGGTGATGTTGCCGGCGTTGAGCCGCTTGACCGCGTAGTAGTAGTCGTAGTCGGCGAGCACCGAGATGCGACCGGCCCGCAGGCAGGCCTCCAGGGTGAAGGGCTGGTCGCTGCCGACCGGCATGTCCTCCGGGAAACGCAGCCCGTGCTTCTCGATCAGGTCGCGCCGGAACAGCTTGGTGTTCGACAGGGCGAACGGCAGCGCGGAGGCGAAGAGGTCCACCTCGTCGCGGGTGCTCTCGAAGATCGCCTGGTGGACGTAGCGCTCGTTGACCCCGACCATCCGGCCGAGCAGCACGTCGGAGCCCCACTCGTCGGCGGCGGCCACCATCCGGGCCAGCGCCTCCGGCCCGAGGTGGTCGTCGGCGCCGATGAACAGGACGTACCGGCCGGTGGCGTGCTCCAGCGCCCGGTTGCTGGGGGCGGCGGGGCCGCCCGAGTTGGCCTGGTGCAGCACCTTCACCGTGCCCGGGTACGCCGCCGCGAAGCGGTCCAACTCGGCGCCGCTGCCGTCGGTGGAGCCGTCGTCGACCGCGACGACCTCCAACCGGTCCAGCCCGATGGTCTGCTCCACCAGGGAGGTCAGGCACCGGGTGAGGTCCGGCATCGTGTTGTAGACGGCCGTCACCACCGTCACGTCGGGCGTGGTCACGCGCCGACCCGCAGGGCTGGCGGCTCGGCGCCCGGGGTGGTGTCGTCGCCGCCGGCGCCGCGACCGGCGGGCAGCAGCCGGGAGTAGACGCCGTCCAACACCCGCGCCTGCGCCTCCCACGTCCACGACTCCAACAACCCCGGACGCTCGTACACCTCCCGATAACGCCCCGGATCCGCCAACACACCCCGCACCACCCGCACGAAGTCCCCCACATCCTCCGCCCGGAACACCTCACCCTGACCCGTCGACCGCACCGTCTCCGCCATCGTCCGCACATCACTGACCACCAACGGCAACCGCGCATGCGAATACTCGAAGAACTTCGTAATCAACGCGATCTCATGATTCGGCCAATGATGAATCGGAATGACCCCCACCGAAGCCCCCGACAAGAACGGCACCACCTGATGATGCGGCACGTACGACAACACGTGCACCCGCCCCGCCACACCCAACTCCCCCGCCCGCACCACCAACCCCTTCACGTACGCGGAGTCGGGCTTGTTGACCACGAAGGCGACGTGCGTGTCGGGCAGCTGCGGCAGCGCCTCGACCATGACGTCGAGGCCCCGCCGCGCGGCGGCCACGCCGCTGTAGACCAGCAGCGGCACGTCCGGCCCGATCCCGCACAGCTCGCGGATGTCCGGGGCCGGCTCGTCGCCGGGGCCGGGCAGCTCGGCCAGCGCGGGGGCGTTGAGCACCACCTCGGGGCGTTCGGCCAGGCGGTGCTCCTGCTGCAACAGGTCGGCCAGCCCGCCGGAGACGGTCATCGCCGCGTCGGCGTACGGCACGAACTCCCGCTCGTGCGCCATGTTGCCGGGCAGCCAGCGGACGTTGTCGCGCCACGCCTGCACGCCGGGCAGGTACTCGTGGGCGTCCCAGACGACCGCGATCCGGCGGCCCTGGGCGGCGGCGCGCAGCTTGGCCCGCGCGGCCACCCCCAGCATCCGGAAGTCGTTGGCGTGGATCAGGTCCGGCCGCAGTTCGTCGACCGTCGGGCCGTAGGCCAGCTCGTAGTCCCACAGCCCCGGCTCCAGCCGCCGCCAGGCGCCGTCGCCCTGCACGGTCTGCCAGAACTTCGTGTACGCCCGGTCCAGCGGGCCGTCGAGCTTCTTGCGGCCCTGCCGGGACCGGGTGAGCTGCCAGTGGCGCAACGAGACCCAGCGGCGGGCCACCCCGGCGGCCAGCTCCTCGGCGCGCAGCGCGTGCCACCGCAGCGGTGACGGGCGGCGGGCGCCACCGTCGCGCGCGGCCACCGTCAGCGCGGCCCGCCGGAAGGTCAGGTCCGCCCGCCAGGCCTTCATCGCCTGGCTGCGGTGCGCGGCGATCCCGGTGGGCGGGTACGCCAGCGGCCAGCGCAGCCAGCCGCGGCGGAACTCGTGCCGGCGCTTGGCCAGCGGCTCGGGCATCGGCAGCAGGCGCACCTCGGCGTCGCCGAGCCGCCAGCTCTGGGAGCGCCCGGCGGCTGTGCGACCGAGCAGGACGACCTCCCAGCCGGCGTCGGCGGCCGAACGGGCGGCCTTCTGGACCCGGGAGTCACCGTTGACCCCGTTGTCGACCAGCATGACAACACGCCCCCGGGCGCCGGCGCCGCCGTTCAGCCCCATCGTCTGCTTCTCCGCCTCTGCCCGGTGCCGTCCGGCCGGGTCACCCGGCCCGGATCCCGAGCGATTGTACGAGACCGCCGGCCGGCGGTCTCGCACCATGGATTGTGGGAAAGCGCGGGTCGGCATCGCCTCCGCGCGCCCCGGAGCGTACCCTCCCCGCTGTCCGTCCCGGCGCCGACCGCGTCGTTGCGCACCCCGCGCGAGGAAACTGTCAGCCGGATACGTTCCGCCGGAAGTAGGGCGAGATGTCGAGTAACCAAACACGCGGTGCCGCGCCGGCGGACGGTCGGCCCGCCGCGCCCGACGCCCGGCGGGCCCGCGTCCGGCTGGTGCTCGGCCTGCTCGCCGCGGCCGCGCTCGGCAGCCTGCTGTGGTGGGGCCGCTGGGAAACCGCGCCACAGCACGCCTATCCGGACACCTACTGGTACGCCCGGCAGGCGGCCACCATGACCGGCACGCCCTCCGCCGAGGCGGACCGGTTCGCCGCCCGGCTGGTCTGCCGTAAGGGCATGCCGAGTCCGCGCCCGGGTGTCTCCTGCGTCGCCGCGACCCGGCAGTGGGCGGCCGACATGCCCCCGCGCTACCAGCGGATCTTCACCACCCGACCCGGCTACTCGCTGACCACGGCACCGTTCGTACTGGTCTTCGGGGAACGGGGCATGGTGCTGGCCACCGCCGCGCTCGCCGTACTGGCCGGCGTGTTGGCGGCCCTGGCGGTGCGGCTGCTCGGTGGAGGCCTGGTCAGCTCGCTCGCGGCCACCGCGCTGCTCTTCCTGCTGCCCACCGGCTTCTGGCTGAGCCGGCTGCTGGCCGAGGCCGGCGCGACGGCGTTCGCCCTGGCCGCGCTCTGCGCCGCCGTACCCCTGCTCCGGCCGGGCGGGACGGCGCGCGGCCGGCTGCTGCTCGGCGGCGCGGTGCTGGCGGGGCTGCTCGCCTCGACCGTCACCCGGCCGGCCACCGGCCTGCTGCTGTCGGCGGCGCTGACGGCGGTGTTCGCCGCGCTGACCCTGCTCCGCCGCCGCCGGGCCGGCTGGGAGCCGGGGCTGGTCGTGCTCACCGCCGCGTGTGGCGTGGCCACGGCGGTCTGGCTCGGCCTCAGCGCCGCGCTGGACATCCCCGGCGCGGCGGAGACGCTTCAGGACAAGTTCACCGTGCACTTCACCCGGCCGGACGTGCCCGACCCGTGGCCGCGCCTGGTGGAGCTGAACCGGGACTTCTGGCCCGCCCAGCTCAACGCCTGGTGGAACGGGGGCGCGCCGCTGGCCGCCTCGCCGTTCCTCGCCCTGCTGCTGGCCGGCTTCGCCGCCCTGTTCCGGGCGCTGCCCGGGCGGGCCGCGCTGCTCTTCGCCACGACCGGAGCGACCGGGCTGCTCACGCTGGTGGCCCACCCGAAGGAGTCCGAGGCCGACCGGCTGGTCCTGGTCATCTGGCTGCCGGTGGTGGTGGGCCTCGCCATGCTGCTGGGCAGACCCGCCCGGCCCGCCTCGGACTCCGCCGGCGAACCGGGGCAGCCCCCGGCGTAGGAACCGCCCGTCCGGTCAGCGGGTCAGCGGGCGGACGTCCCAGAGCCAGACGTCGTCGACGCGCCGGCCCGGACCGAAACAGGCGTCCAGCGCCGAACGGAGCGCCTCGGCGCGGGGATGCCGCGGCAGCGCCACGGCGTCCGCCCGCCAGTGCCGCACGTCCAGCTCCGCCTGCGCCCGTTCCGCGGGGGTGATGGTGACCGGTGCCGGGCGCCTGCCGGTGGCCACCTCCGTCAGCAGGGCCGCGGTGGGCCGGGGATCCACCCCCCACCGGCCGGTGTCGTCGGTGGGCGAGGTCGGTCCGAGGAAGTAGCCCTGCGGTACGGCGAAGCCGACGCCCCCGGCGGCGCCCCAACGCACCGAGGTCATGTTCTCCACCGGCACCGGCACGAGCGTCCGCCCGGGCACCACGTGGTCGCGCCATCCGCCGGCCGTGACGAACAGGGGCACCTCCGGGCGTCCCACGGCCGGCAGCGGGGTCGGCAGCAGCGGCACCAGGGCCACGGCCAGCGCCACCGCGACCAGCGGCCGGAGCGGTACGACGCCCACCCGGGCCGGGATCCGACCGGAGAGCAACCGGTCCACCACGATCGCGACGAGCACCCCGAGCGCGGCCGTGGTGATCAGCGCGAAGCGGGCCACCACCATCGCGTCGACCACCGGCAGGCCGTTCAACAGGCGGAACGGGCCGGGAACCCCGGGGCCGCGGACCGCCCAGTTGATCGTGTTGCCCAGCGAGAAGAGCGCGGCCAGCACCGCCGTGAAGCCCAGCACCCGGACCAGGTGCTCCCGGCGCAGCCAGGCCACCGCGGCGACCGCCAGCAGCACGAGCGGCCAACCGTAGAAGCTGGCCTCCTCGGTCACGTTGGCGGCCAGCCGGCGGTCACCCTGCGGGCCGCCGGCCAGCGATTCCGTCGCGTAGCTGAAGTAGGAGGCGAGCCGCAGCGCGTACTTGTCCGGGTCGGTGGGGTGGCCGCTGCGGTGCTGCGGGCCGAGGAACTGCATCCAGAGCGGGTACGCCGTCACCAGCAGGGTCAGCGCGCCGGCCACCCCCAGCACGGCCAGCGCCCGGGGGGCCGCCGCCAACGCCGCCCGGGGTCGGAACAGCACGTGCCCCAGCAGCGCCATCGCGCAGGCCAGGGCGAGGATGAAGAGGATCTCGACGCTGACGAAGAACTGCGCGGAGACCAGGCCGCCGAGGATGAGCCCGTCGCGCAGCGGACGCCCACCCCGGGTCAGCCGGGCCACCCGCCACACGATGAAGGGGATCAGCCACTGCGCGGTGATGTGCGGGTGACCGTTGCTGTGCGAGACCAGGGCCGGCGCGAAGGCGCAGCAGGCGGCGCCGACCAGCGCCGCCGCCCGGTTGCCGACCACGTGCCGGGAGAGCACCCAGTACCAGGCGAGGCCGGTGCCGGCCAGGTTGAGGGTCATCAGCACCAGGTACGACAGCGCGGCGCCGCCGAGCAGGGTGACGGGCGCGAGCAGCACGCCGGGCAGCTGGATGCCGACGTTGGTCATCAGGTTCACGCCGTCGGGCGCGTTCTGCAACCGGGTGAAGAAGGGGTTCTCCAGGTTGGCCACCGCGTGCGCCGCGTGGGCCAGCATCCACTCGTTGAAGTCCTGGTCCGCCGGCTGCGCGCCGAGCACCCGGCCGCGCACGTCCCGCCAGCCCCGACCGGTCACCCAGAGCGCGCCGGCGAGGAGGACGAGCACGGCGACGAGGTCCGGCCGGCGTCGGCGCGGCTCCCGGGGCGGATCAGCCGGCGCGCGCTCCTCGGCGGCGTCGGTGGACAGGTCGGTCGCCGGGGGTTGCGCTGCGGTCACGGTGCCCGATCCTACTCATGGCGACGTGCTCCACAGTGCCCCCGCTCCGGCCGCGTCGCCGCCCGCTGCGCGCCCCGTCGCCGCAGGCGGCCGGACCGTGCGGTCAGACCCCCACCTGCCGGGACGGGTCGGCGGCGGAGCCGTGCGTCGGGGCGGGCGGGTGGTCCGGCAGCAGCCGGGAGTAGACCCCGTCCAACACCCGCGCCTGCGCCTCCCACGTCCACGACTCCAACAACCCCGGACGCTCGTACACCTCCCGATAACGCCCCGGATCCGCCAACACACCCCGCACCACCCGCACGAAGTCCCCCACATCCTCCGCCCGGAACACCTCACCCTGACCCGTCGACCGCACCGTCTCCGCCATCGTCCGCACATCACTGACCACCAACGGCAACCGCGCATGCGAATACTCGAAGAACTTCGTAATCAACGCGATCTCATGATTCGGCCAATGATGAATCGGAATGACCCCCACCGAAGCCCCCGACAAGAACGGCACCACCTGATGATGCGGCACGTACGACAACACGTGCACCCGCCCCGCCACACCCAACTCCCCCGCCCGCACCACCAACCCCTTCACGTACGGGGCGGCCGGGCGGGGCACGACCAGCGCCACGTGGGCGTCGGGCAGTTCGGTGAGCGCCTCGACCATGATGCCGAGGCCCCGCTGCTCGGCGGCGGCGCCGCTGTAGACCAGCAGCGGCACGTCCGGCCCGATCCCGCACAGCTCGCGGATGTCGGGCACCCCGGCGCCGGCGCCCGCCGCGTCCGCGCTGCTCGGGGTGTTCAGCACGACGGTGGGCTGCTCGGGCAGGTGGTGCCGCTCGCGCAGCAGGTCGGCCAGCCCGTCGGAGACGGTGAGCACCGCGTCGGCGTACGGGGCGTACTCCCGCTCGTGCGCGGTGTTGGCCGGCAGCCACCGGGGGCTGTCGTTCCAGCGCCGGATGCCGGGCAGGAACTCGTGGGCGTCCCAGACCAGCGCGACGCGCCGGCCCTTGGCGGCGGCCCGCAGCTTGGCCCGCGCGCCGACCCCGAGCATCCGGAAGTCGTTGGCGTGGATCAGGTCCGGCCGCAGCTTGTCGACCACCGGCCCGTAGGCCAACTCGAAGTCCCACAGTGCCGGGTCGAGCCGTCGCCAGGCGCGGTCGCCGGCCACCGTCTGCCAGAACCGCGTGTAGAGCTGGTCCACCGGCGTGGCCAGGCCCTTGCGTGCCTCCTGGGCCCGGCTGAGCTGACGGCGCCGCAGCGACACCCAGCGGCGTGACACCTTCGTCGCCAGCAGCTCACCGCGCAGCAACTGCCGGCTCAGCGTCAGCCCGGCGGAGGAACGCCCCTCCCCGCGGGCCTGGCTCAGCGCGCCGAGCCGCGCCTCCAGGTCGGCGCGGCGGGCGCGTACCTCCTGCTCGCGGCGGGCCGCGATCCCGGTGGGCGGGTAGGCCAGCGGGCCGCGCACCCAGTGGCGGCGGAACTCGTGCGGTGGCCGCGCGAGCGAGGTGGTCATCGGCAGCAGCCGGACCTCGGCCCCGCCGAGCTGCCAGGTCTGCACCTTGCCGGTGGCCGAGCGGCCCAGCAGGACCACGTCCCAGCCGGCCTCGGCGGCCGAGGCTGCGGTCTTCTGCACCCGGGAGTCGCCCTCGACGCCGTTGTCCACGAGCATGACCACCCGGCCACGGGTGGCGGGGGCGGCCGGTCCGGCGGCGCCGTCGGTCATGGTGCCTCCTCGTTCTGTGCGGCCCCGTCGGGCCCCGGCGAGTGTACGGCAGCGGCAGTTGCCCGGAACGCCACGACTGCCGGTGCGTCGGGGGCGACCGACGGCTGTCGACCCACCGGCCGCAGCATCGTCGGCGGACGCGACCGGCCGGGGCACTAGCATGGCCCGGTGACCGCCTCCCACCCTGTCAACGTCGCGCCGGCCGCCGGGTCCGGCCCCGCTCCGTCGCCGGCGCCGCACCGGCCGGACGCAGCCACCGTCACCACGGACCCGGGCCCGCAGCGCCCCGCCGGCGGACCACCGCCACGCGAGTACGGGCTGGACGCGCTGCGGGTCGTGGCGATCTGCGGCGTGGTGGCGATCCACGTCTTCGGCGTCATCGTGGGCCAGGACGACCTGCGCGGCAACCTCGGCTGGTGGGTGGCCACCGCGATCGACATCGGGGCGATCTGGACCGTACCCGCGTTCATCATGATCAGCGGGGCGTTCGTGCTCGACCCCCGGGCACACCGGGCCGGCCCGGCGGCGTTCTACCGCAAGCGGTTCGCCCGGATCCTCCCCGCCATGATCGTGTGGCACGTGGTGTACGTGGTCGTGGTGCGGATGGCGATGCGCGGCGAGGAGATGAGCCTCACCCTGCTGACCCGCCTGCTGATCGACGGCAAGGTCTTCACCGCGCTGTACTTCCTCTGGCTGATCGCCGGGCTCTACGTGCTCGCGCCCGTCCTCGCGCCGTTCCTGCACGCCGGTGGGCGGCACCGGGCGCTGGTCACCGCCGGCGTCGCGCTGGGCTGGACGATGGTCGCCTACATGATCCCGGGCATCGCCCTCATCCTCGGCGACTCCCGTCCCAACATCCTGACCAGCTGGAACCGGTGGTGGCCGTACGTCGGCTTCTTCATCGCCGGCTGGGCCCTGCGCCGGATCGTGCTCAACCGGCTCTGGACGGCGCTCGCCCTGCTCGGCGCCGGCCTGCTGCTGGCCGAGGCGATCTGGCAGTTCGGGGTGGCGCCCCAGCACCGGCTGCTCCAGGCCACCTTCCCGGTGATGGCGACCGGCACGCTGGTCGCCGCCGCCACCCTGCTGATCTTCATGGCCTCGGTGAGCATCGGGTCCCGGGTCACCTGGCGCCCCGCGGTGGGCCGCCTGGTGACGCGCCTCTCCGACGCCTCGTTCGGGGTGTTCCTGATCCACCTGCTGGTCTTCGAGGTCTTCCGGCAGCTCATCCCCGACGTGGAGGCGGGGCGGTCACTGGAGGTCATCGGGTTGACCTACCCGGCCGTGCTGGTGATCTCCTTCGCCGTCTCCATGCTGGCGTCGAAGATCCCGTACGTCCGCGCGGTCTTCTGACCGCCCCCACCGCGAGCGCCGACGGCGGCCCGGACGATCGGAATCGTCCGGCCCCCCGTCGCTCGTGGGCCCGGGCCTGACGGCCGACGGCCGCCCGCCTCCCGCCTCAGCGGGGGGACGGACGGCCGCCGGCGCGTCGTCTCAGCGAAGGAACGAGGTGAGCTGACGGGCCGTCCAGGTGCCGTCGTGATAGGTGCGGGCGTACTCGGCGGAGGCCAGGCCGATCTTGGCGGTCGCCTCCCGGTCGTCGAGCAGGGACTCCACGACCGAGGTGAGGTTGGTCGGGGTGGCGTTGACGATCGGCAGGTCGCCGCCGACGGTCTTCGTGACCTGCTCGCTGAGGTAGGCCACCACGGGCTTGCCGGCGGCCATCGCCTCGACCGCGAAGGTGCCGAAGCTGCCCGTGGTGAACTGGTCGAGCACCAGGTCGCAGTCGCGGACCAGCTCACGCATCTCGGCCCAGGCGACCCCCTCGGCCAGCCGCAGCTCAATGACGCCCCGGTCGTGCAGGGCCTGCATCGCCGGCAGGATCCGGTCGGTGCCCTTGGTCCACCGCTTGGACGGCGCGTGCAGCACCAGCGGCCGGGGGCGCTGCATCACCGGCCGGTCGCAGGCCCAGGCGTCGACGTCCACCACCAGCGGGGCCCACGTCGCCCAGGGCAGGTCCTCGAGCAGGTCCGGCGTGGTCACGAAGGCCGGCAGCCCGGACTCCTCCGCCACCCGGCGGTTGCGCTCGGCCTTCTTGCGCAGCTTCGCGGCGATCCCGTCGGGCGCGTCGCTGAACAGGGAGAACTCGTGGCGTTGCTGGTGGCGGTCCGGGTGCCGGATCTCGCTGCCGTGCGCCAGCAGCGCGACCTTGATCCCGGCCTTGCGCAGCGCCGGCAGGTCGCCCTCGATGTTGTCGCCGTTGAGCTGGCCGAACAGCGGCATGAACGCGTCCACCAGCACGTGGGTGTACTGGCTGAGCACCCGGTTGAGCTGCTCCAGCTGGAAGTCGAGTTCCGGCTGCCGCAGCGAGTCGAGGTAGATGTCCGCCGGGTAGTCGAACGAGCCGGGCAGCTTGTTCATCACCACCTGCACCGACACGTCGGTGTTGTCGCGGCAGATGGCCCGGGCGAAGGCGGCGGCCTGGCCGGCGTAGTTGGCCGGGCCGAGACCGAGGCGGATCGGCGTGTCACCGAGCTCGCGCCAGCCGCCCAGGGGACGCGGCTCGGCGGTGCCCGTCGACGGCGCGGTGACCGGGCGCTCCTGCACCGTCCACGGCACGTCGCGCGGGCCGGCGGGCGCGACGCCGGAGAGGTCCCGGTAGAGCTGGAGCAGCTTGCTGCTCTGCCGCTCCCAGGACAGGTCGTCGAGGATCGGCTCGCTGATGTGCGCGGCCAGCTCGGCCCGGCGGGCGGTGGCCCGGCGTACCGCCTCCGTGAAGCCCGCCACGTCGCCGGAGGTGAAGGTCTCCCCGATGTCGTGCCCCTCGACGAACGCCCGGACCACCTGCACGTCGCTCGTGACCAGGGGAAGGCCGGCGTGCAGGTACTCGGAGACCTTCGTCGGCAGGGACAGCTCGCAGTTCGGGGTCCGCTGGAACGGGATGAGGCCGAGGTCGGCGGAGCTGAGGTAGTCGGCGACCTCGTACGGGGCGACGTAGGGAACCACGTGCACCCGGTCGCGCGTGCCGTTCGCCTCGGCCCGGGCGAGCAGCTCCTCCAGCAGCGGGGTCATCCGGCCGCTGACCAGGGCCAGGTGGTGCTCCGGCAGCTGCGGCAGCGCCGCGATGACGGTGTCCAGCCCGCGTTCCTTGCCGATCCAGCCCGCGTACACCATCAGCGGCACGCCCTCGGCGATGCCGGCACGCTCCCGTACGGAGGCGGTCACGGCGCCGCTGCGGATGCCCTCGCGCACCGGCGAGTTTCCCACCACCATCGGGGTCTTCGGCAGCCCGTACTCGGTCTGGAGCTTCTCCGCGATCTGCTCGGAGACGGTGACCACCGCGTCGGCCCGGCCGATGAACTCCCGCTCGGCGGCCCGCACGCCGCTGGCCTGCTGCGGCTTGGGCCAGGCGACGCCCTGCACGTACTCGTGGGCGTCGTAGAGCCAGACGCAGCCGCGCCCACGCGCCCGCAGCCGCGCGGCGCTCATCGCCGCGGTCGGGATCGTGTTGATGTCGTTGGCGTGGATGACGTCCGGCTCCAGCTCCTCCAGCACCGGCCCGAACGCCAGGTCGATGTCGAGCAGCGTCGGCCAGTCGGTCCGCCAGTCGCCGGTCGGCGGCAGCGGCTGGGTGCTGTGGAACTGTTCCCAGCCCCAGGCCCGCAGCCGGAACTGGTGGACCGCCTCGTGCGCCCGCAGCCAGGCGCGCGGCGGAGGGTTGCGCTTCGCCGTCTGCGACCGGAGCCAGGCCTGGTGCGAGGCGCGGTAGCGCGCCAGCGCGGACTTGTCCGGGATGCCGAACTGCGTCAGCGTACGGCGGACCCGGTGCTCGCGGGCCGGCCGGCGCGACAGGGTCTGCGGCACCGGCACCCGGATGACCTGGATCGGCCCCATGGCGGAGCGCTCCGGCTCGCCCTTCTTGCGGCTGCTCCGGCCCACCAGGACCACGTCCCACCCGTCCCGGGCGGCGGCGATGGCGGTCTTCTGTACGCGGGAGTCGCCGGTGATGCCGTTGGCGACCAGTACGACGAGCCGCGGCGCTCGGCGGGGCGTTGACATGCGCTGTCCTTCGTGGAGGAGGGCTGGCGGTGGAGGGTGCCCGACCGCGGTCCGCCGGACGCGGACCGCGGTCGCCCGGGGTCAGCGGGTGGAGAGGGTGTCCCCCGCCGGGGACGCGGTGCCCGTGCCCACGGCGATCGTGCTGCCGTCGGTCGCGGACCGCAGGACGGCGCCGGCCACCTCGACCGTACGCAGGCCCTGGCGCAGGGTCACGATGTCGCTCTCCTTGCCCTCGACCGCGTCGCGGAAGCGCTCGTGCTCGACCAGCAGCGGCTCCCGCTTCGGGATCGCGTAGCGCACCATGTCGCCCTCGGCGACGCCCCGGAACGCGCGCAGCGCCTCCCACTCGGTGTCGATGGCGCCGTTGGCGTAGAAGGTGAGGTCGGCGGTGAGGGTGTCGGCGACGAAGCAGCCCCGGTCACCGGTGATCACCGTGGACCGCTCCTTGAGCGGGCTGAGCCAGTTGACGAGGTGGTTGACCATGGTGCCGTCGGCGAGCTGCCCCACCACGGCGACCATGTCCTCGTGCAGCCGGCCGCTGCGCGAGACCGTCCGGGCCGACACCGAGGTGTATTCCTGGCCGGTCACCCAGCTGGTCAGGTCGATGTCGTGGGTGGCCAGGTCCATCACCACGCCGACGTCGGCGATGCGGTGCGGGAACGGGCCCTGCCGGCGGGTGACGACCTGGTAGACCTCGCCCAGCTCGCCCGCCTCCAGCCGGGTGCGCAGGTTCTGCAGGGCGGGGTTGTAACGCTCGATGTGCCCCACCCCGGCCACCAGGCCGGCGGCCTCGAACGCCTCGACGAGCCGCAGCGCCGCGTCCACGCTCTGTGCGAGGGGCTTCTCGATCAGGGCGCTGACGCCGTTGGCGGCCAGTTCCATGCCGACCTGCTCGTGCAGGGCCGTCGGGCAGGCCACCACCGCGTAGTCGACGCCGAGGGCGAGCAGGTCGCCGAGCTCGGGTACGACCGGTGCGCGCAGCGTGCCGGTGGTGTCGCCGGCCGGGTCGACGATGCCGACCAGCTCGACGCCGTCCAGGCCGGCGAGGACGCGGGCGTGGTTGCGGCCCATCGCGCCGAGGCCGATCAGGCCGGCGCGCAGCTTGCGGCCGGCGCTCATCGGGCACCCCCGGCGAGGTTCGCGCCCTCGGCGATGCGCTCCAGCTCGGCCTCGGTCAGCGAGGGGTGCACCGGCAGGGAGACGACCTCGGCGGCGGCCCGCTCGGTCTCCGGCAGGTCCCAGGGGCCGGGCTTGCCGTCCTCGGTCAGGTAGGGCTTGAGCCGGTGGATCGGGGTCGGGTAGTAGACGGCGTTGCCGATGCCCAGCTCGGTGAGGCGCTGCTGGGCGGCGTCCCGGTCGCCCTGCACCCGCACCGTGTACTGGTGGTAGACGTGCCGGGCGGCGTCGGCGACCGGCGGGGTGACCATGCCGGTGATCTTCGAGTCGAGGAACTTGGCGTTGGCCCGGCGCTGCTCGGTCCACTCGCCCAGCTGGCCCAGCTGGACCCGGCCGATGGCCGCCGCGACGTCGGTCATCCGCATGTTCGCGCCGACGATCTCGTTGGCGTACCGCTGCTCCATGCCCTGGTTGCGCAGCAGCCGCAGGGTGCGGGCCAGCTCGGCGTCGCCGGTGCTGACCATGCCGCCCTCCAGGGCGTGCATGTTCTTGGTCGGGTAGAAGCTGAAGCAGCCGGCGGTGCCGAAGGCGCCGACCGGGGTGCCGTTCAGCGCGGCGCCGTGGGCCTGGGCGGCGTCCTCGACGACGGCCAGGCCGTGCCGCTCGGCGATCGCCATGATCCGGTCCATCGCGGCGGGGTGGCCGTAGAGGTGGACCGGCATGATCGCCACGGTGCGCGGGGTGACCGCGGCGGCGACCGCCTCGGGGTCGAGGCAGAAGCTGCCCGCCTCGATGTCCACGAAGACCGGCTCGGCGCCGACCAGCCGGACGGCGTTCGCGCTGGCCGCGAAGGAGAACGACGGCACGATGACCTCGTCACCCGGGCCGAAGCCGAGGGCCATGAGGGTGAGCTGCAGGGCGGAGGTGCCCGAGTTCACCGCGACGCAGTGCCGCCCGGCGACCAGCTCGCCGAACTCCTCCTCGAAGGCCGCGACCTCGGGACCCTGCACCACCCGGCCGCTGCGGAGCACCCGAACAGCCGCTTCGATCTCGGCGTCACCGATGATCGGCCGCGCTGGGGGAATGAACTCTGGGTGCGGCCCAGCCATGGGGCATCCTCCTGTGTCAGATGGTGCTCGGGTGGGGTTCGGGGTGCGATACTAGCCCGTTGCAGATCGGGTCGAGACCGACGAGGTCAACGTTCACGCACCGGCCCGGTGGGGTTCAGAAGCGGTCAGGGACCGGGTGTCCCACACCGCCGGTTCGTCGAGGGACGGACCGGTACATGCTACCCGTAGGGCCGCGACGATCGCGGCGGCCATGCGGGCGATCTCCGGCGTGTCAAGAGGTGTCCGCGAAATCGCCAGCCGCCAGTAGACCGGCCCGACGATCAGATCCGCCGCGCCGCGCCGGTCGGCTCCCGCCGGCAGCTCGCCCCGCTCGACCGCCCGGCCGATGACGAGTTCGCCGACCCGGTCCTGGTAGCCGGTCAGCGTCCGCTGGAGGGTCTCGGCGATCTGCGGGTTGCGCGCCGCCTCGGCGAGCAGGTCCGGGATGATCTGCGAGGCCAGCGGGTGGCGTAGCGCACCGGCGGCGACGAGCAGCAGCAGCTCCACGTCGCCGTGCAGGCTGCCGGCGTCCACCATCGGCAGCTTGCGCCCGGCGACCGCGGAGACCATGTCCAGCACCAGCTCGAGCTTGGAGCGCCACCGGCGGTAGATCGCCGTCTTGCTGACCCCGGCCCGCCGGGCCACCGCCTCTATCGACAACCGTCCGTAGCCGACCTCCGCCAGCTCCTGGGTGACCGCGCGGCGGATGGCCGTGGTGATGTCGTCACGGAGCACCGCCGCACCGGCCGGCACCCGCCTCTTATCGGTCTTCACGTGCAACAATGTAGCGCAGCGACGGTACGGTTGCGTCCCGACGTGTTTTCCACTACGGTTCGCCCGGCGACGAGGCGGCGCTCCGCACCGGCCACGCTCTCCCGTCGTCGCGCACAACCCGTTGGCACGAAAGAGATCGGAGCGCCTAACCATGGCCAACACCACGGTGGCGGACCCGGATTCCGGGCTCACCGGGGCCCAGCTCGCCCAGCGCTACGGTCTCCGGTTCGCCGGCGAACGGCCGTCCCTGGGCGAATACGCGGGGCAGCTCTGGCACTACCGGCACTTCATCGCCGCGTACGCCAACGCCAAGCTGGTGGCGTCGTTCAGCAACGCCCGGCTGGGGCAGCTGTGGCAGGTGCTCACCCCGCTGACCAACGCGGCGGTCTACTACCTGATCTTCGGCGTGGTGCTGGAGCAGGACAGGACCCCGAACTTCATCGCCTACCTCTGCACCGGTCTGTTCATCTTCAACTTCACCCAGACCGCGGTGCAGAACGGCACGCAGTCGATCACCAGCAACCTGGGCCTGATCCGGGCCCTGCACTTCCCCCGGGCCTGCCTGCCGCTGGCCGTGACGATCACCCAGTTCCAGCAGCTGCTCGGCTCGATGGTGGTGCTCGTCCTCATCGTGCTGGTGACCGGCGAGCCGATCACCCTGGCCTGGCTGATGCTGCCGCCGGCGATCCTGCTCCAGACGGTCTTCAACGCCGGGCTGACCATGGCGATGGCCCGGTTGGGCTCGAAGCTGGCGGACCTCAAGCAGGTCATGCCCTTCGTCATGCGCGCCTGGATGTACGGCTCCGGGGTGCTCTACAGCGTGGACCTCTTCAGCGAGCAGCTGCCCTCCTGGGCCTCCAGGCTGGTCGAGCTCAACCCGGCGCTGGTCTACATCGAGCTGGCCCGGGTCTCGCTGCTGGAGAACACCCCGACGCTCAGCTCCTCCCTGCCCCAGCTCTGGGTGACGGCGCTGGGCTGGGCGATCGTGATGGGCGTCGGAGGTTTCATCTACTTCTGGCGAGGCGAACAGGAGTACGGCCGTGGTTGAGCACTTCGAGTCGTCCAACGACGTGACGGTGACGCTGCCCAAGGTGCGGGAGCGCATCCCCACCGTGGTGGTGGACGACGCACACGTCATCTACCGGATCCACAAGGGCGCCGGTGGGGGCGGCGGCCCGGTCGGCGCGCTCAAGCGGATCATGAGCCGCACCTCGGCGCCGAACATCCGGGAGGTGCACGCGGTCAAGGGGGTCAGCTTCACCGCGTACCGGGGCGAGGCGATCGGGCTGATCGGCAGCAACGGCTCCGGCAAGTCGACCATGCTGCGCGCCATCGCCGGCCTGCTGCCGGTCAACCGCGGCGCGGTCTACACGCAGGGGCAGCCCTCGCTGCTCGGGGTCAACGCGGCCCTGCTCAACGACCTCTCCGGCGAGCGCAACGTCGTGCTGGGCTGCCTGGCCATGGGCATGTCGCCCGAGGAGGTGCAGCGGCGGACCCCGGAGATCATCGACTTCTCCGGCATCAACCAGCGGGGCGACTTCGCCTCGCTGCCGATGCGCACCTACTCCTCCGGCATGGGGGCCCGGCTGCGGTTCTCCATCGCCGCGGCCAAGAAGCACGACGTGCTGCTCATCGACGAGGCCCTCGCCACCGGCGACAAGATCTTCCGCAAGCGCAGCGAGCGGCGGGTACGGGAGCTGCGGGAGGGCGCCGGCACGGTGTTCCTCGTCAGCCACCAGCTCTCCTCGATCCGGGACACCTGCGAGCGGACGATCTGGCTGGAATCGGGCGTCCTGCGCATGGACGGCCCGACCGACGAGGTCGTCCGGGAGTACGAGGCGTTCAGCGGCAAGTAGCGCCCCGGCGCACGTACGGCATCCGCCCGGTGCCGGCCGACCGCGTCGCCCCGTGGGGGCGGCGCGGTCCGCGCGTTAAGGTTCATCCGGTCGCCGCGCGGGCGGAACCTTCTGTTCACGCACCCTGAGAGTGAGGCTTCGGCAATGACGCAGGACCACACCGCTGGCCCGACCGCCGCACCGGAGAACCCGGCACCGTGGCGGCCCTCGCGGACGGTGGCGGTGGTGCTGGCCGGCGGCACCGGGACCCGGTTGGGCCTCGGCATCCCGAAGCAGCTGCTCAAGATCGCCGGCAAGCCGATCATCGAGCACACCCTGGCGGTCTTCGAGGCGGCGCCCGAGATCGACGAGATCGTCGTGCTGATGGCCACGGGGCACGTCGCCGACGCCCAGCAGATCGTCGACAAGGCCGGCTTCCGCAAGGTCACCAAGGTGATCGAGGGCGGCGACACCCGCAACGCCACCACCCGGATCGCGCTCGACGCCGTCGGCGAGGGCGACTGCAACATCCTCTTCCACGACGCGGTGCGGCCCCTGGTGAGCGGCCGGATCGTCCGCGAGTGCGTGAACGCGCTCTGGACGTACTCGGCGGTCGACGTGGCGATCCCGTCGGCCGACACGATCGTCCAGGTCGACGAGGACGACTGCATCACCGACATCCCCGTGCGCTCCTCGCTGCGCCGGGGCCAGACCCCGCAGGCGTTCCGCTCGGGCACCATCCGCGAGGCCTACCGGCTCGCCGAGGGCGACCCGCACTTCGCCGCCACCGACGACTGCGGGGTGGTGCTGCGCTACCTGCCCGGCACGCCGATCAAGGTCATCGACGGCTCCGACGAGAACATCAAGGTCACCCACCCCGTCGACGTGCACCTGGCGGACAAGCTGTTCCAGCTCGCCGCCGCGCAGGCGCCCCGGGTCACCGACGAGCGCAGCTACACCGAGGAGCTGACCGGCCGGACCATCGTGATCTTCGGCGGCAGCTACGGCATCGGCCACGACCTCGCCGAGCTGGCCCGCCGCTACGGCGCGCAGGTCTTCCCGTTCAGCCGCTCCAGCACCGGCACCCACGTCGAGCGCGCCGAGGACGTCGAGGCGGCGCTGAAGACCGCCTTCGAGGCCACCGGCCGGATCGACCACGTGGTGGTCACCGCCGGCATCCTGGAGAAGGGCGCCCTCGCCGAGATGGACCAGGAGACCATGGACCGGGTGCTCCAGGTCAACTTCGTGGGACCGGTCATCGTGGCCCGCCAGTCGCTGCCCTACCTCCAGCAGACCAAGGGTCAGCTGCTGCTCTACACCTCCAGCTCCTACACCCGGGGCCGGGCCCGCTACGCGCTCTACTCCTCCACCAAGGCGGCCCTGGTCAACCTCACGCAGGCGCTCTCCGACGAGTGGGCGGAGTTCGGCGTACGGGTCAACTGCGTCAACCCCGAGCGGACCGCGACCCCGATGCGCACCAAGGCGTTCGGCGAGGAGCCGGAGCACACCCTGCTCGCCGCCGAGACCGTCGCCCGGTCGTCGCTGGACGTGCTGATCTCGGACCTGACCGGTCAGGTCATCGACGTGCGTCGCGCCCCCGGCGAGGTGCCGGCCCAGCCGGGGCCCGCGCGGGCCGAGCGGGACGCGAGCCTCGCCGACGCCGGCTGACGGCGGATTCGGACCACGGCGGGAAACGGAGCCGACATGCGTGGTGACCTGGTTCGGAAGCTGCTCGCCCGCGCGCTGGCCACCGGCCTGGCGGTGCTGGCGTTCCTCGTCGTCGCGCTGACCGGCGCGACCGGCTGGGGGCTGGGGCTGGCCGTGGGCGCCCTCGCGGCGGCCGCCTGGGAGCGGCGGGTACGCCCGGGCGCCGACAACGCGGCGGAGACCGCGCTGGTCGCGGCGGCGATCCTGGTCGGCTACGCCCGCCGCCTCGACGCCGGCTTCGATCCCGCGCTGGCCGCGACCGCCCTGGTCCTGCTGGGGCTGGTGCTGCTGGTCAATCCGCTGCGGGACGCGGGCGGCCTGGAGGTGCGCGCCGCGAACCTGCCGGTGCGCTCCTGGACGCCGCTGGTCGCCGCCCGCCTCGGCGACGCCCTGTCGGGGCTGCTGGCCCTGCTGGCGCTGGCGGCCGTCGCGGGCCTGCCGGCCGGCGTCGCGCTGGCGGCCGTACTGCTGGTGGCCGCCGGCGCCGGGGCGGTCGGGCTGGACCTGGCCCGGCGCCGGTTCCGCCCGGGGGCCGGCGGTTCGGCGGTGTCCCGCGCGCTGCGCCGGCACCAGCCTGAGTTCCTGCTGCACTTCTCCGCGCCGCCGGGCTCGGAGTACCAGGTCACCATGTGGCTGCCGTACCTGGAGCGGATCGGCCGGCCGTTCCTGGTGATGGTGCGCGAGCCGGAGTTCCTGCCGTTGATCGCGGCGGCCACCAGCGCTCCCGTGGTCTACTGCCCCACCACCAGGGCGATGGACGAGGCGCTGGTGCCCAGCCTGCGGGTGGCCTTCTACGTCAACCACGGCGCGAAGAACAGCCACTGCATCCGCTTCACCCAGCTGACCCACGTCCAACTGCACCACGGCGACAGCGACAAGGCGCCCAGCGCCAACCCCGTCTCGGCGATCTTCGACCGGATCTTCGTCGCCGGCCAGGCCGCCATCGACCGGTACGCCCGCGCCGGGGTGGACATCCCGGCGGAGAAGTTCGTCGTCGTCGGCCGCCCGCAGGTCGAGTCGATCGAGGTACGCCCCGAGCCGGCGCACGGCCGGGCCGACCCGACCGTGCTCTACACGCCGACCTGGACCGGGCACAACGCGGACGCGAACTACTGCTCCCTGCCGGTGGCCGAGACGCTGCTGCGCCGGCTGCTCGACCGGGGCGCGACGGTGATCCTGCGGGCCCACCCGTACACCTCGCAGAACCCGGCGTCCGCCCGGCAGCTGGGCCGGCTCACCGAACTGCTGGCCGCCGACCGGGCGCGCAGCGGCCGGCAGCACGTCTTCGGCGCCGCCGCCAGCCGGGAGCTGACCCTGACCGAGTGCGTGAACCGCTCGGACGCGTTGATCTCCGACGTGTCCGGGGTGATCTCCGACTACCTCTACTCCGGCAAGCCGTACGCGGTGACCGACATGGTGGGCTCCGGCGACCGGTTCTGCGAGCAGTTCCCGCTCGCCGGATCGGGCTACGTGCTGCGGCGCGACATGTCCAACGCGGACGAGGTGCTGACCGCGCTGCTGGACACCGATCCGCTGGCCTCCGCCCGCTGGGTCACCCGGAGCCGCTACCTGGGCGACTTCCCCGCCGAGTCGTACGCCGAGGCGTTCCTGACGGCCGCGCGGCGGCAGCTCGACGAGGGCTGGAACCCGCCGGCCCCGCGTACCGCCGGCGGGCCCGGCCTGCCGGTCGACCCGGACGAGGCGACGCTCTCCCCCGCCACCTGACCCGCCCCGGCGGGGACGGTCAGCGGTACGGCTCGACGAGGTCCAGGACCGTCCCGGGGGCCTCCACGTGGGCGTTGTGCCCGAGGCCGGGCAGGGTGGCGACCGGCACGCCCAGCTCCTTGAGCTGAGCGTCGGTGACCATGGGGTCGTGCTCGCCACGGGCCAGCAGCACCGGCACGTCGGTCGCCGCCAGCAGCGCGGGCAGCTCCGGCTCGCCCACGTCGAACGCGGCGGGGTCCATCGCCAGCCGCCAGCGGCCGTCGACCTGCCGCAGCCCGGCCTCCACGACGGGATGGTCCGGTGCGAAGAGCCCGGTCAGGCCGGCCACCCGCAGGTAGCGGCGGGCCGCCTCGTCCCGGCTCGCGAACCAGGTCACCGGACGGGCCGCCAGCTCACCCGCCTTCGCCAGCTCGGCCGGCGACCAGACCGCCTTGATGCCGACGCCGACCACGGCCTCGACCGGAACCCCGGCGCCGCGGGCGGCGAGCGCCAGCCCGACCACCCCGCCGAGGGAGTGCCCCAGCACGACGAGCCGGTCGCCCGCCGTCAGCCCGGCGGCGATCCGCCCGGCCAGCCCCGCGAACGAGTACTCCGGCAGCGGCGGCGACCAGCCGTGGCCGGCGAGGTCCGGCGCCAGCCACCGTCCCGCCCAGCGACGCTCCAGCAGCGACGCGCAGGGCAGCCACACGTCGCCGGTCGCACCCATGCCGTGCAGCAGCAGAAGCACGCGCCGGCCGTCGCGGTCACCCGATTCATCGACCATGCCGCGCAGTCTGTCACCGACCGGGGCGCCGGGCGAGGGCCGTGACCCGGACACGACAGCGGGCGCCGGCCCCCGGGGTGGGGGGCCGACGCCCGTCGGGATCGCTCAGGCGGAGTAGCCGCGGGTGGCAGCCCAGTTCGCCAGGGCGATGGTGCTCATCCAGTACGACGCGGTCGCCGGGTTCGCCGAGTCGGCGATCTTCACGAGCCGTCCCTCGTCCTGGTAGCCGACCACGGCGATGTAGTGGCCGCCGGGGAACGAGTGCCAGCCGCCGTCGGTGTCCGTGGCGCTTCCCGCGACGTTCACCACGACGCCCCGCCCGTCACCGATGGCCGCGACGACGTCGGCCTGGAGCCGGTCCATCTGCGCCGGGGTGGCGGCGCCGCCGGGGATCATCCGGGTCCGGTACGGCTCGCCCTTCACCGTCGCGTTCAGCACGCGGGTGGTGTCCTGGGCCGAGTCGGTGCCCATCTGGTCGGTGCCCAGCTGGGCACCGAGGGCGTCCTGGCTGCGCGCGATGCCGGCGGCGCTGAGGGCGTGCCGGACGGCCGCCGGACCGCAGTTGTAGAACGTGGTCTGGGCCTGGTAGTCGTAGTCCAGGCTCTTCGCGGCCGGGGGCTTCGGCGGCTCCGGCTTGCGCGTCAGGTCCGGGTCCGGGGCGGTGCTGGTGGCGCTGGCCGAGGGGGCGGCGGTGGCGGTGGCGGTGGCCGGGGCCGCGCTGGACGGGGCCGTCGCGATCCGGGCCTGGCCGCGCGAGGCCGCGGTGTCCTCGCGTGGCTCGCTCGCGGCGACCGGGGCCTGCGCGGCGGCGGGGGCCTCGTCGGCTCCGGCCAGCAGCGCGCCCGTGCCCGACGCCAGCACGAGCGCCGCGGCGGACGCGGCGGCCAACTGGTACGAACGCTCGGACGTGAGGCGACGTAGCTGTCGCCTGAGGTGGTGCTTCACGATTTCCTCCACGGGCTCGGGGGGCGAGCGGCCGGCGGTCCGCGCCGAGGGCAGGGCGGACCGACCGCGCGGACGGGCGTCCGTGCGGGTCGTGGGCCACTCAGGGAATGCGCCCGGGATGCCGGGCGACGGACGGTGACCGGTCGGTCAGCTCGCGACCTGCGAAGGGGCGAGCGCGGGCACCGCGGCGCCGTGGAGACGGCGGAACAACCGAGGGGTGGGTGGGTGCTGCACGGGGATGGAACTCCTTCCGACGCCGCCGACCGGGTTAGCTGACGGATTCGGGCGGGAAGAACGCCCTACCACAGGCCTGCGGCCCACGGATTCACCCCACGAAGCACTGGGTCCCCGGCTCGTCGTTCACGATTAGGCGGGTCGGTGCGGCGTCGCCTCTGGACGATCGGGTACCGCACCGGACGCGCCGACATTACTGGCCGGTCCGCCCCCTGCCAACCCCACCCCACCTGCTTAAACCTTGATGGGGACGCAATTTTTGCGGGCACCTCACCACTGACGTGACTCAATGGGACGACCGTTTCTGCCGGCGCCCGAGGGTGACAACGGGACGAGTGGCGGGCATCGACCCCGAAACCCCGGCGGGAAACGACCCGGCCGCGCCCGATGACCGGTTCGGCGTCGCGGTGACCGGCGTCACGGAAACGGTCGGGCTTTCTCGACGGGTGGGATTCCGCCCCGGGGCGCTGGCCGCGCGGGCGGGTCGGCCCGCGCCGGGGCGGTCAGCGCGAGTCGACGTACGCCGCGGGGTGGTCGGCGGGCCGGGGACGCGGCACGGCGTCGCCCCGCTGCCCCGGCGGCGGCCCGGAGGCGCCGGGGTCCTTCCCGCCGTCGTCCCCGTCCCGCGGCGTCGGGCGGGCCGCCCTGCGCGGGGTGAGCAGCCGCATCATGGGCGTCTCGACGAAGCGGTGCAGCAGGGCGGCCAGGGCCAGGTTGACCAGCAGGAAGCCGAGCACCACCGCCAGCCCCCACCAGCCGGGGAACCCGACGCCCCAGTCGCCGGTGAACCGCAGGACGCTGATCATCACCAGGACGTGCACCAGGTAGAAGGCGAAGGAGACCTCGCCGAGCCAGACCATCGGGCGGGACCGCCACGGCGAGCGCCGCCCGCGCACGTCGGCGTCCGCCGCCGCCGCGATGACCAGGATGTACGCCACCGAGAGCAGCGCCGCCCACAGTTCGGCACGGACCCACTGCGCCGCGAGCACCCAGGTCGCCACGAAGACCAGGCTGGCCACCGGCAGGCCCGGGCCCCGCCACCGGCCGCGCCGCATCAGCTCGGCGGCGGCCACGCCCATCCAGAACTCCAGCGACCGCACCGGCGGGAAGACCTGCGTGAACCACCAGCGGCTCTCCTCCGGCACCAGGGACTGGGCCGGCCAGAGCGCCAGGATCAGCAGCGGCACCGCGACCACGACGGCCCACAGCGCCCACGGCCGGGCCCGGCGGATGAACGGCAGGGCCAACGGCAGGCAGAGGTAGAAGAAGAACTCGCAGGACAGCGACCAGCTGACCGTGTTGATGCTGTAGAAGTGGCCCGGCCGGGGGTCCCAAGCCTGGAGGAGGAAGAGGTTCTCCACCGCGACGACCCGGTCCACGGGGTCGGCGAACCAGGCCGCGACCGCCAGGGCCGCCACCCACAGCACCACGTGGCTCGGCCAGATCTTGGCCACCCGGCGGCGCCAGAACGCCCGGCGGGTGTCGCTGGGCCGGGCCGACCAGACCAGCACGAAGCCGCTGAGGATGAAGAAGAACTGCACGCCGGAGAGGCCGAGGGCGAAGGCCCAGTCCACGACGGCCTTGTGGCCGGGCTCGGCGATGATGCCCATCGTCGCGACGTGGAAACCGAAGACGAGCAGGGCGGCGACCCAGCGCAGCCCGGTCAGCGACGGCAGGCGGCTGGCCGGGGACGCGGGCCGGACGGCCGGCGCGTCGGTCGCGGTCCCCGTCATGCCGGCATCCCGAAGATCCCCAGGGTCACCAGCACGTACGTCTCCTCCTCGGCCCCGTCGGGCACCTGCGCGGGGCCCGTCGGCGGCCCACCGGTCGGCGCCGCCCCGCCGGGCACCCTACCCGGCGCCCCTGAGACTCTTTTCCGTCCCGTCCGTGAGTGTCCGTTCCGTCCCACCAGGCGGCGCGCGTTCCTCCCGCCCCTCGGTGACCGTTGCGTCCCGAACCGTGACGGGCGGCGACAGCCTCCGGATCCGCGCCGACCGGTGGCTAGTATTCCGGGACCCGGAGGCCACGAGAGGCGGGGACGGATGCACCAGCGGATCCTGATGCGGGCGAAGAAGGGCCCCTTCGACGTCTACTCCCCGGAGGAGACGCACGAACGGAACTGGATCGGCGACAACAACGGCAACCTGGTCTTCAGCCACGCCGCCCACAAGCTCCTGCGTACCGCCACCGCCGAGATCACCTCGACGGAGTTCAGGATCGACCCGCGCGACGCGGACATGATCAACGAGCGGTACGACGTCTACGTGGTGCCGCTCGCCAACGCCTTCCGGCGCAGCTACGCCCACCGCGTCGAGGTCATGACGAAGCTCATCGAGCAGCTCAAGATCCCGGTGGTGGTGCTCGGGGTGGGCGTGCAGACCGACATCCACGGCGACCGGGAGTACCTGCGCCCGATCGACGACGTCGTGACCCGCTTCGTACGGGCCGTCCTCGACCGCTCGCACAGCATCGGCGTACGGGGCGAGATCACCCGGGACTACCTGCGCACCCTGGGCTTCTCGGCCGTCGACGTGATCGGCTGCCCCTCGATGTTCCTGCACGGCGACGGCCTGCGGGTGGAGAAGCGCAAGGCCGCGCTGGCTCCGGAGGACCGGCTCGCGCTCACCGTCTCGCCCTACGTCACGTCGATGGCGGAGATCATCGCCCGTCATCACGCGCGGTACCCGAACCTGCGCTACCTGCCGCAGGACCTCAAGACGCTCGGCACGCTGCTCTACGGCGACGCCCCCGCCGACCGCGGCCGGTCCAGCAAGATCCCGATCCACACCTCGCACCCGCTGTTCACCGAGGACAAGGTGCGGATGTTCGTCGACCCCTGGACCTGGATGGACTACCTCTCCGGGTTCGAGTTCGCGTTCGGCACCCGGATCCACGGCACCATCACCGCGCTGGTCTCCGGCACGCCCGGCTACCTCTTCGCCCACGACTCGCGCACCCTGGAACTCGCCCGGTACTTCGACATCCCGCACCGGGTGATGACGGAGGTGCCGGTCGACGTCGACGCCGCCCAACTCTACGAGGAGGCGGACTACACGGCGCTCAACGCGGGCCACCGGTCGCGCTACGAGACCATGCTCGCCTTCCTGGCCAGGCACGACCTGGGCAACGCCTTCGCCGACGGCGACAGCGCGGCCCGGTTCGACGCGCAGGTGCGCTCCACCGCCTTCCCGCCGGCCGTACGCCCCGCCGCCGCGACCGCCACCGACGCGTTGCTGGAGCGGATCCAGTGGCTGCGCGACCGCAACGCCGCACTGCGCAAGGAGACCGAGACCCTGCGCGGGCAACGGCTCCAGACCCGGGTGAAGCAGGTGATCGGCGGCCGGGTACGCCGGATACTGAACCGCTGAGCCCCGCACCACTGCGGAGGGGCTGCGGGGCGGTCGGCGGTCCGCGTGGTGGCCAGCGGGCCGCCGGCCGGCATCCGTACACCTGTACCAACACGGCGGGTACGCTGGGCGGATGACCGGGGCCACCTACCAGCCGTCGATGCTCGACCTCACCGCCGCCGGACCGTCGCTGGCCCCGCTGGCCGGCCGGCTGCGCCGGCACCCGCTCAGCCACGGCGCGTGGGTCGACCACCTCCCCGGCTGGGTCACCGGCTCCGACGAGGTCTTCGACGTCCTGCTGCGCGACGTCCCCTGGCGCGCCGAGCGCCGCACGATGTACGACGCCGAGGTCGACGTGCCCCGGCTGCTCTGCTGGTACGCCGGGCACCGACCGCTGCCGCACCCGCTGCTGACCGAGGCGCGCGCCGCCCTCACCCGGCACTACACGCCCGAACTCGGCGAGCCCTTCGTCACCGCCGGCATGTGCCTGTACCGCTCCGGCCGGGACAGCGTCGCCTGGCACGGCGACACCCAGGGCCGTTCCGCGCACACCGACACGATGGTCGCCATCGTCTCGTTCGGCTCGCCCCGGCCGCTGCTGCTGCGGCCCCGCGGCGGCGGCGACAGCCTGCGCTTCCCACTCGGCCACGGGGACCTCGTGGTGATGGGCGGCTCCTGCCAGCGCACCTGGGAGCACGCCGTGCCCAAGACCTCCCGGCCCGTCGGGCCCCGCGTCAGCGTCCAGTTCCGCCCAGCCGGCGTCGCCTGACCCGCCCACCGGGGCGGCAACCGGCCGTGAGCCGGAGCGGCTTCGGCCCGGGCCGCTGTTAGGGACCTGCGGCCGGCGGAACCCGCCCGGCACGCAGGGCCGCGCCGGGCCTCTGCTAGAAACGACTCCTGGGTTTCACCTGCGCCCCCGTCACCTCTTCACGACGCGAAGGGCGTTCCATGACCCAGTCCTCCACCGAGCCGCGCTCCCGTTGGTCCGCGTGGGCGGTCCACGGCGACGGCCGGTCCATCCGCCCCGGCGACGTGGTCCACCCCGGCGAACGCCTCTCCTGGCCGCGTACCCTCGGCGTCGGTGTGCAGCACGTCGTGGCGATGTTCGGCGCCACCTTCACGGTGCCGCTGATCACCGGCTTCCCACCCGCCACCACGCTCTTCTTCTCCGGGGTCGGCACGCTGCTGTTCCTGCTGATCACCGGCAACCGGCTGCCCTCGTACCTCGGCTCGTCCTTCGCCTTCATCGCGCCGGTGCTGGCGGCGAAGGCCGGCGGGGACATCGGCCCGGCGCTCGGCGGCATCGTCGTCGCCGGCGTGGCGCTGGCCGTCGTCGGGCTGGTCGTCCAGCTCGCCGGGTCCCGCTGGATCGACGCGCTGATGCCACCCGTGGTCACCGGGGCGATCGTCGCGCTGATCGGCCTGAACCTCGCCCCGGTGGCCTGGGACGGCGACGGCAGCGGCACCGGCGTGAAGGCGCAGCCGCTGATCGCGGTGGTGACCCTGGCCGCGATCCTGCTCGCCACGGTGGCGTTCCGGGGCTTCCTGGCCCGGCTGTCCATCCTGCTCGGGGTGGGGGTCGGCTGGGCCCTCGCTGCCGCGCTCGGCGACCTGGATCCGAAGGCGGTCGACGGGCTGCGCGACGCCGCCTGGGTCGGCCTGCCCGAGTTCCACGCGCCGAGCTTCAGCCTGCGCGCGGTCGTGCTGGTGATCCCGGTGATCCTGGTGCTGATCGCCGAGAACGCCGGGCACGTCAAGGCGGTCGCCGCGATGACCGGCCGCAACCTGGACCGGGACATGGGCCGGGCGTTCATGGGCGACGGGTTGGCCACGATGCTCGCCGGCTCCGGCGGCGGCTCCGGCACCACCACCTACGCGGAGAACATCGGCGTGATGGCGGCGACGCGGGTCTACTCCACCGCCGCGTACTGGATCGCCGGCCTGACGGCGGTCCTGCTGGGGCTGAGCCCGAAGTTCGGGGCGCTGATCCTCACCGTGCCGGCCGGCGTGCTCGGCGGCGCCACCACCGCCCTGTACGGCCTGATCGCCGTCCTCGGCGCGCGGATCTGGATCGAGAGCCGGGTGGACTTCCACGACCCGGTGAACCTCATGACCGCCGCCGTCGCGGTGATCGTCGGCGCGGCCAACTACACCCTCACCGCCGGCGACCTCTCGTTCAACGGCATCGCCCTGGGCACCGCCGCCGCCCTGATCGTCTACCACGGTATGCGCCTGGTCGCCCACCTGCGCGGCACCACCCCCACCCCGGCACCCTGACCCCACCCTGTGACCCTGCCCCCGCCCGGCCCCGGCCCCTGCTTCGTCGATCATGACGTTGACCGACGCGAACCTGACATTTCACACCGCTAACCTCATGATCAACGGGCAGAGGGCGGGGCAGGGGCGGGGGCCGGGTGGGTAGGGACGGAAGGGGGCCGACTGCAGTGCAGCCGGCCCCCTTCCGTGGGCGGTCAGTCGCGGTCGATCTGGTGGCCGATGACCGTGGGGCCCAGCATCACGGCGAAGCCGGAGCCGTCGCGGCGCGGGTCCGCCGCCGGCAGTTCCACCGGCTCGCCGGTCGCCGTGGCGCCGACCGGCCGGGGCCCGACCCAGGCGACGGCCACGTCCGTCTCACCCTTGAGGAAGCGATGGGCGCGCACGCCGCCGGTCGCCCGCCCCTTCGCCGGGTACGCCTCGAACGGCGTGACCTTCACCGTGGCGCCCGTGGAGGTGACCACCATCGGCTCGCCGTGACCCGGGTCGTCGGTGCGTACGGCGCCGAAGAACACCACGCGGGCACCGGCGGGCAGGTTGATGCCCGACATGCCGCCGCCCTTGATCCCCTGCGGCCGGACGAGTCCGGCGGCGAAGCGCAGCAGCGACGCCTCCGAGGTGACGAAGGTCAGCGTCTCCGCGCCGTCGGTGAGCCAGGTCGCCCCGACCACCTCGTCGCCCTCCCGCAGGCCGATCACCTCGAACTCGTCGGAGCGTACGGGCCACTCCGGCGCGCAGACCTTGACCACGCCCTGCCGGGTGCCCAGGGCCAGGCCCGGGGATCCCTCTGCCGTGGACCCCAGCGGTGCCAGCCCGACCACGGTCTCCCCCGGCTCCAGCGGCACCACCTCGGCGGCGGCCATCCCGCCGCGCAGTGAGACCGTCCCCGCCTGTTCGGGCAGGACCGGCAGCGGCAACACGTCGACCTTGAACGCCCGGCCGGCGCTGGTCACCAGCAGCACCCGCCCCCGGGCGGTGGAGTGCACGACGGCGCGTACGGCATCGTGCTTGACCCGGCCGTGCCGCCGGCGGCCCTCGGACGCCTCCTCCGACTCGGCCGCCGTCCGGGCGACCAGCCCGGTAGCGGAGAGGATCACCTGGCAGGGGTCGTCGGCCACCTCGAGCGGGCCGGCCGGCGCGGACGCGGCCAGCACCTCCTTGAGGTCGCCGTCGACGAGCGTGGTGCGCCGCGGGGCACCGAACTGCTTGACCACCGCCGCCAGCTCGTCGGAGACGACCTTCTTCAGCACCTTCGGGTCGTCGAGGATGGTGGAGAGCTCGGCGATCTCCTTGCGGAGCTTCTCCTGCTCGGCCTCCAGCTCGATGCGGTCGTACTTGGTCAGCCGGCGCAGCGGAGTGTCCAGGATGTAGGTGGCCTGGATCTCGGAGAGCCGGAACTTCTGCATCAGGCCGTCCTTGGCGGCCTGGGCGTCCTCGCTGGCCCGGATGAGCTTGACCACCTTGTCGATGTCGAGCAGGGCGATCAGCAGGCCGTCGACCAGGTGCAGCCGCTCCTCGCGCTTGCGGCGGCGGTAGGAGCTGCGCCGGGTCACCACCTCGTAGCGGTGGGCCAGGAAGACCTCCAGCAGCGCCTTCAGCCCGAGGGTCTGCGGCTGCCCGTCGACCAGCACCAGGTTGTTGACGCCGAACGACTGCTCCAGCGGGGTGAGCCGGTAGAGGTCGGCGAGCAGCGCCTGCGGGTTGACGCCGACCTTGCACTCGACCACGAGGCGGGTGCCGCTCTCCCGGTCGGTGAGGTCCTTGACGTCGGCGATGCCGGTGAGCCGCTTGGTCTTGTTGACCTCGTTGGTGATGGCCGCGATGACCTTCTCCGCGCCGATGCCGTACGGCAGCTCCACAACGGTGATGGCCTGCCGGCCCCGGCTGCCCTCCAGCGGACCGATCTCGACCTTGCCCCGCATCCGGACGACCCCGCGCCCGGTCTCGTAGGCCCGCCGCACCTCGTCGAGCCCGAGCAGCAGGCCACCGGTGGGCAGGTCCGGACCGGGGACGAACTCCATCAGCTTGTCGAGCGTGGCGTCCGGGTGGTTGATCAGCCACCGGGCGGCGGAGACGACCTCGCCGAGGTTGTGCGGGATCATGTTGGTCGCCATGCCGACCGCGATGCCCGAGGCGCCGTTGACCAGCAGGTTGGGGAACGCGGCGGGCAGCACCGTGGGCTGGGTCAGCGAGCCGTCGTAGTTGGGCTCGACGTCGACCGTGTCCTCGCCGAGCTCGCCGACGAGCAGCATCGCCTCCCGGGACATCCGCGCCTCGGTGTATCTCGAGGCCGCCGGCCCGTCGTCCGGGCTGCCGAAGTTGCCGTGCCCGTCGATGAGGGGGGCGTTGAGCGAGAAGTCCTGGGCCAGGCGGACCATCGCGTCGTAGATGGCTGTGTCGCCGTGCGGGTGGTACTTGCCCATCACGTCGCCGACGATGCGGGCGGACTTGACGTGCCCCCGGTCGGGGCGGTGCCCCTGCTCGTACATGGACCAGAGGATGCGCCGGTGCACCGGCTTGAGGCCGTCGCGGGCGTCGGGCAGGGCCCGGGAATGGATCACCGAGAAGGCGTACTCCAGGTAGGAGTCGGAGACCTCGGTGACCAGCGGGTTGTCGAAGACCCGCGCGCCGGCCTGGTCGAAGGCGGACAGGTCCGCCTTGGCGCGGTCGTCCTTACGGCGTGCCATCGTTCAGCTTCCCTCTCGGCGGGCGGTGCTCATGCGTCGATCGCCTCGCGGTCGACCCGGTCGGCGGAGTCGATCAGCCAGTTGCGGCGCGGCTCGACCTTCTCCCCCATCAGCAGTTCGAGGATCCGCTCGGCGGCGTCGACGTCGTCGAGGGTGATCCGGCGCACGGCCCGGGTGGCCGGGTTCATCGTCGTCTCCCACAACTCGTCGGCGTCCATCTCGCCGAGACCCTTGAAGCGCGGGATCGGGGTGACGATCTGCTTGCCGGCCTTCTCCAGCTTGCGGACCGTCGCCTCCATCTCCGCCTGCGTGTAGGTGTAGATCGTCTGCGGGTTGCGCCCCCTGGTGGTGATCTTGTGCAGGGGCGGCATGGCCGCGTAGAGGCGGCCGGCCTCGATCAGCGGCCGCATGTAGCGGGCGAACAGCGTGATCAGCAACGTGCGGATGTGCGCGCCGTCCACGTCGGCGTCCGCCATGATCAGCACCCGGCCATAGCGCATGGCCGACAGGTCGAAGGTGCGGCCGGAGCCGGCACCGAGCACCTGCACGATGGCGGCGCACTCGGCGTTGTCCAGCACCTGCTGAAGGTTGGCCTTCTGCACGTTGAGGATCTTGCCGCGAATCGGAAGAAGCGCCTGATACTCGGCAGACCGGGCAAGTCGCCCTGTTCCAAGGGCGCTGTCGCCCTCCACGATGAACAGCTCACTACGTTCGATGCCCGCCGCGCGGCAGTCGACCAGCTTCGGCGGCATCGACGCGCCCTCCAGGGCGGTCTTGCGCCGGGCGGCGTCCTTCTGCTGCTTCTGGGTCAGCCGTACGCGCGCCGCGTCGACGATCTTCTGCAGGACCGTACGCGCCTCGGCCTTGGTCCGGCGGTCCTCCAGCCAGGCCTTCAGGTGCTGCTCCACCAGCGTCTGGATCACCTTGGTGATGCCGGCGGTGGAGAGCTCGTCCTTGGTCTGCGAGGTGAACTGCGGCTCGGGGATCCGCACGTGCACGACGGCGGTCATGCCCTCCAGGACGTCGTCCAGGGTGGGCGGATCCTCCTTGGCCTTGAGCAGGCCACGGGTGTTGCGGACGGCCTCCGCCAGGGTACGCGCCAGACCCCGCTCGAAGCCCTTGCGGTGGGTGCCACCGTGCGCGTTGCGGATGGTGTTGGTGAAGCACTCGACGGTGCGCTCGTAGCCGGTGCCCCAGCGGAAGGCCACCTCGACCTCGGCCCGACGCTGCACGTTGGACTGCATGACGCCGTTGGCGTCGGCGGCGTTCTCGCGGTAGGTGCCCTCGCCGGTGACCATCAGCATGCCCGAGACGGGCCGGTCTCCTGCCGGCGCGAGGAACTCCACCATGTCGGTCAGGCCGTTGGGGTAGTGGAAGCTCTCCTCGGTCGGCTCCTCGCCGGTGTGGTCGCGCAGCGTGTAGCTGACGCCCGGCACCAGGAACGCGGTGTTGCGCAGCTTCATCCGCACCGCGTCGGCGTCCAGCGTGGCGCCGGTCTCGAAGTAGCGCGTGTCGTGCCACCAGCGGATCGACGTGCCGGTGCGCTGGCCGCGCTTCATCGCGCCGACGATCTGCAGCCCGGGCCCCGGGGTGAACGCGGCGTCGGGCCCGTCACCGTCGAAGACCCCGGGCACGCCGTGCCGGAACGACATCGCGTGGACCTTGCCGCCCCGGCGCACGGTGACGTCGAAGCGGCGGGACAGCGCGTTGACCGCCGAGGCGCCGACGCCGTGCAGACCGCCGGAGGTCTTGTAGCCGGAGCCGCCGAACTTGCCGCCCGCGTGCAGCCGGGTGAGCACCAGCTCGACGCCGGAGATGCCGGACTTGGCGTGCACGTCGGTGGGGATGCCCCGCCCGTCGTCGTCGACCTGGACCGAGCCGTCGGCGTGCAGCGTCACCTCCACCTTCGTGGCGTGGCCGGCGACGCCCTCGTCCGTCGAGTTGTCGAGGATCTCGTTGACGAGGTGACCCACGCCACGGCTGTCGGTGGAGCCGATGTACATGCCGGGCCGCTTCCGGACGGCGTCCAGCCCCTCGAGGTGCGTGAGGTCGTCGGCCCCGTACAGGGTCTCAGGCTCTGCGGTCAACTGGTCGTACTCCCAGGTCTCGGCGATGTGGTGCCGCGTCCGACGTCGCGGGTCGGCCGGCGCGCCGCAGCGAGCCTAACCGGGAGATGCGACAGGACGACGGCGCCCCGCAGCGACGCACGCGGCTGGTGGCGGGGCGGGCCCGGGCGGCGGGGTCGCGCGCTCCGTCCGGTTCCGGCGTATCGGGACCACCGTGACCGGTTTGCGAACGAGCCGGCGGCGGGTGGGTCCAGCCGTGACAACACCGGCGCCCCGGCCGGCCTTCCCGGCGTCGCCCCGCCGGCCCGGGGGCGCCCGCCGCACCCGGCGGCGCGACGCCACGGCCCGGCGGCCCGAGGCCTCCGCCCGACGCCTCCGCCCGACGGCCCGACGCCTCCGCCCGACGGCGGAACCGACCGGCGCGCCGGGGCGGACGTGTCCGCCATCGAAAGATTCTGTTACCGGTCCATTGACGCCCGTCGCGTCTGGATGATGTGATCTCGCTCTCAGAGGATCTTTCATATTTCGATGGACAGATGGAGGACGTGATGTCCAGGTTCCGTCGTACCGCACTCGCGGCGGCGCTCGCCGTGGCCACCGCCACGCTGTCGACCGCCGTCGGGCTGTCCGCCCCGGCCTCGGCAGCCCCGCCCACCGCCGCGGTGGCGCTCGGCGACAGCTTCATCAGCGGCGAGGGCGCCGGGGCGTACACCCCGGTCGCCGACGTCAACGGGGTCGCCCAGGGCTTCCCGGGCTGGACCGCCGCGAACAGCAACGCGTACTTCTGCCACCGCTCGGCGAACGCCTCGCTGCACCGGGCCAACCTGCCGGGCATCCAGGACCGGTTCAACCTCGCCTGCTCCGGCGGCCAGCCGCACGACATCGCCGCCGCCTCCTCGGCCCGGGCCAACGGCCGCCAGGTGGCCGCCCAGCTCGACCAGCTCCGCGCGGTCGGCCGGACCCACGACATCGACCTGGTGCTGCTCGGGCTCGGCTCGAACAACAGCTCGTTCACCTTCGGTCAAGTCGCGGAGAAGTGCGCCAACCGGTTCATCGCCGACGCCTGGACCGGCTGGTGGGAGTTCTGGGCCTACCTCGGCGGACCGGTGGAGCAGAAGCCCTGCACCGACGCCGACCTGGCCACCGCCGCCCAGTGGAGCGCCGCGACCGCGGAGACCACCTCGGCCGTACGCCAGCTGCTCACCACGCTGCGCGAGATCGACGCCGACGGCCAGCACCGGATCGTCCTGCAGGACTACACCAACCCGCTGCCGTTCGACCTCGAGCCGCGCTTCCACGAGGAGGACAGCCGCAGCGACACCCGGGACAAGTTCCGCGCGCTGGGCGCCGAGCGGTACGCGGCCGGCTGCCCGATCCACCGGGCCAGCCTGCTGCCGGGACACCGCTTCTCCCAGGGGCTGGGCACGATGGTGAAGTCCACCCGGGACACCCTGGCCGCCGAGTTCCCCGGCGCGGACCTGGTCTACCTCAACGTGCAGCGGGCCTTCGACGGTGCCCGGCTGTGCGAGTCCGGCACGAGCCCGACCGGAGCCCTCGCCACCCCGATCCGCCTGCAGGACAGCCCGCCGAACGGCGTCTTCGTCACCAGCCTCTCCGGCAAGGACAAGATCGCCATCCAGCGGATCGCGAACACCTGCGTGAGCTACTTCCAGACCTGCCAGGAGTCGTGGCACCCGAACGCCGCCGGTCACCAGGTGCTCGGGCAGTGCCTGACGGGCGCGGCCACCACGGGTGCGCGCTCCGTGGCCTGCGTCCGCGCCGGGGACGGCTCGATCACGGTCTCCTGACCGCGACACCTCCCGGAGCCCGGAACCCCGTGCCGCTCGGCGCGGGGTTCCGCCGCGTCCGCCCCCCAAACGGCGGCGGTCAGGCGGCACGGCGGTAGGTAGGCAGCACAGCCGCGGCCGGGGGCGGGTCAGTCGCGGGTGGCCGCGCCGAGCACGTGCGGGGCGGCCGGGGCCGGGAGCGCGCTGTCGGGGAAGCGGAACGCGTCCAGCTCGGTGACGGTGAAGCCCGCCGCCCGGATCGCGGCCACCGTGTCGCGGCCGGTGTGGCAGCCGCCGCAGAGCAGCGGCCACACGGTCGCGTCGACCAGCCGCTGGACGCGGCGCAGGCCGGGGGTCTGCGCGCGTACGTGCTCGAAGAAGCGCACCTGCCCGCCGGGCCGCAGCACCCGGCGGGCCTCGCGCAGCGCGGCGGCCTGGTCGGCCACCGAGCAGAGCACCAGGGACAGCACCACCGCGTCGGCGTCGCCGTCGGGCGCCGGCAGCGCCTCGGCGAGGCCGTCGACCACCTCGACGGGTACGGGCGCGTCGGCCGCCGCCACCCGCGCCGCCGCCCGCAGCCGGGGTTCCGGCTCAACCGCCAGCACCCGCTCGACGGTGCCCGGGTAGTGCGCGAAGGTGCGGCCGTTGCCGGCACCGACCTCGACCACCCGGCCCGCGAGGCCGGCGACGAGCCGGCGGCGGTGGGCGGCCGCGCCGGCGGCGTCCATCGCCACGCTCGCCCGCGCGAACACCCGGGCGAACACCGGGTGGGAGACCGGACCACGGGACATCGTCGCTCCTCAGACCGGATCGGGTACGGCCCGCCGGCCGACCGGGGACGCCGACGCGACAGGCGTCGGCGCCGGTCGGGGGCGGGGCAGGCCGAGGGCGAGCAGCACCGGGCCGGTCGGCCCGTCGACGAGCCCGCCGAGGGTCACGCCGTCCAGGACGGCGAGGAAGGCGTCGCGGGCCCGGCGCAGTTCGCCGCGCAGCCGGCAGGCCGCGCGCAGCGAGCACGCCGGCTCGTCGCAGGAGACCACCTCGTCGTCGCCCTCGAAGGCCCGCACCACGTGCCCGACCGTGGTGTCCCCGCCGCCCTCGGCGAAGGCCACCCCGCCGGAGCGGCCCCGGATGGTGACGAGCACGCCGAGCCGCTGCAACCGCTGCACCACCTTGGCGACGTGGTTGCGGGGCAGGTCGAGCTGGTCGGACAGCTCGTCCACGGTCATCCGTCGCGGGTTCGCGGCGGCGAGCATGGCGATACGCAGCGCCATGTCGGTGGACCGGTTGAGCTTCACGTCTCGACCCTAGCCACCGCGGTCGAGCCCCACCACGGTCGAGCGGGCCCAGGATGTGATCCGGACGACCCCCGACCCGGGACCTTCGGCCCTGAAGAGGTATCTCGAATACCTGTTTTGCTGTCGGGGTTCGAGCGGTTCACCTCAGAAGGAGACAGTCGTGCTCTCGGAGTCCTCAGCAGCAGTGGTGACGGCGACCCTGCCCGCCGTGCAGGCGCACGGCGAAGCGATCACCGGCCGGTTCTACCAGCGGATGTTCGACGCGCACCCCGAACTGCTCGACATCTTCAACCGCAGCAACCAGGCCACCGGCACCCAGAAGGCCGCGCTCGCGGCCGCCGTGGTCGCGTACGCGGAGCACCTGACCGGCGGCAGCCGCGCGCCGTGGGGGCCGATCCTGAACCGCATCGCGCACAAGCACGCCTCGCTCGGCATCACCGCCACCCAGTACACGATCGTCGGCCGGCACCTGCTCGCCGCCGTCGGGGAGGTGCTCGGCGACGCCGTCACCGCCGAGGTGGCGGCGGCCTGGGACGAGGTCTACTGGCTGCTGGCCTGCGAGCTGATCGCCCGGGAGGCCCGCCTCTACACCGAGGCCGGGCTGGCCGAGGGCGAGCCCGTGTGGCGCGACTGGCGGATCACCGCCCGGACCACCGAGGCACTGGACGTCGTGTCGTTCACCCTGGTCCCGGCCGACGGCGGCCCGGTGCCCACCTTCGTCCCGGGCCAGTACACCTCCGTCGCCGTCGACCTGGACGGCGGGCGCGGTCAGCAGATCCGCCAGTACAGCCTCTCCGGCTGCCCCGGCGCCGCGCACTGGCGGATCACCGTCAAGCGCGTACGCGGCGTCGGCGGCGCCCCCGACGGCATGGTCTCCACGTTCCTGCACGAGCGCGTGGGCGTCGACGACGTCCTCCGGCTCAGCCCGGCGTTCGGCGAGGTCAGCGCGGTGGCCGGGGAGGGCCCGCTGCTGCTGGTCAGCGCGGGCATCGGCCTGACCCCGGCGATGGCCGCACTGGAGCACCTGGCCGCCACCGAGCCGCAGCGCCCGGTGGTGCTGGTGCACGCCGACCGGGCCGGCGCGGCGCACGCGTTCCGCGGCGAGCTCCCGCGCCTGCACGCCGCGCTGCCCAACCTGCGCACCGCCCTCTGGTACGAGGACCTCACCGACGGCGAGCTGGCCGGGGTGACCGCCGAGGTCATCGCGGGCCGGGTCGACCCGGCACTGATCCCGCTCTCCCCGGACGCCCACGTGCACCTGTGCGGGCCGTTGCCGTTCATGAACACCGTCCGGGGCGGCCTGCTGCGCCGGGGGGTGCCCGTGGAGCGGATCGCCTACGAGGTCTTCGGGCCGGGCATGCTCCACGACAACCGGTCCTGACCCACTGTCGTCGGCCGGTCACGGGCGGTGGGGCGGTTCGCCCCGCCGCCCGTCGGCGTCTCCACACCCGACGGAGAGTCCCTCACGACGAGCCGGGCGGGCGGCGGTTAGGAGGGGAGGTCCAGGGTAGGGACTCCTGCGGCGGGGTCCGCCAGGCGGCGAGGAGACGCCCCGGGGCTCGACCGGGTCCCCGCCGACGGGCCGGCCGATGGAGGAAGCACATGCGTATCGCGATGATCTCGGAGCACGCCAGTCCGCTCGCCGTCGGAGGGGCGGGGGAATCCGGCGGTCAGCACACGCACGTGGCGGAACTCGCCGCCGCCCTCGTCGGCGAGGGGCACGACGTGCGCGTCTACACCCGGCGCGACTCGACCGCCCCGCCCGACTCCGTGCTCACCTCCGACGGCTACCAGGTGTGCCACGTGCCGGCCGGGCCGGCGCTGCGGGTGCCGAGAGACGAACTGCTGCCGCACCTGGGCGAGTTCGGTCGCTGGCTGGCCGGCCAGTGGCGCGACGGCGACTGGGTGCCGGACGTGGCGCACGCCCACTACTGGACGAGCGGACTGGCCACCCTGCACGCCGGCCGGCGTACGGGGGTGCCGGTGGTGCTGACGTACCACAGCCTCGGCTCCGTCAAGCGGCAGACGAAGGGCGACCGGGACGCCAGCCCACCAGGCCGGGTGGGCTACGAGCGCGCCCTGGGCCGGGCCGCGGACCGGGTCATCGTGCAGTGCCAGGACGAGGTGGGCGAGCTGGTCCGCCTCGGCGTGCCCCGGTCCCGAATGACGCTGGTCCCCGCCGGGGTCAACCAGGAACTGTTCCGTCCCGGCGGGCCCGTCGCCCCGCGCGATCCGGCCCGTCACCGGATCATCACCGTGGGACGGCTGGTGGAACGCAAGGGCATCCAGGACGTCGTACGCGCCCTGCCGGCCGTCCCGGACGCCGAGTGCGTGGTGGTGGGCGGACCGCCCGCGAAGCTGCTGGCGGCGGACGGCTTCGCCCGTCGCCTCCGCGCGCTCGCCGAGTCCTGCGGGGTCGCCGACCGGGTGAAGCTGCTGGGCGGGCTGCCCCGGGAGGAGCTGGCCCCGTGGTACCGCTCGGCGGACCTGCTGGTGGCCGCCCCCTGGTACGAGCCGTTCGGGCTCACCCCGCTGGAGAGCATGGCGTGCGGGGTGCCGGTCGTCGGCACGAACGTCGGCGGGATCGCCGACAGCGTGGTCGACGGGCTGACCGGCGACCTCGTGCCGCCACGCGACCCCCGGATCCTCGGTTCCACGGTCCGCCGGCTGCTCGCCGACAAGGTCCGTCGTTTCGCGTACGCGACGGCGGCGCTGGACCGGATCCGCAACCGGTACTCGTGGAAGCGCTGCGCCGAGCAGCTGAGCGCGGTCTACGCCACGGTCAGCACGGTCGGCCGCCCCGCTCCGGCGGTGGCGTGACGCGGACGGGCGGGGCGTCACGCGGGCGATCCGACGGCGCGCGCGTGACGCCCACCACCTGATGGTTACCCGCCGGTAGCCTCGGGCCGTAGCCTGGGGCGGTGAACGCGACGGGGGAATACCGACAGGAGTTCGTCGAGGTCGACGGGGCCCGCCTCGGGCTACAGGTGTATCCCGATCCGGACGGCGTCACCGACGCCCCGCTGGTGCTGATCACGCCCGCCATGGGGGTCCGGGCGCGCTACTACCGCCCGTTCGCCGCCGCGCTGCGGGCCGCCGGCCTGGCCGTGGCCGTGGCCGACCTGCGCGGCACCGGGGAGAGCACCCCGAAGCCGAGCCGCGCCTGCCGGTACGGCTACGCGGAGCTGACCGCCGACGTGGGCGCCGCGCTGGGGGCACTCAAGGCCCGCCGGGACGGGCGCCGGACGCTGCTGCTCGGGCACTCCCTCGGCGGGCAGGCCGCCCTGCTGCATCTCGCCGTGCACGGCGGGCACGACGTCGACGGGCTGGCGCTGGTCGCCGTCGGCGTGCCGTGGTGGCGCAGCTACCCGGGCCTGCGCGGGTACGGCGTCCTGCCGTACACCCAGGGGATCGCGGCGACCGCCCGGCTGCTCGGCGTCTGGCCGGGCTGGGGCTTCGGCGGCCGGCAGGCGCGCGGCGTCATCCGGGACTGGGCGCACACGGCGCGGACCGGGCGTTTCCCGCACCTGGACGGGGTGGACGCCGAAGCGGCCGTGCGGGCGCTGCGCACCCCCGTGCTCGCGGTCAGCGTCGACGACGACCAGTACACGCCGCACGAGACCCTCGACCACCTGTGCGCGAAGCTGGCCGCGGCGCCCGTCGCCCGCGAGCGCTACACGGCGGCGCAGGCCGGCGCCCGGATGGACCACTTCACCTGGGTACGCGCGAGCGGGCCGCTGGCGGCCCGGGTGGCCCGCTTCGCGGCGGACCTGCCGGCCCGCTGACCGCCCTCAACCGACCCGCAGCACCAGCAGGGCGACGTCGTCGTCCGGCTCGGCGGTCAGCCCGGCGAGCAGCGCGTCGCAGAACGCCTCCAGCGGCAGGTGGCACAGCCGTCCGGCCGCCGCCCGCAGACGTTCGATGCCGGCGTCGACGGGCAGGTCGCGGCGCTCGACGAGCCCGTCGGTGTAGAGCACCAGCGTCGCGCCCGGTTCGAGGTCGGTCTCGTGGTCGCGGCGCGGCAGCGGCCCGACACCGAGCAGCGGGTCCGGGTCGGTGACCAGCAGCCGCGCGGTGCCGTCCGGGTGCACGAGCACCGGCGGCGGATGGCCGGCGTTGCACCAGGTGAGGTGCGCCGACCGCGGATAGCCTGCGGCGCCCGGGACGCGCACGTGCCCCACCAGGGCCGAGGCGAACGTCGACACGCCCAGCCCGCGCAGGGCCCGTTCGAGCCCCGCGAAGATCGCCGCCGGCGGCTCACCCAGCACGTACGCGATGCCGCGCAGCGTGCTGCGGATCTGGGCCATCGCGGCCATCGCGGCGCGGTCGTGCCCGGTGACGTCGCCGATCACGACGGTGGTGGCCCCGTCGGCGGCGGGGAACGCGTCGTACCAGTCCCCGCCAACCTGCTCGTGCTCCACCGCCGGGTGGTACCGCACCGCGATGTCGAGGCCGGCCACCGGCGGCGGGTCGGAAAGCAGGCTGCGTTGCAGCGTCTCCGAGGTCCGCCGCTGTTCCCCGTGCACCCGGATCCGGTCGAGCGTCTGCGCGCACTGCGCCGCGAACGCGCCCAGCACCTCCACCTCGCGCCGCTCGAACGGGTGTGGCGCGCGCCAGCCGACGGTCAGGGCGCCGAGCAGCCGCTCCCCCACCCGCAGCGGCAGTGAGGCCCACGCCTCCAGTCCCGTGGTGTCGAGGACCGCCGCCATCTCCGGCGTGAAGTCCAGCGCGGCGGCCCGGTCGGGCAGGAAGACCGTGCGACCCGCGTACGCCGAGACGCTGGACGGCAGCGGACCGGTCAGCGACAGCTCGGCGTAGCGGGCGCGGGTGCCGCCGCCGAGGCTGTCGGTCAACGTCAACCGCAGCAGGTCGGTGTCGTCGCGCACGGCGACGGCGCCGCCGTCGGCGCCGAGCGCCCCGAGCCCCCGGTCGACGACCACCTCGGTCAACTCGGCGACGCTCTCGCAGCCGGCGAGGTCGGCGGCCAGGTCGACCAGGGTGGCGAGGCGGCGGTTTGCCACCGCCTGTGCCTCCAGCGCGCCGCGCAGTTCCTGCGCGCGGGCGTACAGGTCGGCCTCGGCCGCCGCCATGCGCCGCCGGAAGCTCTCGCCGCGGGCCTGTTCGTCCCTGGTCCGCTGCCGTTGCTGGACGAAGTCCGTGACGTCCTCGGGCCGGTGCAGCAGCAGCACGACGCGCCCGTGGTCGTCGAGGATCGGCACGTTCATCGGGCTCCAGTACCGCCGCACGAAGCCGCCGACGCCGTCGGGGATGTCGTAGCGCTGCAACGCCATCGTGTCCGCCCGGCCGGTGTCCCAGGCCCGCAGCAGGGAGGCCCGCAGGTTGGGCACCCCGGTGCCCTCCGGGTCGTCCGGGTTCGCCGGGAACGCGGCGAACACCTCCCGCCCGAGCAGTTCCGCACGGGTACGGGCGGTGGCGCGCAGATACGCCTCGTTGACCTCGACGATCACCAGGTCCGGATCGAGCACCAGGTACGGCGACGGCGCGGCGTCGAAGATCCGCGCGTGGTCCACCGCCGACGGTTCGCCCGACCGGTCCCACCCGTCGCCCACGTCCCTCGCTCCCGACCTCGCCCGCCCCGTACGCACGTCCCGGGCGGCCCCCGCCGCCCGGGACGCCGCTGCTCACTCGTCGGTGTCGACGGGCACCATCTCGCCGTCGCGCTCCACGCGGGTCTCGCCGCGCTCGGCCGGCGGCGGCACCTGGGCCGTGGTCTTGCGCGGATCGTTGTCCGGGTGCATCAGCACCGCGTCGGTCGACGCGGTCTTCTCCCGGCTCTCCTCCGGCTGCGACATCGGCTACCCCTCTCGTCGGGTCGTCCGACGATCTACCCGCCACCGGCCCCGCCGACTCCTCTCGGCCGCGTCCCGTCGTCGACCGGGCACGGACGCCGGGCCCGGTATCTGCGCTGCCGGGGCGTATCAGCAGGTGACGGGCGGGATTAGCCGACCGGGCGGCGGGTATGCCGCACCGCCCGACACGGTGGAAGGGGATCAGATGTCCGAACGACACACCGCACTGCGCTCGATGCACGATCTGGGCTTGGCGGCCTGGTTCGGGGGCTCCCTGATGGGAGCGTTCGGTGTCAACGGCGCGGCGGCACAGATGAACGACTCGACCCAGCGGTTGCCGATGGCCTCGGCCGGCTGGGCCCGGTGGACCCCGGTGAACGCCGCGGCGATCGGCGCCCACCTGGCGGGGGCCGTCGGGGAACTGGTGACGGAGAGCCCTCGGGTGGCCGCCCAGTCGGGAGTGGCCCGGGCCAGCACGCTGAAGACGGCGTTGACGGTCGGCGCGCTGGCGGTGACCGGCTACAGCCGGCTGCTCGGCATGAAGCTGGAGAAGGCCGGCGGGCCGGCGGTCGAGGGGGTCACCGAGCCGAACTCGCACACGCCGTCGAACGTGGCGTCGTGTCAGCGGCAGATGCGGATGCTCCAGTGGGCCATCCCGGCGATGACCGGGGCGCTCATCGTGATGACCGCGTACATGGGCGAGCAGCAGAAGCCCGGCGAGGTGTTCCGGGGCATGCTCGGGCGCGTCGGCGGGATGCGCAAGGCGCCGAAGGGGATGGGCGCGCTCATGGCGATGACCGCGGCCAGGCAGAAGCGGATGGCGAAGTCCGGCCGCTGCTGACCGGCGTACGCCGAGGGGCGTCCCGCCGACTCCTCGGCGGCGGGGCGCCGCTCCGCGTGTCCTGCGGCCGCCCGGGATCCGGCGCCGGCAGGCATGACCGCCCCGGCGACGGGGATTCGGAGCCTCTACCGGCGGACCGAGTAGCGAGGTGGCCCATGACGGCAGGAGACGGACGCGGCGGGGAGCGACGCCCACCGGAGGCGACCACGCCCTGGGTGACCAGGGACGGGCTGGACGCGGAGCCGCCGTGGGGCACCGGCGGGCACGACCCCATGGACGAGGGTAGCGAGGAGACCGCCGTACCGGAGGGGCGGCGCGGGGATCAGCGGGCCGGTGAGCCGGCGGGAACGTCCGGACCGGCCGGGCGGCACGGTTTCGGCCCGGTCGAACCGACGCCCACGCGGCCGGCGGGCCCCGGCGCTCCGCCGGACCCGGCGCCGGCCCGCCGGTCCTTTCCCGACGCCGCCGACGTCGAGCCCCGGACGGAGGACGCGTTGCGGACCCGGGGTCGACGGTCGTGACCGGTACGGACCCGGGCGCGGCGAGCCGGGTCACCCGGCGCGGGCGTCCGGCGGTCAGCCGCGTCCCGCGACGCGCAGCAGCCGGAGTTGGCCGATCTCAGCCGCGTTCTTCATCAACTCGGCGTTGACCCAGGCGAGCATGTGCCCGACCGTGTGCCCCGCGTCCTCCTGCCAGGGGAACGACGCGGGGGCGTCGAGGTCTGCGTCGGTGAGCCGGTCGAGCTGACCGAGCCACTCGGCGCGCAGGCCCCGCAGCCAGGCGATCGTCGGCCCGCCCGGGCCCGGCCATCCGACGTCGGTGCGCTGCCGGGGTGGCCGTCCCCCGAGATGGTCCATGGCCACGGTCCACCACCAGCCCATGTGCCACGACAGCCAGCCGATCGTCGGAACCGGCACGGGATCGGGTTCGGTGTCCGCCCAGTCGGGGGTCCACCCGCCGGCGGGGCCGGGACGGACCGTCCAGCAGCGCGCCGCCGGTTCCCAGAGGAAGTCCGCCGCCTCGATGCGTTCGAGATGGTATTCGAACAGCGACCACGTCAGGTCGAACTGCCAGCGCAGGAGCGCACGGGAGGTTGCCGCCATCGGGCGATCATGCCCGAGGCCGGCGGCCCGGTCGACGCAATAAGGCCGCGTGCCGGGCCCCTCCCGGGCGGTCGCCTCAGCCGCCGGCGGTGTCCTCCCCCGCGACCTCGGTGGGGTCGTCCGCCACCGGATGGCCGGTGTCGTCCACCAGGCCGGGCGCCATGCTTCCGCCGTGGGCGTCCTGCGCCTGCCGGGTCTCGCGCGCCGCCGCGTCCTGCGGTACGCCCGGCGTCGCGTCCTCGTCGTGTTCCTGCCGCCGCTCACCCATCACCGCGTCCCCTTCCGTCGCTCACGCCCCGGGCGGTACCCGGGCGGCCGGTGGGAAAACCTCCCCGCCGACGCTCCGTCCGGGCCGGACGACACGTGGCGCGGCGCTCAGGACGGGGAGCCGGCTGCGGCCCGCTCCGCCCGACCCCGCCCCGCCGGCCGCACGCCCAGCAGCTCGGCGAGCCGGGCGGCGTCGCGTTGGGCCTGGTCCTCGCAGCAGTTGTTGAACAGCGCGTGCAGCTCCTGTGCCTGCCCGGCCAGCTCGACCAGCAGCTCCGACCAGCGGCGCAGCTCCTCGTCGCCGTACGCGTAGCGGAACTTCTCCTGCTTGTCCCCGGTCTCCCAGGCGGTGCTGTGCCCGTGGAACCGCACGACCGCCAGCTCCGCCGTGGCGAAGAGGATGGGCGGCACCGACGACGGATGCCCCTGCGGCATGTCGACGCAGACGAACGACAGGTCCCGCTCCCGCAGGAACGCGAGCGTGTCCAGCGCCGCCGTGCCGTCGAACCAGGACCCGTGGCGCAGCTCGACGGCGACCCGCCACGGTCGGCACCGCTCCGCCAGTTCGGCGATGCGCCGCTCGGCGGCGGCTCCCCGGGCCAGCCACGGTGGAAACTGGAGCAGGACCGCGCCGAGCCGGTCGGCCGCCGCGATCGGGTCCAGCGCCGCCCGGAACCGGTCCCACAACTCGTCGTACGCGGCCGCCGGCAGGTCGCGGCGGCGGATGCGACTCGGGCCGCCGGTCGGACGCAGGTCGCGCGGCAACGCGGCCACCGGTGTCGGGTGGCCGGTGAAGAGGCTGAACGCCTTGACGTCGAAGGTGAAGCCCTCGGGCGTGGCGTCGACCCAGCCCTGCGTCGTCTCTGGCACGGGGACCGCGTAGTAGGAGGTGTCGACCTCGACCAGCGGGAAGTGCCCGGCGTAGAAGTCGAGCCGGCCGGCCGGGGTGCTCGCCGCGCGGGGATACCAGCCCGAGCGCAGCAGCATCCGGTCCGCCCAGGACGACGTGCCCACCTTGATCACACCCATGTAGTTCAGTGCACCCCGGACCGGACGAAACGGCAACCGGTGGCGGAAACCCGGCGTCCGGGAAGCCGTTTCTGTCGGTGGGCGGTCCTAGGCTCAGCCGCGTTCTGAAGGAGCCCAGGAGGGAGCGTGGCGATGTCCACGACCGATCAGTTGACCGGCGAGCGGGCCGACCTGGTGGAGACGCTGCGCCTGCATCGCGGCTTCCTGCGGCGGACCGTCGAGGGTCTGACCGACGAGCAGGCCGCCGCCCGCAGCACCGTCAGCGAGCTGTGTCCCGGCGGTCTGATCAAGCACGTGACGCAGGTCGAGCAGCGGTGGATGTGGTTCGCCGTCGGCGGTGCCGAGGCGATGAACCGCGAGCCGCTCGACTGGGCCGGCCAGTTCCGCATGAACGAGGGCGAGACGCTGGCGGGGCTGCTCGACGACTACGCCCGGGTGGCCGCCGAGACCGACGGGCTGGTCGGCACCCTCGACCTCGGTGCCACCCACCCGCTGCCGCAGGCCCCCTGGTTCCAGCCCGGCGCGAGCTGGTCAGTCCGCCGCGTCCTGCTGCACCTCGTCGCCGAGACGTCCCAGCACGCGGGGCATGCCGACATCCTGCGCGAGGCGATCGACGGCGCCAAGACGATGGGCTGAGCCAGGCCCCGGTCGCCGACCCGGCCCTTGTCGGCCGTCACACCCCGACCCGTGTGACGGTCCGGCGGCCCGTGGCGCTGAGGGACACGAGATGAAAGCACATCGGATGGACCAGGAAACCGTCGAGCGGCTGCTCGGCGGTCCGGTCCTCGACCCGCAGGACGGCCCACGTCCCGTCGCGTCGCTGTTGACCGCGGTGCGCGCCGCACCCCACCCCCGGGAGCTGGCCGGCGAGGAGGCCGCCGTCCGGGCCTACCGGCTGGTCCGGGCCGGGCGCCCTCCCGAGTTGCCGCAGCGACGCCGTCCCGCCCTCGCGGGCTTCGGCGTGCGCGCCGCGCTCGCCGGTGCGGCGCTCGCGCTCACGGGCGGGGTGGCCCTCGCCGCCACCGGGGGCACCCTGCCCCACCCGTTGCGGGCCCCGGCGCCCACCACCGCCGCTGTCCAGCCTGCCCCCGACCGGGACGCCTCCCGCACGGCGGTTCCCGACCCTTCGCGGGCGCCGACGGGCGGGGCCGACGGCCGGCCGGAACCGGACGCGGCCGTCCGGGAGTCCTGCCGGGCGTACCGGGCCGACGGCGACGACGGCCCGGGCGGTGCGCTCGACGACGCCGCCCTCGCCGACCTGATCCGCGCCGCCGGTGGCCGCGAGGAGGTGGCCGGCTACTGCGAGCGGGTGCTGGCCGACGAACCGCGGAGCCCCGGCCCGGCCGGCAGCCCGTCCGGTCGGCCCGGCGCCGATCCGACCGGCCCGCCGGGAGCGGGACCGACCGGGCACCCCGGAGGCGACCCGACGGCCCGCCCCGGAGTCGGGCCGACCATCCGCCCGGGCACGGAGCCGACGAACCGCCCAGGCGCAGAGCCGACGAGCCGCCCGGGCACGGAGCCGACGAGCCGCCCGGGCACGGAGCCGACGGGCCGGCGCTCGGGGCCGTCCACGTTGTCGCCGTCGGAGGCGGCCGCCCGGACGGCCCACCCCCGGCCCGCCGTGGACCCCGCCCTCGACGGGTGACCTCCCCGTGAGCCGCCTGCCCTGTGCGGAATGACCTCCCCGTGGACCGTCCCGCCCTCGGCGGGATGACCGCCCCGTGAGCCGCCCGCCCTCGGCGGAATGACCGCCCTGTAGGCCGCCCTCGGCAACCCGGGCGCCCCCGCCGACGGCCGCGTTCCCGGCTCACCCGGAAGGGGTGAGCCGACCCGCCGCGGGGCCCGTTTGGCCGGTCGCTGAACGGGCAGCCGGCAGTCGGACCGGAAGCGGGAGAACAGGAGGCGTCTGATGCGCGCACTGCGGTTGCCGGGCTGGAAGTCGGAGCCCGAGCTGGTCGAGGTCGACGAGCCGACCCCCGGCCCGGGTCAGGTGGTGGTCAAGATCGGCGGTGCCGGGGCCTGCCACTCCGACCTGCACCTGATGCACGACTTCGAGGCCGGCGCGGTGCCCTGGAACCCACCGTTCACCCTCGGCCACGAGAACGCCGGCTGGGTGCACGCGCTGGGCGACGGGGTCACCGGGCTGACGGTGGGCCAGCCGGTGGCCGTGTACGGGCCGTGGGGCTGCGGCACCTGCGCCCGCTGCCGGGTGGGCGTCGACCCGTACTGCGAGAACGTCGCCGAGGCGCCGGTGCCCGGCGGGGGCGGCGGCCTCGGCCTGGACGGCGGCATGGCCGAGTACATGCTGGTGCCGCAGGCCCGGCAGGTGGTGCCGCTGCCCGACGGGCTCGACCCCGTACTGGCGGCGCCGCTGACCGACGCCGGGCTCACCCCGTACCACGCGATCCGCCGGTCCTGGGCGAAGCTCGGCCCGACCAGCACCGCCGTGGTGATCGGCGTGGGTGGGCTCGGGCACGTGGGCGTGCAGATCCTCAAGGCCACCACCGCGGCGCGGGTGATCGCGGTGGACACCCGCGAGGAAGCGCTGCGGCTCGGCGAGGAGTGCGGCGCCGACCTGACCATGCTCTCCGGCGCGGACACCGCCCAGGAGATCCGCCAGGCCACCGGCGGTCGGGGCGCCGACGTGATCCTGGACTTCGTCGGCGCCGACCCCACCCTCGCGCTCGGTGCCGCCGCCGCCCGCACCGTCGGCGACCTCACCATCGTCGGCATCGGCGGCGGCACCCTGCCGGTGGGCTTCTTCTCGGTGCCGTACGAGGTGAGCATCCAGACCACGTACTGGGGCAGCCGGCCGGAACTCATCGAGGTACTCGAACTGGGCGCCCGGGGACTGGTGAAGCCGAAGGCCACCACCTTCTCGCTGGACGAGGCGGTCGTCGCGTACCGGAAGATGGCCGACGGCACGCTGGAGGGTCGGGCCGTCGTCGTGCCGTGAGCACCGCGCCCCTAGAGTGATCATGTGGTCGCGGCGCTGGAGCTCTACCTGGACACCGACGCCACCCGACGGATCCGGGTGCTCTGGGACGCGCTGGAGTCCGAGGGCGTGCAGAGCATGCGGTCGCTGCTGGAGCAGCGCCACCGGCCGCACGTCTCGCTCGCCGTCGCGCCCCGCTTCGATCCGGAGCGGGTCGCGGCGGCGCTGCGCGGGACGGTGGTGGCCGCGCCGTTGCGGCTGAGCTTCGAACACGCCGGGCAGTTCGTCGGCCGCGTCCTGTGGCTGGGCCCGACCCCCACGGTCGAGTTGCTCGCGCACCACGCGCGGGTGCACGGCCGGCTGGCCGAGGCCGGCATCCCGCTGGTCGAGCACTACCAGCCGGGGCGTTGGGTGCCGCACTGCACGCTGTCGATGCGCGTGCCGAACGTCCTGATGGCCGCCGCCGTGCGCCGCTGCCTGGAGGTGCTGCCGCTGGAGGCGACCGTGGTCGGCGCCGCCCTCACCGACCACGCCCGGGGCATCTCCCACCCGCTGCCGTAGCCGGGCCGCCCCGATGCCGCCGTCGCCGTCGCCGTCGGTGGCACCCTCACGGGCCGGACCGACCGGCCGCTTGTCCGCGTCACGCCCGGGGGTGGATCCTGTAGGGAATCGACAGAAACGAATCTTTGGAGGTTCGATGCGTCGTTTCCCGCTCGCCCTGCTCCTGCTCGCCGCGCTGCTGCTCGGCCTGCCGGCGCCCGCCCACGCCGCCCCCGCCCCCGCCGACGCAGCCCGCGCCGCGACCGCGCTCGCGCAGATCCGCACCACCGGCACCGCCTGGGGCCTCGACCCCGCCACCGGCCGGATGACCCTGACCGTCGACGACACCGTCTCCGCCCGGGACGTGGCCGCGCTGCGGGCGACCGCCGCCCGGGCCGGTGCGGTGCTCCGGCACGAGCCGGGTGAGCTGCGGCTGCTCATCGCCGGTGGTCAGGCGATCTACGGCGGCGGCGGGCGGTGCTCCCTCGGCGCCAACGTCCGCAGCGGCAGCACCTACTACTTCGTCACCGCCGGGCACTGCACCGCCGCCGGTGCGACCTGGTACGCCAACAGCGCGCAGACCACCGTGCTCGGCAGCCGGGTGGGCAGCAGCTTCCCCGGCAACGACTACGGGCTGGTCCGCTACACGAGCCTGGTCGCCCACCCCAGCGCCGTCTACACGTACCCCGGCCTCGTCACGATCAACGGCGCCGGCAACGCCCACATCGGCCAGACGGTCTGTCGCAGCGGCTCCACGACCGGGGTCCGCTGCGGCACGGTCACCGGGCTCAACGTGACCGTCAACTTCGCCGGCGGCGCCGTCACCGGGCTGATCCGGACCAACATCTGCGCCGAGCCGGGCGACAGCGGCGGGCCGCTCTACGTCCCCGGCACCGGCGTCGTCCTCGGCATCCTCTCCGGGGGCAGCGGCAACTGCACGACCGGCGGCACCACCTACTACCAGCCGATCGTCGAGATCCTGGCCGCGTACGGCGTGACCATCCCCTGAGCCCGCACGTGCCCGGCCCGACCCGTAAGACGGGCCGGGCACGGCGGGGTCAGCCCTTGCGGCCGGTGGTGGCGATGCCCTCGACGAAGTGCCGCTGGGCGAGGAAGAACAGCACCAGCATCGGCACGGTCGCGATGACGCTGCCCGCGAGCACGATCTCCCACTGCTGCTCGCCGCCGTAGCCGAAGCGGTCCAGCACCACCTTGAGCCCGCGCGGGAGGGTGTACAGCTCCTCGTCGCGCAGGTAGATCAGCGGCTTCATCAGGTCCGTCCAGCTCGCCTTGAACTCGAAGATGAAGGCCACCAGCAGGGCGGGCCGGATCAGCGGGAAGGCCAGCTTCCAGAACAGCTGCGGGTAGCTCGCCCCGTCGACCCGGGCCGCCTCGAAGTACTCGCGCGGCAGTGAGAGCAGGAACTGCCGCAGCAGGAAGATGTAGAACGCCGAACCGAACAGGTTGCCCGCCCACAGCGGCACCTGCGTGCCGGTCAGCCGCAGTTCCGTCCAGATCAGGTACGTCGGGATCATGGTCACCGCGAACGGCAGCATCATCGTCGCGAGCACCAGACCGAACAGCACATCGCGCCCCGGGAACCGGAAGTACGCGAAGCCGAACGCCACCCACGCGCTGGACAGCGTCACCGCGAGCGCCGCCGCCGTGCCCACCACCACGCTGTTGAACAGCCAGGTGACCATCGGCACCGCCTGCCACGCGTCGGCGTAGTTCTCCGGCGCGAACGGGGTGGGCAGGAACCCGCCGGAGAAGACGTACTCGCGGGGCCGCAGCGAGGCGCCGATCAGCCAGACGAACGGCAGCATGAACACCACGGCGGCGCCGACGAGCGCGACCACGAACAGCACCCGCTGCCACAGCGGGCGACCGCTCTCCTCGGCCGCCGCCCGCCGGTCGGCGCCTCCCGGCGCGCTCGCGGGTACGGGCGCGGCGACGGCCCGCTGCACCGTGGCCGTCACGACCGGCTCCCCTCGGTCGGCCGCCGGGCCACCCCTCCACGCCGCCTGCTGTCCACCGTCACGGCTGGTCCCCCTCGTAGTACACGAACCGGTTGCCGAGCTTCACCTGCACCAGCGTGATGATCAGGATGATCACGAAGAGCAGCCAGGCCATCGCCGAGGCGAAGCCCATGTGCAGGAACTGGAACGCCTCCTGGAACAGGTGGATCACGTAGAACGACGCGGCGTCGCTGTTGAACGATCCCTGCGTCTGCCGGTTGCCGAAGTACATGGTGTAGACCTCGGTGAACATCTGCAGCGACGAGATGGTGTTGACGATCAGCGTGAAGAACAGCGCGCCCGAGATCATCGGCAGCGTCACGTGCCGGAACCGGGCCCAGCCGCCGGCGCCGTCGATGCTCGCCGCCTCGTACAGGTCGCGCGGCACGTTCTGCAGAGCGGCGAGATAGATGATCACGGTGGAGCCGAGGCTCCACAGGCCCATCAGGACGATGCCGGGCATCACCCAGTCCGGGTCGGTGGTCCAGCTCGGGCCGTCGATCCCGATCAGGGCGAGGCCGCGGTTGATCAGGCCGTCCTGGGTGTTGAGCAGGAGCAGGAACAGGATGCCCACGGCCACCGCCGGGGTCATCACCGGCAGGTAGAAGACGGTACGGAAGAAGCCCTGCAACCGCCCGACCCGCTTGAGCAGCAGCGCCAGCCCCAGCGAGATCGCCATCACCAGCGGCACGTGCAGGAGCGTGTAGTACACGGTGTTGCCCAGGCTGCGCGCCACCATCGGGTCGGACATCAGCTCCCGGTAGTTGTCCAGGCCGGTGTACCGGGGCGCGTTGATCGCGTCGTACTCGGTGAGGCTGAGCCAGGCGCTGGCGATCATCGGCCCGGCGTTGAAGATCAGGAACCCGACGATCCACGGCGCCAGGAAAAGGTACGCCCAGCGCGCCTCCCGCCGGGCCAGCGGCGTACGACGCCGCCGGCCCGTGGGAGCGGGGACGGTGGTGGTGGCCATCCCCCGGGGCCTACTTCGAGGCCTTGTCGAGGGCGGCGGTCGCCTCCTGCTGGGCGCGGGCCAGCGCCTCCGCCGGCGGCGCCTGGCCCGAGAGGACCCGGTTGACCGCGTCCGTCCAGGCCTTGTCGAACTCGGCGCCGGCGGGCGAGGCCGGCATCGCGAAGGCGGCGTCCTGCACGGAGCGGATAGTGGCCACCGCGTCGTCGAAGCGCTTGTTGCCGGTGGGCTGGTACAACTCGTCGAAGATCCGCTTGTCGGCGGCGACGTTGCCCGTGTAGACGCCGGTGAACGGCTGGCCGGCGGCCTTGCGCGCGTCGGCGCGGGCCTTGGCGGCGGCGACCCAGGTGTCGGTGGCGGTGACCTTCTTCATGAACGCGCACGCGGCGTCCGGGTTCTTCGCGCCCTTGGGGACCACCCAGGCCAGCCCGGAGGAGAGGGTCACCGGCTTGCCCTGCCGGTCCACGAACGGCTTGACCACCAGTTCGGCCTTCGGGGTGTTCTTGGCGGCCTGGTTGAGGAACCACTCCTCCATGGGCCAGGCGACGATCTGGTTCTTCGCGAGCGGGTTCTGCGCGCCGAAGAAGTCGAAGGTGTCCCGGAAGGACTTGAACTTGCCCCAGCCGGCCTGGTCCTGGATCAGCCTGACCCCGGTGGTGAGCGCCTCGACCACCTTCGGGTCGTCGAGGTTGGCCTTCGTGCCGTCGGCGGAGAGCATGTCGACGCCGTTGGCCTTGGCCCACATGGGCAGGAACTCGGGGATCTTCGGGTCGATGCCGATGCGGGAGAGCCGACCCCCGGAGACGGTGGCGAGCCTGGCGTTGAGCGCGGGCAGCCCGGCCCAGTTCGCGAGGTCGACGTCGTCGACGGTCAGGCCCTTCTGCCGCAGCAGCGCCTCGTTGAGGTAGAGCACCCGGACGCTGGAGAACTCGGGGACGCCGTAGACGGTGCCGTCGAGGGTGACCTGTTCCTTCGCCGCCGGCCGGTACTGCCCCATGTCGATGTCCTGCTTGTCGACGCAGTCGGTCAGCGGTTGGATGGAGCCGCGCTTGGCGTAGGTGCCGATCAGCTTGCGGTCCATGTAGACCAGGTCGGGCGGGTTGCCGGAGGCGACGGCGGAGAGGAACTGCTGCTCGTCGAAGGCCCCCTCGGTGATCTTCAGGTCGACGCCCGGGTTGTCGCGCTTGAACGCGTCGACGCGCGTGGTCGCGATCTCGTCGGAGAGGCCGAAGCCCATCGTGGACAGGGTGCCCTCGGTGGCGGTACCACCGCCCTCGTCGCCGTCCCCGCCGACGCCTCCGCATCCGCTGACCGCCAGGGCGAGCACCCCGACGAGCGCGGCAGCACGCACCATCCGTGTCATTGACTCTTCCTCCTGCCAATCGGCGGGCGACGATGCCCGCTCGGACCGGCACTTCTCCGGTCAACGACCGCGCTAAACGTCTTTCAAGGAGGAATTGGCGTTTGTGGGAAACACAAGTCGAAACGGGAGCGTCCGCAACGACGCCGGGCGGCAGCTGCTCAGGCGGCCCGGGGGGTGAGGAGGTAGTCGTCGGCCTCGGGGCTCCACCGCAGGTCGACGACGCCGCTGGTGGCGGCCGCCTTGCAGAACTGGAGGAAGCTGCGGTAGCCCAGCTTCTTCTCGCTGAAGTCCGGCCGCGCCCGGCGCAGCTGGTTCTTCAGGCCGGAGAGGGCCACCGCGCCCTCGTCGCCGGCGAGGTCCGCCACCACCGAGCCGAGCAGCCCGAACGCCACCTCGCGGTCGCCGTGCTCGGGCAGGGACACCTCGGGGTCACCCTTGGCGGGCCCCTCCGCCAGCTCGACCACGTTGTGCCCGGCGAGGTGCCGCAGCAGCTCCCCGAAGGTGCGGAACCCGTAGTCGGACTCGCTGAACGTCGGGTCCTTGCGCAGCAGGGTGCGCTTCAACGTCGAGGCGGTCACCTCGCCGCTCGAACTGCCCTGGAGGCCGGCGACGGTCTGGGCCACGAGCACGGCGAGCGTGTCGACGTCCCGGGCGGCCTCCTCGGCCGCCGGCTGCGCCTCGGGCTCGGGCTCCTGCTCCACCCGCGGCACGTCGGGGCTGGGCAGGCGGGCCGGGCGCCCGCGCCGGACCCGGGCGGGAGGGACGTCGACGCCCTCCAGCCGGTCGTAGTAGAGGAACTCGTCGCACGCGGGCGGCAGCAGTGCCGAGGTCGAGTTCTCCACTCCGACGCCGATGACGCGCTTGTTCAGCTCGCGCAGCTTGTGGACCAGCGGGGTGAAGTCGCTGTCGCCGGTGCAGATGACGAAGGTCGAGATGTACCCGCGCTCGAAGGCCAGCTCCACGGCGTCCACGGCCATCTTGATGTCGGCGGCGTTCTTGCGCGACGCCCCCATCCGCTGGGGAATCTCGATGAGCTCGACGTGCGAGCGGGTGAGCATCCGCCGGTCCTCGTCGAAGTAGGACCAGTCCGCGTACGCCCGGCGCACCACCACCCGGCCGCGCTCGGCGAGGGCGTCGGCGATGGGGCGGAAGTCGAAGGCCACCCCGCCGAGATGGTCGCGGGCCCCCAGCGCGAGGTTCTCGTAGTCGAGGAAGAGGGCGATGCGGTCTTCGTGATCCACGCAGGTCAGCCTACCCCCGGCGAGGCGCCGGGCCGCCCGGTCCGTCGCCGCCCGGCGCGGTGAGCGCCGGGTGCTGGCGACCCTGACCTACCTGAGCGCCGGTCCGACGCCCGGGTAGCATGCTCCGGCCGGTGCTCCGCCCGGTGGTCAGGTACGCGCCGACGAGGCGCTGGCCGAAAGTTGCGCTCCCGCTCTCCCGGCGTTCACGCCCGCACCGCTAGCATCGCTGCTCATGAATATGAGGAGCAGTGCCCGCTCGGGGCCCAGAAGGCTGGCGATGGCGATCGCGCTGGCCGTCGTGCTGGTGGCGCCCGTGGCGGTGACGGCGGCGGCGTCGGCCGCCACCACCCTGACCGTGGCCCAGGCGCTCGCCGCGCAGGACGGTCGGACGGCCACCGTGACCGGCTACGTCATCGGCCAGCCGACCAGCAGCACGACGGTGCTCAGGTCCGGTTTCACCTCGGACACCGCGATCGCGATCGCCGACACGGCGGCCGAGACCGGGCCGAGCCGGATGCTCTACGTCCAGGTCACCACCGCCTACCGCAGCACGTTCGGGCTGCTCACCAACCCGGGCCTGCGGGGCCAGCGGGTCACCGCCACCGGCGCGCTCACCGCCTACTTCAGCCACGGCGGCCTGAAGAACCCGACGGCGATGACCCTCGGCGGCACCGCTCCCTCGCCGAGCCAGTCGCCGACCCCGGTCCCGACCACCACCCCGGTACCCGGCGGCGACTACGACTCCACCTACTACGCCAACGCGGTCGGCAAGTCCGGCGCGGCGCTGCGCAGCTCGCTGCACTCGATCATCAAGGTGCAGACGAAGCTCTCCTACGACCAGGTGTGGGAGGCGCTGCGCGACACCGACCAGGACCCGGCGAACAGCAGCAACGTCATCCTGCTCTACACCGGTCGTTCCCAGAGCAAGACCAGCAACGGCGGCGGCGTCAACGACTGGAACCGTGAGCACGTCTGGGCCAAGTCGCACGGCGACTTCGGCACCGCGACCGGGCCGGGAACCGACGTGCACCACCTGCGGCCGACCGACGTCTCGGTCAACTCGACGCGCGGCAACAAGGACTTCGACAACGGCGGCAGCCCGGTCACCGAGGCGCCGGGCTGCTACACCGACGCCGACTCGTGGGAGCCGCGCAACGCCGTCAAGGGCGACGTGGCACGCATGATCATGTACATGGCGATCCGGTACGAGGGCACCGACGGCTGGCCGAACCTGGAACTGAACCAGTCGGTCAACAACGGCACCGCGCCGTACCACGGCAGAATGTCGGTGCTGCTCCAGTGGAACCAGGCCGACCCGCCGGACGCGTTCGAGAAGCGCCGCAACCAGCGGATCTACGAGCGCTGGCAGGGCAACCGGAACCCGTTCGTCGACCACCCGGAGTGGGCGGGCGCCATCTGGGGCTGAGCCGTCCCCGCCCGACGTCGCGGCCGGTCCCCGATCCCGGGACCGGCCGCGCGTCGTGACGGGCCGGGCCGGGTCGCACCGGTCAGCCGGTCGCCCCGGCGACCACCACCCGGCCGCCCGCCGGCTCCGGGACGAAGGGCAGGCTCCTCGGTCCCACCGGCCGGCTGACCGCCAGGTTGATCGAGGCGCTGAGCAGCACGAGCATGTCCCGCCCTTCGTGGACGAGGCTGCGCTCAGCGCAGGCGGGCGTACGCCAGGGGCAGCGGGGTGGGCTGGTCGCTCCACGTGCCGGTCAGCACGGCGCCGTCGGACGCGGTGCCGCCGTCGAGACGGCGCACGACGGCCAACTCCACGGGATCGGTGACGATGAGGGTGAAGTCGTCCTCCACCACGCGGCGTACGGCGCCGACGGGTGGGACCTCGGCGCCCCGGGTGCCGCTGCCGGCGATGTCCATCGTGGGCTCACGGTGCTCGCGCCGGCCGTCGACCTCGAAGTACTCCTCCGCCTGCCCGGCGTCGGCGAGGACGGCCGCCGCCAGCGTGGCGGCGTAGACGGGGTCGGCGCAGCCGTCGTAGACCCAGCGGCGGCCGAGCACGGAGTGCTCGGTGGTGCCCACGAGCCAGTCGTCGCCGCCGTCGAGGGGCGCGCCGCGGTAGGTCAGCGGCACCTGGTGGACCGGCCCGTCGCCGGCCCTGACGAGCAGCGTCTCGACGCCGACGGCGCCGGCCGGATCGTCGAACCGGTAGGACGCCACGCGCTCGACGTCGGCGCCGGCCGCCCCCTGGTACCACGGTCGGCCGGGCAGCCACGCCGCCAGCAGTGCGAACTTGGTGGGGTGCATCTCCGCCCGGTGCAGCAGCGCCATACGTCGCATCGTAGGGGCACGGCCGTACTCCCCGCTGACCCGCCCGCGCCCGACGGCCCCGCCCCGAGGCGCCGGGTCCCGTACCCGCGGCGCGGTCACGCGGTGGCGTGGCGACGCACTCCCCCGGCGTCGGAGCGGGTCAGCCGGCCCTGGGCGACCAGGAGTTCCAGGTGCGCCGCCGTCTCGGTGACCGCGAGCATCGCGTTGAACACGTCGAGGTCGCCCAGCCGGTGCTCGCGCCGGGTCCAGCGCAACTGGGCGGCCACCTCGTACGCCGAACTCGCCCCACGGGCGACGGCGGCCTCCGTCTCGTCGAGCCGCGCGCCGTGGTGCGCGACGAGTTCGTCGACCCGCGCGTGCACGCTGGGCGTCACCGGCCCGTGCGCCGGGAGCAGCCGCGCGTCCGGTCGTCGCCGGACCAGCGCGAGCGAGCCCAGGAACTCGCCGAGCGGGTTCGCGGAGAGGGCGGCCTCGAACCCGATCGACGGCGTGATGGTGGGCAGCACGTGGTCACCGGCGAACAGCAGGGCCGAGCCGGTGTCGTGGAAGACGACGTGGCCGCGCGTGTGGCCCGGCGTCTCGACGACGTGCAGGGTGCGCTCGCCGTGGGTGATCCGCTGACCGTCGTGGAACCAGTCGTCCGGCAGTTCCCAGTCCTCGGTGCTCAGCCGCACCCCGGTCAGCTCCGCCAGGGTGTCGGCCAGCTCACCGGCGCCCAGCAGGCGCAGGTGGTCGAGCTGCTCGGCGAGCGGGTTGCGGTGCGGGGTCATGGACACCGTCAGGCTCGCGCGCTCGCCGGCGCCGAGGCTCACCCGCGTGCCGTACTCACGGCGCAGGTGCACGGCCTGCGTGTAGTGGTCGCGGTGGACGTGCGTCACGAGGAACCGGCGTACGTCCGCCAGCGAGCAGTCCAGCTCCTTGAGCGCCGCCTCGAGCGCGGACCTCGCCTCGGCGACCGCCCAGCCGGAGTCGACGAGGACGAGTCCGTCGTCGTCGCGCAGGACGTACACGTTCACCGCGCGCAGGCCGTCGTTGGGCAGCGGCAGCGGTACGCGATGGACGCCGGGGGCGACCTCGTACGTCCCGGGCCTGGTCCAGTCGTCGCGGTTGCCGGTGTCCGGGGCCATGACGCCGACCATAGCCCCGGCGCGGCGCGCCCCGGGCGGCCGGCCGCCGCGCACCCCGCCTTGCCGGGCCCGCCGGGCGTGTGGTTGGTTTCGGGGACAGGCCAGATCAGCAGCACACCGAGGAGACGCGCGTGGACGACCCGGTTCTCGTCGAGCGGGACGGGCACGTGGAGACGTGGACGATCAACCTGCCGGAGGCCCGCAACCCCATCTCCGGCGACGACGTGATCGACGCCCTGGTCGCCCGGGTCGACGCGGTCAACGCCGACCGGACGGTCCGGGCGGTCATCCTCACCGGCGCCGGCAGTGCCTTCTCCGCCGGCGGCAACGTCAAGGACATGGCGGAGCGGGTCGGCCTCTTCGGCGGCGCCCCGCACGAGTTGCGCGACGGCTACCGCCGCGGCATCCAGCGGATCCCCCGGGCGATGTACGCGTGCGACGTGCCGCTCATCGCGGCGGTCAACGGGGCGGCGGTCGGCGCCGGCTGCGACCTGGCGCTCATGTGCGACCTGCGGATCGCCTCGGAGCGGGCGTTCTTCGCGGAGAGCTTCGTCAAGCTCGGCATCATCCCCGGCGACGGCGGCGCCTGGCTGCTGCCCCGCGCCGTCGGGGCCGCGCGGGCCGCCGAGATGGCGCTGACCGGGGACCGGGTCGACGCCGCGACCGCCCTCGATTGGGGGCTGGTCTCCCGGGTCGTGCCGCACGGGGAGCTGCTCAGCGAGGCGCGCCGGCTGGCCGACCGGGTGGCCGCGAACCCCCCGCACGCCGTACGGATGGCCAAGAAGCTGCTGCGCGAGGCCCAGCACCAGAGCCTCGACAGCATCCTGGAGCTCTCGGCCGCGATGCAGGCGCTGGCGCACCAGACCCGCGACCACGAGGAGGCGGTCCGGGCCTTCCTCGACCGGCGCGACCCGCACTTCACCGGGGAGTGAGCGGGCCGGCCGGCCGGTGACGGCTGCGCCGCCGGAGCTGGCCGTCCCGCGGCTGTCGGGTCGTCGACCGGCCCCGACCGGCCTCCCGGGTGCGGCGCAGCCCCGGCGGGTTCAGCGCTGCACGCGCGCGCCGGCGCCCCGCACGAGCGCCTCGACCTCCCGGAGACTGGCCATCGAGGTGTCGCCGGGCGTGGTCATCGCCAACGCGCCGTGCGCCGCGCCGTACTCGACGGCCGTGGCGAGGTCGCCCTTCTTCAGCAGGCCGTAGATCAGGCCGGAGGCGAAGCTGTCGCCGCCGCCGACCCGGTCCATGATCTCCAGGCCGGGCCGGTGGGTCGCCTCGACGAAACGCCCGTCGCCCCAGGCGATCGCACCCCAGTCGTTGACGGTGGCGGTGCGCACCGTACGCAGGGTGGTGGCGACGACCTTGAAGTTGTCGTACGCCTCGGTGGCCGCCTCGATCATCCGCTTGAAGTTGGCCACCTCCAGCTGCGACAGGGAGGCGTCGGTGTCGGGCACCTCGAAGCCCAGCGAGGCGGTGAAGTCCTCCTCGTTGCCGATCATCACGTCGACGTAGCGGGCGAGCCGGCGGTTCACCTCCCGCGCGCGGTCCTGCCCGCCGACCGCCTTCCACAGGCTGGGCCGGTAGTTGAGGTCGTACGAGACGACGGTGCCGTGCCGGGCTGCGGCGGCCATCGCGGCCTCCATCGTCTCCGGGGTGGTCTCGGACAGGGCCGCGTAGATGCCGCCGGTGTGCAGCCACCGCACCCCCAGCGTGCCGAACAGGTGGTCCCAGTCCACCTGGTCGGCCCGCAGTTGGCTGGCGGCGCTGTGGCCGCGGTCGGAGGTGCCGACGGCACCCCGGACGCCGAAGCCGCGCTCGGTGAAGTTGAGCCCGTTGCGCACGGCGCGGCCGACGCCGTCGTAGGGCAGCCAGGTCACCAGTGACGTGTCCACCCCGCCCTGGAGTACGAGGTCCTCCAGCAGCCGGCCCACCTCGTTGTCGGCGAACGCGGTGACCACGGCGGTCCGCAGCCCGAAGCAGCGGCGCAGCCCGCGTGCCACGTTGTACTCGCCGCCGCCCTCCCAGGCCCGGAAGGTGCGCGCCGTGCGCACCCGACCCTCGCCCGGGTCGAGCCGCAGCATGATCTCGCCCAGGGAGACCAGGTCGTACCGGCACTCGCCGGCCGGACGGATCGACAGCACGGCTCAGGCCTCCACGGTGGGTCGGGCGGCTTCGACGGCCGCGGCGGTGCGGGCGGCGACCTCGTCCCAGCGCCCGGCGGCGATCAGGTCGGGGGCGACCATCCAGGTGCCGCCGACCGCCAGCACGGCGGGCAGGGCGAGGTAGTCCGCGAGGTTGGCGGTGTTGACCCCGCCGGTCGGGATGAACCGCACCGAGCGGAACGGCGCGGCGAGCGCCTTGATCATCCCGCCGCCGCCGAGCTGCTCGGCGGGGAAGAACTTGACCGTGTCGAGCCCGGCGTCGAGGGCCATCTGGATCTCGGTACCGGTGGCGACGCCGGGGAAGACGGGCACGCCCCGCTCCTGGCAGCGCGCGACGACCTTCGGGGAGAAGCCGGGGGTGACGACGAACCGGGCACCCGCCTCGACGGCCCGGTCGACCTGGGCGGGGGTCAGCACGGTGCCGGCGCCGACGAGCAGGTCGGATCGCTCGGACATGACGCGGATCGCCTCGGCCGCGGCGTCGGTGCGGAACGTCACCTCGGCCGAGCGCAGCCCGCCGCGGACGAGGGCGTCGGCCAGCGGGGCGGCGTCGCGGGCGGCGTCCAGCACGACGACCGGCAGGATCCGGGCCGCACCGACGGCCGCGACGACCGCATGTCTCTGTTCATCATTCTGTACGCCAGTCACATATGTGACCCTAGCCGTGCCGCCCGGCCTGTCAACCCCGCTAGAGTGGCGCCCATGACGCTGCCCGGCGGGTTCCAACCGGTGAAGTCCTCCACCCGGACGCTGGAGGTGCTCGAGGCGCTCGCCGCCTCGCCGCAGCGGCGCTCGCTGGTCGACCTGGCCCGCGCGCTGGACATCCCGAAGAGCAGCCTGCACGGCATCCTGCGCACCATGGCCCAGCGCGGCTGGGTGGAGAGCGACCCGACCGGCACCCGGTTCGGGCTGGGGGTGCGCGCGCTCCAGGTCGGCGCCGCGTACCTCACCAGCGACGACACCGTGGGCCTGCTCGGCGGGGTACTCGACGACCTGTCCCGGCAGTTCGGTGAGACCGTCCACCTCGGACGGCTGGACGGCGCGCACATCGTCTACCTCGCCAAGCGCGAGTCGGTGCACCCGCTGCGGCTCTACAGCGCGATCGGCCGGCAACTGCCGGCGCACGCCACCGCCCTGGGCAAGGCGCTGCTCGCCGAGCGCCCGGACGACGCGCTCGACGAACTGCTGAGCTGGCCGCTGCCCGCGCTCACCCCGCACACCGTCACCGACCGCGAGGCACTGCGCGCCGAGCTCGCCGCCGTCCGCGAGCGCGGCTACGCGGTCGACCGCGAGGAGAACACCGAGGGCATCGTCTGCTTCGCGACGGCCGTACCCCTGGCGGCGCCGGCCACCGACGCGATCAGCCTGTCGGTTCCGGTGGCCCGGCTCGACGCCGCCGGCGAGGACCGCATCGTCGCCGCCCTCCGGCGGGCCGTCGAGCAGGTCCAGGCGGCGCGCGGCCTGCTCTCCACCGCCTGATCCGACGCCCTCCCGGCCCCGCCGCCCTCGACGGGGCCGAGGTGGGCGGCCCGACGCCGTCGCCGAGGGCGACAGCCGGACCACAACTGGCAACCTTCTTGACAGATGCGACGGGACATCGACAGACTTCTCTCAGAGAGCGCTCTCTGCACCCGTCCGCCACCCCTCGCCGCACCCCCGGGAGGATCTCCTTGTCTCGAAGACTGCGCGTGCTCGCCCCCGTCGCCACCGCCCTGCTGCTCGTCGGCCTCGCCCCCGCGGCGGGCCACGCGAGCGACACTCCCCCCGCCGCCCCGGCCCCCGCCGCGGCGGCCACGGTCGACCTCAGCCCCGCCCTGGTCGAGGCGATGCGCCGCGACCTCGGCCTCACCCCCGCCCAGGTCGACGAACGCCTGCGCACCGAGGCGGCGGCGCCGGTGGTCGAGCGACGCCTGCGCGCGAAGCTCGGCCCCGCCTTCGCCGGCGCCTGGATCCCGTCCGGCGGGCAGCGCCTCACCGTCGCCGTCACGGACGCGGCGCTCGCCCCGACCGTCCGCGCCGAGGGCGCCGACGTCACGGTCGTCGCCCGCAGCGAGCGCACCCTCGACACGGTCAAGCGCGCCCTCGACCGGCGCTCCGCCGCCGCGGAGCCCCGCGACGTGCACGGCTGGCACGTCGACGTCGCCGGCAACAGCGTCGTCGTGTCGGCCCGGCCCGGCGCCGCCGACGAGGCGATCGCGTACGCGAGGGCCAGCGGCGTCCCCACGGACGCGATCCGGGTGGTCACCTCCCGCGACGCGCCGCGCCCGCTCTACGACATCCGGGGCGGCGACCAGTACGTCATCAACGGCAACACGCTCTGCTCGGTCGGCTTCGCGGTCGTCGGCGGCTTCGTCACCGCCGGCCACTGCGGCGGCGTCGGCAGCCCCACCCTCGGCTTCAACAACGTCTCGCAGGGCACGTTCGCGGGCTCCTCGTTCCCCGGCAACGACTACGGATGGGTACGCACCAACGGCTCCTGGACGCCCCAGCCCTGGGTGAACAACTACGCCGGCGGCAACGTGACGGTGGCCGGCTCGCAGGACGCGGCGATCGGCAGCTCGGTCTGCCGCTCCGGGCGTACGACCGGCTGGCGCTGCGGGACCATCCTCGGCCGCAACGAGACCGTCAACTACCCGCAGGGCGCGGTGTCGGGCCTGACCCGCAGCAACGCCTGCGCCGAGGGCGGCGACTCCGGCGGCGCCTGGGTCTCCGGCAACCAGGCCCAGGGCGTCACGTCCGGCGGCTCCGGCAACTGCTCCACGGGCGGCACGACCTGGTTCCAGCCGGTCAACGAGATCCTCGGCGTCTACGGACTGACCCTGGTGACCACCGGTGGCGGCGGCGGAAGCCGGCTGATCAGCAACTGGAACAACCGCTGCATCGACGTGCCGAACTCCAACTTCTCCGACGGGGTGCCCCTGCAGACCTGGACCTGCAACGGCACCGCCGCGCAGTCGTGGACCTTCACCGGCGGCACGCTGCGTACGCAGAACAACAAGTGCATGGACGTGGCCTGGGGCTCCACCGCCAACGGCGCGACGATCCAGATCGCCAACTGCAGCGGCAACCCGGCCCAGCAGTTCGTCCTCTCGGCGGCCGGCGACCTGGTCAACCCGCAGGCGAACAAGTGCGTCGACATCAAGGAGTGGAACAACTCCGACGGCGCCCGCCTGCACCTGTGGGACTGCGTCGGCGGCGCCAACCAGAAGTGGCGGCGCGGCTGACCCGGTCCCGCCGCCGGGTCACCGCCGCTCGTCCCGCCGTCGCCGCGAGAGACGTCGCGCCGGCGCAGTTGCCAAGGAGGTCCTACATGTTCAGAGTCCGTACCCGTCGACGGCCGTGGGCGCTCGCCCTCGCCGCGACCGCGATCATCGGTGCCACCACGGCCCTCGCCGTGCCGGTCCACCCCGAACCGGCGCAGGCCGCCATCGGGGGGATCACCTGGCAGGACGAGTTCAACGCGCCGGCCGGCACGCCCGTCGACCAGAGCAAGTGGCGCTTCGACATCGGCGGCGGCGGCTGGGGCAACAACGAGCGGCAGTACTACACCAACAGCACGAGCAACGCCGCGCACGACGGCCAGGGCAACCTGGTGATCACCGCCCGCCGGGAGAACCCGGCCAACTACCAGTGCCACTACGGCCGGTGCGAGTACACCTCGGCCCGGCTGCTCACGGCGGCCACGTTCACCCAGGCGTACGGCCGCTTCGAGGCCCGTATCAAGATCCCCCGGGGTCAGGGCATCTGGCCGGCGTTCTGGATGCTCGGCAACGACATGGGCAGCGTGGGCTGGCCGAACGCGGGCGAGATCGACGTCATGGAGAACATCGGCCGGGAGCCGAACACCGTCTACGGCACCATCCACGGCCCCGGCTACTCGGGCGGCGGCGGCATCACCGGCAGCCGCACCATCGGCCAGCCGCTCGCCGACGCCTTCCACACCTACCGGGTGGACTGGGAACCGAACTCGATCGTCTGGTACCTGGACGGCGTCGAGTACCACCGGGTGGACCCGGGACGACTCGGCGGCAACCGGTGGGTGTTCGACCACCCGTTCTTCATGCTCCTCAACGTGGCGGTGGGCGGGAACTGGCCCGGCTACCCCGACGCCTCCACGCAGTTCCCGCAGCAGATGCTCGTCGACTACGTACGCGTCTCGGGCTACACCTCGGGCGGCAACCCGCCGGGCACCACCGCGATCAGGGGCGCGCTCAGCGGTCGCTGCATCGACATCCCGAGCGCCAACCCGGTCGACGGGGCCAAGCTTCAGATCTGGGACTGCAACGGCACCGTCGCGCAAGCCTGGACGTTCGCCTCCGACGGCACGATCCGGGCGATGGGCAAGTGCATGGACCCGGCCTGGGCCGGCACGGCGAACGGCACCGAGGTCAACCTCGTCACCTGCAACGGCAACCCGGCACAACGCTTCACCCTCAACGCCGCCGGTGACCTGGTCAACCTCAGTGCGAACCGCTGCGTCGACGTGCGCGACCGCAACACCGGCAACGGGGGCAAGCTGCAACTGTGGGACTGCACCGGCGACGCCAACCAGAAGTGGTCGCGCGCCTGACGCGACCCCACGCGGGTGACGACACCCGTCGGCGGCCCGCCTGAGCGGCGGGGTCGGCCGAGGCACCCGGCCTCGACCGGCCCCGCCGCCTGCTGTTTGCTCTCGCACCGGGCGGGTAGGGAGCCACGGGTGACCGCCACCGACGAGTCCCGCACCGTCGAGTTCAGACAGTCGACGCGCCGGCGGATCCTGGCGACGGCCCTCGGGCTCGTCGCCGTCGCGGCGGTAGGCGTCGTCGTCAGCCTCGCGCGCGGCCGGCAGTGGTGGGACCTGCTGTGGATGCTGCCGCTGTTCCTCGTACTGGGCGCCACGCAGCGGTCCGCCCACCGGCCACGGCTGCCGCTGCGCCTCACCGAGCAGCACCTGGAGGTGACCGGCCCCAGCCACGCCACCGTGGCCATCGAGTGGTCGAACGTCGCCCGCGCCGAGATCCGTGGACGCCTGACGTCCGTCCTGGTCGTCGAGCCGGTCGCCCCCGACCGGACCCGACCTCCGCTGCGGCGGTGGCAGTGGGCCGGGCACGGGCGGAGCCGGCCGTACGAGTTGGTCGTACCGCTCGCGGGCATGACGCCCGGCCGTGGGGTGCTGCGCCGTGAGCTCGCCCGCCGGCTGGCCTGACCGGGGCGTCCGACGCCGCCGTCGTCCGGACGGCCGCACCGATGGCCGCCGGGCCCGTCCGGTTGCGCACATCAGGAGGTGTCGGAAGCGCCATCGAGATGTGAGGATCCGGTGGACCTTGGCGTACGCGATCAGGAGGCCGCCGTGAGTACCGGTTTGTCGCTCGTGCTCTTCCCTGTCGCGTTGGGCATCGTGATGCTCGGCCTCGGCCTCACCCTCACCGTGGCCGACTTCCGCCGCGTCGTCGCCTATCCCCGGGCGGTGATCATCTCCCTGGTCTGCCAGATGCTGGTCCTGCCGGCCATCTGCCTCGGCCTGGTGCTCGCCGCCGACCTGCGCCCGGAACTGGCCGTCGGGATGATGCTGCTGGCCGCCTCCCCGGGCGGCAGCACGGCCAGTCTCTACAGCCACCTGTTCAAGGGCAACGTCGCGCTCAACGTCACCCTGACCGCCATCAACTCGGTGCTCGCCCTGTTCACGCTGCCCCTGGTCGTCAACCTCTCCGTCGCCGCGTTCATGGGTTCGGACAGCTCGCTCGGCCTCCAGTTCGACAAGGTGATCCAGGTCTTCGCCCTGGTGCTCATCCCGATCGTGATCGGCATGGCCATCCGTCGCCGTCGCCCCGGGTTCGCCGCGCGCATGCAGCGACCCGTGAAGATCCTCTCCGTCGTGGTCCTCGCCGTCGTGATCACCGGCGCGGTGCTCGGCGTCAAGGACGAGTTCGCCGCCACCATCGGCGCCGTCGGCCTCGTCGCCCTGCTGTTCAACCTGCTCAGCCTGGGCATCGGGTACGCGGCGCCGCGGCTGCTGCGCGTCGGGCACCGGGACTCCGTCGCCTCGTCGTTCGAGATCGGCGTCCACAACGCCACCCTGGCCATCACGATCGCGCTCAGCCCCGCCCTGCTCGACAACACCGACATCGCCATGCCGGCCGCGATCTACGGCATCCTGATGTTCTTCACCGCCGCCGCCTTCGGCTTCGTCGCCGCGCGCCGGGGCAGCGCCGCGGCCGAGCCCACCCGGCCGTCGGCCACGACGGTGTGACCGGCGCGCTGCGGGCCCGTACGGGAAGCGAGGGCTCGGCGCGGGTAGCCGGGACCCGCCGGAGTTCGCAGCGTCTCTCCCGCTCCGGGTACGGAGCGGCGCGTCGCTCGACGGTGCCCACCGGTGGGTGTTCGACCCGGTGGGCCGGCACGCCGGAGCCGTCGGGATCCGCCCGTTGCAGCCCAGCGCCGCGTGTGCAATCGATCACCCTCTGCGGTCAGCGTCTCCCTACGCTCCTGGCACGGTCGTCCCGACAGGAGAGGAACCGCCATGAAGCGTTGGTTAGCGGGGACGTTGAGCGTCCTGATGGCCACGGCCGGCCTGGTCGCCGGGGTGGGTGCCACCCCCGCCTCGGCCGGCACCGGCTTGTTCTACCAGGTGGTCGACGCCGACAACGACCCGTACGCAGGCATCTACCTGCGCAACTCGACGAGGATGGACGACGTCAACCGGGTGTTGTCCCGGTACATGCTCTACGGCACCACGATCGAGCTGATGTGCGGCACGTGGGGCGAGGCCGTGGGCCCGTACGCCAACCGGCGCTGGCACCAGGTCTACGTGCCGGGCGGGGATGCCCGGGGTCAGACCGGTTGGGTGGCGGACCGTTACCTGAACACCCCCAACCGGGCCAACGAGCCGACCCCCCACGAGCCCGAGTGCGGGGCGCCGCCGCCTCCGCCACCGCCGCCCGCCCCGGTGGGCCTGTACGCCCACCCCAAGGACGATCCGGGCGACACCACCTACCGCTTCCGGTACACCTCGGCCACGACCCGGTACGCCTACCTCAGCAACTGGTCCGCCGGGGAGTGTGACTCGGCCGGCGCCTACAGCCGGATCAGGTCGTTCACCGCGAACACGCCGATCGGTTGGATGGCCTCGTGGAGCAGGAGCCGGTACGCGCCGCTGTACTTCCTGCACAAGGCCTCACTGGAGGAGAGGCGGCAGCTCGACTACATCCTCCTGATCGACCCGGGGAACTACAGCGACATGGCCACCTGCGGCAACGGCTCCGGCGACGGCACCGCGGGCACCCAGTTCGACGCGGGCCGGGTGCTGGCGAGATGGCTGAACGACAACCCGGACGCGCGGCTCGTGGTCATCGACGGGGACTACACGCGCGGCGACGGCAGTAGCGGCATCCAGAACGTGCTGTTCAACGACGTGCGCAACCACGCCGGTCCGGCCCGGGGACGCGTCGGCGTGTGCGAGTACAGCCTGGCCCACGAACCCGACTCGTTCCGCTCCTCCGAGTGGTACATCGAGCGACCGATCACGGACAGTTGCCCGCGTCTGGAGAACAACAACTACCCGCTCCACGGCATGTGGCACCCGTAGGCCGTACCTGGCGGCGCGGAGCCGGCGAGCGTCGCCCTTCCGGGTGTCCCGCCGGCTCCCTCGTCGCTCGTAGACTCGAACCAGGCCGGGCAGGGCCACGGAGGCGATGGGCATTCAGATGTCGCTGACAGCTCGACGTACGGACCGCGTCTTCTTCGACGAGCGCGTGGCGTGGATGCTGCGGGTCAACCGCACCCTCGGCGCCGACGGCCGGTGGGTCAGGGCCAAGCGCTTCGCGGCGGCCTTCCACGGTGGTTCGTGGGAGAGGCTGGTGAGCGAGAGCAGCGTGTCGCGGTGGGAGACCGGCGGCAGCCGCCCTAGCCGGGCCGCCATCAGCCGGTACGAGGAGATCCTCGAACTCGATCCGGGCGAGATCACCGCGACGGTCGACACGATCCGGCGCTACGTCGACACCCCCGGATCCCCGGGCGCGGCGCCCACCGGCGCCGCGGACGGCGCCGCGACGGCCGAACTCGACGCGCTGCTCGACCGCGCCCTGTCCCGGGAGATCATGACCGGCGCCGGGTGGGACCGGCTCTCCGCGCTGGTCACGGCCGCCCCGCACCTCGTCATCGCCCCGAGGTCCGCCCGGGAGAGCGTCACGCAGCGCCTCGTCAGCGAGATGATCATCGCGCACGGTCGGCCGTGGCGGCAGCGCTTCGAAGCCCTCAACCGGCTGTTCGGCCACGAGACGCTGGGACGGGAGGCGGTCGCCGCCTGCGCGGCGCTGGGCGCCGACCGGGAGAACCAGATCTTCATCGAGACCGTCGGTGCCCTCGACGGCAGCCGGCACCCCGACGCCAGCGCCCACGTGCTCGCGCAACTGCACGACCCGACGAACGACCGGGCGCTGCGGGGCGCGCTCCTCGCCTGTCTCCGCAAGGTGCGGTTCGGGCACTTCACGCCCGGGCAGCGCCGGATGCTGGTGCCGCGGATCAGGGATCTGCTGCGGGACCCGCTCTTCCACGCCGACGCCGTCCCGGTCGCGGCCGCCCTCCAGGCGGGCGTGGGTGTCCCGCTGGGCGGCCCGCAGGTCGCCCCGGCGCTGCCCCACCCGGTCCCGCCCGTGACCGCCACCGTCGCCCGCCGGGTCTTCGACGCCACGACCGCGCGGCTGCCGCGCGAGCCGCAGTCCGACTGCCGCGACGCGACGCTGCTCACGCTGATCGGTGAGATCCTGCTCCATCCGGCCAGTGACCGGCGCCTCTACGCGGCGATGCTCGTCGCCTCCACCCCGTACGGCCCGTCGCTCGCCGCCGCCCTGGCGGCCGAGGTCGTGCCCACCGCCGCCGACCGCGTGGAACTCAACGTCCGGCTGCTCGCCGGCCTGCGGGTGCTCGGCGGCCAGGCCGAACGGCCGACGGTCGAGCGCCTCGTCACCGCGGCCCGGCTGCCGCGGAGCGTCGTCGATGCCGCCGCGTTCGCGATCGGGCACCTGCGGGGCACCAGCGAGCGGGGGTTCTGGGAGGCCGCGCTGCGGCACCACGCGCGTCGCTGGCGGGCCCGGCGCGACGCGCCGTCGGCCGCCGCGCTCACCGGCATCGTCTACAGCCTCGGCATCGCCGGCCAACGGCAGATCCTGGCGGCCGTACGCGACGACCCGGGGTCACCCGAACCGAGCCGGGCCGCGGCCCGCTGGTGGCTCAACCTGCCCGGCCACGTCTACGACAGCTCCCGCCTCTGAGAACAGCTCACGCCTCTGAGCCGGGCGGGCACCGGCACCACCTCGACGAGGCGGACTCCCCCGCCGGACGCCCGACCCCCGCAGCGTTGCCGGGGGCCCGGGCGTCCGGACCGATCTTCCGGGGCCCGGGCGGCGCGTCAGTGGATGATGACAGGGGCCTTCGCCTGCCCCGGCTGCTCGTCGTCGAGCAGGTGCGACGGCTCACGCCGGCGGGGCAGGAACGCGGCCGGGATGAACGTGAGCAGCACCAGCGCGAACGCGACCCAGAACGTGGTGGCGAAGGAACTGGCGGCGAAGTCGAGCCCACGGGAGAGCAGCGACGGGTCGACCGGGAACCGCTCGGCGAGCTCCGGCTGCTGCTGCACGACGATGGCGACGTTCGCCTCGGTCAGCGGCTCACCGTCCGGGCCGACGGCGCCGGGGATCTGCCGGGAGCCGTTCATCTCGCTGGTCAGGATCACCGACATCGTGGCGGCGCCGACGGAGCCACCGATCTGCTGGAGGATGTTGACCAGGGTGGAGCCGCGGGCCACCTCGTGGGCCTTCAGGGTCTTCAGCGCCGAGGTCATGATCGGCATCATGGTGCCGCCCATGCCGAGGCCCATGACGAACAGCGACCCGCAGAGCAGCACGTACGACGTCTGCGGGTCGATCTGGGTGAAGGTGAAGAACCCGAGAGCGATGAGCACCAGCGCGAACGGCACGGTACGGCCGACGGGGACCCGGTCGGCCAGCATCCCCGCCACCGGCATGGTCACCATCGCGCCGATGCCCTGCGGCGCCATCAGCAGGCCGGCGGTCAGCGTCGACTCGCCGCGGATCTGCAGGAAGTAGCTGGGGAACAGCAGGCCGGCGCCCATGAACGCGATGATGAACACGAACATGGTCACCGTGGCGATGGTGAGGTTGCGGTTGGCGAACAGCCGCAGGTCGAGCAGGGGGTGCCGGGGCCAGAAGGAGTAGCGCACGAAGGCGACGACGAGCACTCCGCCGACCAGCATGGGAGCCCACACCTCAGGGTCGGCGAACGTGCCGGCGTCGGGCAGCGAGGAGACGCCGTAGAGGAAGAGGGCGAGCCCCGGCGAGAGCATCAACATGCCGACGAAGTCGAACGACTCGGAGGGCTCGGGGTTGTCCTTCGGCAGCGCCAGGGCGGCGTAGACGAGCGCCACGGCACCGATCGGCAGGTTGATCAGGAAGATCCAGTGCCAGCTCGCGATGTCGATCAGCCAGCCGCCGAGGATCGGCCCTCCGATGGGCCCGAGCAGCATCGGGATGCCGAGGACGGCCATCAGCCGGCCGATCCGGTGCGGGCCCGCCGCCCGGGTCATGATCGTCATGCCGAGCGGAAGGAGCATGCCGCCGCCGAGGCCCTGGAGCACGCGGTAGCCGACCAGTTGCCCGATCGTGTCGGCGTTGGCGCACAGCCCCGACCCGATCGTGAACAGCGCCAGGGCGATCATGTAGAGCCGCTTGGTGCCGAACCGGTCGGCGGCCCAGCCGCTGAGCGGGATCACCGTGGCCAGCGCGAGCGTGTAGGCCGTCATGGTCCAGGCGACGTCGGCGTACGACGCGTCGAACTCGCGCTGGAAGGTCGGCAACGCGACGCTGACGACCGTCACGTCGAGGATCGACATGATCGCGCCGAGGACGACGACCCCGGCCACCTTGAGCACCGAGGCGTCGAGTTTGTCCGAGGTCGCGATGGATTGCTGTGTCACGAATTCTCCTGAAGTCCCCGTTGTGGCCGGCGCCGGGCCGTGCCTCGACCTGTCACCTGCCGAGCAGTGTCCGCAGGCAGACTAACGAGCGACACCGACGATCGGCCGACGATTTTCGACCGGCAGAAACGGCGGTGCCGACCGGCAGGAACGGCGGCCCGCCCGGCGGTGACGTCGGCGTCGTCCCGGCGGCGCGGCTACCCCGGGAACGAGCCCGCGAGTTCGAGGCGGCTGCGCACCCCCAGCTTGTGGTACGAGCGCTGGAGGTGGTTCTCCACCGTGCGCACCGACAGGCGCAGCCGGTGGGCGATCGCGGTGTTGTCCAGCCCCGTGGCGGCCAGCTCGCAGATCTCGCGTTCCCGGCCGGTCAACGGGCTCGGCGCGGACTCGACCCGCCCGCACCAGGCCGGCCAGTACGCGTCGCAGTGGCCGCGCAGCTTCTCGGCGCGGGCGGCGTGGGCGTTGGCGGCGCGGTGGTCGCCGCGCCGCCGCCGGGCCACGCCGGCGGCGATCGTCGCCTCCAGCTCCAGGGTGGTGTATCCCCGCTGCCCGAACGTCGCCGCCAACTCCTCCAGCGCGTCGGGATCCGCGCCCGCCAGCGCCGTGGCCAGGTCGGCGTAGAGCCCGAAGAGCGGGCTGTCGCAGGCGTCGGCGACCTGACGGAGCGCCGAGGCCGCCGAGGTGGACGGCGCCACCCGGGACAGCAGGTGCAGCGCCTGCGCGGCGATGGTGCGTACGCCATTCTCGCGGGCCTGCGCGGCCAGCGCGGTGAGCTGCCCGGCCGCGACGGCGAGGCGCCCCTCGGCGACGTGCGTCCAGGCCTCGGCGAGGCCCCAGAAGTCGGCGGGCCCGCTGTGCGTGGGGAAGCTCCCACCCAGCTCGTCGCGGACCTCCCGGACGTCGCGCGCCGCACCGGCCTGCGCGGCGAACCAGGCACTGACGGACAGGACGTAGCCCCGGATGGGGAACAGCGTGTGCCCGTCGACGAGGGCACGCGCCTCACGCAGCCAGCGCAGCGCGTCCCCCAGGCGCCCCCGGTGGTAGCGGCAGTTGCCGACCATCAGGGCGAGCAGGGCCACGCCGTCGGCGGAGCCGCGGTCGACCGCGTCCAGGTAGTAGGCCTCCGCCGACTCCGTCGCCTGGGTCAGGCTTCCCGACATCACCAGCGCCTGCACGTGCAGGGCCTGGGTGGCGGCGCGCATGGTGGGCCAGGCCTGCGGGAAGGTGACCTCGTCGCCGTCGAACATCGCGGCGGCGCGGGCCGGCTGACCGGAGAAGACCAGCAGGTAGGGCAGGAGCGGGGCGCCGGCCATGCCCAGCAGCGGGTCGCGCGGCGGGTGCTGGCCGAGCCGGGTGACGGCGTCGCGCCCCTCGGCTATCCGGCCGTCGAAGACGGCCATCGCGGCGACGGCGGTCAGCAGACCGTCGTGCACGGCGGCGGGCAGCGCCGCCGCCGCGTCGGCGAGCACGGTGCTGGCGGCCCCGGGCCGGCGCAGCCCCCAGAACAGGTTCACCGCCCGCAGCGCCGCCGTCTCGGCGCGGTCGCGGGGGTCGTCCAGCGAGTCGTACGCGCGGCGCAGGTGCTCGTCGGCCTCCTCGCCGCGCCCCTGCGCGACCAGGGCGCGGCCGAGCTGGCGCGCGCCGCGGGGTGAGGCGACCCGCCGGGCGAGCCGCTCGGCGAGGCGGGCCCCGCGCCGCAGCAGCGCCGACTCGGAGGCGGCCAGCAGGTCCGCGTCGTCGACCGCCAGGTCGGCCTCGCACCGCCACGACACCACGCGCAGGTGGTCCTCGTACTGGGCCGGCGAGGTGTCCTCCAGGGCGTCCGCCAACTCGCGCAGGATGCGGCGGGTACGCAGCGCGCCGGTGCTCGCCCGGGCCGCCTCGGCATAGAGCGGGTGCGCCACCCGGACCAGGCCGCGCTGCTCGCCGGTGGTCAGCTCGATGAGCCCCCGCTCCTCCAGCCGCTCGGCGACCTGCGCCGGGACGAGCCGCTCGACGACGGGCAGCGGCGCGGGCTCGCCGTGCGCCACGTACTGCAACGCCTCGATCTCGTCGGGACCGAGCTGGCCGAGCGTCTCGGCGATGAGGTCGCTCAGGTGCGGGTGTTCCAGCGGGGTGCCGCGCCAGGTCCACACGCCGCGCCGCCGGGCGAGGGCGCCGGTCTGCCGCCCGCCGCGCAGCATCTCCCGCAGGAACAGGGGGTTGCCGCGTACCGCCTGCCAGACGGTGGCGAGGGTCAGGCCGTCGGTGGGCCCGCCGAGCATCGCCTGGATCAGCTCGGCCGTCTCGTCCTGGCTCATCGCCGCCAGCTCCACCCGCTCGACGGGGCCGAGACGGCGCAGGGCGGTGACGGCCGGGCTGGCGACCGCCTCGCTGCGGGCGGTGGCGAGGACCCGTACCGCCTCGCCGGCCACGAGCCGCTCGAGCAGCGCCGACGACGCGTCGTCGAGCCAGTTGGCGTCGTCGACGACGACGAGGACGGGCCGGTCGGCGGCGATGGCGCGCAGCCTGGCGGTCACGTCGCGGAAGGCCTCGACGACCGACGGACCCACCGGCTGGGCGACGAGCTGGGCGAGCACGCCGAAGGGCACGCTCTGCCAGCCCGGCGTCGCGGTCACCCGCAGCGCCAGGAAGCCGCGCCGCCCCGCCTCGGCCAGCACCTCCGTGGCGAGGCGGCTCTTGCCGATGCCGGCCTCCCCGGTCACCAGGGTGCAGCGGGTCACGCCGCTGTCGAGGCTGTCGAGCAGCCGGTCCAGCTCCCGCCGCCGCCCGACGAGTGGCCATGGTGTGGACAACGAGTCCCTCCCCACAAGACGTCTGCCGTGACAGACGCTGTCAGCGGCGCACGAGGTTGTCGGCCGGGATGACGGTAGGGCAACCGCGATGGTTGAGTACCGAAATCCTCCGGCCCTGAGTAGCCCCGCCGGCGCCCGCGTACGCATGCTGACCTGCGCATGTAGCTATCTTTCAGCAAGGCGCTCCTACGTGGCGTCAGGTTTCAGACACCGTCGCGCACGTCGCCGCGCGCGGTCGGCGGTGACCGGTTCGCGACTGCGGTGGAGTAGCCGCTACTCACGCCCCGGCCCGCGCCCCCGGCCAGTCTCGAAGGGACGGACCGCGGCACCCGGCCGCCGGTCGCGACCAAGGAGGAACCTGATGTCGATCACCGACGTCGTCCGTGCCTGGAAGGACGAGTACCACCGCGGCGAGGCGTCGCCCGACCACCCCGTCGGCCTGGTCGAGCTGAGCCGCGAGGAGCTGGAGACGGTCGCCGGCGGCATGCCGCCGATCGACGGGCACACCGAGAAGTGCTGCCACTGCATGTCGCCCTGCTGACCTGTCCATCACGGCGACCGCGCCGGAGCCCGGCGAGCTGCCGGGCTCCGGCCCCGCCCCGCACCCGAGGATCGGCGATGACCGTTGGGTTCCTACCCGCCCTCTCGCTCACCGAGCGCGTCCCGGTCGACGGGGCCGGCGCGTACCCCGTCTCCGACCGCGCGCGCTGGCGGCTCTCCCGGTGGCGCGACTCGCAGGCCTTCGCCACCGCCGGGGCCTGGCAGCGCCGCCTCGCCGCCGACGCGTGCGACGAGGACGTCCTGCTGCGCCTGCTCGACGAGCCCGCCGCGGCGATCGCGGCCCGGCTCGCGCGCCCCCCGGAGTGGTCACGACGGTTGCGGCGCCTGTACTCCGGGCCGGCCCCCGACGACTGGCGCCCGGAGCGGCTGCCGGGCCGCCCGCTCGACGACGCGCTGGTCGTCGCCGCCCCGCTGCTCGCCGACGCCCGCCGCCGCGTGCGCGAGGCCGCGGCGGAGCTGGCCGGCCCCGCCACGCCCGTCGACCCCGCCGCCGTCGACGCGCTCGGCCTCGCCGAGCTGCTCGACGAGCTGGTCCGGCTGCTCAGCCGCGCGAGCGTGCTGGAACTGAACGTCGCCCGCGTACGCGGCGAGCTGACCGGGCCGACGCCGGCGCGGCGCTTCGCCACCTTCTTCGCCCGGATGGCGCAGCCCCGCGTCGCGATGGACTTCCTCACCGAGTACCCGGTGCTGGCCCGCCAGCTCCTGACCGTGGTCGACGCCTGGGCCTCGTCCACCATCGAGTTCCTGCGCCGGCTGCACGGCGACTGGGCCGCGATCGCGCCGGCCCTCGGCGTACGCCCGGACGCACGGCTCACCGGGCTCACGCCCGCCGGCGACGCCCACCGGGGCGGGCGGCGGGTGTGCGTCGCCCGCTTCGACGACGGCTCGCGCGTGGTCTACAAGCCCCGCGACCTCGCCGTGGACGCCCGCTTCCAGCGGTTGCTGGGCTGGCTCGCCCGGCGCGACGCCGACCTGGGCCTGCGCCCCTTCGGGGTGCTGACCCGCGACGGCTACGGATGGACGGAGTTCGTCGCCGCCGCCGCACCGACGTCGCTGCCCCGCTACGCCCGCCACTACGGCAGCCTGCTCGCCCTGCTGCACGCGCTGGGCGCCGGCGACTGCCATCCCGGCAACGTGGTGGGCGCCGGCGACACCCCGGTGCTCGTCGACCTGGAGACCCTGTTCACCCCGGCGCTGGAGCGCGGTCGCGGCGCCGCCGACGGCGGGGCTGTCGCGTCCTGCGTCCTCGCCGTCGGTCTGCTGCCGGCCGGCGAGCCACCGGCGGGCGAGGCGGGTGCGTGCAACTGCGCCGAGTGGCTCGGCGCGGGCACCGACGAGATGCAGTTGCACGTACCCGGCGTGCACGTCGGGCACGGGGCGCCGGTCGCCGTCGAGGGCGTCCGGCCGGCGGACCTGCGGGCGTACGAGGCCGACGTCGTCGCCGGCTTCCGCCGCGCGTACGACGTGCTCAGCGCCGAGGCCGGGGTGCTGGCCGACCGGGTACGCGCCTTCGCCGGCGACGAGATCCGGGTGGTGCTGCGCCCGACGCGCACCTACGCCCGGCTCCAGGAGGCGCTGCTGCACACCGACCACCTGCGCGACGCCCTCGACCGCGACCGGCTGCTGGACTGGCTCTGGGTCGGCGTGGAGGAGTTGCCCGTGCTGGCCGCGACGATCGCCGCCGAACGCGCCGACCTGGCGGCCGGGGACACGCCGCTGTTCACCGCCCGGGTGGGCTCGCGCGACCTGTGGGCCGGCCGCGACCGGCGGCTGCCCGGCGCCCTGGCCGGCTCGGCGCTGGACGAGGCGCTGCGTCGCATCGCCGGCCTGGGCGGGGCCGACCGGGAGCGGCAGGTGTGGCTCATCCGCGCCACGTTCGCGTCCCTGGCCGAGACGCCCGACGCCCCGCACGCCGAGGTCCGCTGGCGTCCCGGGCCGGTGCCGGCGGAGCCGTCGACGTTCCGCCCGCTGCTGGCGCGGGCCGCCGAGATCGGGGAGCGGGTCGCGGCGATGGCCCACGGCGGGACGTGGTTCACGTTCGGTCCCACCGCCGGGGCCCGCTGGGCGCCGGTGCCGATGGGGGCCGGCCTCTACGACGGCCTGTCGGGCCTGGCCCTGTTCTACGGGTACCTGGGCGAGGTCACCGGGCACGAGGACTTCACCGACCTGGCCGCCGGGATCGCCCGCCGGCTCGGCGAGCGGCTGCGCGCCGACGGGTTCCCCCTGACCGCCGTCGGGGCGTTCAACGGCTGGGGCGGCCCGTGCTACGCGTACGGTCACCTGGCCGCCCTGTGGGGCGACGACCCGACCGCCCGCGCCGGGCTGGACCTGGCGCTCACCCGGCTGGCGGCGCTGGCCGACGACGCCGGCGACGCCGACGTGGTCGACGGGCTGGCCGGCGCGGTGCTCGCGGTGCTGGCGTGCGGCGCGGAGCCGCAGCGCGCGGTCGAACTGGCGCGTCGCCTCGGCGACCGGCTCGTGGCGGCGCTGCCCGCCGCGCTCCGGCTGGGCGGCCTGTCGCACGGCGCCGCCGGGATGGCGACGGCGCTGTTCGAGCTGTGGAGCGTCACCGGCGTGGAGCGCTACGCCGAGGCGGGACGCCGCGCCCTGGAGTTCGACCGCTCGCTGTACGACCCGGCCTCGGGCAACTGGGCGGACCTGCGCCGGCCCGGCCTGCTCAGCAACGCCTGGTGCCACGGCGCACCCGGCATCGGGCTGTCGCGAGTGCGGATCCGGCGGGCGCTGTCCCGCCGCCCGCTGCCGCAGGTCGACGGCCTCGACGCCGAGATCGCGGTGGCGCTGCGTACCACGTTCACGCACGGCTTCGGACGCAACCACAGCCTGTGCCACGGCGACCTCGGCAACCTCGACCTGCCCCTGCTCGCCGGGGCGGACCCGGCGGCGGTCGACGCGGTCGTCGACGGCGTGCTGCGCGACGTGACCGCCCACGGGTGGCGCTGCGCCAACCCGGCCGGGCTCGACTCGCCGGAGCTGATGACCGGGCTGGCCGGCATCGGCTACCAGCTGATGCGGCTGGCGGAGCCGCAGCGCGTCCCGTCGCTGCTGACCCTGGCGGGTGCCCCGTGAGGCGGCGCGGCCGGGTGCCCGTCGTGTTGCAGATGACCGACACCGACTGCGGCGCCGCCTGCCTCGCGATGGTCCTGCGCCACGCGGGCGTACGCGCCTCGCTCGCCGGGTGCCGCGAACGCCTAGGGGTGGGCCGCGACGGGGTCAGCGCGCTGGCCCTGCTGGACGCGGCGAGGGAGCTGGGGCTGCGCGCCAGCGCCTACCGGGCGACCCCGGAGGACCTCGCGTCGCTGCCGATGCCGCTGATCGCGCACTGGGAGGGCTCGCACTTCGTCGTGGTGGAGCGCCGCACCCGGCACGGGTTCTCGATGGTGGACCCCGCCCTCGGGCGCAGGACGGTCCCGTTCGCCGAGGCCGCCGAGTTCCTCACCGGCACCGTGCTGGTCTTCACCGGCCGCGCGACGGCGCCCGGCCCGACCGGACGCGCCGGGGCAGCCCGTACGCCGTGGCTGCGCCGGGGTTACCGGCTCGCGCGGGGGTTCCTGCCCGCGCTGGGGACCGTGCTGTCGGTCTCCGTCGCCCTGCAACTGCTCGGCCTCGCCCTGCCGCTGGCCATGTCGACGGCCCTCGACGCGATCCTGCCGGCGCGGGAGACCGGGCTGCTGCCCTACCTCGGCCTGGCGGTGCTGGCCCTGGCCCTGACCCAGTTCGGGCTGGCGCACCTGCGCTCGATGCTGCTGGTGAACCTCCAGTCGCGGGTGGACCGGGAGCTGATGACCCGGCTGTTCGCCCACCTGATGAGCCTGCCGTTCCGCTTCTTCCAGCAGCGCTCCAGCGGCGACCTGATGCAGCGGCTGGCGAGCAGCGTGCTGCTGCGCGAGATCGTGACGACCCAGGTGCTGACCGCCGCCATCGACGGCGCGCTGGTGCTCGGCTACCTCGCGGTGCTCTTCGCCGCCGACACCGGGTTCGCCGTGGTGGCGCTGGGGATCGGCCTGATCCAGGTCTGCGCGGTCGCGGCCGTCAACCGCCGCCTGCTGCGGCTGAACCACCGCCAGCTCACCGTGCAGGCGGAGGCCGAGAGCGTGCTCATCGAGGCGCTGTCGGGCATCGCCACCATCAAGTCGATGGGCGCCGAGAAGCAGGTGTACGACCACTGGCTGGGCCGCTACTCGGCGGCGCTCGCGGTGGACCGCGCGCGCAGCCGGCTGTCGTCGACCGTCGACAACGTGGCGGCGACCGTACGGCTCGTGGGACCGCTGGCCCTGCTCTGGCTGGGCATGTACCGCATCTTCGCCGACGGCATGAGCCTGGGCGACGCGATGGGCCTGCAGATGCTGGCCCTGGCCGTGATCGCCCCGCTGGGCTCGCTGGTCGCCAGCGCGCAGGTGCTCCAGTCGGTCGCCTCGACCGTGCAGCGGCTGCGCGACGTGTTCTCCGCCCGGCCCGAGATCGAGGACCCGTCGCGGCTGCTGTCGCCGACGCTGCGCGGCAAGGTCGAGGTGCGCGGGCTCAGCTTCCGCTACGACGGCACGGGCCCGTACGTGCTGCGGGACGTCTCGTTCACCGTGCAGCCGGGCCGGACGGTGGCGGTCGTCGGCGCCTCCGGCAGCGGCAAGAGCACCCTGGCGATGCTGCTGACCGGGCTCTACCGGCCCAGCGGCGGCCAGATCCTCCTCGACGGGGTGCCGCTGGAGCGGATCGCCCCGGACGCGCTGCGCCGCCAGTTCGGCGTGGTGTTCCAGGAGAGCTACCTGTTCCGCGACTCGATCCGGCGCAACATCGCCCTCGCCCGGCCGGACCTGCCGATGGCGGACGTGCGGCGGGTCGCCCGGCTGGCCGCCATCGACGCCGACGTCGAGGCCATGCCGCTGCGCTACGACACCCGGGTGGCCGAGCGGGGCCAGGCGCTCTCCGGCGGGCAGCGGCAACGCCTCTCCATCGCGCGGGCGCTCGCCGGGGAGCCGGTGGTCCTGCTGCTCGACGAGGCCACCAGCCACCTGGACGTGGCCACCGAACGCCGGGTGAGCCAGGCCGTGGCGGCCCTGCGCTGCACCCAGATCGTCATCGCGCACCGGCTGAGCACGGTGCGCCACGCCGACGAGATCCTCGTGCTCGACGGCGGCACGGTCGCCGAGCGCGGCAGTCACGACGAGCTGCTGGCGCTCGGCGGCAGGTACGCGGCGCTGGTCCGCGCGCAGCTCGACGGCCAGGCCGCCGACGACGCCGCCGCCACCGAGGTCGTACGCGACAGCACCGGAGCACCCGTGGAACACGAGCCGGTCGTCACCGGAGGGAGTCACCGATGAGCGTCACGTTGCCGTTCGAGCGGGTCCTCGTCGCCGTCTGCGGATCCAGCGGCGCCATGTCGCTGCCGCAGTCGTTGCTGGCGATGAGGCACGCGCTCCACCTCGAGGTGCGGGTGGTGATGACCGGGGCCGCCGCGACGTTCGTGACCCCGACGGCGCTCGCGGCGATCACCGGCCACCCGGTGACCGTCGAGGAGGCCCAGGGGCAGCCGGGGGTCCCCCACCTGGACCTGACCGAATGGGCGCAGCTGGTGCTCGTACTGCCCGCCACGGCCAACACCCTGGCCAAGGCGGCGGCGGGCATGGCCGACAACCTGGTCACCGCGTGCGTGCTGGCCTCCGCCGCGCCCGTGGTGTTCGTCCCCGCGATGAACGTACGGATGTGGGAGAAGCCCGCCGTCCAGCGCAACGTGGCGCAGCTACGCGCGGACGGGCACGGCGTCGTACCGCCCTCGCGGGTCCTCGCGCTCAGCTCCGGCACGGCCACGGGCATCGGGGTACCCGGCATCGAGACCGTGCTGGAGTGGACGGTGGCCCACCTGGCCTCGGCGGCCTCCGATGCCTGACGCGATCGACCGGGAGGCGCGGGCGACGCGGTGGGTGGCGGGGCTGATGGCGCTGCTGGGCGTCGGCCTGGCCGGCTGGGTGGCGGCGCCGATCGCGCGGCAGCGGCTGGCTCCGCCCCCGCCGATCGCGTCGTTCGGGGTGCCCGAGGCGGCGGCCGGCTGCGATCCGGAGCTGACGGACCCGGTGTCGGGCAAGGGCGTCCACGTCGGGCGGGGCGCCCGCGTCGCCTACCTGACCGTGCCGCCGTCGTCGGGGCCGCACTACGAACTGCCCGCGCCGCTGCGCCGGTTCTACCTGACCGGCGACCGGCCCCCGGTGGAGGTGCTGGTGCACAACCTGGAGCACGGCTACACGGTGGTGTGGTACTCGGCCGACCTGCCGGCGTCCCAGGTGGAGGCCCTGCGCGGCCTGGCTGCCCGGCTCGGGGCCGACGAGCGGACCGCGAAGTTCGTCGCCGCGCCGTGGGACGCCTCCTACGGCCGGTTCCCGCCGGGGCGTCGCGTCGGCATCAGCCGCTGGGGCGCCACCGCCGGCTACCGCCTGTTGTGCGGGTCGGTCAGCGGCGCCGTCATCGAGCGCTTCCTCGCCGCCCACCCGGCGACCGACTCGCCCGAACCGGAGGGGGCGTGACGGCGGCCGGCGCCGCGGCCGGTCAGCCCACCTTGGGCACCGCGCGGGAGATGATCGCGGCGAGGTCGACGCCACGGGGCAGCGTGCCGTACGCCTGGCCGTGGTCGCCGTCGAGCCGCGAGGCGCAGAAGGCGTCGGCGACGGCGGGGTGGCCGTGGCGCACCAGCAGCGCGCCCTGCAGGACCAGGGCGAGGCGCTCGACGACGCGGCGGGCCCGCAGCTCGACGTCGTCGGGGTCGGCCAGTTCGGCCCGCACCCGGCGTACGGCGGCGTCGAGCCGGGCGTCGGCGCCGGCCGCGGCGGTGACCTCGGCCTGGAACGCCGCCATGACCTCGGGTTCCCTGGCGAGGGCGCGCAGCACGTCCAGCGCGGCGACGTTGCCGGAGCCCTCCCAGATCGAGTTCAGCGGGGACTCGCGGAACAGCCGGGGCATGCCCGACTCCTCGACGTAGCCGTTGCCGCCCAGGCATTCGAGGGCCTCGGCGGCGTGCGCCGGCCAGCGCTTGCAGACCCAGTACTTGCCGACGGCGAGGGCGAGGCGCTTGAACGCGGTCTCGGCGGCGTCGCCGCGCGCGGACCGGTCGGTGGCCCCGGCGAGCCGCATCATCAGGACGGTGGCGGCCTCGCTCTCGACCGCGAGGTCGGCGAGCACGTTGCGCATCAGGGGCGCCTCGACGAGGTACCGGCCGAAGGCCTGCCGGTGGGCGGCGTGGTGGGCGGCGGTGATCACGCCCTGGCGCATCCCGGCCGCCGCGCCGATGACGCAGTCCAGCCGGGTGAGGTTGACCATGTCGATGATGGTGCGTACGCCACGGCCCTCGTCGCCGACCCGCCAGGCGACCGCGTGCTCGTACTCGACCTCGGCGGAGGCGTTGGAACGGTTGCCGAGCTTGTCCTTGAGGCGCATCAGCCGCATGGGGTTGCGCGTGCCGTCGGGCAGGACGCGCGGCACGAGGAAGCAGGTGAGCCCGCCCGGCGCCTGGGCGAGGGTGAGGAAGACGTCGCACATCGGCGCGGACGTGAACCACTTGTGCCCGAGCAGGCGGTAGGTGCCGTCCGGCTCGGGGCGGGCGGTGGTGGTGTTGGCGCGTACGTCCGAGCCGCCCTGCTTCTCGGTCATCGACATGCCGGCCAGCAGTCCCCGCTTGGCCAGCGGCGCACGCAGCCCGAAGTCGTACGACGTGGCGGTGAGCAGCGGCTCGTAGCGCGCGGCCAGTTCCGGGGCATGCCGCAGCGCCGGCACGGCCGCGTAGGTCATCGAGATCGGGCAGCCGTGCCCGGCGTCGGGACGCCAGGTGTAGAACTTGGCCGCCCGCGCCACGTGCGCGCCGGGCCGCTCGTCCGCCCACGGTGCGGCGTGCAGGCCGTGCGTGACCGCCGTGCGCATCAGCTCGTGCCAGGCGGGGTGGAACTCCACCTCGTCGACGCGGTTGCCGTGCCGGTCGTGGGTACGCAGCACCGGCGGGTGCTCGTTGGCCAGCCGCCCCTGCTCGATGGCCTGCTCGCCGCCGCCGAGGCGGCCCAGCTCGTGCAGCTCGGCGGCGGCCCAGCCGGCACCCTCGCGGTCGAGCGCGTCGAGCAGGGCCGGGTCGTCGGCCGCGTCGTGACCGACCAGCGGCGGAACCTGGTTGAAGACCTCGTGCGTCGTCACGGCGACACTCCCAGCGCGCGGTGGAGGAACGTGATCAGGTGTGCGATGGTGCGCGGCCCGGCGACCCCGGCGGCCAGGGGGCCGACCATGGCCTCGGCCAGGGCGCCGACGAGCGCGGTGGCCGTCAGCTCGGGATCCTGCGGGGGAAGCTCGCCGTTCGCCACCCCCTGCGCGACGTGGCCGGCGATCAGCTCGGCGTACGCGCGGCGGAAGACGAGCCGCTCGGCGTCGACCGCCGGGTCGGCCGGCTCGGCGAGCAGGGCGTACGCCAACCGGGGGGACCGCAGCGCCCGGCCGGAGAACGTCTCGATGACGGCGGTGACCCGCTCGGCGACGGTGTCCTCCCGCGCCGCCGCACGCGCCACCGCGTCGACCTCGCGCTGCGAGGCCGTGCGGAACACCTCGGCTACCAGGTCGGCCTTGGTGGGGAAGTGCCGGTAGACGCTGCCGGTCGCCATCCCCGCCCGCTCGGCGACGGCAGCGACGGAGCAGCCGGCGTACCCGTGCTCGGCCATGATCTCCAGCGCGGCGGCGATGATCCGCTGCCGGGACGCGCTCAGCCGAGCCTGCACGCGCTCGGTGCTCCGGTAGACCACGCCAAGGATTGAACCATCGTTCACTCCTTGGCGGCAAGGTGCCCCTGGCCGGCGCAGGACCGCCCGCGACGCGGTCTAGGATCACTCTCTTCGGCAGGCGTACGCCCCGGAGTCCTCGAAGGCGGTCCCGCCGTGACCCCTGATCCGATCGACGTGAACCGCCGCCTGGACGCGGCGCTGGCGGGCGTGGCCGCCGCCTTCCGGGGCATGACCGCCCACCGGCGGGAGTCCAACTGCGAGTGCCACTGGGGCAGCGCCGAGGAACTGGCACTGCTCAAGACCCCCGACGCGCCGCTCGACGAGGATCTGCTGCGCCGCACGTACTGGACCACGGACTGGCGCTACCCGGGGCCGCTGCTGCGCCGCATCCTGCCCCCGGTGACCCGGCGCCTCGCGGCGGGTGAGGTGGAGCCGCACTCCGGGATGGACCCCCTGTCCCGCCTGTTCGTGATGGGTCGCTGGCTGGACTGGCCCGCCGCGCAACGCGACGCGGTAAAGGAGTTCCTGGACGCCTGGTGGCAGCACACCCTGGTGGACCCCGGGGCGAAGGTGCCCGCCCACGAGGCCCTGGCCTTCGTCGTGGAGGTGACCGGGCAACTCGCCCCGTGGCTGAACACCTGGTCGCAACTGCTGGCCGACCCGACGGCGCGGCGGCGGCTGGTCGCGGCGGTCGACGAGTGGATGTTCGACCTGCTTGGCGACCGCCTGCCCTGGTCGAGCTGGCGCGACGAGGAGGACACGCCGTGCCTCGCGCTGTCGATGTGGGTGCTACGGCACGCGCCGCCCGTGCTACGGGACCGCGACGCGTCCGGCGAGCTGTGCCACCTCGTACGGCTGCTCGCCCTCCCCCACGCCGACCGGTGGGGCGAGCGCGACTAGGGCACGGCCGCCACGCGGAACTGTCACGAACGGCGACAGGGGCACCCCCGTCTCCGGGAGGTGCCCCTGTCGGTGGCGGCCGGTACGCGGCCCGATGAGCTGCGGTCAGCAGCCCTGCCGTCGGCTGTAGATCTGGTGGCGCTCGCCCGCCCACCCGATGTAGCCGACCGCCTCGACGCAGTAGGACGCCACGCCGGTGACGCCGACCGGGCCGGCGTGGTAGCTGAAGTCACCCGAGTCGGTGTCCGCGCTGCCCGAGCGGGTGCAGTGCGCGCCCTCGCCCGACCGCTCGGCGCAGCGGTAGATCTGCACGAAGGTGGGCGCCGACCTCCCGTAGGCCGCGCCACGGTGGTAGAAGCACGCGCTGTTGGTGCCCCCGTTGCTGCTGTTGTAGTAGATCACCAGCTCGCCGAGGCCCGAGGACTGCAGCTGGCTGTAGATGATCGTGCCCGAGCAGGAGCCGGCGGCCTGAGCGGCGGGCGCGCCGATCACCATGACCGACGCGACGGTCACCAGCGCCATCACGGTCGAGAACAGTCTCTTCATGATCACCAAGCCCATCCACAGTCGACTGTCGTCTGTTGTGGATCATGATCGCACGACACGGCCTCCGGCGGTGCCCCTGCCCGTGCCACGGCCGGCGGACGTCACCGCCCGCCGAGGCCGAAGCCACCCGTCCGACGACCGTCCTGTCGTACGCGGCAAGCGTCAACCGGCGTCGCGCCACCAGGGGCGGTCGACGACGAGTTCCTCGAGGTCACGGACGTTCTCGGCGACCATCCGCGCGGAGGTGTCCGGGCGTTGCAGCGCGACCCGGAGGTCCGAGGCGAGATAGCTCGCCTCACGCACCGCGCACTCCTGGCGCAGGGTCGTCGGGGGCGTCTCCGTCGCGCCGGCGACGACGTCGAGGACGGCCTCCCGGTGCGGGCCGCTGAACCGGATCAGGAAGAACCAGTCGTCCATCGGCTCACCGAGACGCGCCCACTCGAAGTCCAGCAGCGCCGTGACGCGCCGGTCGCGGGCCAGCCAGTTACCCCAGTGGCAGTCCGCGTGCACCGGCACGTCCGCGCGCGCCCGCGACGGCGCGTCCTGCGCCATCGCCGTCACACCGTCGAGCACCCGGCGGGCGACGATGCCGTCCCGGTCCAGGGCGGCGAGCTTCTCCACCTCGGCGAGAAGGGCGTCGCGGCTGACGAACCCGCCATGGTCCAGCGTCTCCCCCAGCGTCCGCCGGGCGTCGGCCCCGGGCGTCCAGCCGTGCAACCGGTGCAGCCGCTGGACGGCGTCCTCCGCCAACCGGCGCGCGGTCGCCTCGTCCACACCGGGCAGGCCCATGCCCGGGGTCACCCCCGGCACGCGGGTGTAGCAGGCGTAGCGGACCTCGCCGGTCGCCAGCTCGTGCAGCCCGCTGTCGAGCAGCGGCGCGGTGATGCCGGCGGGCAGGTGGGGCGCGAGGGCGATCTCCCGCTTCAGTCGCGAGTGGCCCGCGGCGCCGATGATCTTCACGACGACGTCGGCGCCGAGGTAGACGTGGTGCGAGAGGCTGTCGGCCGTGGTCATCGGGCCGGGGTCGCGACCCAGGGCCGCGGCGGCGATCGCGTGGGCGACGTCGTGGGCCTGCCTCAGGTCGGTCGCCGGCGGTGGCGGGGTCGTGTCGCCCACGTCCTGGCGGGAGTCGTCCCAGTCGAGTCGGTAGCGCTGTTCGAGGCGACCGCTGCGCGGGTGCGGGACGGCCTCGCCGTGGGGCAGCCAGCCGGCGGCCTCGTACAGGCTCACCGCCCGCGGGTTGTCGACGTAGACGCCCAGCTCGGCACGGGCGAAACCCGCCGCCGCGAGGTGGGCGGGGGTGGCCCGCAGCAGCTGCCGGCCGACGCCCCGACCCCAGGCGGCGGGGTCCACGCCGAGGTACCGGATCTCGGCGGTCGAGCCGTCCGCCGGCACGGGCTCGACCGCCGCGAAACCGACGACCCGACCGGCGTCGAGGGCCACCAGCAGGAGCGAGCGGGGTGTGCCGTCGAGCACCGCCTGGATCAGGGGGCGGGCGAGGCGGAGCGGCGCGACCTCGGTGTCGCCGTCGCGGGCCGCGGTCGCCTCCGCCCAGATCCGGGCGGCCTCGTCGATGTGCCGTTCATGGGAGGTCGGCCGTACCCGCACGTCGCGCATCGACACAGTCTGTCGATGCGGCGTCCCGGTGGCGACCCGGTTTGTCGCGCCGCTCCGCGCGACGCCGGCCCCACGCGGCGCGCTACGGCCGGCGGGGCGACGGCACGAGCTTCCAGGCGATCACGCCGGCCGCGACCAGCAGGACGGCGGCGATGAGGGAGGTCGTCTGCATGGCGTGGACGAAGGCTCCCCGGGCGGCGGCCAGGATCGGGGCGCCCTGCTGCCCGTCGCCGGCCAGGGCCCGGCCCGCGGTGGCCAGCGACTCGTGCACCGCGTCGCGGCTCGGCCCGGACAGCGTCGACAGGTCGGGCAGGGCCGAGCGGTAGAGGACGGTGTGCAGGGTGCCGAGCAGCGCGATGCCCAGGGCGACGCCCAGTTCGTACGCCATCTCGGAGATGGCCGAGGCGGAGCCCGCCCGGTCCTTCGGCACCGCGCCGAGCACGGCGTCGGTGGCGGCGGTGAAGGCGAGGCCGACGCCCAGGCCGATGACGACCAGGCCCAGCGCCAGCGGCGCGTAGCTGGCGTAGCCCTCGCCGACCGTCAGCACGGCCATGCCGGCGCCCGCCGTCAGCAGCGCGACGGCGAGGGCGCGTCCCACGCCCAGGCGGGCGAGGACGGCGGCGGCGATGGCCACGACCGCGATGGACGCCAGCGTCAGCGGCAGCTCGCGCAGGCCCGCCTCCAGCGGCGAGTAGCCGCGGACGAGTTGCAGGTACTGGGAGAAGAAGAAGAGCAGGCCGCTGAAGGCGAAGATGGCGATCAGGCTGGCGACGACCGTACCGGTGAAGACCGGGCGGGCGAAGAGCGAGACGTCCACGAGCGGCGCCGACAGGCGGCGCTGGCGGCGCACGAACAGCACCCCGCCGACGAGGCCGGCCACGGCCGCGCCGACACCGACCGGGTCGACGCCGGCCTTGGCGGTGTGCTTGACGGCCCAGACCAGCGCGACGATCGCCGCCACGGACAGCAGGGCGCTGACCAGGTCGAAGCGCCCGGGGCGCGGATCGCGCGACTCGGGCACCAGTGCGGCGACGCCGATCAGCACCAGCAGCATGATCGGGACGTTGATCACGAAGACGGAGCCCCACCAGTAGTGCTCCAGCAGCGCTCCGCCGACCAGGGGGCCGAGTGCCGCGCCGCCGGAGGCCCCGGCCGACCAGACGGCGATGGCGCGGGTGCGCTGACGCGCGTCCGTGAAGATGTTGCGGACGATCGACAGCGTCGAGGGCATGAGCGTCGCGCCGGCCACGCCGAGCAGGACCCGGGCGGCGATCAGCCAGCCGGCGCTGGGGGCGAAGGCCGCCAGCAGCGACGCGGCGCCGAAGCCGGCGACGCCGATCAGCAACAGCCGCCTGCGTCCGATGCGATCGGCCAGGGTGCCCATGCTGATCAGCAGGCCGGCCAGCGCGAAGGAGTAGGCGTCGCCGATCCAGAGCAGCTGGGTGGCGGTGGGCTGCAACTCCGCGACCAGCGCGGGCACGGCCAGCGCCAGCACGGTGCCGTCGACGGCCAGCAGCGTGACGGCCAGGGTCAACGCGGCCAGGGCTGCCCACTGCCGTACTCCGGCGCGTCCGCCGGCGGTCGCGCCGGTGGGCTCGGAGGCCAGGTCCGCGTTGCTCATGCCGCCACGCTACGGACCAAATGGTCGGCTGTGCAAGCCGATTGGTCGGCTAGGGTGGTGATGCGCCCGACACCTCCACGGCGCTTCGGAAGGCGCCAGAGCGAAAGGACACGGCATGCCGGCTCGCGAGCGCGACACCGCCAGGACCCGCCGGGTGGTGCTGGACGCCGCCGCCCGCGCCGTCGTCGTACACGGCGCCGGCGTCAGCCTGGATCTCATCGCCCGCACGGCCGGGGTCTCCAAGGGCGGCTTGCTGCACCACTTCCGCAGCCGCGAACAGCTCCTGTTGGAGCTGGCCCGCGACCTGGCGGAGCAGTTCACCGCCGCCGTGCACGCCGCCGTCGACCCCCGCGACCATGCCCGGGGCCGGCTGGTGCGCGGCTACGTCCGAGCGACCCTCGACGGGCTGGGCGACGGGTCGACCGTGCCGGAGCACGTCATCCTGGCCGCCTCGCTGGCCGGCGTACCGGGCGTGGCCGAACTCCTCCAGGAGGACAACCGGCGCTGGAACGAGGCCCTGGAGGCCGACGGCCTCGACCCGGACCGCGCGCGGCTGATCACCCTGGCCGCGGACGGCGCCGCCGTCGCCGGCCTCTACGGCGGCGGTACGGACCCGGACGAGGCGAGGCGCCTGCGGGAACTGCTCATCCGGCTGTCGACCGACGAGGGCCCCCTCGTCGGCCCGGCCTGAGCGGACGCCGAAGCCGCCTTCGGCCGCCCGACGCGTCAGGGCCGGGATCTCCCGGCCGCCCGGCGGCGAGTGGCCGGGCGGCCCTCAGCCCGGCCCTGCCGGGCGTGACCCGCCCCGACAGGAGTAGCCGGTGCGGGAACGGGCAGACGGGGGCGGTGAGCCAGCGTCGCGACGTTCCCGACGGCCGGGCCGGTGCCGCGCGCGCCGACCCCGAGCCCGAGGTGGCGCAGGCGTTCGACCGGCTGGTCGAGGAGGGCGACGTCCGGCTCGCCCGGCCCTGGCCGGCGCTGATCGTCACCGGCCTGCTCGGCGGGATCGACGTGGGCACCGGGGTGCTGGCGTACCTGCTGGTCCTGGACGCCACCGGGCAGAAGCTGCTCGCGGGGCTCGCGTTCGGCATCGGGTTCGTGGCCCTGCTGCTGGCCCGCAGCGAGCTGTTCACCGAGAACTTCCTGGTGCCGGTGACGGCCGTGGCCGCCCGCCGGAACTCACTCGCCGCCCTGGGCCGACTCTGGGCCGTCACGCTGGCCGGCAACCTGCTGGGCGGCTGGCTGGTGGCGTGGTTGATCACCCGCGCGTTGCCCGGGCTGCGGGAGACCGCCACCTCGTCCGGCACCCACTTCGCCGCGCTGGGCGTGAACCTGCACTCGTTCACCCTGGCGGTGCTCGCCGGTCTGGTGATCACCCTGATGACCCGGATGCAGCACTCCACCGAGAGCCTCGGCGTACGGCTGGTGCCGGCGCTGCTCTTCGGCGCGCTGCTCGCCGGCGGGGAACTCTTCCACAGCGTGCTCGACTCGATCCTGATGTTCGCCGCGCTCACCGCCGGCCGGGCACCGTTCGGCTACCTGGACTGGCTCGGCGCCCTCGGCTGGTCGGTGCTGGGCAACATCGTCGGCGGGGTGGGTCTGGTGGCCTTCCTCCGCATGGCCCGGGTGCCGCAAGAACTCGCCCGGGAACGCGCCCGCAACCGCTGACCGTAGGCACCGCATGCCGGCGGGACGCGGGGAGAACGTGCGGAACCGCCCGGAACGCGGGCGAGCCCCGGTCGAGTGTGCGATCGACCGGGGCTCGTCACGTGGCACGGGTCAGGCGAGGTCGAACCGGTCGAGTTCCATGACCTTCGTCCAGGCCGCCACGAAGTCGGCGACGAACTTCTCGCGCGCGTCCTGGCTGGCGTAGACCTCCGCGAGGGCCCGCAGCTGGGAGTTGGAGCCGAAGACGAGGTCGACCGCGGTGGCGGTCCACTTCACCTCGTCGGTGGCCAGGTCCCGGATCTCGTAGACGTGCTCGTCGGACTGCGACGCCTTCCACCGCGTGCCCGGGGAGAGCAGGTTGGCGAAGAAGTCGTTGGTGAGCACGCCGGGCTTGTCGGTGAGGACGCCGTGGCGGCTGCCGCCGACGTTGGCCCCGAGCGAGCGCAGGCCGCCGACGAGGACGGTCATCTCCGGCGCGGTCAGGTTGAGCATGTACGCCCGGTCGAGCAGCAGCACCTCCGGCTGGGTCTTCTCGCCCGCCCGCAGGTAGTTGCGGAACCCGTCGGCGCGCGGTTCGAGGACCCGGAAGGACTCGACGTCGGTCTGCTCAAGGCTGGCGTCGGTGCGGCCCGGGTGGAACGGCACGGTGACGTCGACGCCGGCGTCGCGCGCCGCCTTCTCGACGGCCGCGGAGCCGGCCAGCACGATCAGGTCCGCGAGCGAGATCTTCGCCCCGCCACTGGCGTTGAACTCCCGCCGGATGCCCTCCAGGGCCTCCAGGACCGTCGCGAGCTGCTCGGGCTGGTTGACCTCCCAGCTGCGCTGCGGCTCCAGGCGGATCCGCGCGCCGTTGGCGCCACCGCGCTTGTCCGTGGAGCGGAAGCTGGCGGCCGAGGCCCAGGCGGTGGAGACGAGCTGGGCGGTCGTCAGGCCGGACTCCAGGACCTTCGCCTTGAGGGCGGCGACGTCGGCGTCACCGACCAGCTCGTGGTCGACGGCCGGCACCGGGTCCTGCCACAGCTGGGGCTCCGGCACCCACGGCCCGAGGAAGCGGCTGACCGGACCCATGTCGCGGTGCAGCAGCTTGTACCAGGCCTTGGCGAACGCCAGCGCGAACTCGTCGGGGTGCTCCAGGAAACGGCGCGAGATCTTCTCGTACGCCGGGTCGACGCGCAGCGACAGGTCGGTCGTGAGCATCGTCGGCTTGTGCTTCTTCGACGGGTCGTGGGCGTCCGGGATGATCGCCTCGGCGTCCTTGGCGACCCACTGCTTCGCGCCGCCGGGGCTCGTGGTCAGCTCCCACTCGTAGCCGAAGAGGATCTCGAAGAACCGGTTGCTCCACTGCGTCGGCACGTCGGTCCACGTCACCTCGAGACCGCTGGTGATCGTGTCCGCGCCCTTGCCGCTGCCGTAGGTGCTCAGCCAGCCCAGGCCCTGCGCCTCCAGCGGGGCACCCTCGGGTTCGGGGCCCACGTGGTCGTCGGCGACGCCGGCGCCGTGGGTCTTGCCGAAGGTGTGGCCACCGGCGATGAGGGCGACGGTCTCCTCGTCGTTCATGGCCATCCGGGCGAAGGTCTCGCGGATGAAGTGGGCCGCCGCGAGCGGGTCGGCGTTGCCGTTCGGGCCCTCCGGGTTGACGTAGATCAGACCCATCTCGGTCGCCCCGACCTCCGGCGCCATCTCCTTCTCGGAGACGTAGCGCTCGTCGCCGAGCCAGGTGTCCTCCGGGCCCCAGAAGATCTCCTCGGGCTCCCAGACATCCTCCCGGCCGAAGGCGAAGCCGAAGGTCTTGAAGCCCATCGACTCCAGGGCGACGTTGCCGGCGAGCACGAGCAGGTCGGCCCACGAGATCTTCTGGCCGTACTTCTGCTTCACCGGCCACAGCAGTCGGCGGGCCTTGTCGAGGTTGGCGTTGTCCGGCCAGCTGTTGAGCGGGGCGAACCGCTGCCCGCCGTCGCCGGCGCCGCCGCGGCCGTCGTGGATGCGGTAGGTGCCCGCCGCGTGCCAGCTCATCCGGATCATCAGGCCGCCGTAGTGGCCGAAGTCGGCCGGCCACCAGTCCTGCGAGGTGGTGAGGACCTCGACGATGTCCCGCTTGAGCGCCTCGACGTCGAGCTTGGCGAACTCCTTGGCGTAGCTGAAGTCCTCCCCCAGCGGGCTGGCCTTGGACGAGTGGGCGTGCAGCACCGACAGGTCGATCTGGTTGGGCCACCAGTCCCGGTTGGTACGCGGACGACCGCCGGTCTTCGGCGTCGGCGAGTCGATCGCCGGGTTCTCGCTCTCGCTGCCGTGCGCGGTCACGGAGTCGTGCGCGACCGGGCAGCCGGCCGCCTCCTTCTTGTCCACGCCCTGTGCGCTGGAGGGAGCGTTGTCCTGCATGTCGCTCATCTACTTCCTTCCGAACTGGCGGACCACTGGGAGGTGCGTTCGGCCGCACACCCGGGGCAGGTGCCCCAGAAGACGACCTCCGCCTCGTCGACCGTGAAGCCGTGGTCGTCGGAGGCGGTGAGACAGGGGGTACGGCCGACAGCGCAGTCGACGTCGGCGATCGCGCCGCAGGAACGGCACACGACATGGTGGTGGTTGTCGCCCACCCGGCACTCGTAGCGGGCGGTCGCCCCGGCGGGCTGGATGCGCCGCACGAGGCCGGCGTCGGTGAGCGCGCGCAACACGTCGTAGATCGCCTGGTGGGACACCGTGGGCTGGGTCACCCGTACCAGCGCGATCACCGTGTCGGTGTCGACGTGCGGATGGTCGCGCAGCGCTGCGAGCACCGCCAGTCGAGGCCGGGTCACGCGCAGCGAGACCGCCCGCAGCCGAGCCTCGAAGTCGGACGCCACGCGATGAATATAGTCGACTCTTCTGGAATGAATCAGGTTTTGCTTCGGCCGAATCCGCACGGTAACCGAGCGGTTCCGGGTGGTCGCCGAGCCGGGTGGTCGCCGAGGACGCGGCCCGGCGGACGTGTCAGCGGGCCGGCGCCCGTACGCCGGTGAGGTGTTTGGTGATGCGCAGCAGCACCCGGTCCGGTGGCCCGGGAACGAAGTCCGCCCCGTCGGCGAGTGCGGCGATCAGGGGCAGTCCACGGCCACCGACGGTCAGCGGGGCGGGGAGTTCGGCACCGAGTCCGACGCCGTCGGGGGTGCTGCCGCGGTTGCCGACCTCGAGCCGGCAGACATCGTCGTCGATCGTGATGGTGACGTCGACGGCGCTGTCCGATTCGGCGTGCAGCACCGCGTTGGCGCAGGCCTCGGTGATCAGCACGGCGAGGTAGCCACGGACCTCCTCGTCGGCGTCGGTGAGGCTCAGCAGGGTGGTGAGCACGTGCCGGGCGCGGGTCACCGAGGATGGTTGACGCGGCAGTGACAGCGTCATGGCAATGCGCATCGCGCAGTTCCTCCTCGGCCCGTGGGTGACCGCGCCGGATTACTGTGCCACACGCTGAGGCGGGACGCTCCGGTTGTGATCACCCCTACCCTGCGCTACCGGGGGGAAACCGCCGGGACCACGCGCTCGGCGGGCGGGGCACCGTGCCGGGGCGTAGCCGGCCCTCGGCGGTTCGTCCGTCGGCGGAATATGGTGAGCGGAGATCATTCGGCGTGGGAGGTCGTTGTGGGTGTGCAGTTGACGGTCCGGCCGGGGCGGGGTTGCACCGTGCTCGAGGTGCGCGGCGAGCTGGACATGGCGACGTCCCCGCAGCTGCGCGAGGGCCTGCGACGGCTGGTCGACGGCGGCGACCGCCAGGTGGTGGTGGATCTGGCCGAGGTCGGGTTCATGGACTCCAGCGCGCTCGGCGCACTCGTGGTGAACTTCAAGGCCCTGCGGGAGGTCGGCGGCCGGTTGTGCCTCGCTGCGGTGCAGCCAGCCGTGCGCAGCGTCCTGACGGTCACGTCCGTGGATCGCGCCATCCAGGTCTACGACACGGTGCAGGCCGCCGAGGCCGCCGTGCCGCCCACGGACGACACGGCGGCCCGGTAGTCAGTCCGGCAGCGCGGCGCTGGCGCGCGCCTGGTCGGCGCCGGCGCGGGTGTTCCGCTCCTCGCCGTGCCCGTCGTGCCAGTCGAGGACGAACAGGGTGGCGTCATCGGCCAGCGTCGGTCCGCTGACTTCGAGCACGGCATCGGCCAGCGCCCGGGCGGCCTCGCGCGGGTGCAGGTCGGTGATCGACCGCAACATGGCCGCCAGGTCCAGGTCGGCCGCGTTGCGCTCCCGCATGCCGTCGGTTATGACGACCAGGCGGTCGCCCGCCCGCAGCGTGACCTCGCCGGCCTGGTATTCGACGCCCTCGAACATGCCCAGCGGGAAGTTGGCCGGCAGCGACAGCGGGCGAGCGTCTCCGGCGCGTACCAGCAGCGGCGGCACGTGCCCGGCGTTGAGCAGCGCGCACACCCCGGTACGCAGGTCGAGGCGGCCGAGGACCGCGGTGACAAAACTGCCGGGCACGGCGGCGTGCCCCGCCACGTCGGCGTTGGCGGCGTCGGCCTGCTCCACCAGGCCGACCCCCCGGCGACGGCTGTTGCGCAGGCTGCCCACCCCCAGGGTCGCCGTCAGCGCGCTCGCCACCCCGTGGCCCATCGCGTCGGTGACGCTGAAGTGCAGCACGTCCCGGGCGAGGCTGTAGTCGAAGGTGTCCCCGCCGATGCTGGCGGCGGGTTCGAGCCAGCCGGACAGGGTGAACGCGCTGCCCTCGCACGTGAACGACCCGGGCAGCAGACGACGCTGGATCTCCCCGGACAGGGTGAACGGGGTCGTGCGCTGCCCCCACTCGAAGAGATCGGTGTGCCGCCGGTTGGCGATCACCACGAACGCCAACACGTGCGCCGCGCGGGCGATCTCCGCCAACCCCCGCGGCCCGGGCTCGTCCGGCAGGACCATCTCGAGCAGGCCGATCGCCTCACCACGGTCGGTCACCGGCGCCAGCACCGTCCACCCGTCCGGCTGCGCGACGACCCGCACCTCCTGGGTGCGGAGCGCCTGCTCGACGGGGCCACCGTCGAAGGGCAGCACCGTGGCGACCTCGGCGTCGTGCCGGCGTCCCGCACCGGCGTCGTCGAATGGCATGTGGGCCAACCGGACCAGCGCGCGGCCGCTGAGGTCCGCGATCAGGAACGCGACGGTACGGGCCCCCAGCGCCGCGCCGAGTTCCCGGGTGACCGCCCCGACCGCGTCGACCGGCGAGGCGTTCTCCGCCGCTTCCAGCATGTTGATCACGTAGTGCCCCCGGTCGCTTCCCACTGCCCGAGCCTACGAGACCGATCGGCCGACGCCGAGCACGAGGATCGTCACAGCGGGCATCGCCAGCCCGGACCGGGTCCCGATCCCGTGCCCGCGGAGGGGCCTGGACCCACGGGTCCGCCCCTCGACTGGAGATCCGTCCCGCGCCGGTGGCGGCACGGCCGCCCGGCTCAGTCGGCCGCCTCGACGTACGCCGCCAGGTTGGCCAGCGAGGAGGCGATCCCGGTTTCGTGGTCCGCCTGGTCGATGCCGGGCGGCACGTCCGTGGCGGTGACGGTCACCCCCGTCCCCGCACCGGCGGCGGCGAGATGCCACGTCATCGTCATGGTGCCGGCGTACGAGGGGTCGTCTGCCTCGAAGACGGCCCGCTGCACCACGCGCTCCGGCGGCACCAGGGCGGCGAACCCGACCTCGACGACATCCGTTCCGGCTGACGTCTTGCCGGGACTGTCGGCGGCGTCGAGGTAGGTGAGGACCATCCGGAAGCCGCCGCCTGGCCGGGGGTCCCACCGCTCGATGCGCCCGCGCATGCCGGCCGGGGGCAGCCACGCCTCCAGCGCCTCCCGGTCGAGCAGGGCGCCGTAGACGGTCACCGGTGGCGCCGCGATCAGCCGGCTGGCGCGGTCGGTCCTTCCCATGACCCGATCCTAGGACCGCACACCGACATCCCGTTCGTCTCCGTGGAGCGGCCCCGTCACCCGCCAGGACGGAGTCGTGGGCCCGTTCCCGACACGGGCGGCGCCCGGGACCCACCTGCCCCGCAGAAGGCGTGCATGGCCGGGCCGCCGAGGGGCAGTAGGTGGCGATGGATGAACAGGTGATGGTGTTCGCGCCCGCGCCGCTCTTGACCGTGACCATCGAGCAGCAGGCCGACGCCGTCGAGCTGCACCTGCACCCCGGCGGGCAGGGGGTGTGGCAGACCCGCATGATCGCGGCCCTCGGCACGCCGGTCACGCTGTGCGTGGCCGTCGGCGGCGAGGTCGGCGACGCGCTGCGCAAGCTGCTCGTCGACGAGGACGTGACGGTACGCGTGGTGAACCGGCAGTCGGGGACGGGCTGGTACGTGCACGACCGGCGCGACGGCTCGCGGGCGGAGATCGCCGAGGACCCGGGTGCGCCGATGGTCCGCCACGACATCGACGAGCTGTACACGGTGACGCTGACCGAGGGACTGCGCGCGCCGGTGAGCGTCCTCAGCGGCCCGGCCGACCCGGACGTGGTCGACCCGGACATCTACCGGCGCCTGGCCGCCGACCTGAGCGCCAACGGCGGCACCGTCGTGGCGGACCTCTCCGGCCCTCACCTGGCTGCGGTGCTGGAGGGCGGGGTCGCCGTGCTCAAGGTCAGCCACGAGGAGCTGATGGACGACGGCTACGCGGACGACGACAGCGTCGAGTCCCTGCGCGACGCCGGCCGGCGCCTGCAACAGCGGGGCGCGAAATCGGTGCTGATCAGCCGGGCCGGGGAGCCGGCTCTGGCCCTGCTCGACGACGGTACGGCGCTACAGGTGCACGCCCCGCCGTTGGAGCTGGCCGACCACCGGGGCGCCGGTGACTCGATGACCGCCGGCGTCGCCGCGGTGCTCGCCCGTGGCGGCGACCTGCGGGAGGCCATCCGCATCGGCGCCGCGGCCGGGGCGCTCAACGTCACCCGGCACGGACTGGGCACCGGCCGGGCGGAGGCCGTACGGGAACTCGCCGGGCGGGTGCGGCTGACGTCGCTGGAGGACGCGTCGGGGGGCTCCGATGACGGGTGACCGGCCGGCGCGTGTCCTGGTGACCAACGACGACGGCGTGCTCGCCCCCGGCATCCGCTGGCTCGCCCGCGCCGCGTACGAACGCGGCCTCGACGTGGTGGTCGCCGCGCCGCAGTCCGAGGCGAGCGGGATGAGCGCGGCCCTGTCCGCGGTCACCGACGACGGGCGGGTGATGTTCACGCGCACGGAGCTGACCGGGCTGCCCGAGGTGCCGGCGTACGGCGTGGCGGCCTCGCCCGGCTACATCGCCATCCTGGCCGGGCTCGGTGTGTTCGGGCCGCCTCCACAGCTGGTGCTCTCGGGCATCAACCGGGGCGCGAACGCGGGACACGCGATCCTGCACTCGGGCACCGTGGGCGCGGCGTTGACCGCCGGCAACGGCGGCGCCCGGGCGTTGGCCGTGTCGCTGGACGTGCTGTCGCCGGCGACGGCGAGCGCGGGCAGCGCGGGCGCGGCGATCGACGTGCTGGACACCGTCGACGACGAGGCCCGCCACTGGTCCACCGCCGCCGGGCTGGCCGGGGACCTGCTGCCCTGGCTGATCGACGCGGACCCCGGCACGGTGCTGAACCTCAACGTGCCCGACCTGCCGGCCGGGCAGGTCGCTGGGCTGCGCCAGGCCACCCTCGCCCCGTTCGGGCAGGTGCAGGTCGCCATCGTCGAGAGCGGCCACGACTACGTCCGTACGGTCATCGAGGGGAACGGCGCCCGCCACGTCCCCGGCACCGACCTGGCCTGGCTGGCCGACGGCTACGCCGCCGTCACCGCCGTGCGGGCCCTGGGCGACCTGCCCGACGTGCGGATACCGACGGCGCAGGCCGGCGGCCCGGTCGTCGGCTGATCCGTCCCGGCAGCGCCCCGCCCCGCCGGTGGCCGGCGGGGCGGGGCCATGTCTCGTCGGGTCAGACTCCGCCGGTGGCGCGGTCGCGGTCGGCCTCGGCGTCGGCCGCGCCGGTCGGGACGCCGTCGCTGTCGCGGCTGGCCCCGGACAGGTCCACGTCGGCCCCGGCGCGGGCGGCGTCGGCGGCCACGTCGTCCGCGCCGACGATCTCTCCGCCGGAGGTGGCGCCGTCGCTGTCGTCCTCGGTCAACCTGCCGGCGGCCGCCAACCCGACCGGTACGTACCTGGGATCGGTCATCTCGTCCTCCTCGGGATCCGGCTTCCTTCCTCATCGCTACCCCGAGGCGTGGCCGACACACCGCCGCCCGGCCATCAGGTCGGCTGCGCGGTCACCGGCTCGCGTTCCCCGGCCGGTGACCGCGTGGCGCGCGATCATGTGCCCCGACCGAGCCTGCCCCTGCGTCGTCCCGAGTCGGCGCCCGCGCACGTTGTCGCTACCCGAGTTCCTGCCGCGCGGCCTCGCCCATGGGGTCGTCGCGGGTGGGCAACTGCTGGATCATCGGCAGCACCTGATCCTGGAAGAGGCAGTGCAGCCGCCGCAGTTCCCGCGCCGGATGGTCGGCGTCGTCGACCCGCACGTCCCACAGTGGGTACGGCTGGTCGCTGATCACCGTCACGGTCGCGGATCGTGCGCCGTGCCGGTCGCCGCCGGCCTCCTCGCCCGCCTCGATGGCCAGCACGAGCCGCTCCGCCAGGTCCAGTTCCCGGCTGTCCTCGAACACCCGGACGATCTCCGCAAGGGTCGCCGGGCCCACCAGGCGGTTGCCCTGCGCCGCGTAACCCGGCCCGGTGTGGTGCCCCGCCCACTCCCGCGCACGGGAGCCGGTGAAGGCGTACGAGCGCCCCTGACGGTCGACCATGCCGACCTGCCGCACCTCCCGACCCGGGTCGCGGGCCAGCAGTTCGGTCAGGACGTCCTGCGGCGAGCGGCCCTCGGCGAGCAGCGGCAGGCCGTCGTACGCCAGGAAGGGGTTGTGGGTGGCCTGGGTCGCCACCGCGCCACCGGAGCAGTTGACGTGTGCGACGAGCTTGCCGACCGCGGGGCCGGCGGTCAGGGCGCCCACCCCGAGCTGGCCGGTACGCGGACACCGCGCCGCGATCGAAAAGGTCATGATCGGCAGTTACCCGGCCGGACGCCCGCCATGCGGGAGCGTCGTCAGCGGACGTCGGCGCGCTACTCGTTGCTGAGCTGCTCGCGAAGGATGTCGGCGTGCCCGCAGTGCTGGGCGAGCTCGCGCAGCACGTGGAGATACACCCAGCGCAGCGGAAGCGGGCCCCGCCGGTGCCCGTGGAGGATGTCGTCCAGGCCCAGGGACGACGTCGCACGGCGTGATGCCGCGCAGGCTTCGCGGTGCGCGTGCCGGACGCTGGCGATCGTGTCGTCGTCATCGAGGATGAACGAATCCTCCGACCTCGCCGGGATACCGATCTCCGCGCGCGAGCGGCCCGTGACGGCTTCGTCGAACCAGACCTTCTCCACGAAGGTCGCGTGCTTCACGAGACCGAGCAGTGTGGTCCGGGAGGCCACCAACGAGCGACGCGCCTGTTCCTCGGTCAGCCCGTCCAGGCAGCCGTTGAGCGCGCCACGGTGCTCGTCGAGGAACGCCTCGAACTGGGCGCGGGCCGGTTGCGCGACGACCCGGTCGTCGAAGGTGGGCGGGTAGGAAGGCATGGGCAGAGCATCCCAGACCGTGACCCGGTCTCCGCCCCTGCGGTCAGTCGTCGATCGCCTGGTAGACGGCGGTCCAGAGGTCGAGCCACATCGGCAACCGCTGGTCGCCGGCGTGCGCCCGCTGCATCATGAAGATCGCCGACAGATCCTCGGCGGGATCGTTGTACCAGGCGGTGCCGTAGAAGCCGGGCCACCCGTAGGCGCCGACCGATGGGCCGAGGTGCGTGCGGCGGGTGCGCACCGACATCCCGAGACCCCAGCCGATGCTGTCGAAGTATCCGGGCCAGAAACCGGAGACCGCCTTCTGCGCCGGCGTCAGGTGGTCGGTGGTCATCAGGGTCACCGACGGCCGCGAGAGCACCCGTTCGCCGCGACGGGTGCCGCCCGCGAGCAGGGCCGAGGCGAACGCGAGAAAGTCGTCTGCGGTCGAGACGAGCCCGCCGCCGCCCGACTCGAACGCCGGCGGCCGACTCCACCGCCCGTCGGGGGTGTCTTCGACGACCGGCTCGCCCGTGTCGGCGTTGTCGCGTTCGTACGCCGTCGCCAGCCGGCCGATGTCCTCGGCGCGCACGCTGAAGGCGGTGTCCTTCATTCCGAGCGGACCGCAGATCCGCTCGCGCAGGGCGTCCCCGAAGGACATGCCGGTGGCCCGGGCGATGAGCACGCCCGTCACCTTGGCGGCGGTGTCGTACATCCAGCGCTCACCCGGCTGGTGGATGAGTGGAAGCGCGCCGAGCCGGCGGATCCACTCGTCCGGCGGCGGCTCGCCGAGGGTGTCCAGTGCGTCGGCGATCGGAACCGTTCCCGGCTCGGCAGGGACCATGCCGGTGCCGAGGGTGCCGGCCAGCAGGTCCCGCAGCGTCATCGCGCGCTTCGCCGCGACGGTGTCCTCCAGCGGCCCGTGCGGGTCGGTGAGCACGGTCATGTCCGCCAGTTCCGGGAGGAGGTCGTCGACCGGGTCGTCGAGGCGGAGGGTGCAGTCCTCGACGAGCGTCATCGCACACGCGGCGACGATCGGCTTCGTCATCGAGCCCAGGCGACAGATCGTGTCGCCCGCCATCGGCGTTGTCGACCCCGCGCCCTCGAACGCGAGATCGCCCGTCGTCTCGATGTGCACCTCGCCGTGGCGGGCGAGGACAGCCACCACACCCGGGACGAAGCCGGAGGCGACGAGACGCTCGATCAACTCTCGGACCCGAACCAGCCGTTTCGGCGAGAAACCACCAGTCGTCACCTGTTGCCCCCTCACCCCGGCGATCCGCACGTTACCTGCTGCGCGGCGACCGCACGGCCCCTGACACCGTCCGGCAGATCCGGACAGGAATGTCGAGGTCACCGGACGACGTCGCTCCGGCTCCGGCACGATGGGCTGGTGACAGCGGTACGCGCCGGGCGGCCCGCGTACGTCTGATCCTCACCGTCGTCGGATCGCGGCGGTGACCACCGGCACCGCCCACCGATCCCGCCGCCGGTACCGACGGCCGACCTCGCCAGGCAGGCCAGGAGGAGGACGCGATGCAGGCCATCCGGAAGGTCCGCCATCGACGGGCCGACGTCGACAGGCTGGAGGTGTTCTTCCGCGAGGCCGGGCGCCCCGACCAGCCGGCGGTACTGCTGCTGCACGGCTTCCCCAGCTCGTCGCACACGTTCCGCGAGGTCATGCCCACACTCGCCGACGTCGCGCACGTTATCGCGCCGGACCTGCCCGGCTTCGGGATGTCCTCGTCGCCGACCGTCGACACCTACGACTACACGTTCGAGAACCTCTCCCGGACGATCGGGAACCTTCTCGACCAGCTCGGGATCGAGCGGTTCTTCGTCTACCTGCACGACTTCGGCGCGCCGGTGGGATACCACCTGGCCACCCGCGCCCCGACCCGCATCCGCGGCCTCATCGTCCAGAGTGGCAACGCGCACGACGACGGCCTCGGCGGGCAGTGGGACAGCGCCAGGGCCTACTGGGCCGACCCGACCGACGCCACGCGCGCCGAGCTGCCGGACTGGTTGACCTTCGAAGGCACCCGCGAGCAGTACCTGGCCGGGCTGCCCGAGCGCCTGCGCACCCTGCACGCTCCCGAGTCGTGGCACCTCGACTGGGAGCGCATGAGCCGACCCGGCAACGTCGACGCGCAGTTCGCGCTGTTCACCGACTACGCCAACCACGTCGCCCGCTTCGACGAACTCGCCGCATACCACCGCGCCCACCAGCCGCCAGCGCTCGTGCTCTGGGGACGACACGACGCCTACTTCGACGTCGACGAGGTCCTCGCCTACCACCGCGTCCTCGAACGCATGGACGCGCACATCTACGACGGCGGCCACCTGCTGTTGGAGACGCACGCGGCGGAGTGCGCGCAGCTCATGAGAGCGTTCGTGCTCGACAACACGTGAGCCGTTGGCGCACCGGTTCACGGGCTGCCGTCGGGAGCTGGGGCCAGGCCGGCGGATCAGCGTTGCGGAACGTGTAACAACCTGGTTACCCTTCCGGCGTGGACGAGGTGGCGGCCGCGATCGCCGATCCGGTGCGGCGGGAGATCCTGCTGATGCTGCGCGACGGGCCGCTCTCGGCCGGCCAGATCGCCGACCGGTTCGTGATCAGCCGGCCGGCCGTCAGCCGTCACCTGCGCGTGTTACGCGAGGCCGGCCTGGTCCGCGACACGGCCGACGGACGCAGGCGGGTCTACACACTGGTCACCGCGCCGCTCGACGAGCTGGCCGGGTGGCTGGGACGGCTGATGCGCCCGTCCGGCTGGCAGCACCGCCTCGACGCGCTGGAGACCGAGGTCTACCGCACCCGCCGCGAGCGGCAGACGGCCGCCGGGCGGCACCCATCCCAGAAGGAGACCGCATGAGCCCGACACCCACCGGCCGACTGATCGGCGACGACCTCGTGCTGACCCGCACGTTCCGCGCTCCCGTGGCTGACGTCTGGGCCAGCCTCACCGATCCGGCACGCACGGCACGCTGGTTCGGCCCGTGGCAGGGCGACGCCGCGCCGGGACGCACGATCAAGGTCCAGATGGCGTACGAGGAGGGCACGCCCTGGATGGACATGACCATCGACGCGTGCGAACCGCCGCGCCGGCTGGCGGTCTCCGCAGTGGACGAGCACGGCAGCTGGCACCTGGACATGACGCTGGTCGAGAGCGCGGGCGTGACCGAGCTTCGGTTCACACAGCACCTGACCGGCACGGAGGGCGTCGGCGAGGTCGGACCGGGCTGGGAGTACTACCTGGACGCCTTGGCAGCCTCGCGCGACGGCCAGCCGGCACCGGACTTCGACGACTACTACCCCGCCATGAAGGAGCACTTCGAAGCGCAGCGGTAGCGGGATCAAGCGGTGTGACCAGGACGTCGGTGTGAAGGGAGCACGGTGGGGCGCAGAGCGATCATCTTCCACGGGACCGGCGGCAACCCGGACATGTGCTGGTATCCCTGGCTGGCAGGGCGGCTCGCGGCCCGGGGGTACGCCGTCGAGGTGCCGCACCACCCGGGCATCAACGTCGAGCCGATAGCCACGTTCCTGCCGAAGGTGCTGGACGCGCACCGCTTCACCGAGGACACGGTCCTCGTGGGCCATTCCGGCGGCGCGGCCCTCCTGCTCGCGCTCCTGGAACACCTGGACGTGACCGTCGCCCAGGCGATCCTGGTCGCCGGCTACTGCACCCCGCCCAACACCGAGAAGGAGCCGGTCCTCCAGCAGGGCTACGACTGGGCCGCGATCCGGTCGCACGTGCGGGACATCTACTTCATCAACTCCCGCGAGGATCCGTACGGCTGCGACGACCGACAGGGGCGAGCCATGTTCGAGCGGCTCGGCGGCACCCAGATCGTGCGCGACGACGGGCACTTCGGCGACTACAACCAGCCGTACGAACGGTTCGATCTGCTCGACCGGCTCATCCACTGACGCGCCGCACTGTTCATCCCGGTTCTGCTGGCACGGTTGCCCTGCTTCGATGTGCTCGCCGACCGTGCCACAGCCGGACGGGATCCGAACGTGCTGCTACACCGCCAAGCCTGTTTCCTTGCCGGCATGGACCCCACCAGGGCAGCGGCAGGATGGCTCACCCGGACCACCGCCCGAGCCCGCCGAACCACCTTTCCCTCCTGGCCACCGCTGTGGCCCGACGCCCGCTCGACCGTCGCGTCCCTCACCAACCAGGGCGACCCGGAACCGTTGCGGGACTTCATCGCTCGCGCACACCCCGACGACGCCTGCGATCGAGCAGCCCTAGGGCCTGTGTCGAAGTCGGCGGTGGTGCCTGAGCTGGCGTGACCGCTCGGCGTGTCGAAGATCGAAAATGGG